>DASTCY010000035.1:0-181932 GCA_035710725.1 Candidatus Sulfotelmatobacter sp. | reverse complement strand
ACGTGCGCTTTTTGTCGGGTGAGCATTTCAAGCAACGCAATGCCCAGCCAGTACCAGCCAATCCGCGAAGGCGGAGGGTTCGGTCATCGGTCAAGACCAGCGGACTTAAAATCCGCTTGCCTCTCACAGGGCATTACGGGTTCGACTCCCGTACCCTCCGCCATTCACTGACACACTATTCCGTTTCCAGATTCGTGTGTCAATCCCCAATGTTGGTGCAAATCCCTGTCACGGCTGTGGATCATTTTCCCTGCTTTTCGAGTGATGCGTCAAATGCATAATCGTGACTTGATCCCGTAAGCGAGCGAGTTATACAATGCCGCGATCGTATAGCTCACGATTTTCAAGGTCAAGGTGATGATTATGCACTTGACACAGAATCAAGTAAAGCGTATAGTTTTCCACATGCTCGTGATTCTCAGAGCCGAACTTCAGGCGATCCTAGACTGGAACCGTCGATTCCCCGCTGAAAATGCGGTTGAGCGTGCGGCTGTCTTTATCCGTATGCTGCGACAGATTGAGTTGACGGAGCAAGTGCGACGAATCGCGGAGAGCAACTAGCCATGAAGCTGATAGAAGTCACCAAGGCATTCGCAACCGAAGAGCAGTGCTTGGCCTATCTGGAAGCCGCACGCTGGCCGAATGGCGTTCGCTGTATTACTTGTGGCAATGACAAGATTTCGCGGATCACACGCGCCGTGAGCCGGAAAACCGACAACAAACGCACCAAGCTCTATCAGTGCCTAGAGCCATCCTGCAAGGCTCAGTTCTCTGCCACAACGGGAACAATCTTCAACGGATCGCATCTCCCGCTCGACAAGTGGTACATGGCTATCGCTCTCATGGTAGACGCAAAGAAGGGCATGAGCGCTCTACAGCTTCAGCGCCATCTCAAGTGCAACTATCGCACAGCATGGTATCTGGCACATCGCATTCGGGAGGCAATGGACGATCCCGAGGGGCTAAAGCTTACAGGCACCGTAGAAATTGACGAAACGTACATCGGCGGAAAGCAGCGCGGACATAGGGGCAAGCTCCGAAACAAAGATGTGGTTCTCGGCATCCGGCAGCGCGGTGGCCCATTGCGTCTCGTTCAGGTGCGCGACAACAAAGGCGGAACGCTGTACGATGCCATCGCGCAGCACGTGGACAACAAGGGAACCAAGCACATCGTCACCGATGACGCGGGAGCTTACAACTTCCGCCTGACGAAATTCCACAACATCAAGCACTCGAAAATCCGGCACTCGGCCAAGGAATACGTCAAAGGCGAGGTGCACACGAACACGGTCGAGAATGCGTTCTCGCTCCTGAAACGCGCCGTGATAGGCACGTATCACCAGCTTTCGATAAAGCATCTACAGCGCTATTTGAATGAGTTCTCGTACCGATTCAATCGGCGGGAAGATCAGCAGATGTGGGAACAGACTGTGGCGCGAATGGCAGGAATCAAGCACCTGCCGTATGCGAAATTGATCGCACAGAACGCGTTTACGCCTTTCGTGCGGGCCCAGTCGAGGACTTCCGAATCTTTCTAGGTATTCGGCGTTTTTCTGGGCGCACTTCTGCGCGTTTATCGGGCCGCGATGCGATCAGCCTGCCAAGCACTGCATCGAATTTGGCCTTCTCGACTTTCATTTTTGCGAGTCTAACATGGTTCGTACCGGAAGTATTCTATTGACGGATTTTGGGGAAACTAGTAAGGTTGCGGAACTAGAGAAAGGTTTTTTCTACGTTCATGGCAACGGTCCCAGTTTCCACAGATGCCGCAAGAAATCAGCACCTGCCAAGCTTCGAGTCGGCCATGGAACGGTTGTCTCGTGAGGATCGTTTCCGCGCTACCGTATATGCCATGAACACCCTCTTGGTACAAAAGGGTGTTTATTCACCGGAAGAGTTCGAGTTTCAATTTCGACAATTCGCCCAGAAGCAGCTCGCACGCTAACCTTCTCTTCTTTCCTGCCATTTCGGCATTTTACATAGCGGCGAATTACATCGTTCGTGCGCTCCCACGTCACAGTGCCAACAATTGCACTCGCATGTGTGCTTAATCATCTCGCCCTTCTTGGGCTTCTTTCGCCACAGCGCCATATCGCTCTCCGTCCGGCAATACTAATCTAAGCATCCGCAAATGGAAAGCGAAATTTGAATGGAGTTGCAGAGATTAGCTAATCTCTCTTGATTTCACAGATGACAGTCTGGTAACTTTATCTTTCCCAAACGAGGGGGGCGCATATGGCCGGAATGAAACGGGCTGACTATTTGGAGATGCGGAAGGCTATCGAAGAAAAATACAACGAAGAGCTGGCCGCATTGGATAAAGTCTTCGCGATGTTCGGAGGTACTCCAATTTCAGATAGAAATGGCTCTGGTGATGGCTCGAAGCGCGGATGGGCGCATGATATTAGCAAACGCGATGCTGTACGTGAAGCTGTCAAAACCTGCACGTTGGCGCATTTCAGTTTGAAGGATGTGAGACAGGTTTTGGATGCTGCCTTTCCAGACAGGTCCAGCGGCATTAGCGACAATCAGCTTTCGGCCATTCTGTCGAAGTTAGGCGAGAAGGGAGAAATCAATATCGTAAAAAAGAAAGCAGGCAAGACTCCGGCCGTTTATGGGCACAAGATCCTAGTAGCGGCCTTCAAAGAGGCATAAGCCATGAAGATAAAGATTTAGTCGAGCGCATCACTATAAGCACCGTGCGCGAAGCCATAACACGAAGGCCCGATTCGCAGCGTCCTTGGCCGGAAACGCGAATCGAGCCGTGGTGCCCTCTCAATACCGAAACACGGAGGGCGAACTAGCTGAAGGCTGCTAGACCCGCTTTATAAGCGGTGTGTTCCTTCAGAGGAATGGGGATAGTGCCCCCCGCCCTCCGCCATTATATCTCTTCTGTTGAAGGCTCTTCAATGAGGATGGATGCCGAACACTGTTAAAGCCAAATTACTACTGGGCTGGATGACTGAATTTGAAGCCATGCATTTCTTGAGAAATTGCGTCTTCGATCCACCTAAAACAGATGACGAAATGTTGGCCCTTTGGCGCTTATACCGAGATAAGGTTTCGGCCATCGGCAAGCGCCAAGTGCCGAAATTCAAAACCCATAAACTCAGCCTTGCGGAGGAGTCCACGGGCAAGACCATCGTAAACAAAGCTCGCAGGACTAACGGCACAAACGTGAAACGGGTGATTAAAATAGATCCCCGGGATTTACTGATTCACCAACTCTATGTAATCACCGATCAGTCAGGGAAATACGCTGTTCACATGCTCGATAAACGCAAGCGGCTGAACGTCTGTCTGGGGATCGGCATGGAGAATAAAACTCCGATTGGCCCCGCAGTTCGCGATGGAAATTGGCTGAAGAAAATAGTCCCGCACGGAGAGTTCGTCCCCTTTGCCATAAACGGCAAGATTGTAATGAATGGGCCGAACGACTTCCACGCGCAAGAGCAAGCGCGATTCATTTCGTTCACTCAGTTTGACGAGAAACTACTTCTGTGGGCTGGGTATCACCGCTCACACGCTTTGGTAAGCCAAACGAAGCCAGAAGACACCGAACGACTGCTCGTCGGAACCTTGGTCACAGACGGCGAAGCGTTCTTGGGAGCGTCTTCCGTTTTGCCAGACAAACGGGCAGTAGTGCGGGGCGATTGCCCACCCTTATTTTCGGATTTTTTCAATCCTGAATTGTGCATAATTGTTGATTACCTTGAAATGCGCTGTGAACTCCACTGCAATCCAGTGACTGGGGAATATCGTGTCCCAATGGTGCCAATCTGAACCCTACCGCAGCAATGTCGATCCTACGACTGTTTAGAATACGGGGGAATACCGAGTTTCCTCTAGTACCAAGCGGTTAGTCAACCTGAAAAATTTTGCGACCTTCCGCCCGCCCCACATAGATAACCGAAGTACCTGATCGGATTCCCAGTCGTGTACCTCTACAATCTTCGCGTTCCTTTCGCTTTGCAAAAAGCTGTACGCCCTGTCACGGCAGGGCAATTTTCACGTGAGACTCGCTTCTGTGTCAAGTGCATAATCATCGTCAAGGTTGATATACCAAAGGGGTTGTGGAAAACTTCTTTAATTAGCGAATTGCTATAGTTGGCGTGCTATACTCCGCCCATGCGATTTCGAGTCCTGCAAGACAATCTCCGCAAAACTCTCTGGGAGCGCATCGAAGAAGGCGATCTGACCGGCCTTCGCCTGGCCCAGCAGACCGGTTTCAAGCAGGCGCACATTTCCAACTTCCTCAACAAAAAACGAGGGTTAAGCCTGGAAGGCATGGACAAAGTCTTGGCCGTCCAGCACCTATCCGTGCTCGATCTCCTCGACCCCTCCGAGGTCAACAAGCGGGCCTCGATTCTGCCCCCCAGCGGCGATGAGTTCGAGAACGTCTTACTGGCCGATGGCGCCGTCGCTGCTACTCAGCCCTTGATCACCAGCATGAATGTGAAAGAAATCCTGAAATTCAAAAAAAGTTTTCTGCGTAAGCTCAAAGCTGAGGTCGAAGGCGACCGCGAGCAGTGGGAACGTTTTGTCCTGATCAAAGCCGATGGACGCGAGGGCATGAGCATGTATCCGCGCCTGCTGCCGGGCGCAACTCTTTTGATTGACCGGCATTACAACTCGCTCAAGCCGTATCGCAAAGGCGAATTCAATATGTACGCCGTGGCCAAAGAGGGAACTTGTACCGTGAAGTATGTGGAAGTTGCCGGCAATCATCTCATCCTGCGCCCGCACAATCAGGCGTATCCCATTGAGGTTATGACCATGGAGGAGGGCAAGACGGCCGCCGACTATCTGGTGGGACGCGTGTGCTACGTGGGAATCGAGACGTAGCGGGCGGATTCTCCTCATCCCGCTTTTCGGAAGAGTCGCGAGAACACGAGCCTTCAGCACTCAGCCGTCAGCATTCAGTCATCCAGGGCCGGGCTATTTCTTTTCGCGGCCTTTGCGGGTTGCTCCTGGTAGCGGAGAAGAAAATCACAAATCGCAGAGAACGCAAAGTTCGCCGAGAACACCGGTGAGTTCAAAAGCTAATAGCTAAGAGCTAGTTAGCATCTGCGAAATCGTCACCATCGCATAGCCTTCCGACTTATAGCGCGCGATCAGGTGATCGGTCGCAATCACCGTCTGCGCGCGGTCGGCGCCCATGGCGCGGTGGCCGCCATCGTGCAGCAGGATGACATCGCCTCCGCGTACCTGCCGCGCAACTTTCTGCTCGATCACGGCAGCCGGGGACGCATTCCAATCGTATCCCGTGACGTTCCACATGATGGGCTCGAGTCCCATCTCCCGCGCGATGCGCAGCACCGCGGGACGTCGTCCGCCAAAGGGCGGGCGAAACAGATTCGACTGCTCCCCTGCCGCGTCTGAGATTGCCCTGCGGCAATCGGACAGCTCCCGGCGAATTTCGGATTCGCTCGTGAAGATCAGCAGGGGATGATTGTAAGTGTGGTTCCCGATAATGTGGCCGGCAGCAACCACAGCACGCACGATATCAGGACGCTGCTGTACATAGCGGCCGATGAGAAAGAAAGTTGCGCGGACATTGTGCTTCGCGAGCACTTCCAGCAGTCGCAAGGTGTGCGGATCGTTGGGTCCGTCGTCATAGGTGAGCGCGATCTGCCGTGATCCTCGTGCCAGTCCGGTGAATGTGCGTCCGTACCATTGGCCGGTCGGCGCCATGGATTGGTATCCCGCAGCAACCGCGCCGGCGGCGGCGATACCAAGGGACAGGAGAATCATGCAGGGATTGTAGCGGATGTTCATGCGTAGAACGCGAAGGCACTCCCATTGGAATGCCGAAACGTGAATGATCCCCATCAGAGCCAAACGCTCCGATGGCAGAAAACGCCTCACTTTTGTCCTTGCTGCCATTCCCTGATCGCAATACGATCTCGCCATGCGAACGAAAAAAATGCTGCCGACGGAGATCGGATCCAGAACCATCGTCTTTCTGGCGGCTCCGAACACGCAGATTCTCGACGTCGCCGGTCCATTTCAGGTGTTCGTTCGCGCGGCCGAGATCTATATGCGCGAGCATCCCGGCCCAGAAGCTCCGTACAACGTGGTTCTGGCCAGTACAGCGCGCCGCAGAGCGGTAAAGACAAACTGCGGTTTGCTGCTTACCGGTAGCGAGACGTTTCGCAGCTTGCGAGGTCCCATCGACACCTTGCTGGTGGCGGGTGGCTCCGGCCTGGATGAAGCCGCGCGCGATAAGGAACTGCTGGCCTGGTTGCGCAAATCCGCGCAGCGGACGCGGCGCATCGGCTCCATCTGCACCGGCGCTTTTCTGCTGGCGGCAGCCGGCCTCCTGGAAGGGAAACGCGCCACCACGCACTGGAAGTACGCCGACGAGCTAGCCAAGCGCTGCCACACGGCCATGATCGATCCCGATCCGATCTACATTCGCGACGGCAAGACCTACACCACCGCCGGAGTGACGGCGGGCATGGATCTCGCCCTCGCGTTGGTGGAAGAAGATCTGGGCTCGCCACTGGCCTTAGAAGTGGCTCGCGAACTGGTGCTGTATCTGCGCCGCGCTGGAGGCCAATCGCAGTTCAGTACAGCTCTTGCGTTGCAAGCTGCCGACCGCAAGCAGATCCAGGAAATCCGCGGATGGGTGGTCGAGCACATCGAAGAGGACCTTCCGGTCGAACGGCTCGCCGCCCGCGCCGGGATGAGCGCACGCAATTTTGCACGAGCCTTTCTCAGAGACACGGGAACCACACCGGCGCGTTTCGTCGAACGACTGCGCGTCGAGGCGGCGCGACGGCGCCTCGAAGAATCACGCGACAAGCTCGAGAAGATTGCCGGTGACTGCGGCTTCGGATCGATCACAACGCTGCGACGCTCGTTCCTGCGTGTGGTCCACGTGCCACCGATGGAGTACCGGGAGAGGTTCACCGGGCTAAGACCGAACTGAACGTCTGGGCACGATTCGCTGCAAGGAAGGTCGGATTAACTCTGCGAAGCAAAACGGGGGCAGTGGAAGAAATTCCTTGCGAAGCCGCTACTGGAGCCGGCTGGCATGGGGTCCTGCGCTACGCTCAGGATGACAGAGCGAGAGAGGAACTTAGTCAGAGCTTCCCTACAAGCGAAAATTTTCTATAGGAGTTCTCGATGAAAAAACAGACCTGGTTGCTGACGGCCGCAGTGTACGGCACGATAACGGCAATTACTCTTTCTGTTGCCTGCAAGTCACCTGCCGCACCTGAGACCCTCGAATCACCTAAGCCCAAAGCGTCGGAACCGGCATCGAGCCCGTTAACCCCACCGGCTGAGGGCAGCATTCCGGTCGCATTCCTGATTTCCGACGGCGCGGTGATGATCGACTTCACCGGTCCATGGGAAGTATTTCAGGACGTCCACCTGCCGAATCAGAAGATGCCGTTTCATCTGTACACCGTCGGCGAAACCACCCGGCCGATTCATGCCAGCGGCGGAATGAAGATCGTTCCCGACTACAGCATCGCGAACGCCCCGACACCCAAGGTTCTCGTTATTCCCGCACAGAGCGATTTAAGTGCCGCAACAAAAGAGTGGGTTCGCAAGGTCACGAAGAGCGACGACCTGACCATGTCGGTCTGCACTGGCGCGTTCGCGCTCGCCAGCACGGGATTGCTTTCCGGCAAGCCGGCGACTACGCACCACAGCGCCTATACGACCTTGGCCGACAAATATCCTGACATTCAGGTGAAGCGCGGAGCGCGATTCGTCGAAACCGGGAACCTCGCGACGGCCGGAGGATTGTCGTCCGGGATCGACCTCGCGCTCCGTGTCGTCGAGCGCTACTACGGTCGAGAGGCGGCCCGCCAAACTGCCTTCGACATGGAGTATCAGGGCGAAGGCTGGATGAACTCGGAGTCCAACTCGGTTTACGCTCAGCCCTATGCGCAATCCGAACAGCATCCCGTGTGTCCGGTGTGCGGGATGGAAGTCGATCCTAAGAGCGCTCCTACGTCAGTCTACAAAGGCAAGACTTACTACTTCATGACCCAGGAGCACAAGCAGCAGTTCGAGGCCAATCCGGAGCTGTATCTCAAAGGCTCGGCCGACAAATAACGACAAATGACGGGCGGCGTGTGACGTGTTTAGCTTGGCCTTACTTGAGAGCAAGGACACGTTCTCTCAGATCTGCGGGCAGCGTTTCGCACGCTGTCCGCAGCACCGGGCGCGGGGCGCGAGATCGAATCTTCATGAGATAGGGAACCGTGGGCCGGGGATTGAATTTCGCCGTCTCGCGCAGCAGCCAGCCCAATCCCTTCTGCACCATGTCATCCTCATCGTGGAGAAGAAGGTTCGAGAGCCGGACGACTTCGGGGAAGAACATCTTCCGGCGCGTGCCTTGAATCAGCGCCACACATGCCGCGCGACGATGCCAACGGTTGGTGGATTGGGCCCAGCGAAATACCAGTCTCTTGCGAGCTGGTTTAGCGACGATCATGGGCGCGATCAGATAATGCACCAGCCCATCGTGATCGGCCCAACTGCCGATGCGGTCGAGCCATGACTGGAACAGCATAAACTCGCGATCGCCACACTGTGCGTGCAGTTTCTCCAGCAGGAAAACGGCGGCGATCTTTTCTTCGAGAACTTCTCCGCGAAAAAGCTGGTCGGCCACGCGCAGCAGAAGATCGAAATCGCCCTCGGCCAGAATGTGCTTGCGAAATTTCCGCGCAGCGCGACGGAGGTCGGCCGTGTACCATCCATGCGACTTGATCTTGTCTTTGAAGAACCGCTGCACACCGTCGGCGTGCTCCGATGAGCGGCCTTCTCGCAGCGCACGCCTGATCTCGGCGGCGATGTTGGCTGCTTTTTTCATAAACGGCGTTTCTGGTAGGCATGATACAAAACCAAGATTCCTCGCTGCGCTTCGGAATGACAAATAACTGGAGTTCTAGGCGTGTTCTGCGATCTCGGCGATTCAGGGGTCTCTGTCGGAAGCTAACCCGAACTCTATCCAATCGGAAGCCATTCTGATACATCTATCTGCTTGACGCTCGCGATCGCCATTTTTCTTTTTGCCGCGGGAGCTGTCGGAGGCGCGCTCAACGCGGTGGCTGGGGGCGGAAGTTTCGTCGCCTTCCCCGCGCTGCTGTTCACCGGCGTACCGCCGATCCCAGCCAACGCCACCAACACCATCGCGCTCTGGACGGCGGCAGCGGCGAGCGGCGGAGCCTACCGCAAGCATGTGGATGTGCCGCAGCGCGTTTTTGTGCCTCTGCTTGCCGCCAGCCTGATCGGTGGCCTGGTGGGCGCGTTGCTTCTGCTGAAGACGCCGGCCCACACTTTCATGCGCGTGCTGCCCTGGCTGACGCTGGGCGCGACGCTGCTGTTTGCCTTCGGCAAAAAAATCGCGGGCGGGCGCAAGTCGATCGTCGAGCACGAGGCGACATCGTCGTCGTTAATGCTGGCCACGGCGTTTCAGTTGGGCGTGGCCGTTTATGGCGGATATTTTGGCGGAGGCATGGGGATCGTCATGCTGGCCATGCTGGCCGCGCTTGGCATGACCGACATTCACGCCATGAACGGGCTGAAAAGCGTGATGGGATTCGTGATTAACGGCGTTGCCGTCGTCGCTTTCGTCGTGGCGCGTGCGGTCTATTGGAAGCAGGGCGCGGTCACGATTGCCGGCGCGATCATCGGCGGATATATGGCGGCGCACTACGCGCAAAAAGTGCCGCAGGCGTGGATCCGCTGGTTCGTCGTTCTGGTCGGCGCGGCGATGACCGTCTACTTCTTCGTGAAGGCGTATTAGCCACGGACAGGGATCAGCGCGATCGTTGCTTCTCCGCGATAATCCAGGATGCTGCGCGCGAGATCCTTCGCTCCGCCTGAAGAACGGCTTCGCTCAGGATGACGCCGGTGTTTTCGATCCGTGGTCATCCGTGCAGATCCGTGGCTAAGTTTGTCACTGCGCGGGCGCGGAAACGTGCTCGTGCACGATCAGCCACTTGCCGTCTTCGTTTTCCCAGACCACGGTCCAGCGGAAGTTGCCCATCTCGACCTTGCCGCCTTTGGTGGTCATTTCGTCTTTGACGGTAGCCGTTCCCCAAACTACGTCTCCCTGAGGATGGATTTCGGCATCATTGTTCAAGGTGAACTTCGCGCTCTTGTAGTTAGCGAAGACGTTCTTCTTGACGCCGGCTTCGTATTCCTCCCAGCTGTTGTACTTGAGCGGCGCGATGTCGAAGAAGGTGTGCGGGCCGCTGGCGTAATACTTGGCCACATTGTCGGTGTTGAGCGTGGCCCAGCCGTCCCAAATCTTCTGCATCAAGGCTTTGTCGGGAACGGGGCCAGCGGCTGCCTTCTTGGCGGATTTTTTGTGCTGGGCAAAACCCGCGAGGGTCAGGGCAAGCACGCAAACCAGAACGGTCAGAAAGCGTTTCATGAGGAGGCCTCCAGGATTCCGGCGGCATTCTCGCACAAGAACGGGTTTCGCGACAATGATTGGGTCAGAGGGACGGCTCAGTCTTAAGAACTGGCTAACGCCAAAGGCCGTATTGACGGGAGATTCCTTCGGCTGGCGCCTCAGGGCAGGCTCTTTACTCCGCCTGAAGAGTGGCACCGTTCAGGATGACCCCCATTCAGAAATACCCGCAAACCTGGCTTGCCCCGCGCCGCGCCGTTCCCTATCATCAAGGGAGTACTGGGGATTGCATGGATAAAAAGCCAGCGAAAGCGGGAACTGCCGAGAATCCAATAGCGGACGTTTTCGAGAATCGACATCCCTCTGAAGCCGAGAAGAAGTGGGCGGAGAAGACCCTCGCGCCCACGCTGGAGAAGGCTCCAGAGCGGCCGATTGGGGCGGCGACCGGCGTCAACGTCGACGAGCACGGGCAGGCACGCTTTACGACGATTTCGGGCGTGCCGATCCGGCGGCTCTACACGCAAGCCGATCTGCCCGAGGACTGGTCGGCGGAAAAATATCTGGGACATCCCGGCGAACCGCCCTTCACGCGCGGCATTCACGCGACCGGATACCGCGGCAAGCTCTACACCATGCGGCAGTTTTCCGGATTCGCTTCGCCGGAGGAGACGAACCGCCGCTACAAGTATCTGCTCGAACACGGCGGCAGCGGGCTTTCGGTGGCTTTTGATCTGCCCACGCTGATGGGCTATGACTCCGATCATGCGGCGAGCGAAGGCGAAGTGGGCAAGTGCGGCGTGGCCATCGATTCGCTCGAGGACATGGAAATTCTTTTCGGTGGCATCGATCTGGAAAAGACGACCGTATCGATGACCATCAATTCGCCGGCCTCGGTGCTGTGGGCGATGTATCTGGTGGTGGCGGAAAAGCAGGGCGCAGATTGGAAAAAGATTTCTGGCACGATTCAGAATGACATCCTGAAAGAATATATCGCGCAGAAGGAATACATTTTTCCGCCGGCGCCATCAATGCGGCTGGTGGTCGACACCTTCGAGTTCGGATCGAAGTTCACGCCGCGCTTTAACACGATTTCGATCAGCGGATATCACATTCGCGAAGCGGGATCGACCGCGCTGCAGGAGCTGGCGTTCACGCTCTACGACGGCGTGGAATACGTGGAGTGGGCGCGGCGGCGCGGGCTGGATGTGGACGAGTTCGGCCCGCGGCTGAGCTTCTTCTTCAATGCGCATAACGATTTCTTCGAGGAGATCGCGAAGTATCGCGCGGCGCGCAAGATCTGGTATCGCACGATGAAAGAGCGTTTTGGGGCGAAGAACGAGCGCACATGGCTGATGCGTTTTCACACGCAGACGGCGGGAGTGTCGTTGCCGGCGCAGCAGCCGATGAACAACATCGCGCGCGTGGCGCTGCAGGCGCTGGCGGCGGTGATGGGCGGAACGCAGTCGCTGCATACCGACGCTTACGACGAGGCGCTTGCCCTGCCGACCGAAGATGCGGCGCGCATCGCGCTGCGCACGCAGCAGATCATCGCGTATGAGTCGGGCGTGACGCACACGGTAGATCCGCTTGGCGGGTCCTACTTCTTAGAAACCCTGACCCTCCAGATGGAAAACGGCGCCTTCGATTATTTCGGCAAGCTCGATGCGATGGGAGGCATGGTGAAGGCGATCGAGCGAGGATATCCGCAGAAGGAGATTGCCGAGTCGGCGTATCAATACCAGCGCGCGGTTGAAGCGAAAGAAAAGATTGTTGTCGGCGTGAATGAATTTGCGATTGAGGAAGAGTCGCCGCAGACTTTGTACATCGATGAAACCGTGGCGCGGCAGCAGTCCGCAAAGCTCAAGGCGTTGCGGGCGCGCCGGTCGAACGAAGACGTGCAGCGCAAATTGAACGCGCTGAAGAAAGCGGCCGGGCAGGAAGCGAAGGCCGGCTCAAACGGCAATGTTTCATCGGCGAATACAATGCCGTACATCATCGACGCAGTGCGGGCTTATGCGACTGTCGGAGAAATCTGCGACGCGCTGCGGCAGGTCTACGGAACGTACACGGAAGTGAGCATTACCTAGTACGGCGCGGGCACCCCGCCCGCGTTTCGGTCGTGTTTGTCTAGTCGGCGACATCACATCGCGGCCGCATAACTGGGGAATTCGCTGCGTCTAACTTCTTCCCGACAAATCTTTGACGAGTCCCTGACAATGGTGTGACAAGGACGTGACAAGCGCTGCCGTCAGCCTTCCCTAGAATCCGTTCTGGTGGATGAGGTCCCTGACTCACCCCGATCTTAATCTCGGTAAAAGGAAAAAGACTGTACCCATGAAGACCGGAAACTTGTCAGAGACACCCTCGAATTCAATCCAGGTTGCGGAGAAAGACTCCTCCGCGAAGAAGAAAAACTTTAATCGGCGTTCTTTCCTCAAAAATAGTGTTGTGGCAGGAGCTGCTGTGACCGCTGGCTCAGCTCTTTTGCAAAACGTTCCCACGGCTTTAGCGGAAGACCGGCATGGCCGCATCACCCGTGGCGATGCGGCGATTCTGCGCTGGCTGGCGGCGGCAGAAATCATCGAGTCCGATCTGTGGTTGCAGTATGCGGAGTTCGCCGGAACGCAGGACGGTGAGGTCGAAAAGATCGCCAGCCAGCAGATTCCCGGATATCCTTCGCAGCCCACTGGTGGCAGTCAGCCCTACATTCGGGACATTTTGCAGCTTGATGGCGACATGTCGCAGTACATCAGCGACAACACGGAAGACGAGCTGAGCCACGAGACCTGGATCAACAACTACCTGGTTTCGAAAGGCGTGGAACCAGTGAGTCTCAATAAATTCCGCACGCTGGAGAGCAGCAAGGCGACAGGCGCGAACCAGATCGGCCGCCTCACGACGTTGACTCAGTTGAAAGTCGATACCACGTGGTGGACGCGCTATCGTAGCCGCACGGGAAATCCCGACCTCGGCGATACGTTCCCACCGGCAGTGCCTACACTTCTGGTCGACACCCATCCTGGAGTTCCGCGCTCCAACGACGATCTGAACGATCCGGATTTCCTGCAGGCAATCGCCAACACCGCTGGATTTCACTTTGCCAGCATCGAGGTGGGTGGAGCGAGCATGTATCCGTCGCTGGCGCAGCGCGTGACCAGCGTGGAAGTGTTACGCATCCTGCTCAGCATCGGCGGAACGGAAATCATGCACTTCCAGACCTGGCACGACAAGGCCGGGAATGCAGTTGCGTCGAAGAGTAACATCGTCGATCCAGTCACCGGGTTCGTGGTCTTCTTCCCCGATCTGACCAAAGATTCCGTCGGCGAGGATCTCAAGAATAACCTGATCATGCCCGAGCCGACCGCATTCCTGAACAAGAGTCTCGGAGTATGCTCGATCATTCGGCCCACGGACACCAGGAATGCCGCTCAGAATGCACTGCAGGGATTCGTCGACATGAATGTGTTCGTCGGGCAACAGCCGGACTTCTTCAGCTTTGTAACTAAGCTGGCGAAGGAAGCCGACGAGGCGCGGCGCGGAGAAATCAACTTCTAACCGGTCACGGGAACGAACTCGCATTCTCCCCGCAGGTGCTGTGGGAAAACAAGACCACGGCGCCTGCCCTTTTTCACTTGTGATCTATTGTTGGGCCTCAGGAGAACCTATGTTTGAAGGATTGTTTCAACCGATGCATTTGTTGGTCATCTTTGGAATCGCGCTGATGGTTTTCGGGCCGAAGAAGCTTCCCGAACTCGGCAAAGGATTGGGCGAAAGCATTCGCGGCTTCAAAGCCGCAATGCGAGCGGAAGAGGAAAAGCCTACGACCGCGCCCACAAGCGCGCTCAAAGAGCAGCCTACGGCAAAACCGTAGCAAGGAGTATCGATCAGCCGGGGCTGGTGATCGAGGCCATCCGAGAAGTGTTTAATCTAGAGGACACGGCAGGTACGGCATCTTCGCTGAGGGCCATACCTTTTTGACCGTCCTTTCCGTTCCGAGCTGGGTCGTCTTTCTCAGGGCGTGAGCTTGTATCGATCGCGCGGATACAGCACCGCCTGGCGCACATTCGGAAGCTTGAGGATCTGCGCCGTCAGCCGTTCCAGTCCGATGGCAAAGCCGCCATGGGGAGGCATGCCGAGCTCGAACATCCTGAGGTGACTTTCAAATCCCGCAGGATCGATGCCCCGGGTGCACAGCGCTGATTCAAGATCTTCGCGACGATGAAGCCGCTGTCCGCCGGTTGTGATCTCGATTCCGCAGAACAGTAAGTCGAAGCTGTTGGCTGCGCCGGCCGTCCCGCGCGGGGCCGTATAGAACGGGCGTCCGGCGAGAGGAAAACCGAGTACGAAGACAGCGGGGACACCGGTCTCTGTTTCCGCAAGCTGGCAGAGCTGTCGCTCCGCTTCGGGATCAAGATCGTCGGTAAGATCGGTGCGCTGGAATTGCGTGCGCAACATTTCGAGGCAGGCAGAGAACTCCCAGCAAGGTACGTTCAGCATCGAAGGCAGAGGCTCCGTGCGATACGACGCGAGTACGTCCGGCATTTCGGTATTCAGTGCATTGAAAATGTAGGTCAGCAACTCGCGCTCGAGTTGAATTACGTCCTCAGGGCCATCGATGAAACCGAATTCGACGTCGAGCGAGTAGTATTCGGTCAAATGGCGGCTGGTGGCGTGCGGTTCCGCGCGGTAAACGTGACCCGTTTCGTAAACCCGTTCGAAGCCGGCAACCCCGTGCTCTTTGTAGAACTGCGGGCTTTGCGCGAGGTATGCCACGCGGTCGAAGTACTTCAGCTCGAAAAGGTTGGTCCCACCTTCAGTTCCCGAAGCGACCAGCTTCGAGGTGATGATTTCAGTAAAGCGTTCGGAACTTAGGAACTCCCGGAATTTTTTCAACACGTACGCCTGCACGCGAAATACGTTTCCAACTGTGGGATTGCGCAGGGCCAGCGGACGATATTCGACCAGAGCCTCCGCTCCAACCGACTCGATTGGCGAAGATGCCGTAAATGGCAGCGTTTGGGCCGCACGATTGAGAACAGTGGCCGAAGCGATGTCGACCTCGAATCCCCCAGCGGCGCGCTGGTCAGCGCGGACACCGCCGTGAATTTCGACCGCATCTTCCGACTTGAGTCGCAAATCCTTCAGAGCATCGGAAGCAGCGACGCACTGCACCTGCCCGGAGCAGTCCCGGAGCACGAGAAAGGTGGTTTTGCCGAGCACGCGCAGGCGATGCACCCATCCGCGCAGCAGGACTTCTTCATTGGAGAATTTCGGAAGTGATTGAACGAAGACTCGCGCTTTCCCCGGTTCCATGACAATTCCTCAGACTCTGAGTGATTGCTGGAACCGCGAGTGCGGCGGTGCCATCCAGCTTTCCGAAGGCTCGGACTGCTTGATTGCCGCTGTATCGTAGCGCGACGTTTCCCTCTACTGCGGCCTGCCGGTTCTGTGATTCTCGGCTTCCGTTTCCAGGGAACCTCTCGGAGGGGTCTGTCCTCTTCAGCGAGTTGCTCTATTCAATCATTTGCTACCGCTGACGTGCAACTGTGGACGTGATGGATCATGAGCTGCGCAGTTCATGATTCCATATCGCCCTATTTCATCAAGGACACAAAGGCCGGCGCGCTCGCGGGCGGCTCGGGAAAATACTGGCGCTGGAAATAGAAGGCAACATTCACCAGCGCAATCATCACCGGCACTTCCACCAGCGGACCAATCACTGCCGCGAACGCTGCGCCCGAGTTGATTCCAAAAACCGAGACCGCCACGGCTATGGCGAGTTCAAAATTATTGGAAGCCGCGGTGAATGACAGCGTGGTTGTTTTCGAGTAGTCGGCGCCCAGCTTTCTGCCCATGTAAAACGAAACCAGAAACATCAACAGGAAGTAGATCAACAGGGGTGCGGCGATTCGCAGGACATCCAGAGGCAGGCGAACGATGTACTCTCCTTTCAGAGAAAACATCAGAACAATCGTGGACAGCAGGGCGATCAGCGTCAACGGACTGACGCGGGGTATGAACTCGTGTTCGTACCATTCCCGTCCTCGGGCGCGCACAAGCAGTGCGCGAGTTCCGAACCCAGCCAGGCAAGGAATACCAAGATAAATGAAAACACTTCTCGCAATCTGAGCGATGGAAACGTCGACCACAGCACCCCGAAGGCCGAGTTTTGCGGGAAGCACCGTAATGAATATCCAGGCGTAGAGGGAATAGAAGAAGACCTGAAACAGCGAATTGAAGGCGACCAACCCCGCCGCGTACTCCGTGTCGCCTTTGGCGAGTTCATTCCACACGATGACCATGGCAATGCACCGCGCCAGGCCGATCATGATGAGGCCGGCCATGTATTCGGGATATCCCCGCAGAAAAACGACGGCCAGCGCAAACATCAAGAGCGGGCCGACGACCCAGTTCTGCACCAGGGAAAGGCCGAGCACCTTCTTGTTCCGGAATACTTCCGGCAGTTCCTCGTAGCGGACTTTAGTAAACGGCGGGTACATCATCACAATCAATCCGATCGCAATCGGTATCGAAGTTGTGCCGACGCTGAAACGGTTGAGAAAAGGCACGACGCCAGGGACGAGCCAGCCAACGGCAACGCCGATCGCCATGGCGGAAAAAATCCAGGCGGTGAGATAGCGATCGAGGAACTTGAGGCGGCGGGTGGTGTTCATCGAGCAATCCCAATGTCATCGAGTTCGCGCTTGAGCGCCAGATTGTCGAGGGCCTTGAATGGCAGCGCAAGAAACAAGCTGATCCTCCGGTCTAGGAGGAAATAAGCGTCACGGAACGCGCGCTCGACTTCGGCTCCGCTGCCCCGAACCGCGGCCGGATCAGGAACGCCCCAATGCGCAGTCAGCGGCTGACCCGGCCACACAGGGCAAACTTCATTGGCGGCGTTATCACAGACGGTGAAAACAAAATCGAGCTTTGGTGCGTCAGGCTTGGAAAATTCCTCCCAGCTTTTGCTGCGCAACTCACTTACCGGAATGTTCGCTGCTTGAAGTTGTTGCAAGGCTTCAGGACGCACTGTCCCTGTTGGACGACTACCGGCGCTATATGCGGTGAACTGCGGCCCGGCTTTGAAATTCAGGATTGCCTCAGCCATGATCGAACGGGCCGAATTGCCTGTGCACAGGAAAAGAACGTTGTAGTGGGGAGTCATGGTGACGTCGATTGACAATTGTGGCTGACCCTAGCTGCCAGGTTTGACCGCACGCACGAATGCACTCATGAACTTGCCATCCACTTGCGGCGCGATCGCGTCCACATCGATGTCGCGATCGGACAGAAATTCGCGAGCATCTTCCACGCGATAGACTCGCGTCGGCTCGATCTGGATTTGCTCGAATCCGGCGGCGGCAAGCTTATTGCGGTAGTCATTCTCGTCAAGCGCGCCGGCGATACATCCCACCCACAGAAGCACGTTCTTGCGGATCTCGGGAACGATCTCGCCTCGAGTGACGACGTCCGACACGGCAAAGCGCCCGCCAGGTTTGAGGACGCGGAAGGTCTCGCGCAGCACACGGTCTTTGTCAGCCGAGAGATTGATGACGCAGTTCGAAATCACCACGTCGACGGAATTGTCGGGCAGGGGAATGTTTTCGATCTCGCCTTTCAGGAATTCGACGTTGTGAATCCCTGACTTGCGTTTGTTTTCGTTCGCAAGATCGAGCATCTCGTCAGTCATATCGAGGCCGTAGGCTTTTCCTGTGGGGCCGACGCGCTTGGCCGAGAGCAGCACGTCGATTCCGCCGCCGGAGCCGAGATCGAGGACCGTCTCGCCGGCATTCAACGTGGCGAGCGCCGTCGGATTGCCGCATCCTAGCGAAGCCAGCAGCGCTTCCTCGGGGATCTGGCCAGTCTGCGCGCTGTTATAAAGATTGGAAGTGATCGGATCGGCGCAGCTATTGCTTGCAGTCGCACCGCAGCAGGAACTGCCTCCGCTCTTCACCCGTAGGGCGGCCTCGCCGTATTTCTCTTTGACTACTGTCTTAATGTCTGTAGGGCTCATGGCAATCTCCTTTTATCGACAGCATTCTGTGATTTCTTCCGGTCTCAGCGCCTTGTTGCGCGTGCAGCACTCGGCATATAGGAACTGGAGCAATTGCTGGAGCGCATCGGTGTCGGCGGTGTAGCGCAGGAACGTGCTCTCGCGCCGCACTTGAACCAGGCCTTCGTTCTTCAGCTTGTCGAGATGATGCGAGAGTGTCGAGTTCGGGATATCGAGTTCTTCCTGGATTTCCGAGACGACCAATCCCTCCGGATGAGCCGAGAGCAGCAACTGCATGATGCGCAGGCGCGCTTCGGTGCCCATGGCGGAAAACATGTCCGCAAACCTCGCGACCTGTTCGGCAGGCTTCTTGACCGGCATACTTCGATGATTGCAGAAATACGAAATACTGTCAAGTATTACATCGCCCGATTCGACATCCGGCTACTCGGGCTGTTACTGAGTCGGCGAAGCCGAGGTTATCTTCCGGGCAGAGGAATTTTTCGTTGCAGTTCGTCGGTGAAGTTTTCGAGGAAGATGACGCGGCCTGAGTTGGGCTGCGTTGAGCCTCCCGCAACCGTCGCAGCGATGCGTTTTCCGTCGGCCGAAACGTCGTACTGTGCTCCCACTCCGCCGCCCATCGCGAACCCCAGACTCTGGTTGGACCACACTCGCGGCTTCTCTGCCGCGAATGCGTCTCCCTGAGCCACATAACTCGCCACCATGATGCGATCGTCGGGGATGTTGTAGAAAAACAGCTCTCTGCCATTTCGCGCGAAAATTGGCGTCGCTCCTCCAGCACTGGAAATCTGCCAGCGGCCGCCTTTGTCGGGAAAGGCGCGCACATAAACCTGGAACGATCCCGACTCATCAGAGGTGTACGCTAACTATCGCCCGTCAGCCGAAAAGCTGGGGTCGCGTTCGATAGCTGGCGTTTGCAGAAACACCTCGGGTTCTCCTGCCTTCAATCCATTTCCATCGCGTTCCACCGATACGGTCCAAATGTCCCATCCCCGAGTGCCCAGTTGCGAGAATGCCAGTCGACGGCCATCGGGCGAGAACGCAGCGGGATATTGGGGTTCCTTACTCTCAGTCAAGGGCTGGGGTTTAATCCCGCCATCCGCCCGTGTCCAAAACATCCCTTGGGCGGTCCCATAGACAACATATTTGCCGTCGGGCGTCCATTGCGGATGCACGGCAGTCCCCTCTACCGCCAACGGCGACAGCATGTCACGGCCGGGATCGTAGATCCAGATTCCGGTGTCGGTGCGCTCCTCGAGCCGCACCGCAAGACGCCGCCCGTCGGGCGAAAGCCGCGGGTGCACGAAGATCCCGGGCTTGTCCAGCAGCGATTGCGCCCGCCCGTCAGCACTCAACCACTGGATGGGAATATGTGAGCTGTCGATGCCGCTGCTCCGATACACGAGTGTCCCGGTACGCGAGACGCTGATCTTCGCCGAGCCAAACAGATCTGAGTAGGAGACCTGTTGCAATACCGGTACCGGCACGCCGATCGTCGCCAGCTTCTCCAGATCGAAGGCAACCGCGAACAGTGTTCCGCGGTTCACATAGGTGAGGTAGCCCTTGCCGTCGGAAGCGGCCAGGTAGCGACCAAACATTCCGCCGCGCTGCAAGGTTTTTCGGTGGCCGTCTGCGAGGGTTACGACTTCGATGTGTGCGTCACTGTATCCGATGGTGGCATTGTGAGCGGTGAACAGGATGGCCTTGCCGCCAGGCAAGATCTGCGGCCAGCGATGGGTCGCCTCTTCCCCGAGAAACTTGGTAATCGGAACCGGAGTGCCCCCCGCGGAAGACACTCGGGACAAAGCAGTATTGGGACGAAGAGAGATTACGATGTTCCCGTCCTCTCCCCAATCGGCGCCGGTGTAAGAAGATCCGATATCGCACAATACGATCTCAGAACCACCTTCGACTGAAATTTTTCTCAACTTTCCGTTGGCGACGAAGCCGATCCACTGGCCATCGGGAGAAAAAAACGGGCTGGTTGCACCCGGGGTGATGGCAAGTTCGGTGGCGCTGGGCTCATCGAGCCGGCGCGTGAAAAGATGGCCGCGAGAAAGGTAAGCGAGGCGTGTGCCGTCGGGAGAAATGATGACATCCTGTCCTCCAGATGCGTTCAGGAAAACGTCGTGCCCCAAATCCACTTCGAGGCGCACCAGTGGCTTCAGCTCCGATGGCCGCGTGGCACGATAGGCAATCCAAGCGGCCGCCAGCGCAACTAGCGCCAGTAGTCCCGCCGCAATCCAGGGCAGAGGCGGGCGCTCAGTAACCGCAGGCGAAGGGCCATTCGCTTGAACAGGCGCACTTGCAATCCACTCCAACTCGTCTTTCAGGTCGCGCACCGTCTGCCAGCGCAGGTCAGGATCCTTCGCCAGGCATTTCTTCAGTACCCGATCCAACGCCGCAGGAGCCACATCTGCAATCGACGGAGCGGGACGCTCCATGATGGCCGCAATTACGCTGGCCGGAGATGCTCCCGCGAACGCACGCTTGCCGGTCAGCATTTCGTAGAGCACGAGGCCAAACGAAAAAGTGTCGCTCCGCGCGTCGATCTCCTGGCCTGTGGCCGTCGCCTGGAGCTGTTCTGGCGACATGTAGTAGAGCGTGCCGACGATCTCATTCTTGTCCGTGAGGGCCATCGTGAGAGTTGCTTCGCCGGCGGGCGTGACAGTCGTCATCTTGGCCAGGCCGAAGTCAAGCAACTTGATTCCGGTCTTGGTTACCAGAATATTGGCTGGCTTGAGGTCGCGATGAATGATGCCTTTCGCGTGGGCGGCTTCGAGTGCAGCACAGATTTGGGACGCATAGTTCAACGCCTGATTCAAAGGCAATGGCCCGGTTAGAGGCGTGCCCTCGATGTACTCCATGACCAGATAGTTGGGGCCGACATCATGCAGGGTGCAGATGTTGGAATGGTTGAGTGCGGCCACGGCGCGGGCTTCGCTCTCGAAGCGCTCTGAGAACTTTTCGTTGGAAACTTTGATGGCGACCGTGCGATTCAGCCGGGTATCACGGGCCTTGTAGACCTCACCCATCCCGCCCGCGCCGAGAGGCGAGAGGATCTCATAGGGGCCCAGCCGGCTTCCGGGAGCTAGGGGCATGGACAGAGAAACGATTCTACGTGCAGGATCGGAATTAGGGAACCGGGAAGAAGCATTCGAACATCGGCACAAAAGAGAAGGAGGTACGCCCTGATTTCCCGTCAGGGGCTGAAGCCCCGGGTCTTTTCTGGGCCGAAACGGCACGGCTGAAGCCCGTGCCCTGATACGTGCCAAGCGGCTAAGGTTAGGGCGCTGACTTGTAGACTGACTGTCCACCAACCAGCGTTTCGAGTACCTGGACGTTGGCGATTTCCTCCGCAGGAACTTTCAATGGATCGCGATCGAGAACGATCAAATCCGCGAGCTTGCCCACTTCCACCGAGCCGGTCACGTTGTCTTCATGGAGTTCGTATGCTGCATCGATGGTGGCTGCGCGCAGAACCGCTTCGCGCGAGAGGCCAGGATCATCGCCCAGTCTGCCCCGGTATTCCGGCGGAGCGTCGGGGCTGTTGGTGCGCGTTACTCCGACTTTCAAGGCGAACCATTCGTCCAGCTTGTCCACGGGCCAATCGCTGCCGAATGCGATGCGCGCGCCCGCGGCGGCCAGCAGGCCTCCCGGTTCGAGAATTTTCATGCGTTCGGGACCAAAGTAATTGGTGAGGCCCATCGTGTCGCCTGCAGGTTTTTCCCACTGCAACGACAAGACCGGTATGACGCCGAGGGCCTTGAAGCGCGGCATGTCAGCAGGGGCTACGATCTCGCAGTGCGCAAAGGCGGGACGAATATCGGCTGCGCCAATCTGCTTGCGCATCGCTTCCACCGCATCGAGGCCGGCGCGCACCGCGCCATCGCCATCCACGTGCAGGTGAGGATCAATGCCGTCCTGCGCCAGCCGCACGAGAATTTCGGCCAGCGGCTGGGGAGGGAAATAGACGTCGGGACCGCGGCTTGTTCCGGGCACCCACTTTGGGTTCTCCTGGTTTCCCGAGTTCACGTTTCCTGAGTTCACGCGATAGGGTTCGAGCACGGCGCCGGTGAGCGCCGGCGCAGCGATGACGCCATCGAGAAATAACTTGGCATTGCGCACCGTGATGCTTGGCCTGGCCTGGATTGCGCCCTGGTCGTAGTGCTTGGAGTGCGCAACCACTTTCGCCACCGCGCTTGCCGGATCGCTCGCCTGCTCGGGAGTGATGAGCGGAGCGAAATGTGCGCGAGCGGTGAGTCCGCCAGCAGACTGCACAGCGCTGAAGGCTGCCATGTCTTCGGGAGATCCGACCGCATCGAGAAAGGATGTGACGCCCTGGCGGTTCATGGCTTGCTGCGCGGCTTTTGCCCCGGACACGTTCTCTTCTGCCGTGGACCTGGGCACCAGATCGGAAAACACGGCGAAGGCGGCGTCTTCCAGCAGGCCGGTCGGATTGCCTTCCGCATCGCGCCAAATTTTGCC
Source organism: Candidatus Sulfotelmatobacter sp. (assembly GCA_035710725.1). Taxonomy (GTDB): domain Bacteria; phylum Acidobacteriota; class Terriglobia; order Terriglobales; family Acidobacteriaceae; genus Sulfotelmatobacter. The sequence continues at coordinate 159,049 of DASTCY010000035.1, read as the reverse complement.
GCCGAGCGGATCGGGAGTAGCTTTGGTGATTTTTGCCAGGGCCAGGGCCCGGGAGTTGGCCAGTGTCGTGTGTCCGAAAGAAGAACGCACGATGATAGGACGCGAGGTCTTCAGAACGTCAAGCGTGGCCCGGCTAGTCTTGACGCCCGCCGGACGCATACTCTCCTGAAACCAGTTGTCGACTTCGAGCCAGCCATCGGGTTCTTTGTTTCTTGTTTCATCGAGGCAGGCCTGAACACGCATCTGCAATTCGGCGACGGTGAGCGAGTCGTAGTTCAGGCTGCATCCGCGCAGCGCCAAGCCGCCGGCGAGGGGATGCATGTGGCCGTCGATCAGTCCGGGCATGAGAAAGCGGCCCTGGAGATCGGTGACTTCAGTGGAAGGGCCGATGAAGGCAGCGACTCCATCATTGTTGCCCACGTAGACGATGCGGCCTTCGCGAATGGCGATGGCCTGGGCGATGGAGCTGCGGGCGTCGGCAGTGAAGATTCTGCCATTGCGGAACACTCGGTCGGCCGAGTTTTCAGCTGCGAAGAACGAAGACACAAAAAGCAAAACGAAAAGCAGGCAGGAGGTGAGGAATTTGGTCATGGCTGTGGAATCGCTCTGAACGGGGGAAGAGTAAACCATCGGGAGCCGCCAGTAAACTGCGAAGGCTTGCCGGAGCCGAGAAGCCGCGCTAAGGTTATAGACAATGAGCGACCTGCGGAATCAAATCGAGAGCCTTTCCGCCGATGAGAAAGCGGAACTGCTGGATGCCGTATGGGAAAGCCTGGAAGCGGACGCGGCATCGCTGACCGATGAGCAACGGGCCGAACTGGATTCCCGCATTGCGCGCCATGAAAAGAATCCCTCCGATGTCATTGCTTGGGAGCAAGTCAGGGCGCGCCTGTTTAAAAAACCATGACGCTGCCGGTCGTCTGGTTACCCGAAGCGGATGCAGAATTGCAAGACGCGCGCTCTTGGTACGACAACATACGCCCTGAGTTGGGAGAGCGCTTCGCACGGGCAGTTGAGAAGGCTATTGAGGCAATCGCCGAACATCCCCAGCAGTTTCCCATTGTCTATCGTGGTCGGCGGCGTGCAGGTGTGAGGCGGTTCCCTCACGGAATCTTCTTCGAGCTTCAAGAGCACCGGATTCTGATAATTGCCTGCTTCCACGGCAGGCGCAACCCAAAGCGCTGGCAAGAACGCCAAAACACCTAGACTGCCCAAAACGGATAGGTAATGCGTTAGACTGTCACGCATTATGCCTGTGAATTAGAACAACTACGGTTCCAGAGGTGGAAACCTTGCGATTGTCTTGTGCTGTCCGAACAAGGTTGCCAATGACCATCTTGTGTATTTTGACTACAACAAATCGGGACATTGGGTTATACGAGATCTCATCGTCGGTCAGCGACTGGACAATTACTACTCACCTTTGACGGTCGCAGAAATAATAGCGGACGCCAGTCACGATGAATCTCCCCCTTGGCTCAACGTGGAAGAGTACCCTGCCGAGTGGCGATCCTACCTGGAACTACGGACGACCGCCGTTCGTAACCTGAACAGTCCACTTGGTTCCACAAAGGTACCAAATCCGGCTTCTGGCAGTTGGCAGCCTATCCGCTTTTGAACTGAGTGAATTCCGCGCGCACACTGATGCTTAAATTGGTCGGGGCGATAGGATTTGAACCTACGACCCCCTGCGCCCAAGGCAGACACGACACTGAAGGGGACTATAATCGAAGCATAAGCCGCAAGTGCGACTCGAACCTATCAGTCATCACAGACGCAGGTCTCGCCCCTGATGGACTGCAAACCTTCTCTGACGATAATTGGCACCATGACTAAAGCAGAAACCGGATCTGCCCACCACCATCCCAGAGTGGCGTTGACCACAAGGCCGATCAGCAGGATGACCGACAGATAGAAACAAAAGTCCGTTTGCTTTGCATCAGCCTTCATTGCTCGGCTTGCAAGCTCAGCCCCAACTCGCTTCTTCGCCCGAGAAAGAAGCGGCATGACGACCAGCGACACAGACGCCAGAATGATGCCGGGAATGCTGTGCTCAGGTGCTTTTCTGTGTACCAAGTCAGAGACGGATTCAAAGGTGACGTATGCAGCCAGCGCCACAAAACAGATGCCGACAATTCGCAGGCTCAGCCGTTCGTTTCTCGCTCGCTTTTCAGGGTCGGCATCCACTGACATTCTCCAGAGCAGCGCGCCGCCAGAAGTAACTTCAATGAAGCTATCGACTCCGAAGCCCATCAGCGAGATGCTGCCTGCAATTGCTCCTGCGATGACGGCTACAATCCCTTCCAAAAGATTCCAGCCAATCGTGAAGTATTCGAGCCGCCTCCCACGCATGGCGACTCCTTGCCGACCTACGCCTTCCATGGACAGAGGATAGCAAGGAGATGGCAGCGCCAAAAGCTAGAGGAGTTTGTGGTCTATCGAAAACGACTCCGGCCTTTGTTGCTAAGTTGTCCCCCTCAACTGCCGGTGCACTCAAGGGAAAGCTCTGGGCCGTGGAGGCGCTAGATAACGCAAAACTACATCACAGTTGGAACAATGGGAGAGAAGAGCAAACTGAAAAGAAATACCGAGAACCCAATTACAAGCAGACAAAATTGGTCGGGGCGATAGGATTTGAACCTACCCGACCTCAACCTTTTCAATCACTCGCGGGACTCGGGTGGCAACCAAAAGACCGCAACGGAAGCCAACGGAACAACTATTGGACATGGATTGGACATTTCCAACTCCGCGACTGCCGCCACGCCAGAATTCTGTCGAACGTTTCAGAACAGATCGCACAAACCAACTTACGCCGATCACAAACCCCACTCGAAAGGACGAAGCAGTGAGAAAGAAAGCCAAGTGCCCAAGAAACGCCAATCGCTGGAACTCCAGAGCAAACTTGCCAAAACTCCCGATACATCGTTGAGCAAAGTTCCAGCTCACGGCTGCCAAGCCCCCCCAGGGAGGCCAAGCCAGTCCCGGCTCCAGCGCAATATCTGAAGTAGTCAACCGTGCGGTCACCGATTTCAGGATGACCACGTTTGGTACACAAGATCAGGAACTACAAGATCGGTTCTTGTCGCAAGCCGCTAATATCGTGCCCGATGCTACCGTCAGGCAAGAACAAACCTGTAACCACGTTGCGGCTGCTCTTCGAGGCATAGCACCACGTGACTCCTTGGAGGGAATGTTCGGAGTACAGATGGTGGCCGTCCACACCCTCGCAATGGAAATGATGAGACGTGCTGCTTTCAATGGACAAACCGATCTCGGAATTGAAGTGTTCGTCAATCGGTCCACGAAACTTCTGCGGATATTTACCGACCTTACAGAAGCCCTGAGCCGTTATCGGGGTAAATTCGAACAGAAAATGAACTGTAGGACACGTTCACGTATACCAGGGTGGACAGGCAATCGTGGGGCAAGTTAGCCAGAATAACAATCAAGTCAATCAGCAAACGACTGGCGGAAATGTTGACAAAGTCACCTAAGAAAACGAACGGATCAGGATGGCTGAAGAATGACAACTTACCGGGGAATCCAGCCAGCGCTCCGCGATGTGGCGCAAGAACACGCAGGAGAACGAAGTGTCGAGCGCCAGCCATGCCAAACGGTCGTTGCCGGATGCAGGTAGGCGCCAGCACCGGTCCGCGCACTCCGGAGGGTCTCGCGCGATCACAGAGAGCAAATTGGAAGCACGGTCTTTATTGCGCTGAGGCGAAAGCGGAGCGGCGCTTCCTATGCCAATTGCTCGAAGACAGCCGCAATTTGCTGCGGAAAATCTAATGCACGCAGAAATTCCGAGAGCGAGCAACACCGGTTTCAGAAATCTCCGGGGTGCATGGGGTTCATTGCTCACTTTCTTACCTGGCCCCCTCCCCTCTAGTCATAGTTGCCGCACGTGCGGGTTGCAATCCTTGGTATACATGGGACAAGCGCACCAAGCCCTCGGCCAGCATTACCCGGTGTTTCGGTATTTTATCCACGCGATCCTTTGTTCCGCGCGTGCCATCCCGCTCGGTTCGGTTCTTGATCGCAAGTCGAACAAGAAGGTTTATACCACTATCAGTAAGATTTTGGACCAACTGGCCAAATGCAATTTCGCGAAGCCGAAATCTGAGCCGCCGGGCGGATTGTCGGCCACTCGGAAGCTGGTCTCGAATTTCCGGTTTGCCCGTCATTCTCGAGCAGACAGTCGTCTTCCTCATTGACCGCCTCGGTGGCCTTGACGGGCCTTTTGCCCCGAAATTCTAGCTCGGGGGTAGGCTCGCTATGGTACCCGCTGAACATTGCTCACCCAGAACGTTAACGAAGGAAAAACGGCGGCAGGCTGTACCTTGACCGGAATGCTGATTTGGCGGTCCCTCTTGCAAACCGAACTGAACAAGTTTTTCAGCCTCGGGAGCGCCTGGAGCGGTACAGACAAACAAATGATCCAACTCTATCCGCATGCGAGGCAGTGCAATTCAATCTGACTGGCAATATTGGTGAAAACGAGCACTTTCGGTTTTTCTCGTGCCTAGTGATGGAAATCTGTGGAGACTTTCATTCGACGGCGGTGGAGAGAGTTTGGGCGCTATCCTCAAGATTTCTCCGACCGACGGTGCAGTGTTGCAGAGTGCGGTCTTCTGGTGGGCAAGGCAAGTGGTGGCGGAACGGTTTCCAGCGGAACGGCGCATGGCCTTGTATTCACGCTGAATGCAAGCCTGTCACCCCCATTCAAATAATTGAACGTTGGTGTGGCCTTCAGCGTGGTAGGTGCGCCGGAAGGCCACTGCTTTTGCCTAGGGGGAACCTGTCAGAAGTCCCAAAATTCTTGCGTGCCCCGACAGAGGGGCGTCGAAACTCGTTGCTAGGAAAAATCAGCAAATCTTAGGAGGAAAACACAGGACAATAGCGACGCCGCTTATTGAATATGGGTGGGTTCTTTTCGCGATTTGGGTGCCAAAACAGCGACAAAACCTAACTGGACATGGGTTTTCTACGAATTGCAGTCGTGAATGTTTGTCTAGGGGCAGCACTGAGCGCTGCGCCGACGTCTGTTCAGGTTCTCGAATACGATTTTCAGGGCGCAACAATCGCTGCTGAACAAGGCAAAAGTAGGAGAACCGTTATCGTCGAGGGACATGCGCGAGTACATGGTAACCAGATTCGTATCGATCTGGATCCCAGCGGTACGGCCACTTCGCACATGGCTGATTACTACATGCTAGGACTCGAGGACGGCAAAAAAATCCAGTGGATCAATCCGTACGCTCGGCAATTCTACGAAGTCTTCGCCGAGGTGGGCGATGCCGGTCTCATTCTTGCTCCGTCGAGTGGCGATCTAGTCCCAGAGATGAGAAATATTCGCATCAGCGTTGATAAGCTTCAAGACAGCACCGAACTGCTCGGGCATCCGACCATTCACTATCGGTATTCACAAAGCCTCGACGTGCTGTCCGAAAGGTCGCATACGATTCATAATCGTTTTACAGCCGACTATTTCTTTCCTGCCGACATTCCGAATTTCGTGAATCCGTTGCTGTTTCGTGCTGTTTATTCCGCTCCGGAGAAGGTTCCAGACGAGTACGGCAACCTGGTTCGTTCGGAGGTGGGGAAGCTTCCGAAGCTGGCGCCACTGCGCAGCATCTATCTCGACGTAAATGAGGATGCCACTACAAAAGAGACAAGCACGGAAAGCACGACGTTCGAGGTAACAGGTCTTCACATTGGCACAGCAACCACTGGGGAGTTTGAGGTTCCCGCCGGTTTCAAGAGAATCGATCGCCCGCGTTTGCCGCTGATCAAGCCGAAAGTGAGTGACTAGACGCAAATGGGAGCTGATGCAAATTTTGTGTGGCCGCGGGTCGCTGTGATCGGTACCGGCGCTGTGGGCTGTTACTTCGGAGGGGTGCTGGCGCGAGCTGGCGCGAAGGTGAAATTGATCGGCCGAAACGCCGGCGTCGATGAAATTGCGCGGGCAGGCTTGACTATTCAGGATTCGAAGGTTCGCGACTGCGCGATCTTAATGTCACAGGAGCGAATTCGCGTTGAGGCGACGACGGATATAGAAGCGGCTCGTCATGCGGATGTCGTGTTGCTGTGCGTGAAGACAATCGACACTGGAAGAGCCTCCATCGAACTTGCGAGGCGGCTGTCCGCGGAAGCGATCGTGGTAAGCATGCAGAATGGCGTCGATAATGTGGAGCGAATTTTTGAGACCTCGAAAATCAGTGCCCTCCCGGCAGTAATCTATCTATCGGTCGAGATGTCGGGGGTCACTCAAGTCAATATCGCGGGCGAGGCAAAGGTCATTAGTGGAGTGCCCCATCATTTGGAATCCACTAGTCGAAACCGGCGTGAAGATGTATCCAGACTGGCACAGATGTTCTCGGCCGCCGGAATCGCATGCGAGGTTTCCGACAACATCGCGGGTGAGATGTGGCTGAAATTGCTCTGGAACTGCGCAGGCAATGCGGTGACCGCGCTCGGGCGGGCAACCTATGGCCGAGTATCGGCGAGTCCATTAGTTCGGGAAACCATGCTGGCAGCTGCGTTAGAAGTTAAGCGGGTTGCTGAGGCCGCGGGCATCGTGGTGCCCGAACTTGTGTTGACCGACGATGTGATTCGGAAAGCGCATGATGCGGGCAACCTCACAAGCTCTACCGCGCAAGATGTGATGCGCAAGCGCAGAACCGAGATCGATTCTCTGAACGGATATGTCGTTTCTCGAGCGAAAGAACTGGGGATTGACGTGCCGGTAAACCAGGCGCTCTATGCGCTAGTTAAGTTGCTGGAGTCGAGTTATTCCACATCGAAGCAGTAGGCCGGTCATGGTTAACACACCAGGAGCGGAGAATGACAACTAGATCGGCCGAGCTCAACGACGTAGCTTTTCGGCAAACTCGAGTGGATTTGGCTGCTGCGCTTCGATTCGCGCAGCGTCTCGGGTTCAGCGAAGGCATCTGCAATCACTTCAGCGCAGCCGTACCCGGAAGAGAGGGGCTGTTTCTACTGAACCCCCAGGGCTTGCACTGGTCGGAAATAAAAGCCGGCGACCTGATTGTTGTCGATTCGGACGGCAATCTCGTCGAGGGGCGTTACAAGGCAGAGCCGACCGCGTTTTATATTCATTCACGCGTTCATCGCGCGCGGCCCGATGCACATTGCGTATTGCACACGCATATGCCTTACGCGACGGCGTTGTGTTGTGTAGAAGGCGGGCGACTGGAGTGGTGCAGCCAGAACGCGTTACGGTTTTATGGACGCACAGCATACGACTCGGAGTACAACGGCGCTGCGCTTGACGAAAGTGAGGGCGATCGTATTGCCGCCGCACTGCAGGGAAGAAACAGCATTTTGTTTATGGCGCACCATGGCGTAATTGTGACGGCGAAGACCATCGGTCAGGCATTCGATGATCTTTACTATTTGGAGCGAGCCTGCATGAACCAGGTGCTTGCCCAATCGACGGGGCTTCCGTTGCGCATCGTCCCGCAATCCGTTTGCGAAAGGTTCATGGAGCAAATGGAGGAAGTACCGGAACAGGCGGAACTCCACTTCGAGGCCATCAAGCGGATTCTCGATCGCGAGTCTCCTGAATACGCTCGGTAGTTTTGAGTTACTTCGCGTTTGGCCCAACTAACTTCGCAGCGGTATCAAGCACTTGCGCCTCCCGCAACAGGGCTTGAGCCACGTCCGCAATCTGCTCGTTAGCTTCATCGTAGCGCTTCTGCTCGATCGCCTCTCTGACTCCCGGAATGGTCTTGCAGTCGTATCCCGTATAAACGCCCGGAGCGTAGATGGTGTGCCGATACCACGGTCGCCGCGGCAATCCTCCAGGACTCAACAGCTGCCGCTCGGTTCCGATGAGAGCAGCGTTGATCCTCTGCAACTCCTCGGGCGAGCTCTCGGCCCAGTTCTCCACGGCTTTTTTGTACGCCGCCGCACTTTGCTTAAGAGTCTCGACCGCATTCTCCAGGGGCGAAAAACTCAAAAATGGAGGAACGGTTTCACGTCGAGGCGGAACTCTGAGATGACGGGGATCATTCACCGCGGTAAATAATCCTTCTTCAAGCTCTTGATTCTGTTCTTTTATTTTCGCTTGCCTGTCAGCCAGAAGCTTTTTCAATTCCTCCACATACTTCTGCACAGTATCGGCTTGTTGCGTAAATTCGAATGGCATGATCTCGCTATCCGCCATTCGCATCACCACTGTTCCAGCCAATTGGGCGAGCGCCCTGCCGTATACAAAATCGGTGTCCCCGAAATGCGTATACCAGAAAAAATCGTCGTAAATCGAATGATAGATGCCGTCTGGGCTTTCGCCAGCAAAGGCGACATCGGCGGTCGCGATACCGAGATGATCCACGAATGTCGTGAAATCGGAACCCGATCCGATTGCGCCTTCGCGCCAGTCCGCCCGCTCACGAGCTTCTTTTCTCGCGTCGTCCGACGCTGCGCTTGCAACTTGCGAAAGCTGCAGGCGACGGCCAATGGAAATATTCGCCTCCGGATCCGCAATCTCGCGCGAAACATCGTTGAAAAGATGCTCCAGCGAATGAGAGCCATTAACCGTCAGCACTCCGCGACCATATCCATCTGTGTTGATGTAGATCGCACCATGTTCCTGCAGTTCCTGCGCGTGCGTCTCCGCCCATTCCGTCGAGCCGAGAAGAAAGGGCTCCTCGCCATCCCACACGCAATAGATAATCGTGCGGCGCGGCTTCCACCCCTGTTTTTCTACTTCGCCTAGAGATCTAGCTTCTTCGAGTAGCGCGACAAGACCCGAAACCGGATCTTCAGCGCCGTTTACCCAGCCGTCGTGGTGATTGCCGCGGATGACCCAATGATCGGCTTCGACACTCCCAGGCAACTTTGCGATGACGTCATAGACGGGCTTGAGGTCCCAGTTCGACTTGACGATCACGTGAACCTTTGCAGTGTCGGATCCCTCGGGTGTACCCACGTGATAGGTGATGGGCAGTGCTCCGCGCCAAGGCACAGGCGCAACGGGACCTTTTAGAGCCGCCAACAAGGGCTGGGCATCCCCGTAGGAAATCGGCAGCACCGGAATTTTGGTGAGGCTCTTGGCATCTTTAATATCCAATCGGTGTGCGTCTGCCGCAGCACCGACTCCCGGAGTCAGGGGATCGCCCGGATACGACGATGCAAAATCCATCACGCTGCCGCGTTGCACGCCGTCTTTCGTCCGCATAGGTCCGTCGGGGAAGACTTCATCGACGAAATAACCATCGTCCCTGGGATCGGAATAAATGAGGCAGCCGACAGCTCCATGCTCGGACGCTACCTTAGGCTTCACACCGCGCCAGGAATTACCGTACCGGGCAATTACGATTGCGCCCTTGACGGAAACGCCCAGTCGCTCGAGGTCTTCGTAATCTTCCGGTAGGCCGTAATTGACATAGACCAACGGTCCAGTTACATCGCCGTCGATGGAGTAAGCATTGTAGGTCGGAAGCTGCTCGTCTTTTTGCTTCGAGGTCGGATCCACACTTAGCACAGGCTCATCGAGTTTCGCCGTGTAATGTGTAGGGCCGAGCAGTTCCACTCGCCGCTCCTTCGGCGTAGGAAATAGAACGTTGAAGCTTTCGATATGCGCGTCCCATCCCCATTCTTTGAACTTAGCGAGAATCCATTCCGCATTTTGCTTGTCTGCCGCCGATCCGACGTGGTGCGGATGCGCGCTGAGCAGCTTCATCCATTCCCGCATATTGTCCGGTTTCGGAATGGCGCGGAATTGTTCTTCCCAATGGCGCTCGACAACACTGGAAGCTTCAGTAAAGCCGGAAAGACGCGGTTCACTCGCTGGTAGACTGGCCGCGAGCACGACCAGCAAGATGAGTGAAAAAAGAAGTCTCAAAAAACGGAGGGCGGTACGGCTATGCTGTGGCCAGGTTATGGAAGTAATGGCGTGGCTCCTCGGCGGCATCCGTTCCGCACCGCGTTCTGTACGATTAATGCGCGTTTGTGTGTTCGACTCCTGGTCCAGGTGAGGCGCTGGCATATTCATATTTCGGACGAATTGGTTTTCCTTCGCGGAAGCGTGTTGCCCGGAATTCACTTATATCCACCGTATGTGCGCTACCTTCGAGGATTAATTCGGCCATACCAATGCCGACCGCGGGCGAAATCTTGAAGCCCATGCCCGAGAATCCCGTGACCAGGTAAAGGCCTGGAATCTCCGGAAGAGGCCCGAGCATGGCACGCGAATCTGGAGTCATATCATATACGCCCGTGATGCCGCGCATGAGTTCGGCATTTCTCAACGCAGGAATGCGGCGGCATGCCATCTCGCAAATCTCGCTCAACGACTCCTGGGTTGCGCGCTGAGGAAAATTGTCGGGGTCGGCGGCTTGCTCGGCAAACATTGTTCCCACGAGGGTTTTGTCCGGGCCGTCCGAGCGGAAGTAGGACTTCGTGATCGAATCCACGCATGCCGCCCCATGCGGCTTCATTCCCGCCGGACTCTTTAAAATAGCCACCTCATGGTACTCGGTTCGAATCGGCACGTTGAGGCTCAGCGGATCGGTAAGTTTTGTAGTCCAGATGCCCGTGGCGAGAACTACGATTGGGGCGTGAATATTGCCTTGGGACGTGGCGACTCCGAGAACTCTATCATTCTCGACCAGCACTTTATTCACCGCTGTTTTGGAAAGGTAGGTTGTGCCGCAATCACGAGCTCGCGCTAAAAATCCATTCGCGACGTTCACGCCGTCACCATAACCGGACTCCGGCTCATAGGCGGCAACTTCCACGTCGTCGACAAACCAATCGGGCTCAAACTCCTTCAGTTCACGTCTGTCGATCACGCGCGTGTTTACGCCAAGAGACTGCTGCATGGCAATGTTGCGCTTCAGATTCTCAGCTTCACTGGCCGGGACGATTCGCACGAATCCTACCTTCCGGAAATCGCTGGGCTCACCAATGATCTCCTCCCAGTTGCGAAATATTTCCAGACTCTTGACCGCCAGGGCGACTTCTCCCGGATGGGTATAGTGCATGCGGATCAACGCGGAGGAGCGCCCGCTCGACCCGCTGCCTACGTGATCTTTATCGATGACGAGTACGCGACCCGCTTTCCGCTGCATCAGTTGAAATGCCAACGACGCACCCATGACTCCTGCGCCCACAATAATGATGTCTGTTGTTCGAGATTTATCGTTTGCAGCCATTTTTGTCCGCCGACACAAAAGTTAAGATTCGAACCCGTCCCACGACTAGTGAGTACCGTAGTCGTTCCTGTAAATGACGCCGCCCTTCATTACGAACTTCACCGATTGCAGCGTGTCGATGTCGCGCAAGGGATCACCATCAATCGCGATCATGTCAGCCCACTTCCCCGGCCCTATCGACCCCAGATGTTCGGATTGGCCCAGCAGATCGGCCGCGTTGACAGTTGCAGTGCGTAACGCCTCTGCAGGCGACATTCCCGCTTTGACGTAGGCCTCCAGTTCGCGCGCGTTCATTCCATGCGGAAAAACGGGCACGTCGCTTCCCATTGCGATCTTGATCCCGCTGGTGATGGCGTGCGCCAAATTCTTTTGGGCAACGGGAGCCACTATGCGTGCTTTGCGTTTCGAATATTCCGGAACGTCGCCTTGGTCGAGGTTTTCGAGAAACCAAGTGATGGTGTAGAGCGTCGGAACCAAGTACGTGCCGTGCTGCTTCATCATTTCGATCGCTTCGTCGTCGATGTAACTCCCGTGTTCGACCGAGTCGACTCCCGCCTCCACAGCCCACTTGATCCCTTGCAGGCCGTGAGCATGAGCGGCGACTTTGCGCCCGAGGCGATGCGAGTCGGCCACCAGCGCCTTCATTTCTTCCAACGTATACTGCGCCGCATTGGGATCGTCTCCCTTGGACATAATTCCGCCGGTAGCGCAGAACTTCACCACGTCGGCCCCGTACTTGATGACTTCGCGAACCTTGTGCTGTACGGCGGAAACGCCATCGGCCACGCCGCCGGCAACGTCGTGGTATTCGAATGGAAGAATGTTGTTGTCGCAGTGGCCCCCGGTGATCCCCAGGGGCGGTCCACTAGCATAAATACGGGGCCCCGGCAAATCTCCCGCATCGATCGCGTCGCGCAGTGCGATATCGGTAAATGCATTCGCGCCGAGATTGCGTATGGTCGTGAATCCCGCCTCTAACGTGATCTTGGCGTTTTTAGCCCCAGTCAAAGCCTCGCGTGGAAATGATGTGCTCAGGGCAGAATGCTCGCTGAAATCATCCAATGTAATGTGTGTGTGAGCATCAATGAGGCCGGGCAAAACGGTTGCATGCGTCAGGTCGATCGTGACCTCGCCCGGAACAGACTTGTATTCGCGCTGTGAGACAACCCCGACGATTACGCCGTGTTCTATCGTGATTGCCTGGTCGGAAAGCATGGAACCAGCTCTGACGTCAATCAATCGTCCTGCGCGAACAACAATCCGCTTGGTCTCCGACGATTTCGTTTCTTTCTGCGCAACAGACCACGGTGCGGCAAGCAGGATTATCGCTGGCAAGATCGCTACGCTGAAGGATCGGACCCTGCGCCTCACAGGCCACCCGCCTGACCCGCGCGCCGCGGGTCGGTGCTGGCATTCAGCAGCCCGCTTTTCGGGTCGCGCCACGCGATCTGATACGACCCCATGTGGAAGTCAAACGGCGGAAGCGGTTTCAGCTTGGCGCCGAGCTTCATCAGATCGCGCAACACGCGTTCTGAAATCCGGGATTCAATTTCGATGGTGTAATCGTCTCGCATTGGCAAGAGCCGGGGCAGGACTGCAGCCTCGTAAGGATCTTTCCCGAAATCGAGAATGTTCGAAAGCATCAGCGGCACTGTGCACTCCACATGCCCAGGGCTTCCGAGCGAGAGCACAGGCTTGCCATCCTTGAACACCATCGTGCTTCCCAAGGGATTGCGAATGCGGCTGCCGGGCAGACCCAGCCAGCCTTCCTGCGTATTGGCCATGTCGAATCCCGCACCTGTCCCGAACATGGGCACTCCGTCCACAGCCATGCCGGGGATTCCGCCTGAATTTAGCGTGTGCATCATCTGCACCCAATTGCCGTCCCGATCTACGCACGAAATTTCACAGCTCCCGGCAGATTTCTTCGGCTGCGGATTTGGTCCCGAGCTGGACCACCCAAAGGCCTGCAAATTGGCCTTTCCCGACGTCATCTCCACGTGCTTCGTAAGATCGACGCCAGCCTTAGGCCGGGTACTGCGGATGATCTGGGCCAAGTGAGCGTGAAATTCGTCCGAGAGCCACGTTTCAACGGGAGCTCCGAAAAACTGTGGGTCGCGCACCAGTCCGGCTTCAAAATCGGCGCGGCGCATCGCGTGTGCAATGTAATAAAGAGACTCGGCGGACTCTGTGTAGTGACCGAGGTGACCAACGTCCAGGTGCCGCATCATCCCGAGCACGATGCCGCAATAAACACCCTGCCGCTCTGGCGGCGCCAGTTGTGCGATCTCGTACTCGTTATGCTTGTAACGAATGGGCTCTTGCCAGCGTGGCGGATTGTTGCTGAGCTGTTCGATCGCAATATCCCATCCCACATCATGCGCCAGCTTGACGAAGTTCTGCGCCCACTCGCCTTTCGTGAAATATTCCGGCCCTTCATCGGCAAGCCGGCGCAATGTTTTCGCCGCTTTGGGATTCCTCCAAAGCTGGCCCGGCTGTGGTGTGATTCCTTGCGGCGCATACACTTCTCGCATCGACGGGAAAAATGTATTGCCTTCCAATTCCCACTCCAGATCGGAGTACGTTACGCTGTCCACGGGAACGCCCTCTTCTGTCCACGGGATCGCATATTCCGCCAGTTGCTTCCAGGGCTTCGTTCCAAAGCGAGTATGGATCGCCTGCATTCCCGGCATGAAGCCGGGCATACATGCCATACCGTCTGCCAGGGCGTCCATTCCGGGCGGATACGGACGAAATGGAGGAAGATTCGGGACAAGTGTGCCGACGCTATTCAGTTGATAGGTTCTGCCGGTCTTCGCTTCCCAATAAAGAAATTCAACAGCCGCAGTCAGATTGCTTACATCCAGTTGAATGCTCGCCTGTGTAATTGCGCCCGCTACCGTAGCATCCACTGCATTCCCGCCCGATTGCAGGACATCAAGCATAGTTTGCGTGACGATCGGGTGTTGTGTGCTCACGACTGCAACTTTGCCTCGGACGACGGGCTTTGGGCCACGTCGAGTCAACTCAGGGGAGCAGGTCGCGTTCCTGAAAGGTTGATCTGGGGTCCCGCTTTGCGCGACCCCTTGTGCAGTGAAGGTTCGGATCGCCGCTGCCGCTCCGAGTCCTTGTTTCAAAAAATCCCGTCGGTTTCGAGCCATCTCGTCTTTCTCCTTGGAATGATTGCGGAAGCAAATCGTCGAGGCACTAACTCTATTCCAAGACTCAATCAAAAGTTTTTCTAATCCTTACGATGTTGTCACTCGTTTATTCGGCAGCTTCGAAGACGCCATTTCCAAGCTCAGGCCCTTCCTGCTCCCTGCGCGGCTCCAGTCTCACCCACAGCCAGATCACTGCGCCAGCAAGCGCGATAATCGACGCCGACCCGAAGGCTACGTTCCACCCAAAACGTTGGATCAATACCGGCACCAGCGCGGTCGAAACCACACCGCCCAGATTTCCCGCGGTATTCATGATTCCGCCTGCCGCGCCGGCATTATTCGGCGCCAGATCCATCGATGCTGACCAGAAAGCGCCCTCCGTGCTCAACAGGAAGCCAACGCTTAGGCAAATCCATAGGACAGCCCGATACGGACTCGCCGCTTCCAGGCCTAGCCAAAGAAACAAAGAGGAAAGAATGAGGCCTCCCATGGCAACTACGCGCCTGCCTACATGCCGCCCAGAACGTTCCGCGAGGTAATCGCAGACGTAGCCATTAATGGGGCCGATGATCATCGCGGTCAAGAATGGAGCAGCTGTATAGAATCCGCCGCTCAAAGTGCTGAAGCCCCTCTTCTCGACGAGGTATAGATAGAACCAGAAAACAAAAACGAAAAGCAGATAGCTGTCCAGAAAATAGCTAGTCGAGACGAGCGCAATATTGGGATTCTTCAGCAGAGTCGTCCATGGCGCATGAGCTTCGCTGCGCGGCTCCTCGGCGCGACCCGAGATCTCGTCAGCTGCTGTTTCTTCCGGAACGCGCTTTGACGAGATTTCCCACACAATCGCCAGCAGGAATGCTAGGCTGGCGCTGATATAGAACGATCCTCGCCAACCGAAGTTCACCATCAAATACGAGATCAACGGCGCAGCGCTGGCGCAGCCGGCTGATATGCCAAAAATCACGAACGAGTAAGAAAATCCGCGTTGCGTTTCATCCATCCAGCTCGCCACTGCCCGTGCGGCGACCGGAAATGCTGCCGCCTCTCCAACGCCTAACAGGAACCGCAGAATGATGAGCGCGAAGAATGCACCGGAACTGCTTGCCACCAGCTTGCCCGGCAGCAGGCCGGTCAGAATCGTCGTGGTCCCCCAAGTCAGTGCGGCCACGGTGAGTACCCGGCGCGGGCCAAAACGATCACCGAGAATTCCCCACGGAATCTGGAAAAGCGCATAACCGAGCATGAAGGCGCTGAAGACCTGTCCCATCTGCACCTTGTCCAGGCCAAGCTCGGGCATCATCATTTTGGCCGCGATTGAGATATTCATTCGCAGCAAATACCCCGTCAGGGCGAAGCCACTAAGGAGGATGATGATGAGTCGTCGGGATGACATTGATTTGTGCTGAGGTTGGCTGCGCACTATGTTCGACTATGGAATTCCCCTGACGCTGTGAATAGAATTCCCCACCCTGCCCAATGCGGAGTCTGCATAGAAATCACTATTGTCCGGCCCACAGTAAACAGTCCTTTTGCCAACAGCTAAGATTTGCTGATGTTTGCTAATCCGGCCTCCACCGGGGCCTGGCCCTCAATGCCCCACATTTGCTACGAATTGTCGGACCCTGTGTCGTCAAGGCGTGTTGCAGAAGAGGGTTTTTCGTAGTAAAAGGATAGGAATTTGTAGCGGCTTCCATGTCTGCTTCTCCAGAAACGATGAACGCGATCAGGGGCTATGAGTTTGGCCCATTTTTTCTAGACATCTCCCGCAATCTGCTGTATCGGGGTAGCGCAGCCATGCCCTTGGCGCCCCGAGTGATCAATCTTCTGGTCGTTCTGGTTCAGAACCGTGGAAAGGACCTGGAAAAGAATTATTTGATGGACCAACTATGGCCATCTGTCGCGGTCGAAGAGAACAATCTCACGGTCACGATGTCGGCGCTACGTAAGGTTCTCGGCGAAAGCCCGGGACAGCACATGTACGTGGTCACGCTGCCTGGACGTGGGTATCGCTTCGTCGCCAAGGTAAGGGAAGTGGGTTATCTCGAGTCGCCGGAATTGGTGCCACCATTGACCTTTGCACGGCCGCAGAACAGCGTAGGGCCGGCGGACGCATCAGCCGGAGCTGACGAAGAGACTCCAAAAGTTGTAGGCCTCATTCCGGAATCCTTTCTGCGTCCCTCAAAGGCACTCCTGACCGGCCGCACCAAGTTCGTATCCGTTGGCGTCGTATTTTTCATAATCGCGGCAATTTTCTTTGTTCGGATCATATTGAAAGCCACTACAACGGCCGCTGCTGCCCCTCAAACGATTGCGGTGCTTCCTTTCAAGTCGGCTGGGCCACAGAGCGACAGTGGGTATCTCGGGCTGGGCATGGCGGACGCCCTGGTATCGCGGTTGGGTGCCCTTCGAGGTGTCGCGGTTCGTCCAACGCGCTCTGTACTCCAATATTCAGAACTTGCCTACGAACCGAAGAAAGCGGGGCAGGATTTGCATGTCGGAGCGGTGGTCGACGGGACCGTCGAGCGCGCCGGCGAACTCGTGCGCCTCAGCGTGCGCCTTGTGCGCGTCAGCGATGGGAGTGTCTTGTGGTCGAATGAATTCTCCGGCAAGTTTGCGGAGATCTTTGCTTTTCAAGATGACATCGCTTCTCAGGTCAGCCGTGCGCTCACTCTCAATCTGAACGGGGATGAGCGGCGCCATCTCCGAAAGCACTACACAAAGGACACGGAAGCCTATCAGCTTTATCTACGCGGTCGCTATTTCTGGAACCGCCGTACTCCCGACAGCATTGCGAAGGCGATAAATTTCTTTCAGCAGGCAGTCGCCAAGGATCCAAGCTTTGCGCTTGCCTATTCCGGCTTGGCCGATTGCTACAATCTGTCGGCCTATTACAGCGATGAATTGAGCAGCGAGGCATTTTCCAAAGCGGAAGCAGCGGCCCAGAAGGCTCTGTCGCTGGACGACAGTTTGGCCGAAGCCTACAACTCTCTTGCGCTGGCCAGAATGGACTACAAGTGGGACTTCCCTGGAGCCGAAGTCGCGTATCGGCGGGCCTTGCAGCTCGATCCTGAGTACGCCACCGCCCATCAGTGGTACGCCGAATACCTCATCGCCATGGGACGCGAGCAGGAGGCCCGAAGCGAGGCGCGTCGCGCACAGGATTTGGATTCGATGTCGCTCATAAATAATGCGACGGTGGGCGAAATCGAATTCTATTCTCGCAACTATGACCAGGCAGTTGCTCAACTACGCGCAACCCTCGATCTCGATCAACGGTTCTGGCCGGCGGCATGGTTCCTCGGCTGGACCTACGAGGCGCAGGGCAACACGCAGGAAGCGCTGCAGTTGCTGGAGAAAGCGCACGGAATTTTCCCGAAAGATGCTCAGATCACATCGGAGCTCGCATACGCATACGCTGACAGTGGCGATAAGAGCAGGGCTCAGCAGTGCCTCCACGAATTGGAGAAGATGCCCCGGAAACTTGGCGCTTATCCCTATACGATTGCCCTGGTTTATGCGGCTATGGGAGATAAGGACACTGCGTTCAAATGGCTTGCCTCAGCACTCCAGGGTCGCTGCTGGATGCTCGTCTATGCCAAAGCGGATCCTCGGATGGATCGCCTGCGCTCTGATCCCCGCTTTAACGACGTGATTAAGAAGGTGGGCCTGGTCAGCTGAGCCTGCCGCAAGCTTTTTTCAATGCCGATTGTGCCCATTTCTTCTGGCCCGGATTTCCGCTAAGCACCAGTACCGAGTTGTATTTAGCAACTATCAGCAAATCTTAGCTGCAGAATTAAGGACTGTTGCCCCCTAGCTTCTGCATGATCGCCGACATTACTCCGGCGTGCTAATCCCGTGCTAATCCCTCCCCCATTTACTGGAGAGTAACCAAATTCAGGAGCTTCCATGAACCGATTTCGCGCCGTCTCGATGTCGCTGCTGGTTCTGCTGTGTGCTCGGCTTGCCCTCCCCCAAATCGCAGGCACCGGGGCCATTGCCGGAACAGTAACTGATCCATCCGGTGCAGTGATTGAAGGTGCGAAAATTAGTGTTAAGAACGAAACTACGGGCGAGACACGGACCATCAACAGCACGCCGAGCGGGCACTATTCGATCGAGCTTCTCCCGCCTGGAAGTTACGTTCTCATCGTGACGAAGTCCGGATTCAAAGAAGTGCGGCACACGGGGATCCTGGTTCACGTCACCGAGACCGACACTGTAAACCTCACACTCCCGGTTGGAACGATCTCTGAGATGATCGTGATCCAGTCTGAACCAGAGCAACTGCAAACCGAGACGAGCAGCTTAGGTAATGTGACAACGCAGGAGGTCGTCGAAAATCTTCCCTTGGCCACACGCAACTACACCCAGATCATCGGGCTCTCCCCCGGAGTGAATGCCGAGGTGACCGATGCCGGAACTCTCGGACGTGGCAACGGCGGTATCGCCACCACCAGCGGTACTTTTTCCGCCGGTGGCTCGTCGGTAATGGACAACTCCTATCAGCTGAACGGCGCCAACGTGAACGATTTGCAGCAGAGTTCGATTCAGAGCGGCGGATTTCCCATTCCTAATCCCGACACAATCCAAGAATTTAAGGTACAAACCGTGGCCTATGACGCTTCCTATGGTCGTGCTGGAGGAGCAAACGTTAATCTTGTGACCAAGTCCGGCACAGATTCCTTCCACGGCACCGTCTTCGAGTTCTTCCGCAACACGGCTCTGAATGCTAATAATTACTTTCTCAAGCAGAACCATCAGCCGCGCCCGGTGGAGCAACAGAACCAGTTTGGATTCACGCTCGGTGGCCCGATCGTTAAGGATAAAGTTCTGTTCTTCCTTTCTTATCAGGGAACGCGCCAGAAGAATGGGGTAGATGCGAACTGCTCTACTTTCTTTATCGAGCCGGGCTTCACGGACACAAATCGTACGTCTGCCGCTCTCGGTGCGATGTTTGTAGGACAACCAACGTTTGCCTCGCAAGCCACTGGAGTTCCTGGTGTAACCGTGGCACTCGACGGCTCCAATATCAGCACGCAGGCGCTTACCCTGCTGAATGCAAAGCTACCCGACGGCAGCTTTTTGATCCCTTCGGCACAAACGATCGATCCAAGCCTTCCCCCATCCATTGCGGGATCAGCGGCGATCAGCACACCATGCCCGTTTACCGAGGATCAGTACATGGGCAACGTCGATTGGAACCAGTCCACAAAGAGCGTTTGGCAGGAAAGGTTCTTTTTCCTTAATAGCCACGAGACTTTGACGATTCCGGGATCGCAATTCGGCGCAGGCATCCCAGGCGCGCCTACCAGCATTCCAAATCATTTTCGCAATGCGACGATTACGAATACCTACACGATTACTCCCACTCTGTTGAACCAGATTGTGATTGGGTATAACCGCACCTTTGCTCAGCTGAAGCAAGTCATTCCATTTTCCTGGCCCGGGGTCGGCGTCAACATTCCGCAATCGGACGCCTTACTGGTTCCCGTCTTTGGTGTTCTGGGATCGGTAGGAGTGGGCGGCGGTGGACAACAGCTTTCTACTGGGCAGAATCAATACAACCTGCAAGATAATTTCGCATGGGTGAAAGGTCGGCACACGGTCCGCGTCGGCGCTGGAGCAGAACGTGACGACATCAACATTGATCACTTCCACGCATTCGGTGGACTGATTTTTGGCGACTGGCCTGATTTTCTGCTCGGACTTCCCGGCGGCCCAGCCGCCAGTGGGGGCAATGGTACGCCCATCAGCAACGTGCTAGCCACAGTCGAAGCTCCAGGGATATTCGATCGAAATCTGCGTTCGTGGGACGTGAATTCCTACGTCCAGGATGACATTAAGCTGACAAAGAGATTGACCGTCAATGCCGGCTTTCGATTCGAGCGTCTTGGTGATCTCGGCGAGTTGAACGGACGCAATGACAATTTTGATTTTTCTGCAGCCGACCCTAATCCTCCGCTGGCCGGTACTTTGCAAGGGTTCGTGGTTGCCGGCGATTTCCCCGGCAGTGCACCCACAGGCGTACGCGTAAACCATGGCAGCAATCTGGCGATTGCAGGCCAAGGCCAAAATACATTGAACCCGCGTTTGGGATTTTCGTGGCTGTTACCGAAAAGCAATCGCTTCGTGCTCCGCGGGGGTTATGGCCTATACCATCAGAAACCGCTGGGGCAACCGCTCTCGCAAACTGTCACTTTGCCCCCTTGGGGCGCGGTGAGAGTCGTTTCCGGAGATCCGACGCCAACTTTTGCCAATCCCTTCGGCCCCAATGTGGTTTTCCCTGATTTTTCCCCAGGCATCTACTCGCCCTTTACGCAGGATTCTGGTACGGCCTTCGCGAATGATTTTCGCCCGCCAACGATTCATCACTACAGCCTAAATGTTCAAACCCAGGTCGCACACGATCTGTTGGCGGAGGTGGGATACATCGGCTCTCGCAGCAATCACCTGATCACAAACCTCTTCCCTGATCAGGCCCTGTCAGCTAGCGCCCAAACTCCGATTCGCAGCGAGACCACGAACACCCTAGCGAATCTAGCCAATCGGGAGCCCATTCCCGGCCTTTCTCCCGCGAACTTCGGTCAAATCGCAAGCATTGGCTCCGCCTGGTATCACGCGCTCGAGGCCAGCTTGTCGAAACGGTTCAGTCATGGCCTGCAGTTCTTAGCTTCGTACACTTGGACCAGAGACCTGACGACGGAGAGCGATGCTGTAAACTTCGCAAATGGCGGTGGGCGCGTCGGCAATCAGTTCGACCAGCATCACAACTACGGCCCCGATATGTTCATTCATCCGCATCGGTTCGTGCTGAGTGGGGTGTATGAACTCCCCACTCCAGCGAACTGGCAACCAATGCTAAAGAAGACATTGGGCGGATGGAAAGTAGCGGGTGTGCTGACCATGCAATCCGGCGATCCGCTCAGCGTATCAAACATCAACCTTAACAACGTTTTCGGCATGAATGGTGTCTCGGTCGCAGGCGGGGGAGACTTTGCTCAACTAAGCCCAACTTGCACGCTCGGACAGGTCAATACTCCAGGCGCCGTTACCCACAAGCTTCACAACTACATCAATGCCAGCTGCTTTACTGCTTACCCGATCATCGGTGGCGAAGAGCCCGCCGGTACCTGCCAAACGCCATTGCCCGACGGGAATTGCCCACCGATTGGCACTGGCTTCGGCAATACTCGGCCTGGAATCGTTCATGGCCCGAAACAAGCCAATGTCGACCTGACACTGGCCAAGGTGATTCCTCTCGGCTTCCGCGATCGGGCCAACCTGGAGTTCCGGGCGGAAGCGTTTAACGCATTTAACACACCCCAGTTCGCCAACCCGGATACGAATTTCTCAGATACCTCCTTCGGTTTTGTGGAAGGCACGATATCTTCTCCGCGAATCCTGCAGTTTGCGCTAAAGATAAACTTCTAGCTGATGCGAGGGGAACTACGAATAGAACGCGAGCAATGCTGAAGATGGGCAGAGATTGGCCACTCACGTTCTTCTCCTTCCTCCTCCTTCTCGTTGTTCCGGCTTTCGCCGCCGCACCAACCGACGCCGAGCGAAACGTCCTTACTCCAGAGCAAATTCTTGATCTTCGGCTGCCGAGCGACGTCCGCCTTTCGCCCGATGCACGAACCGCAGCGTTTGTGATCACAGAGCCCAGTACGATCGATTCGCAAGACAAACCTGGAAAAACGAACATCTGGACCATTCGAACCGACGGCAACGGCCCATTGCAAATCTTGCCCGGCAGTTCAGGAAGAGATACGTCGCCGCGATGGTCGCCAGATGGAAAATGGCTTGCATTCCTCTCCACCCGCAACCCGGAGAATCTTTCTGAAGCTGGTCAGCTGTATGTCATGGCGTTTGAAAATGGCCAGCCTATCTGTCTCACGCACGTTCTAGAGGGAGTACAGCAATTCCGATGGTCTCCTGATAGCAAAACGATCGCGTTTACGACCCTCGATCCCAATCCGAAAAGTCCCAAGAATGACGACGCAGTCGTCGTTGACGATCCCCGGTACATGCGCCTCTGGAACGTCACCATTCAGGATCACTCGGTTTCGCAGATCACGAGGCAAGACTTGCAGATTTACGATTTCGACTGGTCCCCCGATGGAAGTGAGCTTGTTTTGTCGGCTGCTCCCTCTCCTTCTGAGGACCAGGCTTGGCATCTTTCGCTCGTTGTCATTCGGCGCTCGACCGGCGAAGTCGTGCGCACTCTAACCTCGGATGTAACAAGTGATGCATCGCCAAAGTGGTCCCCCGACGGCCGCTTCATCAGCTTCTTGGCACCCACGCCGCGAAAGGTGCCGGCCTGGCTTGCAATTGTGCCCGCGACTGGCGGAAACATTCGCCTGCTGCAGAAGGACTTGCGCGGCACAATTCTTGCTGCGGAATGGAGCGCCAACTCCAAACAGTTGATTGCAGAGGCGGCTGAAGGCACGCAGGAAGCCCTGCTCGCGATCGATATCGAGAGCGGCTCGGCACAGAAGATTACCGATCTCCTCAACGGACCCGAATTCACCTCCAGCTTCAGCATCAGCCACGGCACGATTGCGTACTTTGACCAGACTGAGCGCTCGCCGAACGACGTATGGGTAAAGGAAGCCAATGCGTCCGCTAGAAAACTCACCGATCTCAATCCGCAAACGAAATCCTGGCCGATGGGCGATGTTCGAACTGTGAACTGGACCAGCAGCAAAGACGGTACAGCGCTGAACGGAGTTCTGATCACTCCGGCAGGTTTCAACTCAGGTGCTCCGTATCCGACCGTCGTTGTCGCGCATCCGGGCTGGATCGCCTGGTGGACGGGGTTCCACGCTATCTGGTGGGACTGGGGCCAGCTGCTCGCATCTCATGGGTATGCCGTTTTCATGCCGAATTACCGCGGCGCATGGGGACAAGGCTGGAAGCTCTTCGACACCATCGCCGACTGGGGGGGCATGTCGCTCACAGACCTGAACGACGGCGTCGATTATCTTGTTCGCGAAAAAATCACTGACCCAAACCGTCTCGGCATCACAGGATGGAGTAATGGCGGGTTTGTCGCCGCTCTCACCATCACCCAGAATCAACGCTTCAAAGCGGCCGTTCTCGACGCGCCCGTCACAGACTTCTTCGCGTGTCTTGCCCTGCCTTCGTGCGCGTTCCTCCGTTATCACCTCGGCGCCGACCCGTACATGAACCGCTCGGTTTATGACCAACACTCGCCTATCACCTACGTTCGCAACTGCCATACCTCGACACTTCTGATTCAAGGTGAAGCTGACGACGCTGTCCCGCTCGCGCAATCCCAGGAGTTCTACCGTGGGCTGAAGAACTTCGGGATTCCTGCAGAGATGGTTGTCTACCCAAGGGAAGGCCATCCGATCCTTGAGCGCGCCCACCAGCTCGACCTGCAGCGTCGAGCTCTGGATTGGTTTGACCGATATCTCAAGAGATGAGCGCCGGTCGTAACGCGCGAGAACAAGTGGCCAGCCAGAGCGACGATGCTGCGCCAAACTCGACGGGCCCGGCACTTCTAGACAAGAGCATCGGGGCAGCGCAATTCTTCACAATTTCTTTCTCAACGATCGTTGGTGTTGGTTGGATGATCGTGCTTGGAGATTGGCTGCGCCAAGCAGGTCCGGTCGGAGCAATCATCGCCTTGCTCGCGGCGGGCGCCGTCATGATGCTGGTTGGCCTCTGCTACGCCGAGATCAGCACAGCATTTCCGGTCTCAGGCGGAGAGATGGCTTACGCTTACGAGGTCTTCGGGCTGCGCACTAGCTTTGTGACCGGCTGGTTCCTCGCATTGATCTGGATCTCCGCAACGTCGTTCGAAGCTCTGTCTGCCGGCTGGATCGCTGGCATTCTATTTCCAGCCCTCGCATCTCGGCCGATTTATGTTGTCCGCGGAACACCCGTATTTCTAGGAACGCTCCTCTTTGGACTTGCCGGCACACTTTTGCTTACGGCCCTGAACAACCGTGGAATGCGAGCCTCGGCACGCTTCCAAAGCGCCGTGACCTGGACGAAGATCGCGATCTCCATGCTACTGGCCATGGCTGGAATGCTCTGGGGTAAGGTTCGAAATCTCGATCCCATTATTGCTGCTGCACACGGCGCCTCTCGCTGGTCTGGTATTTTGTCCGTGTTCGTGACGGCGCCATTCTGGTACGCAGGTTTCAACTCGGTTGCACAATTGATCGAAGAGAAGAAACCAACCACCTCCTACGGATGGGTGGCGTTTTCATTGTTGGCTTCAATCGGTGGTGCCGCGATCTTCTATGCTCTCCTGATTCTCGCCTGCGGTATGGCCGTTCCCTGGCCGCAAATCGTAGGTCTGGATTTTCCGGCTGCAGGGGCGTTCAAGGCTGCTTTGCACTCGGAATTCGGGGCGAAGTTTGTTCTCCTCTCAGGCTTGATCGGATTGCTCGCCACATGGAACGCCTGCTTTGTCGCAGCTTCCCGGGTATTGTTCGCTTTAGGACGCGCCCACATGATTGACCAGCGTTTCGGACGCGTTCATTGCTCACATCACACGCCCACGAATGCCGTGACATTTGTAGCCGCGGTTTCGTCCGTTGGAATTTTTCTCGGCCGCGGCGTAATTGCTCCCATCGTAAGCATGGATTCAACCTGCTTCGTCTTTCTTTATGTCGGAATCTCGGTGACGATGCTCCGTCTGCGAATGGGACACGATGACGCCAGTTTCCCATATCGTGTCCCAAACGGATATCTGATTGCCTGGCTTTCCTTGATCACGACTGGCTTTATGTTGCTGGAGTCCCTATATCTGCCGTTCGCCAACGGCGCTTGGAAATTTCCCGCAGAGTGGATTGTGTTTATCGCATGGGGTTTGCTGGGCAGACTATTTTGGTCTTTGTCTAAGTCCTCCCGCGAAGACCTTACTGACTTTGATCGCAGACGCTTGATTCTTGGCAGCGAAGTCGGAGAAGAATTCTAGGTGGCTGCGAACACCTTGTTTTCGGAGCATTGCCGTCCGTTCCGATTGCCTTGTCGTGGACGCCTTCGGCCGCTCTCGCCATTAGACCTCGGTGGCAAAGTGAAAAAAACGCAACACGGCTTTCCCCCGCGCCTGATCGTCCCCGGCTGGTACGGCATGACGCAGGTGAAGTGGCTGTCGCGAATCGACGCGCTCAGTGCGGCGTTTGATGGGGTTTTTCCGAGTCGAGTTTTTTGTGTCCCTTCTGTTACGCAGGAGGGCATGGAAATCTTCATTGTGGTGCGGTAGTAGTCGTGGAAGGCGAAGGTGATCGCGTCGCTGTTTTTCTGGAAGTCGACCGGCCAGAAGGTTTTGCTTGAACTTGGCCTTGGCTCTGCGACACAATGGCGGCCATTCTGTCGGGGACTCTGGTGGGTGTTCCTTCTTTACTCACCCTCCGACCTGGAAAATCCGGAATTCTGAGGAGCAAGCATGTTCCGGCACTTGCGAATCTTCGTTTTCCTTCTTCTTGCAACCCTGCTCAGTATCTTCGGTCTCGCGCAGTCGACCACCTCGCTGCACGGTGTGATCGCCGACGCCAAAGGTGCCGTGATGCCCGGTGTATCAGTGACGATCGTTGATCCACAGACTGGATTTGCGCGCACGGTGAAATCAGGGGGCGACGGTGTGTATCAGTTTCTGCAGATTCCGCCCGCCTCGTACACGGTGACAGCCAGTTCCGCCGGATTCGCTCCTATCAAGAGGGAAAACGTGACCCTGCTGGTGAGCACGCCCGCCACCTTGAATTTCACCATGCAAGTAGAGGGCGCGAACGTGAAGGTCGAGGTCACTAGCGAAGCTCCGCTGGTCAACACGCAGGATGCATCGATCGGGAATGCCTTCGATCAACGGCAACTGCTGAAGCTACCATCCGAAGGGCGTGACCCCGTAGCGATTCTGAGTCTGCAGCCTGGTGTCACGTTCGTGGGGTCGGCGGTGGACCAAACCAACGACAGCCGCGGCGGCTCGGTAAGTGGCGCGCGCAGTGACCAAACAAACATAACTTTGGACGGGCTCGACGACAACGATCAGCTGCTGGGGTACGCCTTCCAAGGTGCGCTCCGTTCGACTCTCGACTCGCTGCAGGAATTTCGCGTGACCACGAGCAACGGCAATGCCGATGAAGGTCGATCATCGGGCGCGCAGGTGTCACTCGTTACCAAGAGTGGAACCAACAGTTTTCACGGCACTGGCTACGAGTACAACCGCAGTGGCATCGGCGAGGCCAATGATTGGTTTAACAAGGCGGCGGAGATAGGGCAGGGATTGCCGAACGTCCCGCCGCATCTGGTGCGCAACGTGTTCGGCGCAACCGTAGGAGGTCCACTCAAGAAGGACCGCGCGTTCTTCTTCGCTGCCTACGAGGGCAAGAGACAACACGAAACGATTCAGACTACGCAATTCGTGCCGAGCAACGAGCTGCGACAAGGGATCATCCAGTATGTCTGCGACACTAGTACCGGAGCCGATCCCAACTGTAAACCTGGCAGTAATAGTTTGTTTTCTGTCCTCTCGGATCCGCGCGCCGGGGTTAACGCTCAAGGAAATCCAAATCTTCTCGTCAAGCTCAGTCCAGCCGGGTTTGCCGCCCTCGATCCACCTTGCAATGCAGCGCCGATCCAGAATTGCATCCCGCCTCAGACCGGGCCCCAATGTACCTGGGCGAATGCAAAAGGCGAATGTGGCGTCGATCCGAATGTGCTGACGATCTTCAACCAGTATCCCCACCCGAACACCGATACCGTCGGCGATCTGCTGGACTATCGTGGCTTTACTTTCCCGGGGGCCGACCCGCTCAAACAGGACACGTATGTCGTGAAACTAGACTACAAGCTCTCGGCCAGCGGGAGTCATAGCTTGTTCCTGCGAGGCAACCTGCAGAACGATCACGAAGCCACGCCGCCAGAATTTCCTGGCCAATCTCCCTTCTCTATCAATACGGCAAACAGCAAGGGGATCGCTGCCGGATATACATCAATCTTGGGGCCTACGTTGATCAACAACTTCCGCTGGTCGCTGGTGCGGCAGGGTACGGGCACGTCGGGACTGAATTCACAACCCTTCGTCGACTTCCGGGGTCTGAGCGATCCCATCGGGTTGGGCAGCCAGTCGGTCTTCGTGAATGTGCCGGTCAACAATTTTGTGGACGATGTCACCTGGACGAAGGGAAAACACACGTTGCAGTTTGGGGCTAATCTACGGCTTGTTCACAACAACCGGGTCGGCAATCAGCAGAACGTTTCGTTCTATCGGACCGATCCCTTCGCTCTGGATGTTGCTGCGATTGCCAACACTGGGAACAATCTGGATCCGGGAATCGCATCGCTCATCACAGGGAACCGACTGGAGCCGAACTATCCTCTGGTTGCCAATGACTTCTCGCAGCTGTATGACTTTCCTGCTGCCGGACTGGCGGGCATTGTGACTTCGGCAAACCCTACGTTTAATCAAGACAAGAACGGTGATGTGCTGGCTCCAGGGACTTTGGTTTCTCGCCACTTCAAGGCGTGGGAGGCCGAGTGGTACGCGCAAGATGCCTGGCGCGTGATCCCGAGCCTCGTAGTGACGGGAGGATTACGCTATTCGCTCTTGCAGCCTCCGTATGAGGTGAATGGGAACCAAGCCGCCCCCAACATAAGCATGGGCAACTTTTTCGCGCAGCGCGGGAAGGCCATGCTGCAGGGGCAAACATTTTCCCCGGGCCAGAACCTCGCTGCCGGCGGAGCAGCTGGCGGCGCCCCACCGATTCTGTTCGACTTGTCCGGGCAGGCAAATGGCAAGAAACCTTACTGGGATTGGGATTACAGGAATCTGGCTCCGCGGCTTGCGCTCGCCTACTCTCCGCGCTTCGACAACGGTTGGTTGCATCGTGTGTTCGGCAATGCCGGGAAGAGTTCCGTCCGCGTGGGCTATGGATTGTACTTCGACCACTTTGGCGAAGGGGTAGTTAACACTTTTGATCGAAACGGTTCGTTCGGCCTAACGACGACGGAAACAAATCCTTTCTCCGTGCAGCACGCTGACTGCGCCTATCGCTTCACGGGTTTGTTCAATCTCCCACCCTCGACACCGTTCTGCGGGCAACCGTTGAATGGAGCGGCTCCGGGGCCCTTCCCGGTAACACCGCCCCTAGGAGTAAATGCACCCGGCGGCTTTGCCATCTACTGGGGTATGGATGACAAACTGAAAACGCCCTACTCGCACGTTTTCAATTTTTCATTTACGCGTGACTTGGGACGCAGCTTTGCTCTCGAAGCGACCTACGTTGGACGTCTGGGACGGCACTTGTTGCAAGAGACGGACCTGGCGCTGCCAGAAGACATTGTCGATCCGAAGACGCACATGGATTACTTTCATGCCGCCACAATTCTGTCGAAGCTGGCGCAAGTGAACAATCCGAACATTCCTGCTGGTACGTCCGGTACCCCTGTAAGCCAAGTCAATACGAGCAATGCCGGCACATATTGGGAAGATCTATTTCCAGCTGCCGGTCAATTCCCCGGACACGGAGGGCTGGTGCCCCAGTCGCAGCTCTTCGGCTGCTTCGGCGGTCCTGACACTTCGGGTCTCGGCTCGGGGGATATAACGGTTACGCAGGCAATGTATGACACTTTTGCCTGTAATCTCGGGGACGAAATCGTCGCGCTTCAGGATACGGACACGCCCACATTTGGTGCTTGTTTTCCTCTCTGCTCAACCCTGCCCGGACAGACTACTGCTCAGCCTTACAACTTCTTTGCGCCACAGTTTGCGTCGCTTTGGGGCTGGAGAACTTCGGGAAATGCCTCCTACCACTCCCTCAACCTGACTTTGCGTCGGGTGGTGTCGAGCGGCCTGCAGTTCGATGTGAACTACACATTCTCGAAGTCAATTGACGTCGGCTCAAACGCGGAGCGCATCAATTTGTTCGATGTCAATGGCAGCAACGTCGGTGGTTTTTCCAGTCAGGTGATCAACTCCTGGCAGCCCAATGCCCTGCGTGCCGTCTCGGATTTCGATATGCGGCACCAGATCAATTCCAACTGGGTCGCGGATGTGCCAGTTGGCCGAGGCAGGCGTTTCGGTGGCAACATGGGCAGCGTAGGCAATGCCATTCTCGGGGGCTGGGCACTCTCCGGCCTTTTCCACTGGTCCAGTGGTTTGCCCTTCAGCATATTCCCCGGAGGCGGTTGGTCTACGAATTACGATCTGCAGGGCGAGGCGATCGAGATCGGCAATCCCGGGTCGGTCGGCGTGCATTTGGACGAACAGGGTAATCCGGTCATGTGGGTCAACAAAACCGCTGCTATTGCTGCGTTCCGTCATCCCTATCCGGGCGAAAGTGGCCAGCGCAACGAGTTGCGCGGTCCGGGATATTTCGGCATTGACACGGGACTGTCGAAAGATTGGCGCGTGAGAGAAGGCCAGACGGCAAGCTTCAGTTGGGAGGTGTTCAACGTCACCAATGCGGTACGCTTCGACGCCGCCTCCTCTTCGAACAACTTTAGTACCGCGAATTCCACCAACTTCGGCGTCTACGGTTCTACGTTGACCAAGCCGCGAGTCATGCAGTTTATGCTGAGGTACAGCTTCTGAGTGCGAGTAGTCCAAACGAAATGGACTCAGCTTCGACGACAAGAACCTTTTGTAAGATCTGTGTGTTGATTTCTGTTGCAACCGCATTGTTCGCGCAGCGGAGCGAGAAGCTGCCACCATCCCCGGCTGCATACGGCGTCAAGATCGAGAAAGTCTGGCTCCCAATGCCGGATGGCGTCCGCCTGGCCGCATCCCTCTTTATGCCCACGGGTGGCAAGCGGGGCGAGAAATTCCCGACTCTTCTCGAATACCTACCCTACCGAAAAGATGATGGCACGATCGAGCGCGACTATCCTCTGCATACTTACTTCGCGCACCGCGGCTATGTGACCGCGCGCGTCGACATCCGCGGAACCGGTGCCAGCGAGGGCGAGACGCCTGAGCGCGAATATTCGCAACGCGAGCAGGAAGATGGCGAGCACGTCATCGCATGGTTGGCGCAACAGCCGTGGTCGAACGGCAATGTGGGAATGTTCGGGATTTCCTGGGGCGGATTCAATTCCATCCAGATGGCCATGCGTCGCCCGCCGGCACTCAAGACGATCATCGCCGTTTGCGCGACAGAAGATTTGTACAACGAAGATGTCCACTATATCGACGGGATGATTCATGTCGATGAATTCGAAGTCGCGATGGACTTGGATCAGAGTCTGAGTCGCTCACCCGATTTTCCCGTCGATGAAAAAACGTTGACCGCGCGCTTCGACGAGGAGCCGTGGTCGCTGAGGTACATGCGGCATCAACGGCAAAGCGATTTCTGGCATGAGCCGGTGCGCGGGCTGAGTGCCATTCAAATTCCCGTTTTCATGATCGGCGGCATGCTCGACGGATATCGCGACAGCATCCCTCGCATGCTGGAACAGATGAAAGTGCCTATGAAGGCCATCATCGGGCCGTGGAACCACACTTGGCCCGACGACGCCCAGTCTGGTCCCACGATCGAATGGCGTCGCGAGGCGGTGCGCTGGTGGGATTACTGGCTGAAGGCACGAGACACGGGAATCATGCAGGAGCCGAAGCTCGCGGTTTATATGCAGAATTGGCATCCACCAGATTTGACTCTGAAGATGATTTCCGGGGAATGGCGCAACGAAGACCGCTGGCCCCCGCCGGAAGCGAATGCACAAACGTTGTACTTGGGATCTGATCATGGGCTGGAAAGTTCGATTCCAAAATCATCGGTTGATCTTCTCAGCTACCTACCGTCGAGCGGAGTTGAAGCCGGCTTCTGGTGGGGTGATCTCACCGCCGACCAGCGCCCCGCCGATGCGTTCAGTCTCGTGTATGACTCCCCTCCACTTGCCGACGACACCGCGATACTCGGGCGACCTGAAGCCAAGCTGCAGGTTTCCGCATCCGCTCCTTTGGCCGATTGGTTCGCTCGTTTATGCGATGTTGCACCTGATGGAACTGTCACTCTGGTGACCGGCAGTGGCATCAACGGTTCTCAGCGCGATTCGCAAACCAATCCCACGGACTTAGAACCTGATCACGTTTATGGGCTAAACATCAAGCTGCATTTCACGTCGTGGGTTTTTCCCAAGGGGCATCGCATTCGGCTGGCCGTCTCGAATTCGTGGTGGCCCACCATCTGGTCGACCCCGTATAAGATGACCACTTCTTTGTATCTTGGAGGAAGTGAGCCGTCACGGCTCGTTCTTCCGGTCGTGCCGTTGAAGGCATCTTCGCCACCGAATTTTCAGCCTCCGGAACCGTCGGAGCATCTGGCAGACATTCACTCCGAAGGATATCCCTGGCCCGGCGAATATCATGTCACGCGGGATGAAGTTCGGCAGGCGACGCATGTTGTGTGGCGCGGCAGCGATGGCACACAGTATCCATGGGGGAAACGCACCCATCACGAGCAGTTGACCTATGACGTCGAAGATGCGCATCCGGAAACAAACGTTGTGGTCGGCGACTCCGACACAACATTCGAGCTAAAAGATCGAACCTTGCTTTATCGTGGGCATCTTGAAATGCGCAGCGACCAGCAGAATTTCTACTACAGTTATCGGCGCGAGTTATCGCAGAATGGGGCGGTCATTCGCGCGAAGTCGTGGCGCGAGACAATTCCTCGTGACCATCAATGATTCGTGTTTTCGCTAGCCGCGATTATGGAATGTGAGTCGTAATGTGCACACGGAGCCTTGGCTGCCCGTAGTCGAAGGGGTCGGTAATTTAGCCGCAGCCTGCAGGCAGAGAAGTTGTCGTCTGCAAGCCCGTGATTCCAAAGAAGCCCAAACTGGTTGGAACCGCACAAACAGATGTTCTCGAGCATCAAGTGTTCTCCTCACCTGCGGCGTTTGAGCTAACTTTGGGAAAACACGTCGCCTCTCGTGCAGCGGGCAATCGTGGACGGCGTGGTCGGAGACGTAAAACGAAGTACTCACAGAGCGGATTGCCCTTGGATCCCGCCCTCGCCGACGTCCTATACGACTGGAAGCATGCGTCGCAGTTCGGACAGGATGGCGATTGGGTGTTCGCCAGCTCTCAGACGGCTGGGGAACTTCCATTGCGATCAAGCAGGATGTTGGAAAGGCAGATCAAGCCTGCCGCGGAAGCGGCTCAGCTTGGACCCGCCATAGGATGGCATACGTTCCGCCACACCTACTCGTCAATGTTGCGCCAACTCGGAGTGGATCTGAAAGTTCAGCAAGAACTTCTGCGCCACGCCGACATTCGAATAACGATGAATGTGTACACACAAACTGTCAGCGAACAGAAACGTTCTGCTCATTCTAGTGTTGTCCGCCTGGTGCTTCCACTAACAAGAACTGGAGAAGCGTAGGCGACTGACATTCGTGGACACGGAAGAAAGACTAATTCTCGCATGCTCAGTAAGTTAATGGTCGGGGCGATAGGATTTGAACCTACGACCCCCTGCGCCCAAGGCAGGTGCGCTACCAGGCTGCGCTACGCCCCGACATGATCCGGAATGAAACTTTCGTGCTGGGAAAATTCTAAAGGTTGCTGCTCGGTTCCGGCAACTCGTGTATCTTCTTAGCGTGCGAAATATCCATCCCATCCATGCTCCAGGACTGGTGGTGATGGGTCTGGTCTTTTTTGCCATCGGTTCGAGCACGGTTTTGCGCACGCGCGAGGTCCGCGCTTTCATGGACCGCTTTGCGGATGCGATGGAGGAAGGAAGCTGGCATCCCTACAGGATGCCGTTCTGGGCCATGCGAATGGCGGGTGGCGTCCTGATCGCGATCGCGTTTCTCCTGTTCTGGATGGCGCGGATCGGTTTTCAGAACCTCTAAACCCTCGCCTGCGTTAATGCCCCATAACCGCCAAGTCACCATCTCTTCTTGCTCTTAGCTTCTAGCCGACCCGTTGTCGCAACTGGCCTGAGGGTTCAAGCTCTGTGAGGCGGTCTCCTAATAAATCGAAGAAGTAAACTCTGCTTCCCTCAGGGGGCTAAACCCGCAGCTTTTGTGGGCTTGGTCGGCACGGCTGAAGTCGTGCCCTTCCCAAAGCCACTTCTTTCTGTGGTGGTCTCCACTCCCGTATCTTGTGCGTCAACCCGATGGCTGCTGTCCTCGGGCGACTCGAGAGACTATAATTTCTATCCGGACATGCTGAATCCGCGTTACTCGTTGGTGGCGTACGTCAACCGTCCGGTCGGAGAGTTTGTCGAGAAGCTGCGGCGCGAGTTGCACCCTGACTTGCCGCACCTGGCAGCCCATTTGACGATTCTGCCGCCGCGTCCTTTACACAGCACGGAAACGGTGGCGCTGGCGTCGCTGGAGCGGCTCTGCGAGCAAGTCGAACCTTTTGAAATAGACCTGGGCGAGGTCGAGACCTTCCTCCCCAATACACCCACGGTCTACATTCGAATCAAGTATGGCGCTTCGCGCATGTGCGAACTGCACGACCGGCTGAACATGGAACCGCTGGCCTGCGCCGAAGAATGGCCGTACATCCCGCATCTCACTATCGTCAAAATGGGTGAGCCGGATCCTGCGCAGGCGGCCTATAAGGTCGCCTCCGAGCGTTGGGCCAATTACGCTGGCAATCGGCATATTCTCTTGGAAAAGCTCACGTTCGTCCGCGAGCAGACGACGAACCGGTGGGTGGATGTGGCCCCCATCCAGCTCGGGCGCCGGCTCGTCTCGCGGTAACCTTACTTCCGAGCTCGGCCAGTTACCCTCGTCTACGTTGCGTGATCCCCAGGTACAGTTCCCTTGTGTGCAGTTGCGAAGTCCAGGTTACGGCTGTACACATAGAAATTAAGGACAGGGCCGAAAGCCGCATCAGACGCCGTCTTCGATCTGGTTTGGGATTCGGGTTGACACTCGGTTTGGCCACTTAAGCGAGGGAAAGGCGCATGCAAATTGGGGTTTACGGATCGGGGTACCTGGGAACGGTAATTTCGGCTTGCCTCGCGGATTTTGGTACTCCGGTTACGTGCTGCCATCCTGACCGCACCCGCATGGTGGAGATGGCGCAAGGCAATATTCCTTTTTTCGAGAAGAACCTGAAAGAAATCATCAAGCGGAACGTGCGCGCCGGGCGGCTGGCCTACTCGACCGACATTGAATCGTTCGCTCGCAAGACACAAGTCATCTTCCTGGCTGAAGATACTCCAGCAAACCTGAGCGATCTAGCGATGCGCATTGCGCGGCTGGCGACCCGGCCTCCGATCCTGACGATTGTGACTCCGGTTCCGGTGGGCACCGCGGTGGCCCTGGAAAAAGCAGTGAAGGAAGCCGGACTGCACGTGACGGTTGTTTCGCAGCCCATGTTTTTCACTGACGGCTGCGCGGTAGAGGATTTTAACTGGCCGGACCGCATCATCCTGGGATCGACCTCGAACGATGCCGTACAGATGCTGAAGCAGATCTTCCACCCGCTGGTGATGCGCGGAGTGCCGGTCATTGTGACGAATCCATCGACGGCGGAGCTGGTACGCGAAGCGGCCACGGCATTTGTAGCTACAAAAATCTCCTTTATCAATGAAGTTGCGGCGCTTTGTGAACGGGTCAATGCCGATGCGGTGAATCTGGCGTTGGCGCTGGGATTGGACAAGAAAATCGCTCCGCGATGCCTGCAGCCGGGAGCGGGAATGGGCGGCGTCTTCGCGGAATCCGACATGGATTCGCTCGCGGAACTGGCCCAGGCGAATGGAGTGCCGTTGCGGGTACTGAGCGCAGCCCGGGACGTCAACCATATGCTGGCCGAGCGGTTGGTAGAGAAAATCGCTGGAGCGCTGAATTCGGTCGAGAACAAGGAAGTCGGAATTCTGGGGCTGTCATTCAAGCCGAACACGAACTCGGTTGCAGGGTCGTCGTCGCTTAGGTTGGCGGAGACTCTGGTTTCCCGTGGGGCTCACGTCCGGGCCTATGATCCGGTCGCGATTCCTGATGCCAAGCAATGCTTGAATGGCTCCGTACGATATTGCGAGTCGGCCTATGCGGCGGCAGAAGGATCAGACGCTCTGGTGGTCGGCACGGGATGGCCGGAGTTCCGCGCGCTTGATTTCGATCGCATCAAGCATCTTTTGAAGAAGCCGCTCATTGTGGACACGAAGAACGTGCTGGATCCGATCCGACTGCGGGCGCTCGGATTCGAATATGTGGGCGTCGGGCGACTGTAGGAGTCCCGCCAGACTGAGCCAAGTTGTCGATATACTCAAGGCTGCCAAGCGTTTCCCGCTTAGCCGTTAGAACAAGGTAGTTCGAGCCGATATCTTCAGAGTTGCGCGGTTGACCCGGCAAACCACCCTGTCACGAAGGTAACTTCCTAGGCCGATTACCTGTTCTTTCCTCCGTTTTGCTTATGGTACGGTGAAATTTACCCGATAGTCGGTTGTGCGGGTTGCATCCACGTGTCTTCTTCTGTCCATAAACCGGGCATACAGATTCGCTGGAAAACGATCAGCTACCGCACGGTGGTCTTGATCATTTTCGCGATATTGGGTGTGCTTTTCGGCGGCGTGCGACTGGCCTTCCCCCAGTTCACCGAGAACACGCTGAACTCGGCCAGCGGCATGGTCAGCAAGATTCTGGAACGGGTGGCGGGAATGTCTCCGGCGTCGGGATCGGGCTCGGCGACGGCACAGCAGGCGCACTTCACCGCCCTCGACGGAACCGTACGCGTGAAGAAGGGCAGCAGCAACAGCTGGGTAGCGGCGGACTACAACGTGCCGCTGGACAAAGGAGACGTTGTACAAACCGGGTCGGAAGGCATGGCCAAGGTCGTGTTCAATGACGGCACCAGCTATACGGTCAAGCAGGATTCGCTGATCGTCATCGAGGAAAGCTCGTCCAACGACCAGCAGCAGACCAGCGTGGCTGTGGCGGTAAGCACCGGAACGGTGGATCTTTCCACGGCGACGTACAGTCAGGGATCGAAATCGCAGGTCATTGTGGCGGGAGCGACAGCCTCGCTGGCTCCCGAATCGGCGGCGCAGGTGCATAACGATCCGAAAGCCGACCAGCACGAAATCCTGCTGAAGAAAGGAAGCGGGGAAGTCACGCGCAATGGCGAAACGGTGCGACTGGCGGATTGGGAGAAGGTGAGCTTTCAGGCGCAACAGCCGCACATGGAGAAAGCAAAGGAGATTGGGCCGCCGGCGCCGAT
This sequence comes from Candidatus Sulfotelmatobacter sp., assembly GCA_035710725.1. Classification (GTDB taxonomy): domain Bacteria; phylum Acidobacteriota; class Terriglobia; order Terriglobales; family Acidobacteriaceae; genus Sulfotelmatobacter. Next base: position 122,552 of record DASTCY010000035.1, on the reverse strand, counting down.
CTCCCCGGCAAACATGGCACCACTGTTTACGTCCGGCGGCACGACCAAGGATGTGGAGTTCGCCTGGACGCCGATGGCGAATGCAGTTGGTTACCGGCTGCGCATCTCCCGAAATCCTTATTTTTCTTCTACACTGGTTGACAAGAAACTCAATATTGCAGATGTAACGGTCACCAGCTTAGGTGAGGGCGCCTATTACTGGACGGTGCAGTCGTATGACGGCAAAGGGAAAGAGTCGGTAGAAAGCGAAAAGAACCGGTTTACGATCATTGCCCGCGACAAGCAGACGGAGGCGATCAACCTGGAACTGGATCCGTTCGTTCAGCACGGGCACGTGATCGAGGTGACCGGGAAGACCGAAACCAACGCTCGCGTAATGGTGAATGGACGCGAAGTGCCGATGGTGATGACGGATGGAACTTTCCACTATTTCACGCCGCCATTGCCCCCGGGCGAAGCGGTGATCACGATTACGGCGCAGACGGCGCAAGGCGGCGTAAATACGCAGCAGAAAAAGATCATTATTCAGTAGCGCGATTCGGCAGATGAGTCCCAGGAGTTTGGGCAACGACCTTTGGTGTAAGGCAGGGCGCGAAAGCATCGCTACAATGAAAATAGCGAGAGCCGCGCCGAAGAGAATTTAGTCCGGAACTCCGGAGAGAGCGGAACGCGGGAAAATCTCGTATGTCAACCAACGGATTTCACTCCAATCGTTCGCACAACCTGAGATCGCTGTTCAGTTTGTTTTCCAGTGATCTGGCCATCGATCTGGGCACGGCGAATACGCTGGTCTATGCGCGCGGCAAAGGCATCGTGGTCAACGAGCCTTCCATCGTGGCCATCAACAAGAACACGGGCGAGGTCGAGGCCGTGGGCAAAGAGGCGAAAGAAATGCTGGGCCGCACGCCCGGCAATATTGTCGCTATCAAGCCCATGAAGGACGGCGTGATCGCGGATTTCAAAGTCACCGAGAAGATGCTGAACTACTTCATCCAGAAGGCGCACAACCGCAAGATGCTGGTGCATCCGCGGATCGTGATCGGCGTGCCTTCGGAAATTACACAAGTAGAAAAGCGCGCTGTCATGGACTCGGCCTATCGCGCGAAGGCGAGTGAAGTGCACCTGGTGGAGCAGGCCATGGTGGCCGCAATCGGCGCGGGCCTGCCAATTACAGAGCCCAGCGGCAACATGGTGGTCGACATTGGCGGCGGCACGACCGACATCGCAGTCATATCTCTGAGCGGCATCGTCTATTCGCGGTCGGTGCGCATGGCCGGCAACCAGATGGACGAAGCCATCATGAATTATCTGAAGCGCAAATATAACCTGCTCATTGGCGAACGTACCGCCGAGCAGATCAAGATGGAAATCGGCTCCGCCCATCAACTCGACAAGCCGATGACGATGGAGATCAAAGGCCGCAACCTGATCGAAGGCGTGCCCAAGACGATTACGGTGGACGACGGCGAAATCCGCGAGGCGCTGAGCGAATGTGTATCGACGATCATGAATGCGATCCGCGTTGCGCTGGAGCGGACGCCGCCCGAGCTTTCGGCTGATATCAGCGATCGCGGCATCGTGCTGACCGGTGGCGGGGCGCTGCTCAAGAACCTGGACAAGCGCATTCGGGAAGAAACCGGGCTGCCGGTCTCGATTGCCGATGATCCGCTGTGCAGTGTGGTGCTGGGTACGGGCAAGATGCTCAGCGACTTCAAGCTGCTCAGGAAGATATCGATAGAATAAACAGTACCCGGTAGCCAGTACCCAGTACGCACTGAGAGCTGCTTGGGGCGAGGGCACCGCATCTGTCACAGCGTGCCATGACTCCGACGCCATGAACTGGCAACTGGCTACTGACAACTGAGAACTGCAGTTATGGAATCCGTCCTCGGCCGTTACCGCAATCTGATCATCCTGGTAGGAGTGCTCTTCCTGCAGATCTTAGGGCTAGCGGTGCAGGTCAAGAAAGCCGAAACGGACACGGAAAACACCCGTCTGATACGGATCTGGGCCGTGCAAGCCGTCACACCACTCGAGCGTGGTTTGGTGCGCATCGAGAGCGGCTTTGGCAATCTCTGGCACAACTACATTTACCTGCGCGGCGTGCGCGCGGAAAATCGCGATCTCAAAGACAAGATTGAACAGCTGAAGCTCGAACAGGTCCGCCTGAGCGAAGACGCGGCACAGGCGCACCGACTGCAGGCGATGCTCTCGTTCAAGGAGCAGTTTGTCGCCAAGACAGTTGCAGCGCAGGTGATCGGCTCGAGCGGCAGCGATCTTTCGCAGGGGATTTACATCGATAAGGGAGATGACGCCGGGATTCGGCCCGATATGGCGGTCATCACGGCCGATGGCATCGTGGGAAAAGTGCTGCGCGTTTATCCCTCGACCACCCTCGTACTGCTCATCAACGATCAAAGCAGTGGAGTGGGCGTGATGCTGGGGAAAACGCGCCTGCAAGGGATCTTGAAGGGCACTCCTACGGGCGAGGTTGCGCTTGAAAATGTCATGAGCGATGAAGAGGTGCCCGTCGGGGAAACTGTGTTGACCAGCGGCGGGGACAAGGTTTTTCCGAAAGGACTGCCCGTGGGTACCATCGCCAAAGTAAAAGGACACGGGGATCGCGCCACGTTTCTCGAAATTCGAGTGCGGCCATCGGCTAACCTGAGCAAGTTGGAAGAAGTATTGGTTGTATTGGAGAAGCAAGAGCAGCAGTCGTTGGCACAGGAATCCGCGCACCAACGCGCCGCCGACATTCTGGCGCAGCGGTTGCCTTCGGTGCCGGAGAAGCCGCCAGTGGAGGCGAGTGGGTCGGCAGCGAGTACGGGGTCAAAACAGGCCGCTGCTGCGCCCGGGGGAGCAATTGCCACGGGAAATTCCGTTAAGCCCGCCCCGAGTTCCGCGGCAACGAAACCACAGCTTTCTAAGCCAGCACCAGCAACGGGGCAAACCTCGGCATCGCAACAGCCTAAGCCGGACGTTGCGAAAACGATCGCTCCCAAACCCTCTGCTCCCAAGACTGCGATTGTGAGCGATGGAGGAGCGATCACGGAAGTCCCGTCAAAGAAGCCAACCACGCCACCGGCGACGAAAGCCGTTCCCCAGACTGTTCCCGAGCCACAGCCGAGCATTCCGCCCTCGACTACAAACGATTCTCCCCAATAGCGTGCCCATCACCTACACGTCCGGAGAGCAGGTTGAGGTTTACCGGTTCAGCATTCCGGTGACACTCGGGGTGCCGCTGATCGCGGTGTTTCTGCAGGCGTTTATTCAGAGCCGGATTAATGGTCTTTCGTACCTGGATCTACCGCTGCTGGTGACTATTTTCTTTGCCATGGCGCGGCGCAATCCAATCGCGGGCCTGGTCACGGGAGCAATCATCGGCCTGGCGCAGGACTGCCTCGGTCCGTATCCGATCGGCATCTATGGGATCGCCAAGACGGTCGTGGGGTATCTTGCCTCCTCATTGGGCGTGAGGCTGGATGTCGAGAATGCCGGAACGCGGCTGCTGATCACCATTGGCTTCTATGTGACTCATCAGGCTGTCTATTTCACGGTTGCCCGCCACATGGTCAATCTGACCCTGAACTGGAGCTGGAGCCGCGGAATTCTGGCCGGCTTCGCGAATGCTATGGTCGGCGTTCTGCTGTATTTCTTCCTGGACCGGTTCAAGCAAAGAACGTAGAACCAGGCTTCCGCCTCCAGGCTTCAGGCTTCCGGAAATTCATTCGAAGCCAAAATGTCCTGGACTCTGCGGACTAGCAGTGACTTTCGTGTCCCCTTATGCCATGTCTGAGTCAAAGGCAGGGGTACAATAAAGTATCCCCGGAGAGGAAAAATTTGGCGAGGTTTCCTGACTCAGGCGTGTCACGGTCCGGAAGCCGGAAGCCGGAAGCCTGATGTTCGGCCGCGACGAAAAAGTCTCCGCAATCCGCCTGACGACGGTGCAGTACCTGATTCTCGGGCTCCTGCTGATCCTCGCGTATCGCTTGTGGCAACTGCAAGTCATGCAGAGCGATATCTACGCGACGCTGGCGGAACGAAACCGCATTCGCAACGTGCCCATCCTGGCGCCGCGCGGGAAGATTCTTGATCGCGAAGGTCGGGCGATTGTCGACAACTATCCGTCGTTTTCCGCGCTGTTGTTGCGGGATTCCAACCGCGATCTCGCCGCAGATGCACAGCTGATTGCGGAGGGTTTGCATCTGGATCCGAATGAAGTGCAGGCGCGCATCCGGCATTTCGCGGCGCTGCCACAATACCAGCCGATTTTCCTCAAAGAAGACATCACGCCCGACGAGCTGGCGTTTATCGAATCCCATCGCAATGAATTGCCCGAACTGGACACGATCATGGCCCACCGGCGGCTGTATCCGCGCAATGGATTTATGGCGCATGTGATCGGGTACGTCGGTGAGGTCAGCGAAGACATGCTGAACCAGCCGCAGTTCGAGCTCTACAATCCGGGCGATGTGGTGGGGATTTCGGGTGTTGAGCGCCAGTACAACACATTGTTGATGGGTAAAAACGGCTCGCGGCAGGCGCTGGTCAACAGCCATGGCCGGGAGATTGGACGGCTGGGCGAGACGGAAGCGATCGCGGGAAAGCCACTGAAGCTGACAATTGATCTGGACATCCAGATCGCGGCCGAAGAGGCGCTGGGCGACAAGAACGGCGCGATTGTCGCGATGAATCCGCAAAATGGCGAAATCCTGGCGATGGTGAGCCGCCCGACTTTCGATCCCAACGATTTCTCGGTCCACATTTCGCGGGAGCAATGGAACAAGCTGGTCAACGATCCCGAGAAACCGCTGCTGAACAAAGCCATTCAGGCGCAACTGGCGCCGGGGTCGACGTTCAAGATCATCATGTCGATGGCGGGGTGGCAGGAGGGGATCGCGCAGACGTTACACGTGAGCTGCGGCGGAAGCGCCGAGTTCTATGGACGGCGATTCGGATGCTGGGTGAAGTCGGGTCACGGTCCGGTAGATCTGGAAAAGGCAATTTATCAATCGTGCGACGTTTTCTTTTACACGCTCGCGGAGAAACTGGGAATTGATCGCATCGCGAAATATGCGACGGCTTTGGGACTGGGACAGAAAACCGGAATCGATTTGCCGAACGAAGTCAGCGGTGTCATGCCTTCGGAAGAGTGGAAGATCCGGAACTTCAAGCAGAAGTGGTTTGCGGGCGAGACGATTTCGGTCGGCATCGGACAAGGAGCGGTCGCGACCACTCCGGTGCAATTGATGCGGGCGATTTCGGCGATCTCAATGGATGGGCGGATGGTTGTGCCGCACGTGGTGAATCCGGACGGTCTGCCGAACGGCTATGTGGAAGTCAGCCGTTACACGGAAGTGAAGAACGTCCCGATCGAGCCAGCCGGATGGACGTTCATCACCGACGCCATGGGGCGCGTGCTGCTTCCCGAGGGAACAGCTCCGTCAGCCCATGTGCCGGGGATTGATATTGCGGGCAAAACGGGATCGGCGCAGGTAGTGTCGTTGGCTTTGCGCGCCAAAATCAGGAATGAAGAGGAATTTGCGCAGAATGGTTGGTTTGTCGGATTTACGCCGCGGCGCAATCCCGACATCGTCGTTTGCGTGCTGTTTCAGGGCGGCGAGCATGGCAAGCTGGCAGCGCGTCTGGCGACGCAAGTCATTAAGGCGTATGTGGACAAGCAGCATCGCAATCCTCCGAAGCTGGCGGACCAGCCGAAGGGGGAGAAGAAAGTTGAGATCGGCGCGTTGTGGTCGGAACAGGATTCCGACGATGGCGATCAGAAATTGCAAGGCGGACGTTTTGTAGTAAATGTGGCGAAGACGGCTCCGGTGCTGGCCACGGCAGCGCCAGGGATTCAATGAGCGCTCAGCTCAGCATTAAGCATTCAGTAAGGCCCGGTGCAGGATATGAAATTTGATGGCTGAATGCTGATTGCTAAATGCTGTCTGAGAACTGACGACTGAGAACTGATGTCAAGATACGTTTCATTTCGCGATTTTGATTGGCTTCTGCTGATCTTCGTCCTCATCATCTGCGGGCTGGGGGTGATGGAGATCCGCAGCGCCACCATGCATACGAAATTCGCTGGCGCGCACATCAAGCAGGTGTACTGGGTGGTGGCCGGCGTGGGCATGATGCTGGGCATGAGCCTGATCAATTACCAAGCTTTGCTTGAGCAGATTCACTGGTTCTATATCGCGTCGGTGGCGTCATTGATGGCTGTGCTGATCTTCGGAACAAAGGCGCTGGGCGCGAAGCGCTGGATCAAAATGCCGGGCGGCAATCACTTTCAGCCCTCCGAGTGGGTCAAGTTGATCCTGATTCTTGCCGTTGCGCGATACTTTGCCGAAATGCACCAGCGCGAGCTTTCCTGGTCGGATTTCATGAAAGCGGGGGCGATCGTTGGCATCCCGATGCTTTTGGTGCTGAAGCAGCCCGATCTGGGCACGGCACTTACGTATCTACCAATCGCCATCATGGGATTGTTTCTGGGTGGACTGCACTGGAAGCAGGCGGGCACTGTGGTGCTGCTGGCAGCTCTAGCCACACCTGTCGCCTGGCACCACATGAAGGATTATCAGAAGGCTCGTTTGGTGTCATTTCAGAATCCCGATGCGGATCCGCAGGGCTCGGGGTATCAAGTTACGCAATCCCTGATTGCGGTGGGTTCCGGGGGGCTGTGGGGCGGCAAAGGCTCGCAAACACATGGGAATTTCCTGCCGGTGCCGCAGACAGATTTCATTTTTGCGGCTTTCTCTGAGGAGCACGGATTCGTAGGCGCACTGGCCGTGCTACTGCTATACTTCATAGTGCTGATGCGTTTGACCCAGAACGCGCAAACAGCGCCCGACCGCGCTGGCACGTTCGTGGTGATGGGTGTGGTGGCTGTTCTTAGCTTCCACATTTTGGTCAATGTCGGCATGGTAGTCGGCTTTATGCCGGTCACCGGAATACCCCTGCCGTTGATGAGTTATGGTGGGTCTTCCGTCCTATTCATGTTCCTGGCGCTGGGATTAGTGATGAATGTTCGCATGCGCCGCTTTGTGAACTAGCTGGGGATACACGACAAGGGAAGACGGCAGGATCATGTAGTTGGGCTGCCTGTGGGCCGCCCCAAAAATATCGAACGTCCTCGCGTAAAGAGGGCAAACGCCGGCCAGCGAGCAGTCAAGGCCGGGCAGGATTGTAGCTACTGCTGCTGGGCAGGGAACGGCCCCCCGACCAAGACGGTCTGAGAGTGCGGTCACAAACCCGGCAGACGAAAGCGATTAGTGCAAAAGATTCCAAAGCTTGTGCAACGGATTGGGTCTGGGAGTAAGCTCCCAGGCCTTAGCCGTCCCCCGCACGGGGCCAAATTCGCGAAGCTCCATCTGCCCGTTTCCTTTCTGACTCTGCTCCGGTAAATCCCGTAAATAAACGGGAACGGAGTATCCATGAACAAAGAGTTATTTGTGTCTTCCACCCCGCATGAGACCAAGGTGGGGTTAGTGGAAGACGATCAGCTCGCGGAGATTTATCTTGAACGCGAGAACGAGTACACCCTAGCCGGCTCGATTTATAAAGGGCGCGTCACGCGAGTGTTGCCCGGCATGCAGTCGGCCTTTGTCGACGTCGGGCTGGAGCGGGACGCGTTTCTGTATGTCTCGGACTTCCTCGACCTGGAAGACCAGGACGAGGACTTGACCGATGCGGTCCCAGCCGGGCGTCCCGTGCAGGATTTGCGGAGCGTTGCGCCGGCGGAAGCCAACCGAGGCACGGTTGAGCCTGTAGACGCAGAAGCCAGCGAGGGCGTGAAGCAGGAATTCGGCGGAGAATCGCCGCGACCAGAGGGTAACCAGCGAGAGGCCGGCAGTCGGAGCGCGGAGCACAGTGCGGCCGGCAATGATCAAAACCAAGATCGCGGGAGATGGCGAGGTCGTCGTCGACGCGGCGGTCGCCGCGAAGAGCGAGAGCGTGGCTTCGAGCGGCATTCCCGACCAGGAAACGAGAACGCGTCAGGAGCGGCCCAGCCAGACCGAACTCCTCGGCACAGTTCAGCATCGGAATACACTCCGATTTTGCTGCCGGGTGAGTCCATATCCAAATATCAGAGGATGGCGCAGCCTGCCACGGCAGAGCGCATCTCGTCGGAAGAACCAGCATCTAGCTCGGCGGAGGCTGATATCCCACTGACCTCCAGCTTCCCCGAAGACGAGCCGTTGTTTGCTGCAGAAGCGGAAACAGCTGAGCGAGTGGGTGAGTCGCAAGAGGAAGATCGAGAGGCATCGGGAGAGTTTCAGCAGTCTGCTTCGACCTCGGTGGATTGGAGTCACGATTTCCGCCACGCAGGTGAAGCCGATCGGGCGTTCGCAATTGAGGAGCGGTCAGAGACGAGATCCGAAGCGCCCTCGCAAGATCTACCAATTTCTGTTCAATCAGACTTCACACCTGAAGCGGCTGGTGCTCGCAATGACGAGACGCCGCTTTTTGCCGCTCCGGGCACGATCGAAGAAGAAACCATCGACGACGAAGAGGCCGATAGCTTGCACTACGAAGCATCGTCCGAGGATGGCGACGACGAATTTGAAGAAGAGACCCGGGCGGTCGGGATGGACTCCAGCACTCCTGAGCCGCTGTTATCGGATGTACGCGAGACGGTGTCAGAGATTCACTTCTCGTCTTTAGCGGAGTCGGGTCAACTTCCCACTACGGAAGAATCTGCCGGAGAAGGCGAGGATTCCGAAGAGCTCGATCTGGAAGAAGCCCAGGCCGAAGCCGAAGCGTTGCTCGACGCCGAAGCGCGGGCGAACGGGACCGTGGATGCGCGGGCTGAAGTGCGCGCTCCGGCGGCAACCGCCGGGTATACGCAACGTGCGCAGCGTCCGGCATTTGACCGGCGCAGTCCGCGAGGACGCCGTGGCGGGCGCCGCTTCCGGCGCAGAGAGTCGCAGCCGGTTCCACAAATCAGCGATCTGCTGAAAGAAGGCCAGGAGATCCTGGTGCAGATCGCCAAGGAACCGATCGGCAAAAAGGGCGCGCGCATCACCAGCCATATCGCCCTGCCGGGCCGCTTTCTGGTCTACATGCCGACGGTGAACCATACCGGAGTTTCACGCAAGATCGGCTCCGAGGAAGAACGCCAGCGTTTGAAGCGGATTGTTCTGAGCGAGCGCGATAACGGGCATGGCGGCTTCATCGTCCGCACCGCCGCGCAAAATGCCAGTGAAGAAGAATTGCGCGCCGACATCCGGTTTCTGAAGGGATTGTGGAATGACATCAAGACGCGATCGGAAGGCTCCAAGCCGCCGGCGCTGATCTATCACGATCTCAATGTTGTCGAGCGCGTGCTGCGCGACCAGGTGACGTCGGAGTTCTCGGTGATCTGGGTCGATACCGAGCCGGAATACGAACGCATTCTGCGCTTCTTCAACCGCTTTCAGCCGGGGATGGTAAAGCGCGTGAAGCTGTACACGAAAGAGACGCCCTTGTTCGAGCAATTCGGACTGGTCGAGGAGATGAACAAGGCGCTCAAATCGAAAGTCTGGCTGAAGAGTGGCGGCTACATCGTCATCAATCAGACCGAGGCGCTGGTCGCCATCGACATCAATACCGGCAAGTATGTGGGAAAGACAGCGCGGCTGGAAGACACGATCGTCAAGACGAACGTGGACGCAATTAAAGAGATCGTGCGGCAGATTCGCCTGCGCGATCTGGGCGGAATCATCATCATCGATTTCATCGACATGGATGAGCGCCGCAACCGGCAACGCGTGATGCAGGCGCTGGAAGAAGAACTGCGGCACGATCGCGCCCCATCGAAAGTTTTGCAATTCAACGATTTCGGACTGGTTGCGATCACGCGCAAACGCGTCAAGCAGTCATTGGAGCGCACGATCGGGACGCCCTGCCCATATTGCCAGGCGACAGGCTACGTGAAATCGGTGAGCACGATCTGCAACGAGATTTACGTCGAGATGCGCAAGATCTGCAAGCACCTCGAACATGAAGATGTCATGCTGCGCGCGCATCCCGACGTGGCGAAGGAACTGAAATCGAACAACGCTCGCCTGTTGAACGAAATGGAAGAGATGACGAAGCGTACGATCATCGTAAAAAGCGATCCGACGCTGCACCAGGAGCAGTTCGACATCAATTAAGGAGCCGCTGATTAAGTCTTCGAAGCAAAATGGGGTAAGCGGAGGAAGTGGAAGAAGTTCCTCGCAAAGCCGCTGCTGGAGCCGACTTGCATGGGGTCCTTCGCTACGCTCAGGATGACAGAGCAATAGAAAGTAAAAACGGCGGCCAGTGCAGGCCGCCGGTGAAGAACCATCAAAACGCCTTAAGCAGCCCGCGAACTCCCACTTTCCGTTGCCGGACGATAACCACTCTGCTTGGCTTTATGCAGCGCCTGGACGGCTTCCTCGGCCGAAATCAGAGGCGTGGTTTGCACTGACTTGCAAGCGCCCCCTCCGCCAAACGCCATGGCGATGGCCGCGGCACTCAAGTTGTCAGGCAACTCGCTGATGACGATAACGTCGTATTCCCCGAATGCAAACCATGCTGTGTGGATTTTGCCTCCCAATTTCTCGATCGCCGGTCGTACGGCCTCGATGCGATTCTGGGGGTGCTCCAGCAGGGCTTGCCAGCCTTCCTGCGAATAGGCGACCTGATGCAGAAAATGTGGCATAGAGCCTCCTTTTGGGATGTTGCGAATCTGGGACAGTAGCTTGGGGGCGAATCATGCTACTTGGCTGAAACGATGTCAAGCAAAAGTCCGCGCAATGACGGAAAGGGCAGTTTGCAAACCTCAGCGGTTCACCTGAGCATCTGCGGGACGAGCATAGCGGTCGTAAATCCATAGTGCAGCGGCGGTTGCCAGGCCGACCGCGGATACGGCCCACCACAGCATGGCCGGCTGATGCCGGACTTCGCCGAAGTGATGCAGCAAGGTTCCTCCGAACCAACCTCCAATGAAGGAGCCGATGCCGATGGGTAGAAAGGCGAAACCCATATAAGTTCCTTGCTGTCCCTCAGGAGCAAGACGGGAGATGTATTCGTAGTAGCGAGGCGATTGCGTGATCTCGCCGAGCGCGAGCACGAAGACCGAAAGCACCGCCGCCCAAACTGTGGGTCGCAGCGCGAGGATGATCCATGACAGCGAGGTGACCACAGTTCCAATGATTACCGATTGAAAGGTAGGGATCTTTCGCGTGATGAAATTGATGGCCAGCGTGAGACAGACCACGGTCAATCCGTCGGTGACCAGGATCTTTTCCACGTCGGCCCCGGAACTGATGTAGCCGTGAATATATCCCGGAAGGCTGATGTACTGCTGCCAGAATACGACCCAATAACCGGTGAAGATGACGAGAAACCACATGAAGCGGCTCAGGCCGGCCAGGACCAGCGCGCAGAATGCAACCCATACCCACCAGGGGACGTTCCAAGCGGGATGAATCCAGAGTACGACGCGCAGAAGCAGCGCGGCCCCAAGCACGGACAGGACGAGCCGCGCGTTGCCGAGTACCATGCAGAAGTTTCGTGCCACCGTAGCTAAAGAAGGCGGGGGGGGATCGTCGGCTTGCCGAGGTTCGCGGAAAAAGATCAGGACAAAAAAGAACATGGCGAACACGCTGAGTGCCGCCACGCGATAAACATTTTCCACGCCTAAGTGGCGATGCGCCCAGGAGGCACAGTAAGGCCCAGCAGCGCCCCCGATGTTGACCATCGTGTAGTAGATCGAGTATCCGATGGAGCGAACGTTTTGTTTGGAGGCGCGCGCTGTGGATCCGACCACGCACGGCTTGACCATGGAGATGCCCAGCGCCGGAAGTGCCAGGATGACGCCTACGAACAATCCCAATGGCACAGTATTGCGCACTGGACCAAGCCACGGTGCGGCAATGGACCCGATCAGAAAGTAAGCGATGGCCAGAACGAGATATGCGATTGATAAGGCACGGCGAAAACCAAGCCGGTCGGCGGCGGCTCCGCCGAAGATCGCCAGGAACCAGACCGCACCCCCGAAGATGCCGGTAAGCGTTCCGGTTTGCTCCACCGAAAAATTCAGCCGTTCTTGCAGATAGACGGCGAGCGAGGCAAAGGCTCCATAGTAGGAGAGCCGTTCGAAGATCTCGCTGATGTTAGCGATCCAGAATGAGCGCTCAAATCCGGTGCGGATTTCCTCCAGACGTTGGGAAAAGTTCAAAGTGGCTCCGAAACAATTAGAGGACTGTATGCCTACGCGAACTCGGCAAGGGCGCACGCTGCTAGCAAGTCGAGGGCCTGCTATTTGCTGTACGGCCCCAGCCGACGCAGTATTTCTTCCGCGCTGATTCCTTCGACACGGATGACTTTGCTGCGGCTGTTCGCGCCGGACGCAATACTAACGGAAGTGCGCGGCACCTTCAAAAGCCTGGCGAAAAACTCGATGCAGCTATCGTTGGCGCGGCCCTCCACGGGAGGTGAAGTCAGGGACACTTTCAGCGCATCTCCGAACTCGCCGGTGATGGCGTTCTTCTTGGCGCGCGGATGCACTTTGACCGCGAACGTGGCCCCTTGAGCCGTGTTGCGAACCAGGACCATATTTTCATCCCGCAAACAAAGAAGTTTGCATCGCGCTATGCTTTCTTCGTCCGCGAATAGTCTCGGACATAGTCGGGAACTTTCGTTTGCGGAGTCAAGCGCGCGTCATCGATTGGCGTTCCGGTGCGGGTTTCGAACGGTAGCACTCCCGCCCAAGTCGGAAAAGAATAATCTTCCTCATCATCGATGGGAGGGCCGGTGCGCACCTTCGCCGAAAACTCGTCGATCGGGATACGCAAGACTGAGGTCGCTTTGAGTTCGCGTTCGTTGGGCTGCCGCGCATCGTCCCAGCGACCTGGGATGATGTGTTCCGACAATACGCGCAGCGCGGCAAGCTTCTCTTGCGGATCATCAACCAGCGTTGCTTTGCCGAGGACTACGACGGACCGGTAGTTCATTGAGTGATTGAATACCGAGCGCGCCAACACGAGGCCGTCGAGCAAAGTGACGGTCACGCAAACGGGGACGCCTTCTTTCATCTGACGCAACATGCGGCTGGCCGCAGAGCCGTGAATGTAAAGGCTCGCGTCTTTGCGACCGTAAGAAGTGGGGATGACGAATGGCTGGCCGTCGACCGCGAATCCCACGTGGCACAGGAACCCTTCATCGAGAACTCGATAAGCAGCCTCGCGGTCGTAAACGCCGCGCTCGGCCTCGCGTACGACACGTGTGCGGGTGGTTGGTGTGTAGGTTTCAGACATGAGAAGAACGAACTCCGGCAAGCGCCAAGGATGGGTGAAGATCGAGTGTAACGCAAAAAGCAGAAGGTCCGAAGCTTGAGACCATCGACAAATTTACTGATTGAATTTTCCGAATTTCCGTTCGTTGGCAAGACCAACGGTTCAGATCAGCGCGCGACGAATTGACGACGGCAGAGACTGGCCCCTAGAATCAAATCACTCGTTCCGACGAGCCCGGACCGTCAAACAGCGCAAATGCCACTCTACGAATACCAGTGCAAGAAGTGCGGCCATCGCTTTGAGAAAATCCAAAAATTTTCCGATCCCACAGTAAAGAAGTGTCCGGAGTGTGGCGGGGCGGTGGAGCAGGTGCTCTCGGCTCCGGCGGTGCAGTTCAAGGGGTCAGGATGGTATGTGACCGACTACGCGAAAAAGTCCGGATCGGCTTCGTCCGAGCACAAGGAAGCGAAGAAAGACGAGAAGAAGCCCGAGAGTTCGACAAAGGAAAGCTCGAAGAAGGCCGAGAAGAAATGACACCGGGCCTAAAGGCCCCCGATGGTTGGGCACCTTACGCGGCGCTGAAGCGCCGCTCTTCCACATTTTACGCACGCTAAAGCGCCGTTCTTCCACGCCGAAGTCTTTCATTTCAGTTCGCGCTCGAAATGGTCTTCGATCATCTCGAACAGATGAGTCCTTGCATCCTCGCCCGAGATGCTGTGGGTCTTGTTGGGGTAAATCATTAAGCGAAAATGCTTGTCAGCTTTGATCAAAGCATTGATGAGCTGAATGCTGTTCTGGAAATGCACGTTGTCGTCGCTGGTGCCGTGAACCAGCATGAGCGCGCCGTGGAGCTTGTCGACATCTCGAGTCACGTCCGATTGCTCGTAGCCTTTTCTGTCATCGGCCAGCAGTCCCATGTAGCGCTCGGTATAGATGGTGTCGTAGTTTGCCTGGTTGGTTACGGGAGCGACCGCAATTCCGGCGCGGAAGCGGTCGCAATGGGTCAGGGTGTACATGGTCATGGATCCGCCATTCGACCATCCCCAGATCGCAGTGCGGTCGCGATCCAACTGCGGATAACGGGCATAAAGGTCGTCGAGGGCAGCAAGTTGATCGCGCAGTTCAATCGCGCCGAACTCATGGCGAATCGCAGTTTGAAATTTGCGATCACGCGCGGGGGTGCCGCGATTGTCCACGGAGAAAATTGCGAAGCCTTTGCGCAGCAGGATTTGATCGAAGAGCGCGTTTGGCCCGCCCCAACCTTTCGTCACGGTCTGCCCGGCAGGACCGCCGTAAATGTAGACGATCAGCGGAAGCTTGGAAGTTGGCGCGGAATCAGGGGGCAGCAGGAGCCGTCCGTATAAAGTCGTGCCGTCTTCAGCCTTGAACTCCAGCCAGTTTTGCGGGATGAGATCGTAATCCGCGACGCTGCGCGATTCCCAGACAGACTTGCAATTCCCACCAACTGCGCAGAGCCGCATCCGTGGCGGCGTGCGTGTCTCCGAGAAGGTATCGACGTAGCGCTTGCCATCGTCGGAAAAGATCGCCGAATGCTCTCCTTCTTCCGGCGTGAGTTGCAGAAAATCCGATCCATCGAGCTTGACGGAGAAAAGATGGACCTGCCGGGGATCGTCTTTGTTGGCGGTGAAGAAGATGGAACCCGTAGCTTCGTCAACTCCTTCAATGGTCAGAACTTCAAAGTCACCTTTCGTCAGTTGTTTCTCCAGCTTGGCATCGGCGGCCATCGGGTTCTGTTTGTCGAAGCTGTACAAATAAATCTGCATGGTTCCGTCGCGCCAGCTTGGCCAAAGAAATCGTCCAGGAGACTTGAAGAAGTGGGCCTCAAGATGTTCGAAGTCGATCCAGGCTCCGGGCGTGGATTCCGTTAACACGATGCGCGACTTTCCGGATTTTGCGTCCACGAAGTAGAGGTCCACTTTGTCCTGTGTGCGGTTGAGCACCTCGGCCCAGATCACGTTGTCATCGACCCAGCCGAAGCGCGGAATGTAAACATCCTCGTCGCTGGTGAGATTGATCCAGCGCGGCTTGCCCTTCTCGACATCGACCACGCCCAACTTCACTACCGGATTCGGATCGCCGACCTTGGGATATTTCTCGTTGTCAACGGTAGGATGAGTAGGTATCCAGTCGGTGATGGGATAGGTCGGCACTTTGCTTTCATCCATGTGCATGAATACGATCTGCCGGTTATTCGGAGACCAGAAGTAGTTGCTGCGGACCGCCAGTTCTTCCGCGTAGACCCAGTCGATATCTCCATTGAGCTGATTTTCGTTCGTATCTTTCGTCAGCTGCTTCTCGTCTTTTCCGCTGAGGTGATGAACGAACAGATTGTGCTTGCGGACAAAAGACACGTAGTTGCCATCGGAAGAAAACTTAGGATCACCACTCGGATCGGGTGCGGACGTGAATTGCACAGCGGTATTGTTGGAAAGATCGTAGAGCCAGAGTTGACCCTGGGAATCGAAGATCAGGTGTTTCGAGTCAGGCGCCCAGACATAAGCCGCGACGTGATAGCGAGTGAGGCGCTCTTTTTCGCGCTCATCCTTCACCTTGGCGTAATCGGGAGCGAGCGAGGCAAGCTTGGAGGCGCTGACCAGGACCTTCTTTTCTCCGCTGGCCGCGTCGACATACCAGAGCTCACCTTGTTCGTCGTTGTCGTTGCGCTGCACAAAGGAAAGCCCGGCATTGTCGGGAGTCCATTCAAGATTTTCCGGAGCACGGCCCGTGATACCGCCGGGGGCAAAGATTTCTTTGATGGTGAGCTGCTTGGCAGGTTGACCTTGGGCGACAGCGAGCTGACAAAAGAGGCTGAAGGCAAATGCGAAGCAAGCGCAATTATGTTTCACGCGGCAAACTCCAATCTAGGAATGGCGACTCGACGGCTGGCGGCGAGCGCAAACGACAAAGTGTAACACCGGCTTTCGCCCCCTCGATCTCACGGAAGGATGAATGGTGGCGCCTGGATGCCGCCCGCAACGTCTTTCGAAAAACTCCCTGCGTTTTGCTCGTCGTCTGCGGAGACTTGCAGATTTTGGCGGATTGGATTAGTGGCGGAGGTCTTTCAGAATCTCCCGAGCAGCATTTGCTCCCGAGCCTCCAGTGAGACCAGTACCGGGATGGGTTCCGCTTCCGCACAAATATAGTTTCTGGATCGGAGTCCGATAGCGCGCCCAGTCGAGCAGCGGACGCATAGTGAAGAACTGATCGAGCGCCAGTTCACCATGGAAGATCTGGCCGCCGGTCAGGCCGTAAACGTCTTCCAAATCTTGCGGCGTAATGATCTGGTGCGTCAGGATCATTTCCGGCAGATTGGGGGCGTACTGCGCCAGAGTTTGCACGACGGTTTGCCCCAGCGCATTTCGCTGGCTTTCCCAATCGCCCTTCAGCTTGTAGGGTGCGTATTGCATGTAGATTGACATGACATGCTTGCCGTCGGGAGCGAGGGATGGATCTGTGAGCGATGGGATCGTGACTTCGAGGTACGGCTGGCGCGAGAAGTTGCCGTACTTTGATTCATCGAAGGCGCGTTCCAGATAGTCGATCTCGGGCCCGATATGAATGCGGCCTTTGAGAGCCTCGGTATTGCCATTCTTCAGCGCGGTAAAGGTGGGCAAGCCTGAAAGTGCCAGGTTGACTTTGGCCACAGTGCCATTGCCGCGATAGTGCTGCACCTTCTGGACAAAATTGGGATTGAGATGAGTCGGATCGGTGAGCTTGAGCAGTGTTCGTTTCGGATCGGCATTCGAAATCACGGCCTTCGCATGAATCTCTTCCCCGGTCGAAAGCAGCACGCCGGTGGCTACGCCATCCTTCACGCGGATTTCGATTACCTCGACGCCGGTACGAATTTCGACGCCTGCGGCCTGCGCGGCCGTGCTCATCGCTTTCGTAACCGCGCCCATGCCTCCGATGGTGAAGTAGGCTGAACCCGCGGGATGCGGATCCGCTGCCGCACGAATCAGCAAAACCAGCGCGCTCCCTGCAGACCAGGGGCCGAGAAATGTTCCAAATATTCCGCGAGCGGCGATGACGGCTCGCAAGAGTTCCGTCTCGAAATATTCTGCCGCGAGATCGGCGACGGCCATCGGCCCCCAGCGCAGCAGGCGGTACATATCTTTCTTGCCCAGCTTGCGGATGGCGCGGCCAGTTTTGAGCATGCCCCACAGATCGCCTCTGCTGGGATCGTCGATGTCGGGAGGCGTCGTCGCGAGCACGTCGGCGATGACTTTGCTTATCTTTTCGAGTGAGTTGTGGAATTCGACGTAGCGGGTCGCGTCTCGCGGAGAAAACTTGCCGATTTCTATCGCTGACTTCTGGCCGTGATAGTCGTTGTATAGCGTGAGCGCTCGACCATCGGGTGACAGAGCCGTAGTGGCTACGTCCGGCTCAATAAATTTCACTCCGTGCTTGATCAACTGCATCTCGCGGATAACGTCAGGACGAATCGGTCCGGCGGAGTGCGACAACGTGGAGCAGCGGAATCCGGGATGGAATTCGTCGGTGATGGCCGCGCCTCCGACTTGAGGCGCGCGTTCGAGAACCAGCGGTTTGAATCCGGCTTTGGCGAGGTAGAAGGCGGTGACAAGGCCGTTGTGGCCTCCGCCGATGATGACCACATCGCGCTGATTTGATCCATTGTGAGCAGACATGATCAGGCCGCCCCTTTCATGTCTTTCAGCATCTCCAGCGCCGCCAGACGTCCGTTTGCGCCCATGATGCCGCCGCCCGGATGCGTGGCCGATCCGCACATGTAGAGGTTCTTGATCGGCGTGCGGTATTGAGCCCACCCGGGCACGGGACGCAGGAAGAACAGTTGTTCCAGAGAAAGCTCACCTTGAAAAATGTTGCCTTCGCTCAGGCCCCATTCGCGTTCAAGGTCGAGCGGCGTGACGACCTGCTTCTGAATGATGATGTCTTTCAGGTTCGGTGCGTATTCGGAAATCGTGTCGACGACGGTGTTGCCGAAGGCTTCTTTCTGATCGTCCCAGTTAAGGCCGGGACGCAGCTTGTAGGGCGCGTACTGAACGAAGCACGACATTACGTGTTTGCCCGGAGGCGCGACTGAAGGATCGGTGAGTGATGGAATCACCATGTCGATATACGGACGCCTAGAGAAATTGCCGTACTTGGCGTCGTCGTAGGCGCGCTCCATGTACTCGACCGCGGGAGAGATTGAAATCGCGCCGCGCAGATGAGCGCCGGGGCCGGGCATGCATTTGAAGTTCGGCAACGCATCGAGGGCCATGTTCACTTTTCCCGACGAGCCGCGGAATTTGTAGCGATTGACTTCTTCCAAAAAGTCTCCTGGCAGGTGCTGCGACTCGATGAACTTCGTGAACGTGAGTCGCGGGTCGACGCTCGAGGAGACGACGTTCGCATAAACTTCGTCGCCATTGGCCAGCACGACGCCCTTCGCTCTGCCATTCTTGACGATGATCTGCGAGATGCCCGCCTGGGTGCGGATTTCGACGCCAGCTTCGCGCGCCGCGTCGCCGATTGCATTTGAGATTGCGCCCGTACCGCCGCGCGCAAATCCCCAGGCGCGAAAGGCGCCGTCGATTTCTCCCATGTAGTGATGCAAAAGAACGTAGGCGGTGCCCGGCGAGCGCACGCCGAGAAAAGTCCCGATGATCCCAGAAGCCGACATCGTGGCTTTGAGGACGTCGGTCTCGAACCACTGATCGAGAAAGTCGATCGCACTCATGGTCATCAGCTGGACCTGGTTATATTTGTCTTCGCTCGCCATGCCCTGAAAGCGGCGGCCGATGAACAGCAGCTTCATCAACTCGCGCGGATTGAGCGTCGCCGGATCGGGCGGCACCATGCTCAAAATCGGCTTCACGAAGCGGCACATCGCCTGCATAGCTTTGCCGAATTCGTCGTACGCTTCGGCGTCGAGTTTGGAGTGGCGAGCGATCTCGCGATGTGTCTTGCCATGATCGTTGACGCGCCAGAGATAGTCGCCACTCGGCATGGGCGTGAAGGTGCCGTCGAGAGGAAGAATTTCCAGGCCGTGGCGGGGAAGATCGAGGTCGCGGATGATCTCCGGCCGCAACAGGGAGACGACGTAGGAGCAGACAGAAAACTTGAAGCCGGGAACAATTTCTTCCGTACACGCCGCTCCGCCGAGCACGTGCCGGCGTTCGAGAACGAGGACCTTTTTGCCGGCTTTTGCCAGATAGGCGGCGTTGACCAGACCGTTGTGGCCTCCGCCGATCACGATGATGTCGTATGAAGTAGCCATTAGCTCTTAGCCTTTAGCTGTTAGCTTGTCTGTACAGGAAACGCAATGATACTCGCGGATGGAGAGATGTGGAACAGGGCGGATCAGAGTCCGCTAGGCAGGACGGTCCATCGGAGGAGGCGGTGCATAGCGAGACTCATTCTAGCTTAGGGCGGAAAGAATTGTCGCGGGACGAGCCGATTCACTGCGATTTTCGGAACTAGCTGTTTTTCGCGACGTCATCCCGAAGCCCCGCGTTTTCACGAGCGGGGCGAGGGATCTGGCGTGCATCGCCACCGTGCTCGGGCCGGAAAAGGTTCTGCCAATCCGCCGCCAAGTCATGCCAATGCGGATTCATTGACTCGATTAGCTTAATTTTCTTGCTCCGCCGCCAACCCTTGATTTCCTTCTCGCGCGCAATGGCCGCATCGGGATAGAAGAAGCACTCGTAATACACTAGCCGAGTCAAATTATAACGACTGGTGAAACCAGGTGTGACTTTGTTCTTATGCTCCCATGCTCTTCTCACCAAATCGCCGGTGATTCCTGTGTAGAGCACGTGAGACCGCGGGCGATTGGTCACGATGTATGCGTAGAACCGTTTTGTTGATCGCATTGTTGCCTTTTACAATAATGCGCGTCGGATGTCTGTGATGAGCGAACATATGGCGCTGCACGCGGGATCCCTCGGCCCGCTGGTACAAGCGCGGGCCTTCGGGATGACGCACTTCAGGTGCTTCAACCAGTTGAGTTGCGATGCGCTTCCGCTGCTCCATATAATCCGGCTTCGGCAATAAGGAGCCATCTTGCCTATCGGAACTGCATTTCACGAACGAACTTTTCCACTCTGCCACAGCCTGAACTACCGCGAGTGGTCGGGATACTACACGGTCAGCGTCTACGAGGTGCATCACGAGCACGAGTACAACGCGATCCGCAATGCGGCGGCGCTGATCGACATTTCGCCGCTCTACAAGTACCGGATCACCGGCCGCGACGCGACCAAACTCGTCAACCGCGTGATCACCCGCGACATCAATAAGGTCAAAGTCGGGCAGGTCATCTACTGCTGCTGGTGCGATGAAGAAGGCAAGGTCATCGACGATGGCACGATTTCGCGGTTGGAGGAAAACGTCTATCGCTGGACCGCGGCCGATCCGAGCCTGCGCTGGTTTCGCCAGAACGGCCTCAACATGGATGTGCAGGTCGAAGACATTTCCGAGAAAGTGGCTGCCTTAGCCTTGCAAGGTCCAACTTCGGCCAAACTGCTGAAAGCAGTCGCGGAAGCGGATATCGCAAACCTGAGATATTTTCGGGTCACGCACGGGAAAATTGCCGGCGTGCCCGTCGACATTTCGCGTACCGGATACACCGGCGATCTTGGTTACGAAATCTGGATTCCACTAAGAGAAGCTGCGGATGCGGTCAAGGTCTGGGACGCGCTCGTGGAAAAGGGCAAGCAATTTGATTTGCATGCCGCCGGCATGCTGGCGCTAGACGTGGCCCGCGTCGAGGCAGGTCTGCTGCTGATCGAAGTGGATTACATCAGCTCGAAGAAGGCGCTGATTCCTTCCCAGAAATATTCTCCGTATGAGCTGGGCTTCGGCAAGATGATCCATCTGGAGAAAGAGAATTTCATCGGCAAGCGCGCACTGGAGCGTGATGCGAAAAGCGGAGTGCCGCGGCAACTGGTCGGCTTGATGGTGGACTGGACCGATGTCGAGAATTTGTACGAGCGCTATGGACTGACGCCCGCCGCGCCCAGCCAAGCTTCGCGGGTTGCGGTTCCGGTTTATCTCGGAGAAGCACAGGTGGGAAAGGCAACGACAACCGCGTGGTCTCCGACGCTGAAGAAGATGATTTCGCTGGCGAGCGTCGAGACAGAGCACGCCAAACCGGGAACCGAGCTGCAGATGGAAATTACGATCGAAGCGATCCGGCTGAAGACGAATGTAAAAGTGACGTCGCTGCCGTTCTTCAATCCGCCCAGGAAGACTATTACGCCTGTTTAGTTCAGTCCAGAACGGCCGGTAAGGGCCCTCAGCGGCTAGAGTCGCGACCTGTTTTGCAAACGTTACGGCACGACTGGAAGTCGTGCCCTTCCCATTCTTGACTGCCAGTTGTTGGCAACTCGGGAATTTGTCACGCGTTCTTCCGCGCGGTGCGCTTCCAGTACAAATATCCGGGTATGCCGATCAGAACGATTGCCGTTCCCCAGAACGCTTCCCAGGGGCGCGTGATAATTGTGTTCAGCGTCCAGGCTGCAGCAATCAGCACATAGACGGCGGGAAGCCAGGGATAGCCCGCGCAACGGTAAGGGCGTGGAATTTCCGGGCGCTTCCAGCGCAGAAGGAAAAGTCCAATCACAGTCAGCGTGTATGACAACACCATGCCGTAAATGACGTAGGTATAGAGCTGATCGTAGCGGCCGCTTACGGTGAGCAGCGCCGCCCAGATACCTTGTCCGATCAAACTGAACGCGGGTGTGCGCCACTTCGGATGCACCAGCGCCATGCGCTTGAAGAAGACACCGTCCTGCGCCATGGCCATGTAGACGCGCGCTCCGGAAAGCGTGCAGGTGGCGGCCGCGCTGAAACACGAGACCGCGATCATGAGCGAGAGCCAAACCGCGGCACTGGGAGAGAATAAAGCGGCGGCCGAGGCATGCGCGATGGTTTCGTGTTGGGCGATTTCGTGCAGCGGCAAGGCATACACATAAGCGACATTCATGGCCAGGTAAATGGCGGCGACCGCCAGAATGCCCAGCATCATGGCGCGAGGAACATTCCGCCGCGGCTCTTTAACTTCACCGGCAACCCAGGTGATGTATACCCATCCGTCATAGGCCCAGAACACCGCGATCAAGCCCACGCCCAACGCCGAGATCAGTTGCGCCGGACCCAGGCCGATGGTCAGGCTCGCGCCATGAGAGCTGAAGTGCGACCAGTCGCCTTTTCCGATCGCGACGCCCAGCACGACGAAGGCGGCCATGGCAAGGAACTTTGTCCACGTGGAAACGTTCTGCAGCAGCGCGCCCCAGCGCAATCCAACGACGTTGACGTAAGTAAGAATTGCGATTAACAGTAATCCGAAAAGGTGAGCGCGCGTCAACGCGATGCCGAAAAAGGAGAAGACCACGTGCTGCTGCGAGAGGACCGGGAAGACTTCTCCTACGTACGCCGCCGAAGCGACGGAAAGTGCGGCGATGGTGCCGCCGTTGGCCACGGCAAAAAGCATCCAGCCATAGAGAAAAGCAATCAGGTCGCCGTAGGCTTCGCGCAGGTAAACGTATTGTCCGCCGGAGTCGGGGAACATCGATCCCAACTCGGCGAAGGCCACGCACCCGAACAGCGAAACCACCGCTCCTACGACCCACACGCCGAAAAACAAGATCGGCTGCGGCAAGGGCGTGGCAATGTCTTTCGCGGTCAAAAAGATCGAGGAGCCGATGATTCCGCTGACCAGAAGCAGCACCGAATCGAGCAGACCGAGGCCGCGAATCAGCGATGGCTGCTGGCCCGGGTCCTTCTGTTCGGCAGTGATGGGGGCCTGAGCCAAGGATTTATCCGATTCCAAGTTCGTCGGGATTTTCGAGTGGAGTTCCACAGCGGCGACAAATCACGGCGGAACAATCCCCGCAGGTCAGAGGGTCGGTGACTTCTTCGGCGCAGTTGGGACAGTAAAGTGGACCAGGGGCGGGCTCAGGCGGAGGATTCGGGGATGATGTCGCCATGAGGAGAAAGACTGTAGCATAGACGTAGCGCCGCCGTCTCGACAGGATTTGGCATGCACCGTTCGACAGGAAACTATGTCCGATAAGCCTCAAACGCCCGACGAGAAGCTGCAACAGGAATTCAATCGCTGGGCTACCGCCGGTGAAGGTCCGAAGATGGAGCAGCATCATCTCGACATCACCGAAAAAACGATTCGGCTGATGGACCTGCGCCCGGGTGAGCGGGTGCTGGATCTCGGATGCGGTTCTGGATGGGCCACGCGGCTGCTGGCGCGATTGGTGAGCGATGGACCGGAAGGGTTCGGGCAAGTGGTAGGTCTAGATGTTTCCGACGAAATGGTCCGCCAGGCTCGGGTCGCGTCGAAGGATTTCGAAAATATTCTCTACGTTTGGGGATCGGCGCAGCAGATTCCGTGGGAGGAAAACTTCTTTGATAAGGTACTGTCAGTCGAGTCGTTCTATTACTATCCCGACCAGGACCGGGCGCTGATGGAGTTGTTTCGCGTGATGGCGCCGCGGGGGAGATTGTTTATTCTGATCAACCTCTACAAAGACAACAAATACTCCTTGCAATGGGTCGACAAGCTGAAAGTGCCGGTGCACGTGCGGTCAGCGGCCGAGTACGTCGAGCTTTTCCAAACGCACGCGTTCGAGAGCGTGGAATTCCGCCGAATCCCAGACGACACGCCCACGCCGGATGACTACAAGACCAAGTCATTCAACAGTCTTGATGATCTGCGGGCATTCAAACGGGAAGGCGCGTTGTTGCTGATGGCGACCAAGCCCGATCTGCGGACACCCGCGCCGGGATACATGATTTATTGATTCCCGGTGTCGAAAAAAGACACCGTCTCTCCCGGATCAGATTTCGCTATCCTCGTCATCATCTTCGTCTCGATCATGATGATTGAGGTCCTTCGCGGGGCTGAGGGCGCGGCCGTCCGAGGCATGATGGACCTCGATTTCCCCATTTACATTTTTGAGTTCGATGCGGGTACCCCCGCCGGCGAGTTCGCCGCGAAGATCGTGGCCCACATAGCGATGATGATTCACGTGCAGTCCAAAATCGTTGTCGATATTCCCAGAGACCGTGCTCGCTTCAATCTCGGCTTTCGAGTCTGACGGAATAGTGAGATCAAGAGATCCGTTCACAGAGTCCAGTTCCACGCTCGAGCCCGAGAGTTGGCTGAATCGGGCGTCGAGGTGTCCATTGACCGTCGAAAGTCGGGTACGCCCGGCCAAGTCGTGGGCTTCGAGACGCCCATTGATGCACGAAGCCCGCACCTCTCCGGCGAGACCTGTTACATCCAGCGACCCGTTGATGAGTTGGATTTCGTCGAGTCGCGCCCGGCGAGGCACAGTCAGCGTGTATTCCACGCGCGCGGGATTATTGTGCCAATTGTCGTCGTTGAAAGTGAGATCATGATCGCGGTACTTGGTGCGGATAGAAACGTGGTCCCTGTCGGCATCAACCTCGATCTTGGCCTCGTCCAGCTTTTCCTTCGTGCCCGCACTCTTGATGGCGTCGACCTTGACCTCGTTCCGGTCCCAACTGGAGATGTGCACGGCGCCATTGATGTTTTCGAGTTCGATCCGACCGTCAGGTGTGAGCGGATAGGTCTGGTGAAATTCATCGGTGAAGGCTCCGCGATGGTCGGAAGCATGCGCTCCTAAGGCAAGCGCGAGCAGGGCACAGAGGGTGCCCAGGGCGGCACCTGACCAACTGGCGATTCGGCGTTGACTGTTCATCGGAATCTCCGTTTCAAGGGCTTAGACGGAAGATCGCGGAATTGGTGAGAGGTAAAAGTTAATCGGCCACGTTCCCACACTGCGGTGTGCCTAAAATACTATTTCCGTTTCCGTGACGTTCCCGCTCGCTCCTAATTCAAGCACAATGCTTTCATGGATTTACGTGACTCGTTTGCTTCCGCACGGAATAAATCCGCTTCGTGGGCGCTGCCGAAAAATTGCCGCGTTCCGTGGGAAAACTTAGTGACGTCCGCTAGGGCACTCGTTCTGCCTAAGCTTGCCCCGCCCTCGACGGAAACCTGGCTTATATCGCATGTTAAAATTAGTCTTTCATGCCCTTGATACAGCGCAGAAAAACGGTCACTGCCGTAGTTGGAGGTGTGCGGGTGGGTTCGGATGCACCGGTAGTGGTGCAATCCATGACCAACACCGATACGGCCGACGTGTCTTCGACGGTCCAGCAGTGTGCCGCTCTGGCACGTGCGGGCTCGGAACTGGTCCGCGTAACGGTAAATAACGAAGAAGCCGCGGCCGCAGTGCCGCATATTGTCGAAGAACTCGATAAGCTGGGCGTTCGTGTTCCGATCATCGGCGACTTCCACTACAACGGCCACATTCTGCTTACTAAGTATCCCGAGTGCGCCCGCGATCTCGCGAAATACCGCATCAATCCCGGCAACGCCAGCATCGGGCGTAAGGACGACTCCAATTTCCGCACGATGATCGAAGTCGCAGCCAAGCACGAGAAGCCCGTGCGGATCGGCGTGAACTGGGGGTCGCTCGACCAAGCGCTACTCACCCGCATGATGGACGAGAACTCGCGAATGCCTGAGCCCAAGGACGCGCGCGAAGTCACCATGGAAGCCATGGTCGTCAGCGCTCTGAATTCGGCGGATCTGGCACAGAAGTACGGATTGCGTCCCGACCAGATCATCTTGAGCGCGAAGGTCAGCGGTGTGCAGGACCTGATTGACGTTTACCGGTCGCTGGCTGCGCGCTGCGACTATCCTCTGCATCTCGGCCTGACCGAGGCGGGAATGGGCGCGAAAGGCGTTGTGGCCTCAAGCGCAGCGATGGGCGTACTGCTGCAGGAGGGGATTGGCGATACGATTCGCGTATCGCTCACGCCCGCGCCTGGCGGAGACCGCACAGAAGAAGTTCGAGTCGCACAGCAGATCCTGCAGTCGATGGGCATTCGAAGCTTCACGCCGCAAGTCACGGCCTGCCCGGGCTGCGGCCGCACCACCAGCACCTTCTTCCAGGAAATGGCCGAGCAGATTCAATCCTACCTGCGCGATCAGATGCCTACATGGAAAGGCCATTACGTCGGAGTGGAGGAGATGAAACTCGCGGTCATGGGATGCGTGGTCAACGGTCCGGGCGAA
The DNA here is from genome assembly GCA_035710725.1 of Candidatus Sulfotelmatobacter sp. Classification (GTDB taxonomy): domain Bacteria; phylum Acidobacteriota; class Terriglobia; order Terriglobales; family Acidobacteriaceae; genus Sulfotelmatobacter. Next base: position 96,194 of record DASTCY010000035.1, on the reverse strand, counting down.
TCGAAGCACGCCAATATCGGCATCTCACTGCCCGGCACATTCGAAGAGCCGAAAGCACCCGTGTACGTCGATGGACGCCTCTTCACTACCCTCAAAGGCGACCGCATCGTCGCCGAGTTCATCGAAATTCTGGATGAGTACGTCGATTCCCACTACGCGGCGAGAGACCGGAAGAAACAAGAGTTGAAGGAAGAAGCTCGCCTGAACGTTTGATCCAGCCAGTCCGAGGGTACGTCATGCTCACTCGGGTTCTGCTCACCATTGCCATCCTAATAATGGCTAGTGGCACTTTCGCTCAATGCCCCGTTGACACTGTCATGATTCGGGGACGAGTGGAGAACGCACCGCCCAACGCGCGAATCCGGGTCAGGCTTGTCTATGCAAAACAGAGGGGAGGCGACGCAGGCGAGACCGGCTTGGAAAATGGAAAATTCAGTATTCCTCTGCAATTTATAACCAAGAGCAGTGCCCCAATCCGTGACGGATTTTTTGTAAGATGCAAGCGAAAGCCTGAGAGTGTGACCATCTCACTCCTGGGAGATGATGGTCGCGAATCGGATCATGTGTCGCTCGACTTCAAGAAGGACTTCGTAAGTATCGATCCGAGCGCGTACGCTCCGAAGTCAGAAATTGTGCTCAGGCCTTCTGTAGAACGCTGAAGGTGCTTCTTCGCGCGGTGCGAGCGATGGGCGCAATACGACCGCGTATTCCTGACCGCTACAACTCCGCAGCGGCTTCTGCGGTTGCCAATCGGCGAAGAGACTCCGGAAACGGGTCCCGCGCGATCCCTTTCTCGGTGATGATCGCGGCAACGTACTTCGCGGGAGTCACGTCGAACGCAGGATTCTCGATCTCGACTCCGTCAGGCACCATCTGTTTTCCGGCGAAGTGCGAAACCTCTTTCGCATTTCGCTGCTCGATGGGAATCTTGCTGCCATCCGGACATGCGAGATCGACGGTGGAAATCGGCGCAGCAACGTAAAACGGAATGCCGTGTTCTTTGGCCAGGACTGCCAGCGTGTAAGTGCCAATCTTGTTGGCCACGTCGCCATTGGCCGCGATGCGGTCGGCGCCCACGACGATGGCTCCGATCTTGCCCTGCTTCATCATGGCGCCCGCCATGTTGTCGGAGATGACGGTGGTGGGAATACCGTCTTTGACTAGTTCCCACGCGGTCAGGCGTGATCCCTGCAAAAAGGGCCGGGTCTCGTCCGCATAGACGTGAATTTTTTTGCCTTGCTCTATGGCGGCGCGAATCACACCGAGCGCGGTGCCGTATCCGGCAGTCGCTAACGCACCAGCATTGCAATGTGTGAGGACGCCGCCTGCACTCGGCATGAGCGTAGCGCCGTGCTTGCCCATGGCTTGGTTTGCGGCGATGTCTTCGGCGTGCATGCGTTGCGCTTCTTCGATAAGAGTCTGTTTGATTTGAGAGATGGGCCGGATGCGCACTCGCTCAAACTTTTCGTTCATGCGGCGAATTGCCCAGAACAGGTTCACTGCTGTCGGGCGAGTCTTGCCGATGATGTCACATGCCTGGTCGAAATCGCGCTTGAGGTCGCCAACGTTTTCGGCTTTCGAATTCTTGACCGCCAGTGCGATACCCATCGCAGCAGCAACACCGATCGCTGGCGCTCCGCGCACTACCATCGTGCGGATCACATCGGCTACCTGTTCGTGGGTTTTGCAGGTAACGTAGGTTTCCTCGGTAGGCAGCTTCGTCTGATCGAGGAAGCGCACGCCGTGGTCGGTCCATTCGAGGGTTTGAATCATGACTAGTTGTTGAGGGTGCCTTCCGCGATTCATTCACGCGCGATGCGCGTCACACCGATTTCTCGGATTGTTCGTCACCGCCGGCCGTCCACAGATTTCGCAGCTTGCGGCGACCGCGAATACGACGGGCGAGGTGTCATCATTTTGCAGCGCGTGTTCGGCTCGAATCTGTTTCGCCGTGAAAATGGCTACAAATTGCGCAGGTCCCGCCGCTTTTTCCACGTGGGCGCGGCCTTTTGCCTCTTCACGCTCGACCAGACACATCACGCCAATGACGTCGAAGCCGAACTCGCGCGCCGCTTCGATCGCTTGCACGGTCGAAGCGCCCGTCGTACAAACGTCGTCGACGATCACCACCCGCGCACCTTTTTCGCGAAAGCCCTCGATACGCTGCACGGTGCCGTGTTGCTTTTCGGCCTTGCGCACCAGAAATCCGTTCAACTCTCCGCTGACCACCGAGACCGCAACCACGATCGGATCTGCCCCCATCGTCAGCCCGCCAATGGCCCGCGGCTTCCACTCGCGTTTTCGGATTTCTTCGAGGAACACTTCGCCCGTTAGTCGCGAGCCGCGGGCATCGAGTGTGGTCGTGCGGCAGTCGATGTAATAGTCGCTCGTTCCGCCGGAGGATAGCTTGAATTCTCCAAGTCGAAACGATTTCTGCGCCAGCAGGGTGAGTAGCTGATGTCGGGCATTTTTGGCCGCAGAAGACATGAATTTCAACGATAACACGAGCACGGCTTCAGCGTGCTCCCGGCTCTCTGCCTGCATTTCATCGGAGGTGCGTGATAACCTGAAGGTTCTTCCCACAATTCTGAATAGTCCTTTGAGGTACAAAATTGGCGAGTCTACGAAGATTTTTTTATTGTTCGTCCACGATCTTTTCTTTGGCGCTCTCAGCCAGTTTGCCATTCATGCCAGCAGCCCTAGCCGAGGGTACACGTACCTGGGAACAGTCCAAGTTCGAGGAATTCAGCAAGGGGACGGCTACGGGAGTCGCCATTCGCAGCGCGGGCGGTCTCGAACTCGCTCCCGCGTTCAAGATTGTTTACGCGACGCCCTCCACCTACATCTGGGCGATTGCCGCTGATGATGCCGGCAATGTCTATGCCGCAACCGGCGCGCCCGCGCGAGTTTATCGGGTAACTCCGTCTGGACAAGCCACCATCATCTTCGAGCCGCAAGAACTTCAGGTGCAAGCGCTGCAGGTCGCCCCAGATGGATTGATTTACGCCGCGACCGCACCCGACGGCAAAGTTTATAAGCTGGAACACAAGCCTAACGCCAAGAACGAGTCCGCCAAGCCCGAAAACAAGAACAGCGAGAAAGATTCAGCGAAGCCAGCGGTCGATGCGTCCTGGACTTCGTCAGTGTTTTTTTCTCCCGGCACAAAATATATCTGGGACCTCGCACTCGATCATTCGGGCACACTTTATGTCGCTACCGGCGATCATGGCGAAATTTATAAAGTCACAGCGAAGGGCGATCATTCGCTTTTCTTCAAGAGCGACGAAACCCACATTCGAGCCTTGGCCATCGACGGGCAAGGGAATTTGATCGCCGGCTCCGACGGCAGCGGGCTGGTTTACCGCATTTCCCCAGCCGGCGAAGGATTTGTTCTCTACAGCGCGCCCAAAAAAGAGATCACAGCGCTCGCCCTCGACCGCGCGGGAAACATCTATGCTGCAGCGGTGGGCGAGAAGCATGCCGGGTCTGGTGCAGGCGGCGCCCCGGCGATGTTGTCAATTACGCCGGCAGTTCCGGTTCCCAGTGCGCAAGCCCCCGGCCTCACAATCTCGCCCAGCCCAAGTACGATCCCAATCGCTGCGGTCCCGTTTGCGACTGGAAACGTGAGCGGTGGCTCCGACATCTACCGCATTGCTGCGGACGGCTCACCTACACGCTTGTGGAATGCACATGACGACATTGTCTATGCTCTTGCTTTCGATGCGCAGAATCGGCTGCTGGCTGGAACCGGGAATCGCGGACACATTTTCGCGATCAAAGGAATCGACGACTTTTCCGACCTCCTGAAGGCTCCGGCTTCGCAGGTGACGTCGTTTGCGAAAGCCCCGGGTGGCGGCCTGTATGCGGCCAGCAGCAATCTGGGAAAGATTTTTGTCCTCGGCCCGGGCTCTGAGAACGAGGGCACCTTTGAAAGCGATGTCTTCGACGCCAGAATTTTCTCCCGCTGGGGACGCGCCGAATTCCGCGGCTCCGGCAGCACTGAGTTATTTGCCCGCAGCGGAAATGTGGACAACCCGGATCGCAACTGGAGCGGATGGAAGAAAGTCGACTTGGAGAAAGGCTCGGAAATGGACGTTCCCGCGGCACGGTATGCGCAATGGAAAGCCGTGTTGCACTCGGGAAATGCTAGGCCGCAGTTGGATAGCGTCACGCTGAACTATCTGCCCAAGAATGTGGCTCCTGAAATCGACGATGTTACGGTCGTAGTCGGCACTCGTTATCAACCATTACCGAAATCCTCGATTTCGAGCAGTCCGGACCTAAGCGGATCATCGGGTTCGCATTTTGAATCGCCGGTTCCGAGCACACATGATCGCGACTCAATCGGCGTAAAGTGGAGCGCGCACGACGAGAATGACGATCAACTTGTGTATTCCGTTTACTATCGCGGCGACGGCGAGACGCGCTGGCTGTTGCTAAAAGACGGGCTCAGCGACAAGGCCTATTCGTTCGACGCCAGCTTGCTGCCCGATGGGGGATATACCATCAAAGTTGTCGCCTCAGACGCCCCTTCGCATTCTCCGGGCGAGGCCCTTACTGCCGAAAAGGAGAGTCGCCGGTTCGAAGTCGACACGACCCCGCCGCGGATCGAAAATTTAACGGCATCGGTCGAAGCCGGCGAAATTCATGTTCGCTTTCGCGCCCAGGACAGCTTCTCGGCAATCAGGCGGGCCGAATACTCCGTGGACGCGGCAGATTGGAAATACGTCGAACCCGTCGGTCAGCTTTCCGATTCGAAGTCCGAGAACTACGACTTCAACGCTAAGCCTGAAAATTCGAAAGATGGCGCTCCCTCGTCGGAGCACATCATTGTGGTGAGGGTTTACGACCGTTATGAAAATATGGGAGCGGCAAAGGCTGTCGTGCACGGAAAATGATCGAGTGATCGCCGAACAGTCAGCTCCGAATGGGATCGCAGGATTTCCACGCCGAAAGATCGCGATTGAGCAATGCCTCCAATTCTTCCACTTCCGGCCGAAGAAGTTCGCACACATGTCTCACGATGCCCTGGGGAATCTCTGGGAAAGGTGGACCACCCCCGATCACATATTTCCGCAGTGGCGATCCATTGAATGCAGTCACCAGTCGACCGAGGCGCCGGGCCTTGAACCAATCCGCGACTGCGGTAGCGCTCCTCGTGCGATAGTAGCTGCGCGGGTAGCTTAACGAGTCGGACTGGTGCACTCGTCGCAGGTCCGAATCGGCAATCGAAAAACGCGAGATTCCGATGAAATCGGCCAATTGGTCCATGAATCGTTGGGGACCGCAACAGAGATCTTCGTAAACCGTCGCCAATACGTTCTGTTTTCCGAACGCGAGCTGCCAAGCCTTCAGATGCGACGCATATTTGCTGGATTCCAGCAGTTCCGGATCGCGAACCAGAGCGTTTTCAAGGTTGCAGTGGATCATTCCGTACGCCGATTTCAAACGATAAAGCGACCATAGTCTTTCGACCGGGTGCCGAAAAATGCAAACGATCATTGCGCTTGGGATTAACTGTGCGATCCGTTCGCGCGCTGTGCTCGAGGCAAAGTAAGTCGGTGCAATCTCGCCTATCCGTATTCGATCGGATGCGTGCTGATAGTAGGCTTCGTACCAATCCAGCCCGCGATGAAAGTGAGTATCGAAAAATCGCGTTTCTTTCACGGCGCTGGGCAGGTTGACGTGTCGTCGCAGGATTTCATGGATCCAGCTAGTTCCCGTGCGAGGGGGGCCAACCACGAAGAAAGAAGGGAGCCAAGTAGGGGATTTAACCGAGACGTTGGTGAGTGGTTCAGCGAAGTTTTGATTGGGTAGGGCCGAAGTCGCTGTCAACGCCTTCGTCGTGGCTTTTCCGATAGACTCCAACACTCACCGTAACGAGTTAATTTGGCTACTCGGTACAACGGCACTGCTTTGAGCGGAGTCTCAATCCAGCGAATTAATCAACGCGATTTAGATGGTAGGGCAGATCGCGGGGTTGCAAGGCGATAACAATCTTTGATCATCTACTTCTCATCGCTTGATGGAAGCGATTCCTCCAGCTGGCATTCCTTAGGGTCCTTGTCGTCCCGCAATCCTTGAAAGACCGGCGCGCGAAGTTTAGGAGCGCTCGAGCCTGCTGCTCCGTGGGTCCACTCTGAATATTCGATTTCAGCTACCAATTCGGGTTTGACCCACTGCACCTTGCGAAGGGCTTCCACTTGACCGAAGAAGGGATTTTTCTTGATCTCCAGTTTCCGCAAGATGTTCCACATCTCGACCAGGCCTTTGCGGTCGAATCCGGTACCCGCCTGACCGACATGGATCAGCCGCCCTTCATGATCATAGAGCCCGAGAACGAGCGAGCCGAAGTGGATACGCGTACCTTCGGGCTCGGTGTAACCGCCGATGACGCATTCCACGCGGTGCGTGATTTTGATCTTGAGCCACTCGCTGCTGCGCTTCTCCAGATAACAGCTATTGCGTTTCTTGGCCAGGATGCCTTCGAGTCCTTTTTCACACGCGGCATCGAACAGCGCCTTGCCCTGCTCAAGGTAATGGTCGGAATAGCGAAGAAAATCGCCGACGACCACGACCGACCTGAGTGCGTTCTTGCGATCCTCCAGCCTCACTCGCCGCAAATCGTAGCCGTCGACGTAGATCAAATCGAAAGCGTAGTACAGAACTGGCACATCGCTGCTGGGGACCGCCCGCCGATTGCCGGTGCGGAACCCTGTCCGCTGTTGCATAAGGCTGAACGATGCCCTGCCTTGCTCATCGAGCGCAACGATTTCCCCGTCGATGATCGCCTGTTTTGCTTTGAGGAACTGAGGAAGGTCTTTGAGCTCGGGATATCGTGCCGTCAACTCGTTCTGGTTGCGCGAGAGCAGCCGAATACGGCCATTTTCAAGGAATGCCAGAGCACGATATCCATCCCACTTGATTTCGAACAGCCATTCGGGATCGTCGAAAGCATTCTCGGCCGGAGTCGCCAGCATGGGCTGGATCGCAGAAGGCATCGGCCGCTTAACCGCGCCATCCAGTTCGGAACCCATAACCACAGCGGACACGGAGGACACAGAGGAATCCGAACTCTTTTTGTTCTTATGGGTCGCGTTTGACTGGCTTTGGAAATGACTCGGGCCATCGGGTGAAGGGAGGCGGGCATCATCCACCGAAAGCTTCATTGTGGTTTTACTTTTCTTTCTCGCGCCTTCTGCTTCCTCTGTGGTTTTGTTTCGCCGTTTTCCGCTCGTCGAGACTTTTTTTTTATCCAGCTTGGCGATGGCGTCGGCAAGCCAAGGGGCTTTCACTCGACCGCGTCCAGCTGGACGATCGCTCTGCCATTCCGCAGAACCCTGATCGCCGCCGATTTCCGTCATGCTGCGGCCCGTCAGCGCCGAGCCATCAAAGTCGTCGATGTTGTAGCCTTCGATCTCATAGTCATCGTGCTTTTTGATCATCAGCCATTCCGTGCCTTTGCTCCCGGGACGCCGGCCTTTCATCTTTACCAAAGCAAAATCGCCGTTTAGTTTTTTGCCCTTGAGCCGAAATTTCAGATCGCCCTTGGCCAGCATTTGAACGGCTTCGGCCTCTGTTCCAGGGACGTACTTCCCCTGCACCGCGATCGGCGAGAGCGGTTGCCACGTGCCCACATCCCATACCATGACCGTTCCAGCGCCGTAGTTGCCCTCAGGAATGATGCCTTCAAAATCGAAATATGAAACTGGATGGTCCTCCACCTGCATAGCGAGGCGTTTGTCGGCGGGATCAAGCGAAGGTCCTTTGGGTACGGCCCAGGATTTCAGCACGCCTTCCATTTCGAGGCGGAAATCGTAGTGCAGGCGCGTGGCGCGGTGCTTCTGCACTACAAAGCGATTCCTCGATTTTTTCTCGACCTTGGGCGGAGGCTCGGGAGTCTCTTCAAAGCGCCGTTTTCGCTTGTATTCTTCGAGTGCCATCTGCAGGAATTGTAGCAATTGGACGGGCAATCGGAATCTAGGGTAGATGCTGGAAGGGGGCAGCATATGTATGCTTTAAGAGCTTTCTCCATTCACGTCCCCTGATTCGTGTGATTCATGATCCTGGCCATGAGTGCCCAACAGTTACGCCCGTAACGAGACCCGTTGATTCCACCGGTGTCCAATCAATGTATGAACCCCTTGATAGTTACGGTCATCCTGCTAGTTGGTCTTATTCCGGTACAGGGTTCCCGGGACAGACAGGAACGGAAAGGCACGGCACCCCGTCTCGCTCAGGAGGATGACATCCGCGAAGCAGTCTTTCGATATGAATTCCGCCACAATTCGTCGATCCAGGGGCAGCGTGCCGGTGTGTACTGCCTTTCAATCGGCGAAAAGAATACTGATCCGCCTGATGACTTCATAAAGAGGTTTGTGGGGTTCAAGCCGCCAGTCCGTAAAGCATCCGATTGCAGCACTGACCCGTACAGCGGAGTTGTAGAAAAAAAGACAGGCAAACAGGGGCTGGTATTCCGCGTTAGAAGCATAAAGTGGCTTTCGGATACAGAGGTACAGGTCATCGGTGGATATTTCGAAAACGGATTGAGCGCGTCCGGAGACACGTACACGCTGATCAGAACCCCTGAGAAGTGGAGAGTTTCAAAAGCAAGAACCAACTGGATTTCTTACGCCGGAGATCACGCAACTCGATTTGCTTGACGTATCATCGCCGTTTCACAAATTGGCTGCGTCTGCCGGATTGTAAAATTTCGAATGAGCATCGCCTTGAACATCCGTGGCCTAACTTCCTATGAAGCGCGAATTTCCCGAAACTCCTTTGGTCGGCGTGGGCGCGATCATCATTGAAGGAGATCGCGTGCTATTGGTGAAGCGCGCGCATCCTCCACTGGAAGCGCAGTGGTCGATTCCTGGCGGCGTGCTCGAAGTGGGGGAGATGGTGCGCCAAGCGGCCATCCGCGAGGCACGAGAAGAGACCGGGCTCGTGGTGGAACCTGGGGAATTGCTTGGTGTCTATGATCGCATTCTGCGCGACCCCGAACAGCGCGTGCAGTATCACTACGTGCTGATTGATTTTCTGTGCCGTCGTATTGGGGGAGAACTGGCAGCTGCCGACGATGCCGCTGAAGTCTGCTGGTTTACGCGCGCGGAACTGCCTCCGCTAGACCTCGCCGAAGATACGCTGGACGTCATTCACAAAGGATTTGCGAAGAGCTCGCTCTAACAGTCGTAGCAATCTGAGCCAGCAAGCCCTGCCTTCGCAGAGACTCTCAATCCGCACCTCGTAGTTCAACCCACTTCGATGCGTCGCAAAGGTAGAGGACCGAAGCAGATTCTCCGCCATATTCCACAGCATCATGAGTAATTCTGTTACCCGGGTTTAACTGCAGAGTACGTTTCACAGTGGCCCTTCGCACATAGGTCATAAATGGCGGTTGTTGGGTTTGCTGACTCCAGACGTTTGCGATCGGGTCTTTCTTGCTGCGAGGCTCCGTGACGCACTTGTTTTCTCCTCCCCACAAGACTGACACCTGCATCGTTCCATCCTTTGCACATAGGGCGGCCCAATCGATCTGACCTTTCTTTGCAAATTCTCCCGCAACCACATTATTGGGCTGCTCGATACTTTCATCCTGCGGGACGCTACATCCCTGGTTCTGCAACCACGTTCGGACATTCTCTGGAACACTCTTGAATGCCGCTGGTGGTAAGAGTTTCACATTCATTGGCGGAGCACTTTGTCCCGAGCACGAAAATGCAAAGGCTAATGTCATTACGAAATAGCGAGCTGTGGTGCGGGGGCTTGCCATGTTGCGAGTATGGAATCCAAAAAGCAGTATCAGGTATTTTGCAGCCTGCTAAAAGAGACTGATGAGCTACTCCGCCGTTTCTTCCCACTCCGCATCGCAGGCGTGGCAATGCCATCCTGAGCGCTGCACGGGAACGGGCACGCGCAGGAATGCGCTCATGTACGCGATTGGACGATCGAGCTCCTGAAAATTCACATCCAGGGACTGGCACTTGGGGCAACGCGGTTGTTCGTACAGCCCGACGCCGTGGACATAGAGTCCCTCGAGAATGGGCTCGCTGAGAATCTTTTCCGCGTTCTCCACATCGTGCGGACGAACCCGCAGCTTGATGCCTCCGACGAAGTTCGAGATGAACCAATCCAGGCGCACCAGATTCTCATCGGCTAAAAAGCATTCGATTCCCGCCGATTCCAGGCTTCCCTTGGCCAGCAAGGCTTCCGGAAGATCGCGAAACTGCCGAATCGTGATCAGACCGCGAAACGCGAGTTCGGCGCGCGGTTGCGGCGAGTCGTCCTCGAATTCGAGATCGCGGCGGTCGAGTTCGTCCTCGAGCGCCTCCCACGCCGCCTCAGTTAACGACTCCGGATGCTGCGCCAGACGCAGCAATTCGCCGTCTGTCATCGACGCGTAGGTCTCTCGAAAGCGGCGTTGCTCATCGCGTTCGTTGGAGAAGGCCACAAGTCAAGGATACTGCGCGTTCGACCAAGTGACAACGCAACGGGAGCGCCACTAGTCGGCGAGTGCGTCGTCCTCCCACTCGGATTTGCAGGAGTGGCATCGCCATGCGCGGCGATGCCATGGAATGGGGACTGAGAAATACGCGGTCACGTACGCGACAGGCTTGTCGAGTTCTCTGAAAGCCACGTCCAACGATCCGCATCTCGGACAGCGCGGCTGGTGGTACTCTCCGACGCCCGGAACTTCCAAGCTTTCTGGAATCGGCAGTGCCAGAATGTCATTCGCCGCATCGATGTTCTCAGGATCGACCTGTAGCTTCACGCCGCCGAGCAGGTTCGACCAAAACCAGTCCATTCGTACGACGTTGTCATCGAGCAAAAAGGCATCAATTCCGGCGGACTGCAAACTACACTTGGCGAGAAGGGCCTCAGGCAGATCTCTGAATTTGCGAATTGTGACTAAGGTTCGCAGTTCGAGCTCGCCGTCCACGGCTTGGGATTCTGGCGGAGGCGCAGGTGGAGGATCGCCCGGCATGGGTTGAGTTGTCTTTTTCGGTTTTTCCGGTGGAGTTAGGACGAAATCAGGTGTAAGACCCCGCTGATCGAGTTCGCGGCGCAGTGCGTCGCGGGCAATTTCGCTAAGTTCGTAGGCATGTAGGGCGAGCTTCTCCAGCTCTCCATCCATCTGCTGGGAATAGAAGGCTTGAATCCGGTGCCGCTCTTCGCGTTCGTCGAGATAGGACACGGAACCTCACTCCTTTGCCGGATAGCTATCGTGTCCGGCGATGCAGCGCCACGTTCCATTGCGAAGAACCCAGGTATCGGTGAAAAGTCCGTGATTGTCGAAGGGCTTGCCGGCGCTCGTTCCCTTTTCATGATATGTGCCCGTCACGATGGCCGTGTCGCGGTGCACATGGACTTTCATGTTTTCTGAAACGACGGTGTCCCAATGGTTGCTCTTGTCACCAACATAGGCAACCGCTTCCGCTTTGGTCTGGATGCTTCCATCGGGTTGGGTAATGACGACACTATCGTCAAGTAGTTTACCGAGAGCAGCAGCATCGTTATGAGCCTCGGCCTGAGTCCATGCGTTCTCAAGGGCAATGATCACAGCGCCGGGATCGGCCTTTGTTTGCGATGTTGCGAAGGTCAAAGGCAGAGAGCAAAACAAAACAATTGCAAGTCGATTCATCACGGTACCTCCAGAGAGAATTTGACTTCAGCGCGAACGACTAGAGCATAACAAGCAAAGCTGCTCAAACAGCAGGTTGGCAGCCAGCAGTGAAGTAATTTCGGCGCTATCGAACTGCGGTAGCACCTCGACCAGATCGCAACCAACGAAATTCAGACCAGCCAGTGCCCGTACCAGTGCAATAATCTGGGCGCTGGAAAGCCCGCCAACCTGGGGAGTGCCCGTTCCAGGCGCAAACGCAGGATCGACGACGTCAATATCGAGTGTGAAATATACGTTCAATCCGCGGAAAGGCTTTAACTTTTCGCGCACCAGCGCGAGGCCGCGTTCGTGAAACTCCTCCGCCGTAATGACGCCGATCTTATGCTCGTGGATGTAGTCCATGTCGTGAGCATCGTAAATCTGGCCGCGCAAGCCAATCTGCAGAATGTGCGGCTCGGCCAGCAGGCCCTCTTCGATGGCGCGCCGTACGGGAGTTCCATGGGAATACTTGCTACCCCAATACTGGTCCCAAGTGTCGGAGTGCGCGTCCAGCTGAATTAGTGCGACGGGTCCGTGCTTGTCATGAATGGCACGAAGAATCGGCAACAGAATGGAATGATCTCCGCCTACGCAGACCGGAATCGTATCGGCGGAGAGCACGGTGTTCAGTTGCGTCGTGATGCGACGAAATGTGTCTTCGATGGATAATGGATTAACTCGCAAGTCTCCATAATCGGCGATTCTCAAAATATCGAAGGGGGCGAGATCGAGCGCCGGATTGTATGGCCGGATGATCGACGACTGGTCGCGGATATGGCGCGGGCCAAATCGCGCTCCGGTGCGATAGGTAGTGCCGCCATCAAACGGTACGCCGATAAGGGCCACATCGAGGCGGTTTGCATCTGGAATGTGCGGCAGGCGCATAAATGTCGGGATGCCCGCAAAACGCGGGAACTCAAGCGCATCCACCGGCGTGGGATGGGGTTCGGAAAGCCGCTTCGAAGTAACTTTTGCTGCCTGGAGGCGACGCTTCCGTTCGTGCTTTTTCATTTAGAATCAACCTCGGACTGACGCATGCAGCGACTGGCGTGGCAACCGTCGCAGGCCAAGTGACTACGACATCCTACAATGGATTCGCGGTTTGGTCTGGGCGGCAGCTCGACGCCTTTGAGCGTGAGTTAGTGCCAGTACACTCGTGAAAATTGGCGGTTGCTGTTCTCGGGAGCCCATACTCACATGCTATCTGGCTTGCTTCTCGCGCTGTCCCTCGTTCCAACGCTGCAGGTGCATATGAACTGTAGCGACGGCGGAGAGCACCCCGCGACTGCCCAAACTCAGCCCCTTCACGGTCCAGGCGGGGCCAGCGTGATCCTTCGAATCTCCAGTTCGGATGATCACAGCAAGGAAAGTCACGAGTGTATGGCCCACTACCAACTCGTCATTTCGCCTGCCAACGGCTCGGAATCGGAGGTTGATCTCAATGCCAGTGACGGTGATTACGGCAGACGCCTTTCTGCGCATGTCGATGGGTTCTCCGAGGATGGCAAATTGATCCTGGGAGTTCTAGATGAGGGCCCGGATCCATTAACTTTGCTGTTTGTCTATGAATCCACTTCTCAGCCGGTGAAGCTTATCGATCTCCGTGAAGCATTCGCCAGCTTACTGCCTAAATCCTGCCCTGCTTCATTTCGCGTTGCCGGTACCAGAGGGCCAAGGGAAATTGTGCTCAGCCTTGGTCCAGGGAACTGCGCTTCCGGCGGAAACTGGATCCTCAATCTCGATAATAATCACGTTTCCCGGCTCTCCGACGGGACGTCTTTTCAGAAGCTCTATCCGATTCCTGGCGCGCAGTGATACGAGTCATTCACGCCATTCTAACTCTGGTCAGAGTGGTGATTATCTTGTCTGCGGGCCTGCGTGCGATACTTTAAGCAGTCCTTTCTCGCGGCTCACATGGAACATCCCTGCCACAAATGCAATGATCCGGTCGAGGACGGTGTCGCTTATTGCGGGCACTGTGGTGCGCCACAGATCCGAGTAGTGGTTGAGACTCGTGACGCTTCGGCTGGCTCCGAGTGGCAGGTGAGTGCAGGGGGCGCAACAATCCCTCGGCCAGGGCACGCTTCTATCAATGCCGTTCACTCCGCAACGATTGTCTGGTCCCAGGCTTTGCCCGCAGCCGCGCTGGCCGGCGTGATCGCCGGATTCGGGATGGCCCTCGTGGGATTGTTCGGCGTCTGGATGGTCGCAGCCGGCTTTCTGTCAACCGTCTTCTATCGCCGTCGCACGCGTGGAGAGATCTTGCGCCCGGGCGCTGGAGCGTGTCTGGGAGCGCTCACTGGAAGCCTTGGATTCGCAACCTTCGCCCTCATTACCGTTCCCACCGGTTTTTTCCGCAGCATGATGCTCGAACTGGTGCACCAGCTTCAGCAGCGCTCGGATCCGGCACTGCAAGGCTTGGCCCAGAACTGGCTGGAGGTCCTCAAAACACCCGCGGGCGTCACCGTCTGGCTGATTTGCCTCTTACTACTTTCGCTGGCAGCCGCCAGCATCGGGGGTGCTCTGGGAGGGGCCTGGCTGGGCCGGCGTCGCACCTGACGGAGTTCTGATGAAGCTTGCGAAGCAAAACCGGGCAAGCGAAGGAATTCCTCGCGAAGCCGCTCCGGGAAGCGATTTGCACGGAGTCCCTCGCTACGCTAAGGATGGCAGAACGAAAGAGGGTTATTACCATCTCCGAGACACAAGACCCTTGCGACACCCAGCCATGGCGCGTATCATGCCCCGTTTAAACTTTTCCGAATGAACAAGCCTGCGCGCGGCTCGCTACTCGGCATCGAAGGGCTGGAAGCAAAGGAAATTCTGGCTTTGCTGAAACTGGCCCGCCGCATGAAACCGGAGAGGCCGCGGCCTTTGCTGCGCGGCAAGCGCATCGTACTGCTTTTCTATGAACCTTCCACGCGTACGCGCTCTTCCTTTGAAATGGCGGCAAAGTCTCTGGGTGCCATCACAGTATTGGTGCAGTCGTCTGGTTCGAGCATCGAAAAGGGCGAGTCGCTGATCGACACCGGATACACTTTGCGCGCGGTCGGTGCCGACGCCATCGTGATTCGGCATCCCCTCGCAGGCGCGCCTTTTCTGATGGCGCAACATCTCGGTATTCCGATCATTAACGCTGGGGACGGCATGCACGAGCACCCATCCCAGGCGCTCCTCGATGCGTTCACGATCCTGAAGCACAAAAAATCGTTCAAGGGTTTGCAGGCGACAATCATCGGCGATATCTACCACAGCCGCGTTGCGCGCAGCGCTTGCCACCTGCTGACCAAGTTGGGCGTGAAGGTTACATTGTGTGGCCCGCCGGAATTTGTTCCGGAACTGGCCGCGACCCTGACGCCGAATCTCCGAGTGACGCGGCATGTCGAAGATGCACTGCGCGGCACCGATGTCATCATGCTGTTGCGCGTACAAAAAGAGCGGCTGGCCGGGCGGAAGATTCAGCTCCAGGATTACATCGCGCGTTTCCAGATGACGGCCGCGCGCCTCAAACTGGCGAAGCGAGATGCGATCGTCATGCACCCGGGGCCGATTATCCGAGGGCTGGAACTGACCGCCGAGGTTGCCGACGGTCCGCAATCCGTGATCGTCGATGAAGTGCACAATGGCGTCCCCACGCGCATGGCAATCCTGGTGCGGGCGCTAGGAAAGGCGAGATGAGCTACAGATGATTGCGGACAAGCAGGCTAATCATGTATCCCTGTTTCGAGGTTGAAGGAATTGACGTCAATAAACTGCTTGAGGACTGGCGTTGGTTGCTTTCGGGAAGCTATCGCCTTGTAGCTATAAATGCTTTCGGAGACCTGTTTCTCGAAGGGGATAACAGCGAGATGCATTGGCTAGATATTTCGGGCGGGACCATTTCAGTTGTCGCGTCCTCTGTAGCAGAGTTCCAGAATTCCGCGAGCTCGAATAGCGAGACGTGGTTCCTGCGCAGCGACGAAGAGCATGCGGCGAATAAAGGCTATAGACCGATCAAAGGTCAATGCATCGGGAGCAAAATCCCGTGGATCTTCCGCGAAAGCACCGGAGTTGCCGAGAACCTGCGCATTGCCGATCTATACGAATACGTCGGATTCATGGGCAGCCTGCATCGGCAAATTGCCGAGGTTCCAAATGGCGGGACTGTGCGTATCAGGTTTCAACCGGAGTGAGAGCACGAGTCTGAGCGCCCGATTACTGGATACTAGATGCTGACTACGGAGAAGCGGTCTCATAATGGACCAAGGAAGTAAATCGCGGACCCCTCAGGGGCTGAAGCCCGCGTGGTTTTTGACATTGACGGCACGGCTTAAAGCCGTGCCCTTCCACAAAACCATTTATGAGATAGGTTCTGACTGCTGACTGCTGACTACGGACTACTGACGGCTGAATGCTGAGTGCTAAATGCCGAACGCTAAGAACCAAGCTCGAGACGTTCGCAGCCTGCTGATCAAGGGCGGGCACGTAATCGATCCCGCTGCGAAGATCAACGGGCCGATGGACGTTCTTCTGCGCGAAGGCCGAGTTGCCGAAATTGCGCCTCCTCATAAGACGCGCGGCGGCGCAGACGAAAAATTCGACGCTCGCGGCCTGATGGTTGCGCCCGGCTTCATCGATCTGCATGTCCACCTGCGTGAACCTGGACAGGGTTACAAAGAGACGATCGCCACCGGCACAGCCGCCGCCGCTGCTGGCGGCTTCACATCAGTTTGCACAATGCCGAACACCTCTCCGGTAGTCGATACTCCCGAATGGGTTTCGTGGCTACGTCATTCCGAGCGCGGGGCAGTGGTCAATGTACTTCCGATCGCCGCTGCCACCCGAGGCAGCCAGGGAGGCACGCTCACCGATTTTGCCGCTCTGCACCGCGCCGGCGCTGTCGCTGTGACCGACGACGGCAAACCCATTCTCGGTGACGACACCATGCGCATGGCTCTGCGGCTTGGAGCGGAGCTGAATCTTCCCGTGGTGCAGCACGCGGAAGACACGCGCCAGACCGAGCACTGCTCAATGCATGAAGGTCCGACCAGTTTTCGTCTGGGATTGCGCGGCATGACATCTGGCGCAGAAGCAAGCATCGTTGAGCGCGACGTAACTCTGGCGCAGCAAATCCGCGATTCGCGATTGCATGTGGCACACCTTTCGACTTATGACGCGCTCAAGGCTGTGCGCCGCGGCAAGCGCGCGAAAGCGCATGTCACCTGCGAGGTGACGCCGCACCACTTCACACTGCTCGATCAAGACGTGGGCGAGTACAACGCCAACTGTAAAATGAACCCCCCGCTGCGATCGGCCTCTGATCGCGAGGCGATTCTCGTTGCCCTCGCCGACGGAACGGTCGACGCCATTGCCACGGATCACGCTCCCCATGCCTCTCACGAAAAGCAAGTTGAGTTTGAGCACGCCGCCTTCGGCATCATCGGTCTGGAGACCGCCCTGGGGCTCGCTATCACCAAGCTGCACCGCGAGCAGAAGATTCCGTTGGTGCGAATTGTCGAGCTTTTCACCGCCGGACCGGCGCGTGTCTTCGATCTGCGCGGCCGCGGATCGCTCGAGCGCGGCAATTTTGCGGACGTCACCATCTTCGATCCCAAAGCGCGCTGGACCTTCGACGTGTCAAAATCCCACTCGCTTTCCCGCAATTCGCCCTTCGATGGCTGGCAGCTCACGGGCAAAGTAATCGCGACGATTGTTGGCGGGAGGATCGTATACCGAGCGGGATGAGCGGATGTGATGTTCTCTGCGCTCTCTGCTGCGAAGTCTCAGCGCTCTCTGCGACAAAGCTTCTTACCGGGCCGAAAACTTGAAGACCGTAGTCTGGTGGAAAGTCTCCCCGGGCCTCAGAATCGTCGTGGGGAAATCGGGATGATTCACCGAATCCGGGAAGTGCTGTGTCTCCAGACAAAACGCATCCCGGCGCTGATAGGCGTGGCCGTGCTTGCCGGTTACGCTGCCGTCCAGGAAATTGCCGGTGTAGAACTGCACTCCGGGCTGAGTGGTTGAGACCTCCAACTCGCGTCCGGTCGTGGGCTCATAGACGCGCGCCGCGAGTGCCAGTCCTTCGCCCTTACGGTTGACTACGAAATTATGATCATAGCCGTGAGCGAGCGTGAGCTGGTCGTAATTGTCATCAATGCGCGCGCCGATCTTTGTTGACTTCGTAAAATCCAAGGGAGTCCCTTTCACCGGGCGCAGTTCCCCTGTCGGAATCAAGTTTCTGTCAACCGGAGTGAAGCGGTCGGCATTGATCATGACTTCGTGGTCAAGAATGTCGCCGTTTCCCTCGCCCTTGAGATTGAAATAACTGTGCTGGGTCAGGTTGATGGGCGTGGCCTTGTCACTGGTCGCCTCGTAGTCGACAACCAGTTCGTCGGTTTCGGTCAATGTGTACGTGACCTTCACTTTCAGGTTTCCCGGAAAACCCTCCTCGCCATCTTTGCTCAAGTAGGTGAAGACCACGCCGTTCTTGCCTTTCACCGGCTCACTATCCCAGACAACCTTGTCGAACGTACGGGATACGCCGCCGTGGAGCGTATTCGGTCCATTGTTCTTCGGCAGAGTGTAAGTTTTCCCATCGAGCGTGAAAGTGCCGTTCGCGATGCGATTCGCATACCGTCCGATGATCGCCCCGAGATACGGGGGATTCGGAATGTACCCTTGCAGCGTGTCATGGCCAAGGGCGATATCCGCAAATTGACCTTTGCGGTCCGGCACGCGGATCGAGAGAATGATGCCGCCATAGTTCATGGCACGAATTTCAAGGCCGTGCGAGTTGGTCAGCGTATACAACGTTACGGGCTTCCCGTCGTGCGCACCGAAGGCCTGCGTTCCAACGCCACTACGATGCTGAGCATGAGCATGCACGGGAAGACCTCCAGAAAATACAGCCACGAGAATGATGCGCGCGATCAACCAGCGAATCTCGTCAAGCCTCATGCGCGCAGTCTACTACGCGGGTCGCGGTGTTTGTTCGCCAATTACGTATTCAGCTTGAGACCGGCACATGTTACACAGCGACGCTTCGCGCAGATCAATCCACTCTACGGCGTGCGCCGACGCCATGGCGCAGCGGTAGTCCTGACAGTGCTTTAGTCCCAGCGTGTGCCCGAGTTCGTGAATCGACTCTTTCACCACACGCGCGGCCAGTATTTCGTCATTGGGATCCAAGCCGTAATATTCCTGGCGCAATCGGTGGAACGAAACCAGGGCACAGGGCCCGCCAACCTGTGCTTCGCCGAAGACATACTTGAGAATCGGAATGTAGAGATCGACCGGCGTGATGCCCAGGACTCTCCAAGCGCCGTCAGCGATGCTGCGCATGCGTTGCAGTATTTCAGAGGAGTGATACTGCTGGCGCTCGACGTGAAAGCACGGTTCGGGGTTGAAGGAACGCGGCAGAATTTCGCACGCGATGTCAAAATAACTAGGCAGTTCTTCGCGAACTTCTTCAAGCAGCCGCCGATCGACCTCTCCCACGGCAAGCAACTGCACCATGTTTTTGGCTGTGGCCATGGTGGATGACTCCGGAGGTCATGACTCCAGGCTTGCCATTTTGGCAACGCGCGTCCAGCCATATTTTTTGAGCTTGTGATGCAGGGTTACTCGGTCGATGTCGAGGACCTCGGCGGCGCGGCTCTGGTTCCCTCCGCACTCGTCCAGAACCCGCAGAATGTGCGCACGCTCCACTTCGTCAAGCGTGCGGTCAGCCGGGCTAAACGCAGCCGGCGGTTTGAGCGCGAAATCCTGCTCTTTTAGCTCCGGTTCTTGCGCCACGACCATCGCTCGCTCAACCGCGTTCTCGAGTTCGCGCACGTTGCCCATCCAGGGCTGCTGCTGCAGTTGTGCCATTGCCGCGGACGCTACCCGGCTGATGTGCTTGTTCATGGATAGCGACAACTTGTGAACAAAATGGTCGACCAGCAGAGGGATGTCTTCCCGCCGCTCCCGCAGCGGCGGCAGCTCAATGCGAAAGACGTTCAGGCGATAAAAAAGGTCGGGGCGAAAAGTTCCTTCCTCGATCATTTTTTCCAAATTCTTATTGGTTGCGGCCACGCAGCGGAAGTCGACCTTGATCGTCTGATTTCCACCTACTCGCGTGATCTCGTGCTCCTGCAGCACGC
Source organism: Candidatus Sulfotelmatobacter sp. (assembly GCA_035710725.1). Lineage (GTDB taxonomy): Bacteria > Acidobacteriota > Terriglobia > Terriglobales > Acidobacteriaceae > Sulfotelmatobacter. The sequence continues at coordinate 76,415 of DASTCY010000035.1, read as the reverse complement.
GTAGCAAGTCGGTTTGCGTTTTGAGGCTGATGTCGCCGATTTCGTCGAGAAAGACAGTTCCGCCCTCCGCGATCTCAAATTTCCCTTTCTTGCGATATTGTGCTCCCGTGAATGCGCCTCTTTCGTGCCCGAAAAGCTCGCTTTCCAGAAGCGTTTCCGTCAGGGCGCCACAATGAATCACTACCAGTGGATGGAAGCGCCGCATGCTGGCCGCGTGAATGGCCCGCACTACAAGCTCTTTGCCGGTACCGCTCTCGCCCGTGATGAGCACATTCGCGTCGGTCGGGGCAACCGTCTCGATCGCCTCAAATACCTTGCGCATAGCCGGGCTGTTACCAACCAGGTCTCCGGGCCGCGTGACTTCCGCCACGGTTTCGCGCAGGCGAACGTTTTCCTGCTCGGCCCGCTTGTGGGCCAAAGCCTTCTTTACCAGATGCGCAATTTCGTCGGGATCGAGCGGCTTGCTGACGTAGTCATAGGCACCGTTCTTCAAAGCCGTAACCGCCGTTTCAACCGAGGCGTAGCCGGTCATCATGATCACGATCAGGTCGGGATCCAGTTCGTGCAAGCGCCGCTGCAATTCGATCCCGTCGGTACCACGCATTTTGATGTCGAGCAGCGCAAGATCCCAGTGTCCCTCGGCCATGCGCGTCAACGCGTCGCTGGCGCTTTCGGCCGTGCCGATCTCGTAGCCTTCTTCACGGAACCATTTCCCCAGCGAGTCACGGACGCTGAGTTCGTCGTCGACGATGAGTAATTTTCCCTGTATTTGCACGTTGTCACCTCCTGCCGGCGGCGCTCGCCCCGGCCAGAGTTGCGGATTCTGGTTCCGCTTCCCACGGCAAATTCACGGTGAAAGTCGTGCCCCGTGCGGGCTCCGATTCGACTGTGATATTTCCGTTGTGTCGTTCCAGAATCGCCCGGCTGATCGCGAGTCCCAAGCCCACGCCATGGCCGGCTTCCTTGGTCGTCAGGAACGGTTCGAAAATGCGCGGCAGGATTTCCGGGGGGATTCCAGCGCCGTCATCCCGCACGATGATTCGCACGCACGATTCGTCGGGATGAACGCTGGTCGTGAGCCATAGGTTGCCGCCCTGTGCCAGAGCATCGATGGCGTTCATCATGAGCGCCAGCAAGACCTGTTCAATTTGCGCCGCATCACATTCCACCTGCGGCAGCCTCGGATCCAACTTCACTTGCACTTGCACGCCCGCCAAGTCGAGCTGATGCTGTACCAGACGCAAGCTGCGCTGTACGATCTGGTTCAGATCTGCCGGCTGAATATTCATTGGGGCTGTGCGCGAGAAGGTCAGCAGGTTTTTTACCAGGTCACCGCAGCGGCGGCTCTCGCTGGCGATTAGATCAAGCGAATCGTAGATGTCCTTGCGGCGGGCTGAACTGCCGTCCTCACGGTCAATCCATTTCCGCAGCAGCTTGGCATACGTGAGGATGCCGGAGAGTGGATTGTTGATCTCATGCGCCAGCACCGCCGCCATCTTGCCGATCGACGCCATCTTCTCGGTCTGCAGCGCATGCTCATGGGCCCGCCTCAACTCTCGCGTCTTTTGGTCGACTCGCGTTTCCAAAGTGCGCGTCCACGCCAGATTTTCTTCATGCGCTGCCTGGATCTCACGGCTCATGGTGTTGAAAGACCGCGCCAGATCGCCGATTTCATCGCGCGATTCCGTCGCGATCTGATAGCCGAGTTCGCCCCGCGCCAGGTGTTCGGTACCTTTCTCGAGAGCGCGCAAGGGAACGCTCAAAGTCCTCCATATCAACAGCCAGCTCAGCGCCGCGAAGACGATGAGCGCCAGCCCGGTATAGAGGATCATTTGCCGGCTGCTCTGGGCCAGCTGAACGTCGGCGGTCGCCAGGGAAAGATTGGTGTCGAGCACGCCCAGAATCTGCTGTTGTGCCGGGTGCGCGTGACAAGCGGCATTCGAGCACGCGGGCCGGTTTTCAATCGGCGTGATGATTCCAAGAATTCGCCGGCCTCCGCCATTGCGGTAAATGCGGAAGCGGTCCGGTCGGTTCAGCCGGGCCAGCGGCTGAGACCGGCTATGGCATCCGTAGCAGGCCTCCGCGCCTTTGTCGACGGCGCGGCCCAGTTCAGCCGAATCGGTGCTGTAGGTGATCCGCCCATCGCGATCGAAGATTCGCACCTTCGCCATTCCCGGCTCATCGGAGATGGTTTGGATAATCCGGTGCAACCCCTCGCGGTCATTGCGCAGCATGTAGTCGGTGGTGGTTCGCGTTATGACATCGCTGACGCGTTCGGCGCTGAGCAAGGTCGACTGTTCCAGATGCTGCCGATGCAAACGGATATTCAGATAGCCAAGCGACGCAAAAATCAGCAGCATCGCCGTCAGCAGTAACGAATTCAGCTTGGTGCTGAGGCTGTGAGTCACTCGCAGCCAGCGTCCGCGACTTGGATCAGTCTCCGGCATGTTCCAACTCGGGGGTTGCGAGCACAGGTATCGTCTCTCGCTCATCGGCTAACGCCGGGACGATCTCTCGCGGAAAGATCGGCAGATACTTCACCGCCAGCCCAAACAGCGCGAAGCCTCCTGCAATGATCATTCCGGTGACAGCGAACTCCGACCATTTCGGAAAATAACGGACGCCAGTCGAGCCTTCGAAGCCCGTGATGCTTACGTTCATGCGGTTGGTGATGAATCCGAGGACGACCGACACCGCGGCCCAGTAAAGCCCTTGTGGGTTGTTGCGCACGCGTGGTTGCAACAGCAGCGCCAGGGGAAGAACCAGGGCCAGCCCAATCTCCAGCCAGAAAAGATAACTTTCGTAGCCCGGCTTCAGCGCCAACCGTAGCGCACCTCGGCTCGATAGGTCTTCAAAACGCAGGATGGCATAGAGACCGAGCACGACCACCAGCACGCGGCCGAGTTCGCGAAGAACCGGCAGCTCCAGATGCAGTCCGAAATGCTTCGCGCTCAGCGACGACTCAAAGATCGTCATCGCCAACCCCACTGCGATGGCAGAAATGAAGAAAAAAACGGGCAGCAACGGCGTGTACCAGAAGGGGTGCAGCTTTTCGGGAACAATGAGATATAGAGTTCCCAGCGACGATTGGTGCAATGTGGAAAGCAGCACTCCAAGAATTACCAGCGGAATCAGAACTGTACGGATAATCTTCAACGGCTTTTGCAGGTTGAAGCGCTCCAGGACGATCGGTGAGAACTCGAGCGCCAATACCGTCGTGTACAGCATCACGCAATATGCGACTTCGAACATGACCGAGTGCGGATTCCGCATGATCAGCGGATGCCAGATGTTGTAAGGCTTTCCCAGATCGAACATCAGCGCCACGCAGACCAGGAGATAGCCGAGAAATGCGGTGAGAATCGTAGGGCGGATGATCGAGTGCATACGCTTAATATTGAAGATATGAACGGTCGCGGTGAGGGTGAAGCCGCCCGCCGCCAGCATTACCCCGCACAACACATCAAAGCTGATCCAGATGCCCCAGGGAAATTGATCGCTCAAGTTAGTGGTCGCGCCCAGTCCGCGGGTGAAGCGCAAAACGGTGGCATAAAATCCCGCTGCCATCAGAAAAAGAAAAAGCAGCTTCCAAAAAGTGAATTTGGCTCTCATTGCTTCCTCCCGGTCTCTTCCTTGGCGTCAGGGATGCGTCTTTCCGCGAAAGCCACTTCTTCTCGGCGATGGGTGATCCACCAAATCCCTCCCAGCAACATGCCTCCCAACGGAACGAAATCCGGAATGTGCGAAAGCACGCGGTAGGTGAGCATGGGCAGAGGATCCTTGGAAATGTCGGTGCGATAGCCGAAGGTTTCAAACGGCACGCTGGAGAGCAGAAACACCGACGTGCCTCCGACTTCGGTCAGACCGTAGACGTGATCGACGTACTTGTCTGGGTTTTCCCGAATGCGCTGCTGCGCTTCCGCGAGGAGCGCGTCACGCTCGCCAAATTTGGTTGCCCCCGTCGGGCAAATCTCAGCGCAGGCTGTCGGTTTGCCCTGCGTGACTCGATCGGGGCACATCGTGCACTTTTGCACTCGCGGCACCAGCTTGCCCCACTCATACTTGGGCACGCTGAACGGGCAAGCCACCATGCAATAACGGCAGCCCATGCACTTCGATGGGTCGTAGGTAACCGGTCCCAGCGCCGTCTTCTTGAGCGCGCCTACGGGGCAGACCGACGCGCAGGAGGGCTCCTGGCAATTCATGCAGAGGCGCCGCATGAACTTTTCCCCACGAGTCAGGATCGCGGTCAACTTGTGCGCGGATTGGTACTGCTCGGCCGCAATGTCGTCGGTATAAGGCAGTTTGTTCTGATCGGCGCAAGCCTGCTCACATTGCTTGCAGCCGATACACATGGTTGCGTCATATAAGAGTGCTTTGCTCATGATGGCTCCTCCCGCTGCGCTTTTCGATAAGCGAGAAGCGGAGGTTCTTTCTGCTATGAAATGGATGAAAGAGATAAGAAAGGGCAATGACTGCCGTGTTGGAACGAACTTGGCCGATAACCTTCAGGCTGCTTACCTCGTCACTCAGAGGCTGTCGCGAAATTCAGCAGCTCGAGACAAGTAAAGTTTCAACACTGAGGCCAAGATCAACAGTGCGTTTCGTCACTCAGCGGGGTGATGTTGATCAACAGAGCAAATGCCTTCGTTTCATGGGCATGGCTTGTTGCATTTCGCATCACACGCTGATGCGGAGTGCAACAGGTCCGTTAAGTCATCCAAGTGTCTGAAACTGCAAAGCCAGTCGGTCATATGCGGAGATCTCGCGCATTCTCTTTTGCAAACCTTGTTGTGATATTCATCGCTTGCCTGACTCCAGTTCTCGCCTTGAGAACTAGATCAGCCACTGATTGTTTGACTGCATGTTCGTGATTCGCCACAACATGCACTTCGAATCCGAAGCTCCTCACCAGGCATTTCGCAGTTTGGACAAACGATTGCCTTTTAGAGAGGCAGTGAGTGGCCAAAGCAAAGGCACTCCCGGCGAGGTGAGTTATGACAGTCATTCTGGTTCTCTTAACATTCGGTACGCTCTTATTCATCGACTACCTGCGCACGCAAAAGCAGATCGAGAAAGAAGCAGGAGTACAGATTTCGAAACGAGAACTCGCGCCGCGCGTCGTTCCCGCTCTGGTGGCCGGGTTTCAGGTGCCGAGCAATCTTCGCTATCACCCCGGACACACTTGGGCGCTAAACGAAAGTCCCGAGATGGTGCGCATCGGCATCGATGACTTTGCCGCCAAGCTGATTGGCAAGATCGACCACATCACGCTGCCGCAGCGCGGGCGTTGGATCCGCCAGGGCCAGAAAATTTGGTCCGTTGCGCGCGATGGAAAATCCGTCGACATGGTTTCACCCATCGAAGGCACGATTACAGATGTGAACCAAGCGGTGGTCAACAAGCCAGAACTTACCCGCACCGATCCCTACGGCGAGGGATGGCTCATTGCAGTGCAGGCCCCCGACGCCAAAACCAATCTGCGCAATTTGATGAAAGGCACGCTGGCTCGCCTATGGACAGAAGACTCAGCCCTGCGGTTGCGCCAGAGAATGCCGCAGATGGCTGGCGCACTCGCCCAGGATGGTGGTGTCGCGGTTGACGATCTCACCGCTCATCTGCCCGACGAAGATTGGGCCAAACTGGCCGCTGAGTTCTTCCTCGCGTAGGAAAGATAGGATTTCACCTCGCCGAACCTCCTGACGTCGCCGCCCGGGACTCGCTCCCGGGCGGTGGCGTTTTCAACAGGGTAACCAGGCATGCGGCCTGTCAGTCTGGAAGCGGTTCGGCCGAATGCCAGCGATAGATGAAGAATCCCAACACCACCGCACAGGCCAGCATCGACACTCGAAGATATTGGGCAACCGGGAGGGCAGTGTCGCCGAAAAGAGTTCGTAACAGTCCGAAGCTGGCGCTGCTGGTGCAGAAGGCGAAGTAAATCCTTTCTCGGGTGCAGCGGGAGATGCGAGTCAGCCAGCCCAGGATGGACGCCACGATGCCGTAGATCACAACCGATCCACCCGCGGCTACGCTAACGTGCCGCACAAACACCCCGTGCCGCGGCGCCGCGAACCCGTGCAGAGCGATTCCAAGAAACACAACCGAATGTGCCAGCGCAATGAGCGCGCGCTTGCGGTTGGTCAGAATCGTGAAGTCGTCCATAACGAAGCACCAGCTTCGTTGACCCGGGAAGAAAAGCATGTGACCGGTTACAACCCAAAATGTGATGAGAATCACGTACACCAACTCTTGCTGTGGCTCTGCGGCTCTTCTCAGCGCTCTCTGCGATAAAAGATTTGGATTTCCGCCAAAAGGCTTCAACGCAGAGATCGCCGAGAACGGCCGCAGAGAACGCCAAGACCCGGGAACACACCTTGCGACTTCGCCTGGAAAGCTGCAGTCCACAGGTGCTACTATCCCGTCCCATATGGCTAGAACAAACCTCATTTTTTCTCTCACCATCGGCGCCGTTTTACTCGGATCAACGGTTGTGTTTGCCCAAGTGCCCTCATCGCAGCCGATCGTGCTGCATGCTGCGCGATTGCTTGACATCAAGAACCAGCGCCTCATCAAGCCGGGCGAGGTCTTGGTGCAGGGCGATCGCATTGTGGAAGCAGGCCAGTCGGTCAAACATCCGGCGGGAGCCGAGGTCATCGATCTCGGCGATCGGACGCTCATGCCCGGATTGATCGACGCCCACATTCATCTTTTTCTCCACCCCGGTGCGGAAGACCTGCAGACGGTGCAGGAATCGATTCCGCAGCGCACCATCATGGCGGTCCTCGCGGCGCGCGACGATCTAATGGCAGGATTCACCGCCGAACGTGATATGGGAACCGAAGGCGCTGGATCAGCCGACACTGCGGTTCGCGACGCAATCAACGAAGGCCGCGTTCCCGGACCGCGCCTGCGCATCAGTGGCAATGCGATCAACATTCTCGGCGGTCACGAAGACGCCATCGGCTACAACCCTGAGCAGCATGTGCTGCCGAACGCCAACTATGCCAATAACACGGACGAACTCATAGCCGTCATGCGGCAGCAGTTCAAGGAAGGCGCGGACTTCATCAAGATCTACGAGACCGGCGCCGACAGGATCCAGAACGGCGACCTGCACACGCCGTACCAGTACACCGAAGCGCAGCTTCATGCCGCGGTCGAAGAGGCTGCGCGCCTAGGCAAGAAAGTCGCTGTGCACGCGACGGGAGAGCCGGGCACACTGTATGCCGCGCAGGCCGGAACAGTAACGATCGATCACGCCAATCAGCTCAGCGACGAGACCATGCGGCTGATGACAGAGAAACAAATCTTCGCTGTGCCCACGTTCCAAATTTCGGAATACTTCGCCGATCATGCCGTGACACCCGCTCAGGCCGCGCGGGAACGCCAGATGATCGATCTGCACGTCCGCGAATTCAAAAAGCAAATCGCTACCGGAGTGCCGATGGCGGTCGGCTCTGACGTTGGGCCGTTTCCTCATGGAACCCAGGCGGGCGAGTTCGTGCTGATGGTCAAGTACGGGATGTCCCCTGCGGCTGTGCTCCATGCCGACCTGATCAACGGTGCCAAGCTGCTGGGCTGGGAAGGCCAGATCGGCGCGCTCGAACCCGGCTATCTGGCTGACGTAATCGCGGTCAATGGCGATCCGCTCGCGGATGTCAGCGTGCTGCAAAATGTGAGCTTCGTAATGAAGGGCGGGGTCGTCTACAAGAAGTGAAAGGCCACTGAGTCGCCTATAGCCCTCGTTCCGGGACAAATCCACGCGAGCGCTTCAGTCTGCGCCTGACGTCACGAAAGAACCGGGAGTCACCATTCCAGCCGCAGGCTGCGGGACATGCTTGGTGGGGAGGACCACTTCGACCACCGCTCCCGGATTCGCGTTTCCCAGACGCAGCTCTCCGTTGAATTCCTTGACGCGCTGACGCATGCCACCAATTCCCATGCCCAGGCTGTCAGGGCGAAATTCCAATACATTGTTGTTGGTGATCCCCTTGCCGTTATCGCGGATCGTAACCAGAAGTTTGTTCTCTACTCGCGTTAGAGATACCCAAACATTGCGTGCGCCGGAGTGGCGAAACACGTTGTTCAGCGCCTCCTGCACAATACGGAATACTGCGGTCTCCAGCTCCGGCGTAAGTCGTGGAAAATCTTCAGGCTGAACTTCCAGATCGGTCTCGATCCCGCTGCGCTTCGTGAGTCCCTCGAGAAACCAGCGCAATGCGGAAAGCAATCCGACCTCGTCCAGCAGTGGAGGATGCAGCAAATGCGATATGCTGCGTACCTGCTGGATGGCGCGTTCCATCAGCGCGCTCGCGTCGGCAGCGGCGCTTCTCCACAGAGAACTGCCGGTCTCGTTCAGCAGGATTCCATCTACGATCATTTTTGCCGCGGTCAGCTCCTGGCCCAAGCCGTCGTGCAGCTCTCGGGCTACGCGGCGTCGCTCGTCGTCCTGCATCGCAATCAGGCTGCTCGAAAGTCGGCGCAACTCGTGATTTAGGATCTCTAATTGCCGCGAACGGCGATGCAATTCTGCGAACACCGAAACCTTGGCCCGCAATAACTCAGGAACTACGGGAACCGAGATGTAATCCACCGCGCCGCGCTGATATCCCTTTAGACGATCAAGGTCGGTCAGATGGACAGCGGAAATGAAGATGATTGCCGTCTTCTGGAATCGAGGGTGCTGCCGGATAATATCGGCGAGCTCGAAGCCGTCAAGCTCGGGCATACTGACGTCCATGAGCACGACAGCGACATCGTTCTTCAGAAGCAACTCCAGCGCCTCGCGGCCGGAATTGGCTTTGATCAGGTTTTCGTTCAGCTCGCCCAGCATGACTTCGTAGCTGAGCAACTTGGCGGGCTGATCATCGACCATCAGTATGTTGACTTTTTCGTGGGCGGTCATGGTTTTCCGTTTTTGTCATCCTGAAGCGGGCGCTTTTTGCTCGCTGAAGGACTGAGTGATGCACTGGGCGCCCCATCTTTGCCGCGCTTTTTGCGGCAAAGGTGGGACAGCACTAGCGATGTAGCCACATCCGTAAGGCCGAGAGCAGTTGTTCCGTGTTTACCGGTTTGGCCAGATACTCAGACGCTCCCGCTTCCAGACACTTTTCGCGGTCGCCTTTCATGGCCTTTGCCGTCAAAGCAATAATCGGTAAACGGCGGAAGGCAGGGTTCTGCCGAATTACCTGCATCGTCTCGTAGCCATCCATCTCGGGCATCATGATGTCCATCAGGACGATGCCGAGGTCGGGCGTCGACTCCAGCGTCGAGATCGCTTCCCGGCCCGTGCCAGCGGTCAGAACCACCATGCCCCGCCGCTCCAGCACACTGCTCAAGGCAAAGATATTGCGAACGTCATCGTCGACAATCAGGACCTTCCTGCCCAACAGCGCGTCATCGGAACGATGCAGCCGATCGAGCATGCGCTGCTTCTCGGCGGGCAAATCGGCAACCACACGATGTAGGAAAAGTGCCGTTTCGTCCAGCAACCGCTCGGGCGATTCCACACCCTTTACGACGACGCTGCGCGCCAGCGTATGCAGCCGTGCATCTTCTTCTGGAGAAAGTTCTTTGCCAGTGAAGACAACTACCGGCAGATCGCTCAGCTCAGGCGTGTCCCGCATATTATCGAGGATCTCGAATCCCGACATATCCGGAAGCCGCAGATCGAGCACCATGCAATCGAAACGTTCGTCTCTCACCTGGTCGAGGGCTTCTGCTCCAGTAGAAACGACACTCACATCGATGTCATCGTGACCCAGCAACTCGCGGATGCTGAGCTGCTCCGCCGGATTATCTTCAACGATCAGCAGCCGCTTGCGCCTTGGCGCCGAGTACTCTTTGATCCGAGAGAGTGCGCTTTCAATCTCTTCAGGAGTTGTGGGCTTAGTGACGAAAGCGAATGCACCCCGTGCCAGACCGTGATGCCGGTCTTCATCGAGGGTCAGCATCTGCACCGGAATGTGGCGCGTAGAAGGATCCTGTTTCAAATGATTCAAGACCGTCCAGCCCAGCATGTCCGGCAGGAACACATCCAGCGAAACTGCGGTGGGATGATATTCCCGAGCCAGGGACAGGGCGTCGGAACCGCGTGTGGCCACCAGGACCTTGAATCCTTTGTCGCGCGAAAGATCGCAGAGCACGCGGGCGTAGTGCGGATCGTCTTCCACGATCAGCAAGATCGCATCGTCGGGTTGCAGATTCTCGCGGTCGTCGGAAACTTCGACCTTGGGCATCTCCACAACGTTCACGCTCGCAAGTTGCAGCGGGGCCGTGTGGCTTGGCCTCTGCTCCTGGGCTGTAGCATTTGCGACTAAGGGCCCGACGTAGGTCTTCGGCAAGTAGAGTGTGAACGTGCTCCCTGCGCCGGGAGCGCTGCGCAGCTGGATTTCGCCTCCGAGCAAGCTGGCGAGCTCACGGCTGATGGCCAGGCCCAATCCGGTTCCGCCATACTTGCGGCTGGTTCCTGCGTCCGCTTGTTGGAAGGCTTCGAAGATGATGCGCTGTTTTTCGAAGGGAATGCCGATGCCGGTGTCCGCCACCTCGAAGGCAATGACCGAAGCGGCGCTATTGAGGATCGGATGCTCCTCGCTCCAGCCGCTCGTGGCCTCGGAAACGTTCAGCCGCACACCACCGTGCTCAGTGAACTTGAAGGCATTGGATAGCAGGTTCTTCAGCACCTGCTGTAGACGCTTCGAGTCTGTGACTAGACTGCGTGTTAGGTGTTGATCGGCCTGCACCTCGAAGCTCAGCTTGCGATTTTCGGCTTCATGACGGAAGGGCCGTGCGACCATTTCGAGCAAGCTGGTGAAGAAGACCTCCTCGGCGTCGACTGATACAGTGCCGGATTCGATCTTCGAGAGGTCCAGAATGTCGCTGATCAGGTTGAGCAGATCAGTCCCGGCGCCGTGAATGGTACGCGCGAACTCCACCTGCTTGGACGCGAGATTGCCATCAGGGTTGTCGGCAAGCTGCTGGCCGAGGACCAGAATGCTGTTCAAAGGCGTACGCAATTCGTGCGACATGTTGGCCAGGAACTCGGATTTGTACTTGGACGTAAGGGCAAGTTCTTTGGCCTTCTCTTCGACTGCGCGCCGGGCCTGTTCAATTTCCTGGTTCTTTCTTTCGACTTCGACGTTCTGCTCGGCCAACTGTTGTGCCTTTAGCGCGAGCTGTTCGTTGGTCTGCTGCAATTCCTTCTGCTGCGTCTGCAACTCGGTGGCGAGCTGTTGGGATTGCTTCAGCAAGCCTTCGGTCTGCATCGTGGCTTCAATCGAGTTGAGCACGATGCCGATGCTGGCGGTCAGTTGCTCGAGGAAGGCCAAATGTGAGGCGGTGAAGGCCGAGAGCGAAGCCAGTTCGATAACTGCTTTCACGCGGTCTTCGAACAGCACAGGAAGCACGATCACATTGCGTGGAACCGCTTCGAATAATCCGGAGCGAATGGGTGTGGAATGCCGCGGGAGCTCCGTGATCAACATGCGGCGCTTTTCCGCTGCACACTGTCCTACCAGTCCCTCACCGACGTGCAAGCGATGCTCGTGGCCGTTCTTGCCCGTATCGGCAAACGCGGAAAGCAGAACCAGACCGGCGGGATCCTCTCCTTCCATCTGATAGATAACGCCCTGTTGCGCATTCACCAATGGAGCAAGTTCGGAAAGCAGCATGCGGCCGACGGTGGTGAGATCGCGCTGCCCTTGCAACATGCCGGTGAAGCGAGCCAGGTTGGTTTTCAGCCAGTCTTGTTCGGTGTTGCGATCGGTCGTGAGTCGGAGGTTGTCGATCATCGTGTTGATGTTGTCTTTCAACTCTGCGACTTCGCCGCTGGCTTCTACCTGAATCGATCGCGTCAGGTCGCCTTTGGTGACAGCGGTGGCCACCTCCGCGATGGCGCGGACCTGGTTGGTGAGGTTGTCGGCCAAAAGGTTGACGTTCCCGGTGAGGTCTTTCCAAGTGCCGGCAGCTCCGGGGACGTTCGCCTGCCCGCCGAGGCGCCCCTCCACGCCGACTTCGCGGGCGACCGTGGTTACTTGATCCGCGAAAGTCGCAAGCGTGCCGGTCATGTTGTTGATGGTTTCGGCTAGCGCTGCGACCTCGCCTTTGGCGTTCACTGTGAGTTTCCGCGTGAGTTCGCCGTTAGCGACTGCGGTGACGACTTTTACGATGCCACGCACTTGTTCCGTCAGGTTCGCGGCCATCACGTTGACATTGTCGGTAAGGTCTTTCCACGTACCAGCCACTCCCGGCACCTGCGCTTGTCCACCTAACTTTCCTTCCGTTCCGACTTCTCGGGCCACGCGGGTGACCTCGGCCGCGAATGCGTTCAGCTGGTCCACCATCGTATTGATGGTGTTTTTGAGCTCGAGAATTTCGCCCTTTACGTCGACCGTGATCTTGCGCGACAAATCGCCGCGCGCGACGGCGGTCGTTACTCCCGCAATGTTTCGAACTTGAGCTGTGAGGTTGCCCGCCATGGCGTTGACGGAGTCGGTGAGGTCTTTCCACGTTCCGGCCACGCCGGGCACGTTGGCCTGCCCGCCGAGCCGGCCTTCGGTTCCCACTTCGCGGGCCACGCGCGTAACTTCAGCAGCGAACGATCGCAGCTGCTCCACCATCGTATTCAGAGTCTCTTTGAGCCGGAGGATTTCGCCGCGGACATCGACCGTGATTTTGCGGGACAAGTCACCGCTCGCAATGGCGGTTGCAACTTCGGCAATATTTCGCACCTGACCGGTCAAGTTGGAGGCCATGAAATTGACATTGTCGGTGAGGTCCTTCCAGGTTCCCGCCACACCAGGCACGTTGGCCTGACCGCCGAGCTTGCCTTCCGTGCCCACCTCGCGGGCCACGCGCGTGACTTCGCCGGCGAAGGCGTTGAGCTGGTCCACCATCGTATTGATGGTGTTCTTGAGTTCGAGAATTTCTCCTTTCACGTCGACCGTGATCTTGCGTGACAAGTCGCCGCGGGCGACAGCCGTAGTGACTTCGGCGATATTTCGGACTTGAGCCGTCAGATTGCCTGCCATGAAGTTGACGTTGTCGGTAAGGTCTTTCCAGGTTCCGGCAACGCCGGGCACTTGCGCCTGCCCGCCAAGTTTTCCTTCCGAACCGACTTCGCGAGCTACGCGGGTCACTTCGGCGGCGAAGGCATTCAGCTGGTCCACCATCGTATTGATGGTTTCTTTGAGCAGCAGAATCTCGCCGCTTACGTTGACCGTGATCTTCTTTGACAGGTCACCGCTGGCGATGGCCGTCGAAACTTCGGCAATGTTTCGCACCTGCGCGGTCAGGTTGCTGGCCATCGAGTTGACGGAGTCGGTCAAGTCTTTCCAGGTACCGCCGACGCCGGGCACGGTGGCCTGCCCGCCGAGCTTGCCATCGGTACCGACTTCGCGGGCCACACGCGTCACTTCCGAAGCGAACGAGCGAAGCTGATCGACCATCGTGTTGATGGTGTCTTTCAGTTCGAGAATTTCTCCTTTCACGTCGACCGTGATCTTGCGCGACAGGTCGCCGCGAGCCACGGCCGTGGCGACTTCGGCAATGTTTCGCACCTGACCCGTCAGGTTGCTGGCCATGAAGTTCACGTTGTCGGTAAGGTCTTTCCACGTTCCCGCCACTCCCATGACCTGCGCCTGCCCGCCGAGTTTTCCCTCGGTTCCGACTTCGCGAGCCACGCGCGTAACTTCGCCGGCGAAGGCGTTGAGCTGGTCCACCATCGTGTTGATGGTGTTCTTGAGTTCGAGAATTTCGCCTTTCACATCGACCGTGATCTTGCGCGACAAGTCGCCGCGGGCCACAGCGGTCGTCACTTCGGCGATGTTTCGCACTTGCCCTGTCAGGTTTCCGGCCATTGAGTTGACCGAGTCGGTCAGATCTTTCCACGTGCCGGCCACGCCGGGGACGTTCGCCTGTCCGCCAAGTCGTCCTTCGGTCCCGACTTCGCGGGCGACGCGGGTCACTTCGCCGGCGAACCGGTTGAGCTGGTCCACCATGGTGTTCAGCGTTTCTTTGAGCTGCAGGATTTCGCCGCGGACGTCGACCGTAATCTTTCGCGACAAGTCGCCGCTGGCGATGGCTGTCGCGACCTCGGCGATGTTTCGAACCTGACCAGTGAGGTTGCTGGCCATGAAGTTCACGTTGTCAGTAAGGTCCTTCCACGTGCCAGCGACACCAGGCACATTCGCCTGACCACCGAGCTTTCCTTCAGTTCCGACTTCGCGGGCCACGCGCGTCACTTCACCAGCGAATGCGTTGAGTTGATCGACCATCGTATTGATGGTGTCTTTGAGTTCGAGAATTTCTCCTTTAACGTCGACCGTGATCTTGCGTGACAAGTCGCCGCGCGCCACGGCGGTCGTCACCTCAGCGATGTTTCGAACCTGAGCTGTGAGGTTACCTGCCATGGCGTTGACGGAGTCGGTTAAATCTTTCCACGTACCTGCTACACCCGGCACGACAGCCTGTCCCCCGAGTTTGCCGTCGGTTCCGACTTCACGGGCGACACGCGTGACTTCCGAGGCAAACGAACGAAGCTGGTCCACCATCGTGTTGATGGCTTCTTTGAGCTGAAGGATTTCGCCGCGCACATCGACGGTGATTTTGCGCGACAAGTCGCCGCTGGCCACGGCAGTCGCCACCTCGGCGATGTTTCGCACCTGGCCAGTCAAGTTGCTGGCCATCGAATTCACGTTATCGGTGAGATCTTTCCAGGTTCCTGCAACTCCTGGGACTACGGCTTGTCCACCAAGTTTGCCTTCTGTACCAACCTCGCGCGCCACGCGCGTCACTTCGGCGGTGAAAACGCCGAGCTGCTGAATCATCGTGTTCACGATGTTGGCCGAGCGCAGGAACTCGCCTTCCAGAGGGCGTCCGTCGACGTCCATGCGGACGGTCTGGGTCAGATTGCCTTGCGCCACTGCGCCGATGGCTCGCGTCACTTCAGTCGTCGGTCGGAGAAGGTCCTCCACCAAATTGTTGACGGATTCCTCCATCTCACCCCACGCGCCTTTCGACTGGTGAAATCGGGCGCGCTCGCGGGTCCGTCCTTCTTTCCCAACCACCTGGCCGACGCGCTTCAGTTCCTGCGCGATTTCCTGATTGGCGGTGACGATCTCGTTGAAGGTGTCTGCAATTTTTCCTGAGATCCCAGTCCAATGCCCGGGTAAGCGCACCGAAAAGTTGCCGTCGCGCATGGTCTGCAGGCTGGAGAGAATGAGGGCCAGCTCGGCGCTGGCAGCGGATGCAGATCCATTCGTCTTTTCCGCCTCGGGCAGCTTCTTTTCTTGAAGCCCGGCAGTGATGGCGTCATCAGGGTTCGCCACCGCCCTGCTCTGAAGTGCTCGTTTCATAGAATTCCGTCTCTCCTGAAAACAGCTCGGCCCATCATTGTTGGAGAAAATGCCTGAACATTACGGAGCCTCAGTTTTCACTGTGGACGCATGGGTTCGCGGCTGACGATCAAAGTCGGTCCGGCGTCTTTCCGGACCATTCTCGCCATGTCTCATCGCTTTCGGGGTGGCTGCAATGGCCTTGGGGGAGGCTACAGCCTCTGTGATTGAAGCATAGGGATTTGCCCATATCTCTACAGCGATTCCTGTACTTAATTGCGACGATGCTCGTGTCCCTGGATTCTGCTCGGCTTCAGTTCAGCTGGATCGGGGTAGTTTTTGCATGGTTACTTCACTGGGCAGAGGTTTTAAACCGAATTTTCCTGAAAGAAACGACTGGTACCGATGAACTTAGTTAGATAACCAGCCTGGCTGGAACTGGCAAGCGACGTGCTTCGAAGATCACTACTTGGAGAGCTAGACTGGAGCGCAGTTTGCAGACGGAGCACGAAAAACCGACGACGAGATCGCGCAACTTCTGGCTGGAGATCATTCTCACAACCGCCGCGCTGTCGTGCGTTCTCTCATTAGTGATCGCAAGTGTCGGAGCTGCAGCCGGAACGGCTGTGGAAGAGCCAGCCAATCAGGGTAGCCAAAATTATGTCGCCAAACCTTCGGACAGGATCGAAAGTCACGAAGGCATGATCACCGACACGCAGTGCGGAGCCAAGCACCGTGCTGCCATCGGGAAGACCGCAAGTGACTGCGCCCGAGCCTGCGTCCATGGTGGGGCACAATTCTTGTTAATCGACGGAGACAGCTCCTACCCTCTTACAGGAGATTTGGATCTGCTGAAGCGCGCGGCCGGCTCAAGAGCCCATATTGTCGGGGTGCGGCACGGAAACACGATTACAGTCTCGTCCGTGATCCCCAGCCTGTAGTTTCGCCAATCCCAACAAAATTCCTATGAGGCCGTAGGCTTTACTTCGGCTGTCGTCCCGGCCGGAGCCACAGTGGCTGGCGCTGCTGGCGCGACCACCGAAACCGTTGCAGTTGTCGACGACACAGGTCCCGCCGTTCGTGTGTAGGCCGCGCGCTCATCCCATTTGCCGAAAATCATCTTTCCCGCCGTAGTTTGCAACACGGACGTAACCGACACATCGATTGTCTTGCCGATCATTTTGCGCGCGTTGTCAACGACCACCATCGTGCCGTCATCGAGATAGGCCACGCCCTGGTTGTACTCTTTGCCTTCCTTCAGGATGAACACCCGCATGGTCTCGCCCGGAAGCACGATCGGCTTAAGCGAATTGGCCAGCTCATTGATGTTCAGCACCTCGACTCCCTGCAGCTGCGCAACTTTGTTCAGGTTGAAGTCGTTGGTGATGATTTTGCCTTCGTACAGTTTGGCCAATTCGATCAACTTAAGGTCGACTTCGCGGATCGCTGGAAAATCGTCTTCCACAATCTGAATCTGCAGGGTCGCTACTTTCTGCAGTCGCTGCAGAATGTCGAGGCCGCGGCGTCCGCGATTTCGTTTCAGGGAGTCGGCCGAATCGGCAACCAGCTGCAGCTCTCGCAAAACGAACTGCGGGGTCACGATGACACCATCGAGAAACCCGGTTTCGGCAATGTCGGCAATCCTGCCATCGATGATGACGCTGGTGTCGAGAATCTTGAAGCTCTTCTTGGATTGTTTCTCGCCGCCAAAAATTCCTCCCAAGGCAGCGAGGTTGAGCAGGTCGCCTTTGTTGGCGCCGACGATCAGCCCAACATAGGCCATCAGCAACATCACCATGATCTGCAGAAAGCTCTGCAAATGTCCGGCGGGCACGCTGTTGCGAATGACCAGGGCAAACAAATAAGCGCCGCCAATTCCGAAAATGCTCCCGATGGCGGAGCCGATCAGCCGCTTCAGGCTCATCATGCGGAGCTTCCACTCAAAGAACACGATCGCCGCGCCGACGAGGGCGCCGACGGCTATGTCCAGTTTGTGAGGTAAAGCGAAAGGCTGAATCAGGTAGCAAGTGATGGCAACAACGACTACGAAGAGGAAACGAATGAGAACTAAGTCCACGGAGGAACCTCCTCCGGGCGCTGCTTTCTAGATCATGAGTGCGCAGTAACGCCCGCGCCGCCCTTGACGCCCCTGACAAGAGCCGGCCTCTTCAACATGCAGGGCGCCGGTATAAGGGGAGATCGTATAAGTGCGCCCTGTCCCGGTCCTGCGAGGGCTAGGCCGGGAGATCAGCATTCTATCGCCCAAAGTATATACCCAAAGATAAAACCCGAAAACCAAAAGGTTAGAGGATCACCAAGAGGTAATTGCCCTAGATTTGGAGCATTTGTTTCATGGTCTGCTGAGTTCCGGGCGTGCGATTTTATCGGAAGGGCTGGTTGCGAAAACTGGCGGCCGAAGTTGTAGACTTCCATCATGAAAGCGCTCGTCATTACTAGTCTGACCGGCCCTGATGCACTGGCCATTCAAGACATCCCTGATCCCACCCCGAAAGCTGGTCAAACGCTCGTTCGGGTCACCGCTGGCGGTCTTAACTTCGCCGACGTGATGACCACGAAAGGTGGATATCCAGGAACTCCGCCGGCTCCGCTCACGGCGGGACGCGAATTCGCCGGCGTCGAAGAACGCACCGGGCGCCGCGTGATGGGATACATGCAATGGGCCGCTTTTGCGGAGAAAGCAGTCGCCAACTCCGGCGCGGTCTGGCCTGTTCCCGATCACTGGACCGACGAACAGGCTGCTGCCTTCCCCGTGAATTTCTTTACCGCCTACCTGCTGTACTGGCAAGCCGGCATGACGGAATCGCTTAACGAGGGTGTCCCACTTCTAGCCGGTGTTGCGAGGAGTGGGAATCCGGGTGTCCAGCCGAGCGAAGCTCCGCCATCAGACCGCAAGCCCCGAGTACTCATTCACGCGGTTGCCGGCGGGGTGGGGACCGCGGCCGTGCAGATTGGCAAATTGCTCGGCGTAGAGATGTTCGGAACTTCGTCCTCGGACGACAAGCTGGCGCGAGTCAAAGAACTCGGCCTGCAATATGGCATCAACTACAAGCAACAGGACTATGAGGAAGCAGTAAAGAACCTCACGCACGGCGAGGGCGTTGACGCCGTTTTCGATATGCTCGGCGGCGAGCACACGATCAAGAGCATGCACTGCTTGCGTGATTTTGGACGCGTGATCCAGTACGGAACGGCCACCGGGATGCCGCCACGTCTCGACGTGCGCTCCATGTATGCCAAGTCCGCGATCCTGCAAGGCCTGTGGCTGAGCTATCTTTCGCAGAAGCACGAGATCATCGAGCCCGCATGGAAACAGCTTTCGGCATGGATCGAGGAGCGCAAACTGGATCCTGCAATCGGAGACGTGTTTCCACTCAGCCGCGCCATCGAGGCCTACAAGCTGTTGGGGCAGGGCAAGAATTATGGAAAGGTTGTGCTGAGGATTGCCTAGCAAGTTCCGGCGCGCATCGATGCCGCCGGTGCCACGAATTTCACCAATTGTGATCTAAACTCTCGCTTAGCTGGGAAACGACGTGAAGAAGAAAGCTGCAGTCACCATTTACGAAAAGCCGACTTGAAGCACATGCCGCGAGGTCAAGCGGGTCTTGACTGAACGAGGCGTGGAGTACGAGACCGTCAACTACATCGAACGTCCATTGTCGGTGGCCGAATTAAAGAGGCTTTTGCAGCGCGCGGGACTCACGCCTCAGGACGTACTCCGTACCAAAGAACCAGCCTATCGTGAACTCGTGGCGGGAAAGAACCTCGGTGACGAGGAACTTCTCAACCTGATCGCTGCGCACCCTGAGCTACTGCAAAGACCGATCGTCACTCGCAATGACAAGGCCGTGCTCGCCAGACCGGTCGCGAATCTGGCGAATTTAGGGATTGCGGCAGTTCGTGCGGGGAAGTTTAAGAAGTGATATGGCTTGGTTTCATTACATGTGTTGCTCTCAATTCAGCTGCGAGGTATCATGGCGTCCCCACGTAGGGATAAGGTCAAGCACATAGGAGGGCAGAAGGCAATGAAGAACTCGATCAGTGGCTTGTATCGGCTGGCGCTGGCCGCCCTGTTTTTCTTGGGGTCCTTGACCAGTTCAGCACAAACTGTAGCACCACTTGTGGGAACCTGGAACGTGAGAGGGACAGAAAACAACAGCACAAAGTTTATCGCGGTGATGACCTTCAATGCTGGGGGGACTATGGCTGAGTTTGACACAGCGGGGACTAACTCATCCGCGTCGCCAGCCGGGGGAGAAAGCATTGGTCTGGGAAAATGGAAACCGACGACAACTGGCTTTCGTTTTCGGTCGGAGAATTACATCTATGACCAAAACGGTAACCTGAGTCGGCTGTCAGTCGGAACTTGTGACGTGACAATCGGCACTGGGCAAAGTACCTTCAAGGGAAGCTGCACGGGCAATTTGTACGCTTGCAGCCTGAGCCAGTGCCCTGGCGCTCTGACGTTCGGTCCAGCGGCGTTTGACGTTAGCGGCAGGAAATTCTGACGATCGAACCAGCGAAGAACCAACTGCGCCTGGACAGCAAAGGCGCAGTTTTTTTATCGATCGGGAGAACAGGGACCTGGACAATTTCTCAGTTGGCGTAAAATCCGATATCACTCATTGGCAGTCAGGTCCGAAGCCCGCACTAACTCTCCAGCAACGGTGGGCCGACGAGCTTCATCCCGTGCCTCTCGAAGCGACTGGGGTCGTTCACCTTAGCGTCCGGTTTGCTGGCCTCCTGGAAGAAACTTTCAATCCGAGCCGCCGGGGTGAAGGCGAATAGCATCCGCCCGGGCTGCTGGCCGAGATAAGCCCACACGTGCGGGACATTTCTCGGGGCGAAAACCGAATCGCCGGGTTTCAGCCGCAACTTTTTTTCGCCGACCTCCATTAACACTTCGTCACTGCCTTCAATGAAGTAGAACCATTCCTCCTGCTCATAGTGAATGTGTCGCGGTGGTCCGCCGCGAACCATGTTGCGGTTTTCCATGATGAACAGAGCGCCGCTGGTCTCGCCAGTGAGGACTTTGAAGTCCAAATGGCTGTTGGCACGTGCGGCCTTGTGCGGCTGCCCTGTGCGATCAGCGCCTGCTTCGACTAGATGAACGGTGCTGTCTTTGTCGTCCGCAAAGAGAGAACAAGGGGTTAACGAAAGACCAGCGACTGCTTTCAGCATCGAACGACGGTCGAACTCATGCATAAACAGAATCCTCCCACACGAACGTTGCAATGCTAGTCGATCACAGGTTGTAAGAAAAAGGTCAATTGGTGAAAAATCGCGATTTCACTCACGGTCGAACGCTTCATCCTTCGAACACCCATTCCTCGCTGACCAGAAAGTTCGCCATCGAACACAGGGCAATGGCGACCCCGTTCGCTGCCAGATAGTTCATTTGTCCGAAGCCGACCATGACCTTCATCAACGCAAGATTTCCGACGATGGAAACCGCGCCGGTGGTGAGATTGAAACGCGCCAGCCGGGCCAGCGATCCCCGCCAGGATGGATAAACGCGGTCAGCCCACGTGTAACGTTCATGCCACAGGAAATTGTGCAGCACCGCCGCCTCGACCGCGAGCGCTGTGGCCAGCATGTAATCCAGTCCTGCTGCACTCTTTAGCACCGAGAGAACAACCATTTGCACGACGATCCCAATGGCACCCACAAGATTGAACTTCAACCAACGCAGGCCGGTTGATCGCCAACTCTTATCGGGGAAATCGCCAATAGCACTCCTATGCGTCGGATGCGAATCGCGAAGGTTTGGAACACCAGCTTCAGGCTCTAAGCGGATCATGGCTGAATCCTTTCCTCGCGATATAAACGGACGGTATTCTGCAAGGTGAAACAAACCAGCATGATTCCCATTCCCAGCAAACCGATGGCGCCGCCCACATCAAACAGGCGATACCCCATACCAAATACGTAAACAACGGGCTTCCAGAGGAGAGCGATGTTCCCAATGGCCAGTAGAATGCGCAATTCGGTTGGCCCAAATTTCCAGAACGACAGCCGAAATTCGCCAAGCGCGTGCGCGGCCAAATACGATTGGATCGACAGAAGCAGGAACGCGACTAGCAGTCCTGCCGCGATCCGTGGATGCATGTAGCCGGAAAGCGCCAATCCTCCCATCAAGGCCAATGCTCCAAAGCTGTCAACCATGTGATCGACGTAGAATCCATAGCGCGGCCTTTGCCTTTGCCGCACGCGGGCCAGGGTTCCATCGAGCGAATCGCCCAGCCAGTTCAGTCCCAAACATGCAATCACGCCCAGCAGCGCGTAACGATTCCAAGCTGCCCATGCATAGCAAGCCCCAGAAGCGATCTGCGCCGCCAAGCCGAGCACCGTAAGGTGGTCTGGGCCGATCCACTCCGGAGTGCGCTCCGCCATCCACAGCAAGGCTTTTTTCTCGATCGCTGCAACCCAGCTCTCTTGCACGCGGCGTGCGTTTGGGAATTTTTTTCTGCGGATTTCCCCGAGGATCTCTGGATCCACCTGCTCACAAAACTGTGCCAGTACCGAAGCCGAATTGTGGTATCCGACGCTCGCCATTTCGTCCTCCATCCGCGGCAAGAGCCGCGTGCTGAAGCCACTTTGCGGCGGCATCGATGGGGAAGGCAATGCATGGCCGATCAAATGCAGGTCAACTGGGGGTCGTCCAATAATTCCTGTAAAACGAATGACTTAGAGATAGCTATTCACAGGACAACTGCTGAAGTTGCTGCGTGGGAGTATTGTTTCCGGGTCAATGAATGGTCTGCGCCTTTGCGGTTATTCTCTGGGGCGCCTTCTACGTGATCTGGCTGCTCTGGGGATTCGTACCAAGCCAACGAGATCCCGCGAGCCGTTTTCCTCCTGGTGGGTGCATACCTCACTGACAGTAATCGCCTTTCTACTGCTGTTCGCGGGACCGATTTCGCGAGCTTGGTTTCAAACGCGCGTTCCCGAGAAGACATCCCGAACGCAAGTGCTTCTGCCTTACCCAGGTTACGTTAGTGACGTGTCTTTAGGGAACGCACTTGTTGCTGCTCACTGCCTATGTTCTCATCGTGGGGGAACCAGCCAACAGATTATGGCAATTCAATCCACGAAAGAAGCGCTCTCGTGATCTGGTATTTCGTTTTTTTTCTCATTTCGGGCTTCTGCAGCATTTTGTATGAGTTGGTGTGGCTGCGGCTCGCGATGGCACAATTCGGCGTCACCACGGCGATGGTGTCGATAATCCTCTCTGTATTCATGGCAGGGCTGGGTCTGGGATCATGGGCCAGTGGACGACTGATTCGGAACCGGAGCGAGAAGTCCGCTCCGAGCGCAATGCGCGTTTACGCCGCGATTGAATTTCTCATCGGCATCTCGGGAGTTCTGGTTCCTCTGGAATTGCGCTGGGGGCACACGGTTCTTGAGCGACTCGGCGATTTTTCTTCCGCTTCGTACTACGTTGCTTCGGGAACGTGGGCCGCGCTCACTATCGTTCCATGGTGCATGTTGATGGGCGCAACGATACCGGTTGCGATGCTTGCGATCCGCCGGGCTTTTCCTCCCGAAAGCGCTCGGTCCTTCAGCTATCTGTATGTGGCAAACGTGGCGGGCGCGGTGGCTGGCACGCGTATTCCCCTCTACCTGATCGAACTATTCGGATTTCATGGAACGCTGCGCGCTGGAACCACGTGCAACTTCTTAATTGCTGCAGGAGCCTGGGCACTTTCGCTGCGGCAAAAAAGCGCTGTCACGCCAACAGAAACGCCATCGGCCAGTTCCTTCAGCGCCAGTCCCAGACTTCTCGCGCTTCTATTCGCAACTGGCCTTTCGAGCATGGGCATGGAACTGGTCTGGGTGCGACAGTTCACTCCATTCCTTGGGACGGTAGTTTATGGATTCTCCAGCATTCTTTCCGTCTATCTCACTGGGACGTTCGTCGGGTCGTTGATCTACCGGCGCTGGGGCCGCGAGCATGCAGGCGAGGTGCCGCTGGCATGGAAACTGCTTGCGCTGTTCGCCCTGCTTCCACTCATTGCGGCAGATCCTGCGACGCCGCTGTGGCAAATCGTGCGCCTGATCTTCGGCATCGCGCCGTTCACGGCCCTGCTGGGGTATTTGACGCCCATGCTGGTGGACCGCTGGTCGGGAGGAGATCCGGATCGTGCAGGAACTGCCTATGCTGTGAACGTCATCGGCTGCATTGTAGGCCCGCTGCTAGCCGGCTTCATCCTGCTGCCCCATCTCAGCGAGCGCTGGTCCATTGTTCTGCTGGCATTGCCATGGTTTGCCGTCGGACTGCAGAATCTGCGCGAACTTTCACAGGCAGGTCTTCCAGCCCGCATCAGCGCTTATGCCATGCTGCCCCTAGCGGCTCTCATCATCTGGCAAGGACATGGCTACGAAGAGAAATATGCCACCGGCCGCGTCTTGCGCGATCCCACAGCCACTGTCATTGCTACTGGCAAAGACAGGCGAAAAAGGCTCCTGGTCAACGGATATGGCATGACCGTGCTTACGCCGATGACAAAGATGATGGCCCATCTCCCCCTGACACTGCTCAATCATCAACCCCAGAACGCGCTTGATATTTGTTTTGGCATGGGTACGACTTATCGATCGCTGCTCAGCTGGAACATCCACACGACGGCGGTGGAGCTGGTGCCCAGCGTGCCTCAGCTCTTTGGCTACTTTCACAGCGATGCCGCGCAGGTGCTGCAATCTTCCTACGGGACCGTTGTCATCGATGATGGACGTCGTTATCTGGAGCGCACCGCCCAGCAATATGACCTGATCACGATCGACCCTCCTCCACCGGTGGAGGCTGCCGGATCGAGCATGTTGTATTCCGAAGAGTTTTATGCCGCCGCGCGCCGCCGTCTGCGTGCCGGTGGAATTCTCGAACAATGGCTTCCGTATGGAGATCCGCAGGACAAGGCCGCCTTTGCCCGCGCTTTCCGCGACTCTTTCCCATACACTCGCATTTTCCGCTGGCAACAGAATGCGAGCTTTCACATGCTCGGAAGTGACCAGCCCATTCCGAACCGCACGCCCGAGGAGATGTTGGATCGGATGCCTCCGGAAGCCGTTGCCGACCTTACCGAGTGGTCTCACCCTACTGCCCAGAACGACAGGCCGGCGATCATCCGCGCGGTCTTCGCGCAGTTCCTGCAAACTGAGTCGAGCGTCGATGCCCTGATTGCCCTGTCTCCGACCACACCAGCTTTGCGGGATGACCGCCCAATCAATGAATATTATGTCCTGCGGCGCGGGACGCAGGATCTAGGCGACAACCTCAACACGGAGTAACCTGAGCTTCCCACGAAGCACGCCGTGCTTGCTACACTTATCTCCTTGCGATGAACAAGGGTAGGCTGGAAGCTTTCAGCGACGGCGTTTTCGCTGTTTCGATCACACTTTTGGTTCTCGATGTACATCTGCCACCGGGCGCTCAGGTGACGCCCGCAGCCTTGCGAGCGCTTCTTCCCCGCGTGGCAGCGTTCATTCTCAGCTTCGTAATCGTTGGCGTTTACTGGGTGGCACATCACCACATGCTTCACTTCGTGCGACAGGTGGATCGGACTTTGTTGTGGCTGAATTTACTGGTGCTGCTGTGCGTCGTGTTCATTCCATTCCCAGCTTCCTTGCTGGGAACACAACTCACCAGTTCACTGGCTGTGCGACTTTATGCCCTGACATTAGTGGCGACCAATTCTGCCGGCTCTCTGTTCTGGATGTATGCCGCGTCGCAACGTGAGTTGATCGATCCGCAGGTGACGCCACAATTTGCCCGCTTCGTGGTCCGGCTGCACTCCTCTCCGATTTTGGTTTACGGCACGGCCGTGGCGGTCGCGAGTTGGAGCGTTCCGGCGAGCCTTGTTTTGTGCGCGGCAGTTCCGCTGTTCTTCATCCTGCCCAATCCATTCTTAAGCAACCGGATTGGAACCCAGATTGATACCAGCACCGCGGAATAATCGATGGATGCCGCAGACATTTTTCTTCCGAGTTGAGATAATCGGGCTTCGTTTTCCCTCCGCATGAATCGCATTCTGCGCTTCTTCCGGCCATCGCATCAGCACACGGCTTTTTCGGCGACGCTGCTGCTGATGACCGCAATCCTGCTGTCGCGAGTTATCGGCTACGTCCGCGAGGCATACATTGCCTACGCCTTCGGCGCAGGCGGACAAGTGGATGCTTACGTTGCGGCTTTCACCCTGCCCGACTGGCTGAACTACATCGTTGCGGGCGGCGCGGCATCGATAACATTCATCTCGATCTATACGCGCTTCCTTGCGGAAAAGCGTGAAGCCGATGCCGAGAAGACTTTCTCTACCGTTATCACGATCATGACGGTGGTGATGATTGTCGGAACTGTCATCTCGGAAATCTTCACGCCGCAATTCGTGCGCTGGATGTTCCACGGTTTCTCTCCGGACCAGATCGATCTATGCGTGCGGCTGACTCGCATTCTGCTGCCGGCGCAGATCTTCTTCTACGTGGGCGGAGTCGTCTCCGCCGTGTTGCTGTCGCACCGGCTGTTTCTTTTTCCGGCACTCGGTCCGCTGCTGTATAACGTGTTCATCATCTTGGGCGGCGTCGTCGCTGGAAGGCGATTCGGCATCGCCGCCCTCGCCTACGGTGCGTTGGTCGGAAGCTTCATCGGCCCCTTTCTGGCCAGCGTGATCGGCGCGGCGCGCATTGGCACCGGCTACAAGCCGTCATTCGAGATCGGTAATCCTGCGTTCCGCGAGTGGGTGCGGCTTTCGATTCCGCTGATGCTGGGAGTTTCGCTGGTGGCAGCCGACGATTGGATTCTCCGCCACTACGCTTCCAGCGGCATCGGCGACATTGCGCGGCTGAACTACGCCAAAAGACTGTTCGCGGTGCCGATCGCAGTTCTGGGACAGGCTACCGGGCAGGCGTCGCTGCCTTTTTTTGCTCGCCTGTTCAATGAAAAGCGTCACGAGGAATTCGCGGCCATTGTGAATGATTCCGTCTATCGCGTCAGTGCCGCGTCGTTTCTCACGACGGGATGGATGATGGCGGCTGCGTTGCCGCTGATCGACCTGGTCTATCGGCGCGGGCGATTCCTTTTCTCCGACACGCAGACGACCGCGATTTATTTCTTCTGGTTCTCGCTTTCTCTTGCGCTGTGGTCGGCGCAGGGCTTGTATGCGCGCGCTTTTTACGCCGCCGGAGATACATTTACACCCATGGCAGCCGTCACGATCATCACCGTGGCATCGCTGCCCATGTACTCGCTGATGTTTCATCACATCGGCGTCGTCGGCTTGGCGTACGCGTCCGATATCGGAATCGGCGCCAACCTGCTTGCGCTGGCCTGGTTGTTGCACTATCGCAAACTGGTGCGGCTGGGCGGTCTGCGCTGGGGTGAGCTAGGCAAGTCAGCACTGACCGCGGTGATTGCAGGCGCAATTAGTTTCCAGGTGGCAAAGATCATTCCACTGCCGCTGACTGGCCATGGCAGCCGCAAAGTCGATATGCTTCGGCTGGCCTTGGTGTCGATGACCTGGGCGGCAGCCGTTGCGGCTGGACTATGGCTGCTGCGCTCAGATTTGCCCGGAGACCTGCGGCGTAAGAGAGCCACGGCCTATCCCGCGGTGGCACAAGGGCAGAGCAAAGAGATTCTGGATGCAGGCACGCAGCCTTGAGCCTGTAGCTGGCTTTGCACCACCCGAAAGTTCCCTGACCGGAATCGCTTTCCTTCACAGAATTCACCTGACTGCGATCCGCATTGCGCTAGCCATAGTCCTGGCGTAACATGGGCCGCCTGGCAAGAGTTTCTGGCTTGGGTACCTGATTCAAGCATCACTCCGCGCCACGGCAGTGAACGGGGATCGGGGAGCAATGAATGCAGTTAGGCCGCTGTCGGAAGGCGAACGCGTTGGCGAATATCAGATTCTCGCCCGCGTGGGCGCCGGTGGCATGGGTGTCGTCTATCGCGCGCTGGATCTGAAGTTGCAGCGTACGGTCGCGCTGAAGTTCCTTCCCGAAGACCTGGTACAGAATCCCGATCAGAAAGAACACTTTTTGCGCGAGGCCCGCACGGCCTCCGCACTTGACCATCCCAATATCGGCGTAATTCACGGCATCGAACAAACCGGCGACGGCCGCACATTCATCGTGATGGCCTATTACGATGGCGAAACGCTGGCGCGCAAACTCCTCGGCGGTCCGCTTTCGGTTGAGCAGGCGACTGACATTGCCATCCAGATGGCCCGGGGACTGTCAGAGGCCCACGCGCACGCGATCGTGCATCGCGACATTAAGCCTTCGAACGTAATCATTACCCATCACAATGTGGCCAAGATTGTGGATTTCGGGCTGGCCCGCGCCGTCTCCAATATAAGCACCACCCGCTCTCTGGGAACTTCGGGAACCATTGGCTATATGTCGCCGGAGCAATCTCTCGGCAAGCTGGTGGATCAGCGCAGCGATATATGGGCGTTGGGGACCGTCATGGCCGAGATGTGCACGGGCCGGAATCCGTTCGAGCGGGAAAGCGCGCCTGCGACGATTGTTGCCATTCTGAATGAGCCCCCGCAATTACCGGAGCAATTGCCAATCGAACTGCGCGGGATCATTTACCGCACATTGTCGAAAGACGCGGCCACTCGTTATTCCAGTTGCAGCGAGATACTAACCGATCTCGAGGGGTTCCGCAGTCAGCTCACGCCGGGGGTGCAGACACGTCGATCCTCGCGTGCCTCATCGGCGCTGAAGGACAGCATAGGCCATGCCTCGCTGCGCATGCTTGAGGGCGGTGGGCGGAAAGCGAAGACAGCCTGGTGGATTGCGGGAATTGCGGCGGCAGCAGTTCTGGTGGTTGCGGGTGTCATTCCCGGAGTTCGCAACCGGCTTTTCGGCCATCGCGAAGAGCACATTGCGGTGCTTCCGTTTGAGAATGTCGGGCAGAATTCCGCGAACGAAGCCGTCTCCGAGGGACTAGTCGACAGCCTCACCAGCCGGCTTAGCAATTTGGACAGTGGTGGGCAGAGCTTGTGGATTGTTCCGGCCAGTGAAGTGCGGCGGCAAAAGGTGATGGACCCGGTGGCGGCGCGGCGGGATTTGGGCGCGACTCTCGCCGTGAAGGGCAGCATCTTGCGCGATGGCAAAGACATTCGGTTAACTGTGAACCTGATCGACACCAAGACGCTGCGTCAGATTGGGTCTGTAGCACTCGAAGACCGGGCCGGGGACCTGGCATCGCTCCAGGATGAAGCGGTGGCTCGCGTAGCACAGCTGATGCATATCAAAGTGACGGCGGCGATGCTGCGCGACGCCGGGGGATCGGTGGCCCCTGCGGCGTATGAGGACTATTTAAACGCGCTCGGATACATGCAGCGCTATGACAAGCCAGGAAATTTGGACCTGGCTCTGAATGCGCTGAACAATGCAGTGAAGACAGATCCTCAGTTCGCCTTGGGATTTGCAGCCTTAGGCCAGGCATATCAGCTCAAGTATGTGGTCGATCAAAATCCGAAGTGGATGGATGAAGCTGCGGCCAATTGCCAGCACGCGCTCGAGTTGGATAGCCGGCTTCCGGCTGCATACGTCACGCTCGGGCGGATGCACGAGGACACGGGAAAATACGATCTGGCGGCGCAGGAATTTCAGAAGGCCCTTGATCTGAACCCGCGTGATGCCGATGCACTCAACGGAATTGGGGGCACTTACGAAAAAGCCGGCCGCCTGAAAGATGCGGAAGCCGCATTTCAAAAAGCCATCGCCCTGCGCAATGATGACTGGGCCGAATACAACGCGTTGGGACTTTTCTATGATCGCCAGGGCAAATATTCGCAATCGGTGGCACAGTTTCAGCGCGCCGCAGAGCTGACTCCCGACAACGCCCAGGTGTACAGCAATCTGGCGGCGGTTTATATCGACACGAGCGATGCCAAGGTGATTCCGAAGGCGGAGGAGGCGCTGAAGAAATCGATCGAGCTGAGCCCGTCGTACGCTGCTTATGCCAACCTCGGAATGCTCTACAGCCAGGAAAAACGCTATCCAGATTCTGCCGCCGCGACTGAAAAGGCGCTGAGCCTGAATGACAAGAACTACCGCGTCTGGGAAAACCTGGCTATCGCCTACGAGCAGCTGAATCAGCAGGAAAAAGCAAGCGCGGCACGCGAGCACGAACTAGGCTTGGTCGAGGCGGATGCGAAGATTCAACCTAAGGACGCGGAGTTGCAGTCGTTTCTTGGCTTGCTGTACGCGCAGAAGAAAATGGCGGAGCAGGCCGATAGCCATCTGCAGACCGCGCTCGCCCTGAGCGGCGAGGACCAGGCCGTACTGGAGAATGTGGCCGAGGCGTATGAGGACCTGGGCCGCCGCAAGCAGGCCATGGAATATATCCAGAAAGCCTTGGCGAAAGGGTATCCGATGGAAAGCATCAAGATGAACCCAGCCTGGGCGAAGCTTTTGGCAGATCCGAATTTTCGGCCCAAGTAATTTCGGCTCCAACAAAAAATAAATGGAGAATAAAACTATGGCAGCAAAACCGATTCCCAGAGTTGAAGATGCTACAGAAGTTACGATCAATCCCGATAACACGGTAGTTGGGCAAGTAGAGGTAAACAACGGTGGCATGGTGAAATTCGAAGTCAGCAGCTACCCCTACAACCAACAGGGGCAGCAGTACAACGAGTGTTACGTCACCATCACTTCCGCCAACATCAGTTGGGGGATATCGCCGGACGCGGGTCCGAGCACCATCAAAGTGGGGAACTGATCTCGGATTTGTCTTTTCTGTGGAAAAACAAAACGGCGGAGATTCGCAATTGCTGCGAACTCCGCCGCAAAATTATCTCCGCGGACGGGGGCGTCCGCGCCACACCTCTAGGCCCTTGCGCCAACGGCCGCTGTTTCACCAACGGACATTGGTTTCTCTTCGCCGTTTACCTTGGGCTGCGTGGCGGGCTGTCCGCCCTTGCGGATGTCAATGCCGCCCTTGAAGAAAGCGCCGTCTTCGATCGAGATGCGGGCCGCGACAACGTCGCCGGTAAGCGAACCGTCGCTGCGGATATCGACGCGATCACTGGCCGTCAGGTTTCCGCGAACCTTGCCGAGCACCACGATCTCGCGCGCATTGATGTTGGCCGAAACCACACCATTGCGGCCGACCGTGACGCGATTGCCGGAGAGATTGATCGATCCCTCGACTCGGCCGTCGATGTAGAGCGACTCAGAACCGGTCACCTCGCCCTTGATCACCAGCGACTTGCCGATGGTGGCCTGGTCTGCGGTGGTGGTTGAGGTCGGGCGCGGGGCGGGAGTGGGTTCACTCATCGCGGGTGCGCTCGGGGCGGACATCGTCGGACGTTGCGGTTCCGGCTCCGCTGGCCGGCCCGGGGTCTGAGGCTGATTCGTCGGCTTCCACATGGGTTACTTAATTCCTTTCCTCGTTGGGATGGAGATCACGAGCCGCATTCTCTGGCTGATCAACCTGCATTGTACTCCGCAGTCTCAAAATGAGCGCTGTGGAAAATGCCTTAATTTCATAAGGGTTTCTTGAGATGGTACGTCTTTTCGGCTCCGGTTCCAATACTCGATAGGACATGGAGCGGCTTGTTTTCGGCCCAATGTGTGGCGTGCCGAAGAGACGAAACGGAGCCAACACGCCTGGCTCCCCGAAGCGAGACAGCCAAATAAAAAAGCGAATCTCCGGCGAAGGCAGTATGCTCCAATATACCTATTCGAGGTCCAGCCGTTCACATTTGATGTCTTAAATGGAGGAGTTATGATCGACCAGGCGGTTAGCTCTCCTGCTCCAGTGATCGCCCGCCCGCAAGCTGACGAGTACGCACCCTATTACGAGCGCTACATCTCCCTTGCGCCGGAAGGCGACATTCTGGGCACGTTGGATGAGCAGCGGAAACAGATGCTGCTTATACTCTCTGGCCGCAGCGAGGCAGACGGAGACTTCCGTTACGCTCCGGAAAAATGGTCGGCCAAGGAAGTATTGGGACACCTTTGCGATACCGAGCGCGTCTTTGCTTACCGCGCCCTGCGCATCTCGCGCGGTGACAAGACCCCGATGGAGGGATTTGATCAGGACGACTATGTCCGCAATGGACCGTTTGCCCGGCGGTCGTTGGGGGAAGTGATCGAGGACTACATTGCTGTGCGTCGTGCAACCCTGTCTCTGTTTCGCAATCTGGATGAGACGATGTGGTCGCAGCGCGGTGTGGCCAACAAGTTTGAAGTCACGGTGCGCGCGCTGGCGTACATCGTCGCCGGGCACGAACTGCATCACCGCGGAGTCCTGGAGAGCAAGTATTTCGCGGGAAGAAGCTAAACGTCATGTCCGCGGCGCTCACCTGCGGGGCGAACACGAGAGGCAACGGTCAACAGACAACGACAGGTTAACCCATGTCACAGCGCGCACTTATCGAACTTCTGCAAGGCAAGGGAGCGCACGTTAGTCCGATCGCGTGTATGGAGGATCTATCGGTCGAGCTGGCGACGCGGCACTTGGATGGATTTCCGCACTCGATCGCGGATCTCGTCTTCCACATGAATTGGTGGCTGGACTACGAGTTGCGGCGGATTCGCGGCGAGCGCCCAAAATATCCGGAGCACAATGCAGAAAGCTTTCCGTCGCCCGGATCGAGTACCAGCGCTGCGGATTGGGAGCGTCTGCGAAAACATCATCGCGTGTTACTGGAAGAGTTTGCGATCCTGGCAAAGTCTTCTCCGCAGGACTTGCAGCGCGAAATCACGCACGAAGCGAACAAAAACATTGCTGGATCGATCGAGTCCATCCTGTGGCAGATGGTCGCGCATAACAGCTATCACGTCGGACAGATAGCGCTGATCCGGCGGGAGCTGGGCGCGTGGCCTCCGAAGGCAGGGGGAGATACGTGGTGAATTAGGACCCCTAACAGGCCTTAAATTCCTAGCAGGACCGCGATCGAGTATTTTTCAGCGGACTCTCGCTCGCGCAACCGAGGAATTCTTCAACCTGCAATGACAATGATCTTGGCGCGAAAGGTGTTCGCTTCCAGGATCAGCTGTCCCACCGATATCGGGAGCTTGAAACGCCTCGGGCCGGCGCTGCCCGGATTGAAAAATAACACGCCGTTCTGCCACTCCTGCTTCGGAATGTGGCTGTGACCGTAAATGACAGCATTGAATCCGGCGGCTTCGGGCTTAAGGTCCAGCTTGGAAATTTCGTGGAGAACGTAGATGCTGATGCCGGCCAGCTCAATCACATCAGTTTCCGGCAGCCTGCGAGCCCACGATCCTTTATCGACGTTGCCGCGAACCGCCGTCACAGGAGCGACGTGGGCAAGCTCATCGAGGATTTTTGGTGCGCCGACGTCTCCTGCGTGAATGATGTGATCCGATCCGCGCAACGCTGCGAGGGCTTCGGGGCGCAGCAGGCCGTGTGTGTCGGAAATAACGCCTACGACGAAGGGATGAGAATGCATAGGGAAGCTCTGATTAAGTTCCCTCTTTTGTTTTGTCATCCTGAGCGTAGCGAAGGACCCCATGCCAGTCCGTTCCAGCAGCGGCTGCGCGCGGAGTTTCTTCCGCTCCCTCCGTCGCCCCGTTATGCTTCGCAGACTTAATCGACGCTTCGCTAAGTCCTTCGCTCCGTTCCAGAGACAAAAGTTTCGATGATCAGTCCGGTTCCATCAGACGATTGATTTCGGAGTGCGACGGGGCGCCCATCATCTGCTCATACGTTCCGCTGGTCTTCAATTCTTCGGCAATGCGGCGGAGCAGGCCCAGGCTGGCACGCATCGGTCCCGAACCCAGGCTCACACGCGCAACTCCGAGTTTGTGCAGCTCGCCGATGGAAGGCAAACCAGGACCGCCGAGAATATTCAGCGGACACTGTAAGTCGGCGACAAAACGCTCGATCGTCGCAGAATCACGCAATCCGGGTACGAACACGCAATCGGCCCCGGCATCGCGGAAGGCCCGCAGACGACCAAGCGCTTCGTCGTAACGTGTCTCTGGTTCGCCGACCTGAAGCAGGTAGACGTCGGTGCGAGCGTTCAGCACCAGCGGCACTTGCAGCGATTCTGAAGTTTCGCGGACGGCGCGAATCTTCTCCAGCTGAAGCGAGAGCTCGAGCAGCGGTTTCACCGAATCGCCGGTCGCATCTTCCAGATTCATTCCGACGGCTCCGGCTTCAATGACGGCGCGGGCGGTCCATGCCGCGGCTTCGGGGTCGGCACCGTATGCGGCTTCCACATCGGCTGTGACCGGCACGTTCACTGCTCGGGCGATTCGAGCCACGGCCGCGAGCATCTCTTCCTTTGGAATCTTCTCGCCGTCGGGGTAGCCGAGTGCGAATGCGACTCCGGCGCTGGTGGTGGCGAGCGCAGGAAAGCCGGCCTGTTCGACGACGCGGGCGCTCGCCACGTCCCAGATATTGGGAAGCAGCAGAATAGATTCGTCCGAGTGCATCTGCCGGAAAGCCTGCGCCTTCTTCGCTTGGTCCATAAGGTTTTCTTCGTGCATGCCCAATTAGAGTTGATCAGCCGTAGGCCTTTTCATTTTTTCCGTGAACTTGCTTAAGTTCACTATGGCACGCCCCACAGTGCCGCGGCCGATCTCTTGCGAATCGTCGCGGGCACTTACCCGCACTGTGTAGAAGCGTCCGTCAAACGATTCGAGCACGGCATCGGCTTTGATATGCGCGCCGATACCGCTGGCGGACCGATGCTCGACATGAATGGACGTGCCTACGCTGATCTCGTCGCCTTCGCAATAGGGCTGCAGCGCTTGGAAAGCCGCAGTCTCCATCAAGCGGATCATGTCGGGAGTCGAGTACACCGGCGGCAGATCGGGATGATGCGCGGTCAACGTGTGCTTGAGCTCGACCGTTTCCGACGCCTCGCCGCGAACGCCAAGAGGGATAGGCTTAGGCATGACTCGATCTCCGCGAAAGAGAAAGAGCCAACGATCCTAATTGAATCGCTGGCTCAAAGAAAATGGCTGCCGTTCGACTATGCCGCCATCGCCGTTCTGCGTGCCTCGATCCCATCCAGCGCGTGCCAAAGCATACGGGCAGCGGTTTCGGCGGCATCCAGCGCGTGCTCGGCGGTTTCTGGATGCTCCGCCACTCGCTTTTGGAGCTGCGCGCGCCACACACGGGAATGATAGATGTCGGCTTGAGCGTGCAGCGTGAAATATCCGCGGGTCTTCTCGTCGGCTCCATACAAGTCGCGCAGGCCGCGGTTCTTTTCCTCGGCAATGCGGGGCACCTGCGACTCATAGGCGTAAAACGCGGCCAGCGCTTCTTCCGGCGTTCCTTCGGCGGCAACCTTCTGGAAATGCTTAGTGAGCCCACAGACTTCAGCCAGCGGATGGCGCCAGCGGAGGTCACGGCTCGATCCCATGCCTTCAGCAAAGTCAAGCCAGAGATCAGAATGTGGAACGCTCTCGCGTCCGGACTTGCCTTCGGCGCCTTTTTCGTCGCACATGTTGGCGAGCACGGCGCGGCGCAGCTCGCCATCTTCCAGCCGCAGCGCCAATGCAGCGAGATACGTGGGAAAAGCTTCGACGTGCGGATAGTAGTCCTGCGCGTACTGGCGCAAGTCGTCGCGGGTCAACTCACCCGCGGCCCAGGCTTTGTAGAAAGGATGGCAGAGAAGATCGTATTTGGCGACACGTGTATCCAGCTCATGAAGGAATTCTGTGATGGTCATAGTCCCCCAAAAAGACTGCAAATAAATATACGGGCGAAGCGCGAGGTCGGCAAGTGATGGAGATCATAAGGGGGCAACTTGTTAGAATGGATGGCAAGGTTGAAGCCAGTCCGGGCAATTCATTCCTACCTTTGAGATGCAACGGTTCACGGAAAATTTCGATGTCGTTGTGGTCGGCGCCGGACACGCAGGGTGCGAGGCCGCGATGGCCGCGGCCCGCATGGGGCTGAAGACCGCGCTCTACACGCTGAATGTCGATCTGATTGCGCAGATGTCGTGCAATCCCGCGGTCGGTGGAATTGCTAAGGGACACCTGGTCCGCGAAGTCGACGCGCTTGGCGGCATCATGGGCGAAATCACGGACGCGGTCGGAATTCAATTTCGTCTGCTGAATACCTCGCGCGGACCGGCGGTGTGGTCTCCGCGGGCACAGTGTGACAAGCAGGCCTATCGGCTGAAGATGCGGGAAGTGCTCGAATCGCAGGCGAATCTGAAGATCAAGCAGGCGGAAGTGGCAGATTTGATCGTCGAGGGCAGCCATCAGCGATCAGCCATCAGCGATCAGCAAGACCGGGCAGGGCACGACCTCAGTCGTGCCGAAGCAGCGCAGAAGGACAAAGAGGCTTTAGTCGCCGAGGGCAACAAGCACCGTGTTCTCGGTATTAAGCTGCGTGACGGTCGCACCGTTAGGGCACAAGCCGTCATCATCACGACTGGGACTTTCCTCAACGGTCTGATTCATTGCGGGGAACAGCAATATCCCGCTGGGCGCTCCGGCGAACCTCCCGCAGTTTTGCTTGGCGAGGCTCTAAAGAAGCTTGGCCTGCGCGGATGCCGGCTGAAGACGGGAACACCGCCACGGCTCGATGGTCGCACCATCGACTGGACGAAATTTCCCGTGCAGCCAGGCGATCCCGATCCCACGCCGTTCAGCTTTCGCACGAAGCGAGTGGCACACCACGATTCGCAGGTGCCCTGCTATATCGCCTGGACGACTCCGGAGACTCACCGCATCATTCGCGAAAACGTTCACCGCTCGCCCATGTACAGCGGACAGATTCAGTCGATTGGGCCGCGTTATTGTCCGTCGATTGAAGACAAGATCGTGAAATTTCCCGACAAGGAAATGCACCAGCTCTTCCTCGAACCCGAGGGGCTGAACACACACGAGATTTACGTCAACGGCATGAGCACGTCGCTGCCGGTCGAAGTGCAGCTGGCGATTCTGAAATCAATCCCTGGCCTGGAAAATGCCGAGATGTTGCGGCCGGGCTACGCGATTGAATACGACTCGATCGATCCCACTGAGCTTGAGCGGACGCTCGAAACGAAAAAGATTGCCGGGCTGTTTCTCGCCGGGCAGATCAATGGGACATCTGGCTATGAAGAAGCCGCCTGCCAGGGATTGATGGCCGGAATCAATGCGGCACTGCAGGTGAAGAACGAGCCCCGCCTGATTCTCGATCGAACCGAGGCTTACACGGCAATTCTGATCGATGATTTGATCTCGAAGGGCACAAACGAGCCATACCGCATGTTTACGTCCCGCGCGGAGTTCCGGCTGCATTTGAGAATTGACAACGCCGATCGCCGGCTCACGCCGCATGGCCGGCGTGTCGGACTGATTTCGAACCAGGCCTGGGCGGAGTTTCAGGCGAAGCAGAGCCGGCTGACCAGGCTGAGGCAATTGTGCGTGGAAACGAAGGTTAGCCCGTCGATGCTGGATGCGTTACACGTAACGGATGATGGCGAGCTGCGCTCGCCCGGACAGCCGAGGGCGGCTGCCCATACATCTGAAGTGCCGGCGTCGGCTATTGGATCAACCTTGGCGCAGCTGTTGAAGCGGCCCGAGATCACCATTGAGCAACTGGTACCAGCTCTGCGCGAACTAGCACCTGATTTTTTTGCTGCCTTTGACGGGTCTTGTCCGAAGGGTGTCCCGCTCGCGGCGCAGGCGCGAAACGAGCTGAAGTCGGTCGAGACCGAAATCAAGTACGAGGGCTATCTCCAGCAGCAGCAGAAAGCGATCGAGCGGCTGAAGAAGTCCGAGCAGCGTGGCATTCCGGAGTGGTTCGACTATGCTTCGGTCAGCGGGCTTTCGCGCGAAATGTGCGAGAAGCTGTCGAAAATTCAGCCGCGCACGTTGGGACAGGCTTCGCGCATTCCTGGCGTCACTCCGGCGGCGGTTTCGCTGGTGAATGTCTATATCGAAATTCAGGCGCGCCGACGAGAGCAAGCCACAGCGATCTGAGGATTGTTCGCGCCATAGTCCTCGGCCGGCATTCTCCTTGATTTCCTTTGCTCGCTAATTCACTGCGGCTTCGATTCGAGCAGGAGCAGGCCCTGGACATTGTTCATGCCCTCCTTGGCTCTATCGAACACGACGTTTCGACGCGAATCGGAATATCGCAGATCCAGCAGGTGAATCTTCTGAATGACGTTCGATTTGGCTGTAGTCTCGCCATTCGACGTGACAGATTCGACGAAGACGACTCCATAAACGACATACAGGTGAGAATTCCATTGCATAAGGAGAGCGCGTTTGTCCCTTAAGGCCACAATGATATTATCTGCGCCTGCCGCAGCCGGAGACCAGAAGTCGGCGGTAACCAGCACAGGTCGACCATCGCTGAGGTGATGACGTCCTTGCAGCTTGGCGGCAACATCTTTCAGGGAGAGTGGATCGGCTGAGGCAAGGCTGTCAGCAAGGGCCGAATCCTGACCGCAACAGACCCCTTTGTCATGAAGTATGGTCGCGACCGAAGCCGTTAGCACGTCGGACAATTCCTTGGAATTGGCGGCCAGGGACGGTAAGTCATCGATGCGGACCTCTTGCGGTGGGTATGCGATCTGGCCAAGAGCGGCCAAAGAGAGAAATGAAAACAATATGACGGAAGAAAGCTTGGACAATGTTCACCCCCATCAGAGAGTCACGAATTCCGCGGACGTAACGAGATTCATTCCGATGTTAACGCCGTCCCGCCGTTTATTTGTCAGCGATTCATTGACTCGTCAGAAAGCGAGCAACCTAGGATAAATCGCCGAGTGCACTGTAGGTGAGGGAATTCCCCGGAAAGCACAAAGGGCGGCCATTTCTGGTCGCCCTTTGTGTCGAATTGTTACTTGCGAAGCGGCTGTTAGACGCCCTTGACGTTCTCTGCCTGCCAGCCCTTCGGGCCTTTGACCACGTCAAACTGCACTTGCTGGCCTTCCTGGAGGCTGCGGAAGCCGTTTGCCTGAATGGCGGAGAAATGCACGAAGACATCCTCGCCGTTCTGGCGGCTGATAAAACCGTAGCCCTTGGCGTCGTTAAACCACTTCACTGTTCCTGTTTCCATACTGTTGCTTTGTTCCTTTTGTGTTGATGTAGCGCTGAAACTTTCAGGGATTCTTCTGCAGGCAGGTCACGCGCTGGGTTAAGCGGAGAACTCGTTTACTGCGAAGGAACTCTAAAGTCAAACGCAATTTGAGTATACGAGAAGTGCACAAAAATAGCTACAGAATTCGAGCGCGATCAGCGCTACCTCCGTGTAGCCAAAGACTTACAAGCCGCACAGCGAATCAGCGAAAACGCATTCTTCGGCAGGCAACTTGTCACTTTTGCACTACTGGTCTCATCATAGAAGCATGCGGCTGCATGCTCTTCTATTTTCGATCATGTTCGCGTTCGTACTGACCGCCGAGGCCGGCATTGTCGACGACGTGCGCATTTACCTGGCGCAGGGGAACGCCGCTGGGGCACAGGCAGAGCTTAGTTCGTATCACAACCAGCTAGGGGCTACGCCGGAATATTTGGAGGCGTATTCCTGGATGGCCCGTGCAGCGCTGTCTCAAGGCCAATACGACACTGCGATTGCCGACGCCAAGGAGATCAAAGCGCAGGTTGCCCAGCAGTTGAAGCAGCGTCAGCTCGATGCCGAGCCGCACCTTCCGCTGGCGCTCGGGGCTGCCCTGGAGGTTCAAGCGCAGGCACTTGCCGCACGCGGACAACAAGCACAGGCCGAGTCCCTCTTGCGTACTGCGATGCTGACCTACGGCAAAACGTCGGTCGCTTCCCGTCTGCAGAAGAACCTAAACCTGCTCTCCTTCCAGGGGAAAATGGCTCCAGCCCTTCGAGAAGATCAGTTTTTGGGCGAGAAGCCTCCGAGCCTGGCCCAGCTGAAAGGATCGCCGGTGCTGCTGTTCTTCTGGGCGCATTGGTGTGCCGATTGCAAAGGGGAAGCGCCGATCATCACGCAACTGCGGTCCGAATTCGCAGCCAAAGGCCTGAAGGTCATCGGGCCCACTGAACTTTACGGATACACGGCGCAAATCGAACATGCGTCGCCCAGCGACGAACTGCAGTACATTGACGCCGTGCGGCGTCGCTTTTATTCGGGTCTCCTCGACATGCCAGTTCCCGTTAGCAAGCATAACTTCGATGTTTATGGAGCCTCGACCACGCCGACTCTCGTGCTACTCGATCGTGCCGGAAAAGTAGCCATGTATCACCCCGGGGCGCTTCCGTACGGTGAATTGCGGGCGGAGATTGAAAAGGTGGTGGCTCGCTGAAGTCGACTGGGATGGAGCTTATCGTGCTCCGCTCGCTGCGAAGCTGTGCTGCACGATTTTTGTATTTATCAGTTCGAGCAGCGCAAAGGCATTGTCGACCTTCTGCATGCTGGCGGCGTGATTCTTCAGTTTCCCATCTTTGCGTTCGCTGACAATCACCATGCCCTGGTCAATGCCACAGGCCAGGACGTTCGCAGTCGGAATATTTACAGTTCTCAGCCCGGTAGATACTGAGACGCACTCACGAGTCACTCTTATCGCGCCGAGATCAACAATTTTCCCTGAGTCGTATGCTGCAATCGTTTTCCGCAACAGGATTGGCTGCAAGGTCTTTACCAGCAGATCGGCCAATTCTTTAGGCTGTTGGACATTACTGCCAAGTTCAACCCGCCGTCCATCGCTGCTGACCAGAGTCGTTGTGTATTGCGTGGTTTTGATGATTCCCTGATGGCGCGTGATCAAGATCGCGAATCGAAATTTGTCGACCTCATCCCACAGCATCTCACCAGCACCTTTTAAGCCCGTGTAGCGAATACCACTCTCACACACGGTTGCGCTTGTCTTCATCGTCCGTGCCAGAACGTAGATGTTTAGACAGCAGAGGCTGACACCGACCACCGGTTCCCACCATTCTGAGTCCTTCCGCATGAAAGTCAGGGTTGCGACTCCCAGCGCGCCGAACATCAGCACACCCACAGCGAAAAAGGCGGCCCAAAGGCGGTTGAATCCGAAGTGACGTATGGGTGCTCCCAGCGCTTTCATGGCATGGCCATTATCGCGAGCGATTCGGGGGAGGAAACATTACTGAGGTGATGCAACTGTCGGTGTTAGAAAGACGCTAGGTCTTCATGTAGATGCGCTTTGTAGCGTGTCGAGTGTAGCCCTTACAATCAGGGCGTGGAACTCGACGACACCATCGTCGCGATTGCGACACCCTCAGGGCGCGGCGGGATTGGCATCGTCCGTCTAGCGGGGCCGAGAGCCCGCGAGGTTGCGTTACCTCTGTTGCGGCTGAAACATGAACTCGAGCCAGGCCGAGCGGCGTTTGGAGAACTGATCGAGCCATGTGCGGCGGACACTCCTGCCCGGCAAAGGCCGGACGGGATCCCGTCCACCCGGGCTGGCGACGGTGCCGGCCAGAATTCGTCGTCTTCAAGATCAATCGCAAACGCAGTGCAGTCGTCAGCTACCAGCGTGCGGACACGAGTGTCCGCCTCACGAGGGCAGCGCATTGACGAAGTCGTGGTCACTTACTTTGCCAAGCCACATTCCTACACGACTGATGACATCATCGAGATTTCCGCACACGGATCGCCAGTCGTGCTGCGGCACATCGTCGAACTTTGCCTCGCTGGCGGCGCGCGGTTGGCCGAACCTGGGGAGTTCACGATGCGCGCGTTTCTCAATGGACGCATCGACCTGACGCAAGCAGAAGCGGTTCGCGATCTGATCGACTCGCAAACGCTCTACCAGGCGAAGGTAGCGGCACAGCAGCTGGATGGTGCGCTGTCGAAACGGCTGCAGCCAATCAAACAAAAATTAATCGAGCTGATCGCCCGCCTCGAAGCTGGAATCGACTTTGCGGAGGACGACGTTTCAGTTCTCCCGGACGAAACAATTCTCGACGGAATAGCGCCTGTGCGCGTTCCTCTCGAACAACTCGCCGCCAGTTTCGATTACGGCAAGATTGTCCATGAAGGGATGACGCTGGCCATCGTCGGGCGCCCGAACGTAGGAAAATCGAGTTTGTTCAACCGCCTCGTAGAACGGGATCGCGCGATCGTCACAGCCACTCCCGGCACAACGCGCGACCTGGTCAGCGAAACCGTCGCGATCGGAGGGATTCCCGTCAAACTTGTCGACACAGCGGGCATTCGGCAGGCGCTCGACGAAGCCGAGTCGATTGGCATTCGCAAGTCGATGGAAGCTCTGGCGGACGCCGACCTGGTGCTGGTCGTTACGGATGCGTCTTTGCTACCGACGCCCGAAGACGAGGAGCTGATCCGGCAGGTTTCCGGACGCGCGGCTATCCTCGTGGAGAACAAGTCTGACTTGCGCGCAAGTGGTCAGGAGTCGGGAGTCAGGAGTCAGCGGGATGATCGGACTTCTGTTGTGTCGACATCAGCACTGACCGGTGCGGGCATCTCCGAATTGCGCAACGAGATTGTGCGCCACGTGGGCGGCGATTCCGGGACCCAGATCGAAAGCGGCTTTTTGACCAACGTCCGCCATCAGGGATTGGTGAAAGAGTCGCTGCAAGCTCTCGAAGCCGCGCAAAACGCCGTGGCCAACAAAGTTCCCCACGAGATGCTGCTGCTCGATCTTTACTCGGCGCTTCGTCCGCTCGACGCCATCACCGGCGCCACGACGACAGACGACATCCTCAACCTGATCTTCAGCACGTTTTGCATCGGGAAGTAGTAGTCTATTCCGCTATGAGACGGATCTTCCAGATAGCGGCAGTGGCAATTGCTGTGTTAAATCTCACGTTCGGCCAGGTGAAGGTATCGGCGAGCCCGAAGGGAGACGATGCTGTGGCTCGAGAACCCTTCACACTGAAGCTTCGGGATAAAGATCATGATTACGAAAAGCACTTCGATGAGCGCGTACCCTTCGTCGCAAACAACAGCGTGAATTTGTTTGCAGGGGAAAAATTTGGCATAAATCTGAAGGTGTCTGCGGATGCCAGCGAGGTGACCTATCAACCGGATGCCAAGAAAGCGGACGTGTGGTTCGTTTTCACGCAAGAGAAAAAACTAGCCGGCGGTGTCGGAATGATGCTGGTCGTTCAGAACAAGTTGAAGAGCGAAATCCGCATGGAAGGACTCATGACCGTTCCACGTCGGGATGGAGTATTCAAAACCGGTATTCTGCCGATTGGTGCTGGCCTGAGTAATTTCGAGTCGTGGCCCCATCCTATTGTTGAGTTGACTCTGAAGAATTTTAGGCTATCCGAAACAGCAGCCGGAAAATCGGGAAAGTAGCAGCCGCATCACTTCGACAACACAGCTAGCGCGTCCCGAAACATCGCATCAAACGATGCCTTGCCATTCCTCGCCCCGGCGGCCAACGCCTTCTCCGCCGCCGCGCGCTGATATCCGAGATTGACCAAGGCCGACAAAACATCCTCTTCCACCGCGCTCATCGCCGGTGCCGCGGGCATTGACGGCGAACCGGTGTCGGGCAACTTGTCGCGCAGCTCCAGAACCATGCGTTCGGCGGTTTTCTTACCGATGCCTGGGATTCGAGTCAGCTTCGTGACATCGTTCCCGCGAATCGCCGCGACCATTTCGTCCGCCGGCATTCCGCTC
The DNA here is from genome assembly GCA_035710725.1 of Candidatus Sulfotelmatobacter sp. Taxonomy (GTDB): domain Bacteria; phylum Acidobacteriota; class Terriglobia; order Terriglobales; family Acidobacteriaceae; genus Sulfotelmatobacter. The sequence goes on along the minus strand of DASTCY010000035.1, from coordinate 33,539 downwards.
AGGATCGTGATGGCCAGTTTTGGTCCGATGCCGCTCACGGTGATCAGCTTCTCGAACAGCCGTTTTTCAGCGAAGCGCAGAAATCCGTAGAGCGCGATCACATCTTCGCGAACGTGAGTGTAGACGTGCAGCGCGACCTCAGCGCCGGCAGCTGGCAAGTCCGAAAATGTGGGCACGCTGATGGTTATGTCGTAACCAACCCCGCCAGTCTCAACGATGGCCTCGTTCGGATGTTTGACCAGCAATTTTCCCCGCAGATGAGCAATCATGCTGCCGCCATTGTAGCGTCAGAGAGAAACAAATAGCCCTGAATCGTAGAACGACTCGCTGGGCAACTCGTCGGTGCCAGAAGAGTCTTCTTGCCCCGGCCATAAGTTGCCGCTTAACAGCTCACTGCGCAAGCTGCACAAAATGAATTAAAGTGGCCGAGCAATCCGGAACCTGATAGGCATCCAAGTGATGCGCAAACGACACACCGTGGTTGGCCTGGGAGAGCTGCTCTGGGACTTGTTCCCCGCGGAAAAAACTCTGGGCGGAGCGCCGGCGAATTTTGCGTACATCACGTCGCTCCTCGGAGACGAAGGGATTCCCGCGAGCCGCGTCGGCCGTGACGATCTGGGGAGCGACGCCCTTCTTCGTCTCACCGAACTTCGACTGCCAACGAGTTTCGTGCAGGAAGACGACGCTCATCCCACCGGCACCGTGAAGGTGGAAGTAGACGGCAAGGGCCAACCGCGATTTGAGATATCCGAATCGGTGGCCTGGGATTTTTTGGAATGGACTCAGGACTGGCGGGTCCTGGCACAGCAAGCGGATGCGATTTGCTTCGGATCGCTCGCTCAGCGATCGGCAAAGAGTCAGGCGACGATCCGCAAATTCCTCGAGACGACGCGGCCTGGTGTCGTGCGCGTCTTCGACGTGAACTTGCGGCAGAATTTTTACGATGCGGAGATCCTTTCGCAATCGATGAAGCTGGCTACAATCGTAAAACTGAATCATGAAGAGTTGCCGGTGATCATGCGGCTTTCCGGGCGGGAACACGAAAGCGACGAGCACTCGGCAAAACACCTGCTAAAAGCTTTTGAGCTCGAACTGATTTGTGTGACGCGCGGGGCTAATGGCAGCCTGCTGGTAACTCCGAACGCCTGCAGCAGGCATCCGGGATTTCCCGTCAAAGTGGCCGACACAGTGGGTGCCGGAGACGCCTTCACTGCTGCTCTCGTGCACGAATATCTTCGCGGCGCCTCGCTCGATCGCATGAATGAGTCGGCAAACCGGATGGGCGCGTGGGTGGCGAGTGAAATTGGCGCCACGCCGGGGCTCAAGGCCGGGGGCATTGAGAACACTTTGGCGGGAATCGGCTGAACATCCCGGGTGGGTTTCCTGTACGGCAATCATTGTCCAGAGCTCTGAACGCAGAGATCGCAGAGAAAATCCGCAGAGGGGTGCCGAGCGGATTCGGTGTTTCTTCCGCCTCTATCGCACATCTCCGTGACTTCGCCCCTGCTCATTTGCGAGCAGCTCGACCATTTCTTTGGGAAGGCCGTGCAAGAGCTCTAGAAAAGCGGCGTTGGTCCAGCCAAAGCCCACGACGTTTGTTCGATAGCCGAGTTCGACGTGGGCTTCAGATGAGCGTGTGACCACGTTATATTTTTCTCGAATGTTCCCGTCACGGAGAAAGTTGTCGGCGACGGTCGAGAGAAAGTCATAGGAAATCCGATCGGCGTCGGCGTTGAATCCATAGCGGCGAAGCCCTTCGACGGCGAGCATCTCGATGTTTCCCCAGCCGTAAGGGAAGTCCCACTGTGCACCGGTCTCTTGCGTGCTCATGGGAAGCCCGCCCGGTTGCTCGAATCCTTTCAGATGGCTTACTACGCCTTTGGCTTGTTCTGGTGTTGCCAAACCCGCCCACAGCGGATAAAACATCGTCGCGTAGAGATACGAGGAAATCCGCTTGGTCTGAAAGTTGTAATCAAAGAAAGTGGCTCGCTGCGGATCCCAGAGGTAGCGCATGATCAGGCGTTTGCGATGTTCCGCGCGACCAGACCATCTCTCGGCATCTTCGACGCGGCCAAGCCAGCGACTGATTTGCTCCATATCTTTCTCGGTTTTATAGAGGAGGCTGTTCAGGCAGACTGGCGCGTAATGATGAGTGCCAGCGCCGAATGGACCAAAGCGAAAACTGACGTCAAATCCCGATTCGCGCATTGAGCGGTCACCCTTGTAGTAATCGCCGCTCAGCTGGAAGCGCTGCGGCTCATCGCAATCCGATGACGCAAGCGCGGTTGCCTCTTCACACACTCGGAGTGTATACGTCGATCCGGCGGTTGGTTTACCGGCATCGACTTTCGAAATGATGTAATCGTCCGCGTCGGCCGCATGAAGAAAGAAATAAGCTGAGACTTTGCGATAAAAGCCCGTTTCGTCCTTGATGGCCTCAGCGGGCGGTCCCTCGCCGAAATCGAAATAGCGGGAAAGACCGGTATCGCCCGCCAAATGAGGATCGTGCGTCCACATCTCGTAGTCTTGGTTCAGATCGGCGTAAGCGCGCTCCAGCCAGGCTTTGTCCTGTCCTCCCTGTTTCTCGGTCGCTTGGTACACGTCGACGAACATCGAGCTTACAAATGGCGGCTGCGAGCGTGTCAGATAATATGTGCGGTTCGCGTTCAGCATCGCGCCATAGTGCTCGATCTCAAACAAGAAGTTGTTGACCATCTCGCGGGCGAGTTCGAGGCGGCCAGCCCGCAGCAATCCGCGAATAATGAAGTAACTATCCCAGCCGTACATTTCGTTAAAGCGGCCGCCGGGCACGACGTACTTGCCAGGAAGGTAGAGCAACCCGTGCGGTTGGAATCGGCGGGTATCCAGCTCTCCCAAATGATGAATCACAATCGGGAGATGTTCCACCTGAACATGGCAGCGCTGTGACAGTTCTCGAACTGAAGTGGGCTGCTCGAGATCCTTCGGCAAATACAGGACAGAAGCTTCGCTGATCTTGGGATCGACAATGGTTTGGCAATCGCTCATCGAGCGAGTGAGCGTGTTCCAGGCAGCAGAAATGTAATCGAGGATGGGCTTCAGTCCTGGAGTTGATGGAACAGCTTCTCCCCGATTCGGCTGAGCGGCGGCAATAGAGAGAAAGACCTGGACCAAAACCAGTACACAGATCGGGCTGCGAAACCGATTCGCTCTCGATTGCTTAATTCTCATCGAATGTCGCGCCTCGTGCTGAGTTTCATTACTAGATGATAGCTGTCCGCACGAAAGAATTTTGATATGGCTGTCGCGGCTCAGACACGATGAGAACGTCCTTCTGTTCGGTTTTGATTTATCCTACTCGTTTGATTTTGCCATCTTGGGGGATGCAGATGCTTCGATCTCGCACGGCCGCGCTTTCATTGGGCAGTCTGGTTTTTCTGGTATCAGTGTTCAGTTCGGCACAACAGATTCCTGACAATGCGTTTCAGGAGATGCATTGGCGCATGATTGGGCCCTTTCGAGGCGGCCGCACTCGTGCGGCGGTGGGAGTACCGCAGCACCCCAACGTGTTCTATGTCGGCGCGGTCAATGGCGGAGTATGGAAGAGCGACGATTACGGCCGCACCTGGAATCCTATTTTCGACGATCAGCCGACGCAGTCAATTGGCGCGATCGCAGTCGCGCCCTCCGATCCCAATATCGTTTATGTCGCCAGCGGAGAAGGCTTGCATCGCCCCGATCTTTCGGTCGGCAATGGTATTTACAAGTCCATTGACGGCGGCAAAACCTGGGCGCATCTCGGACTTCGCGACGGCCAGCAGATTCCGGCACTCGCCGTCGATCCACGCAATCCCGATCACTTGTTTGCCGCGGTTCTCGGGCATCCCTATGGGCCAAGCAAAGAGCGCGGAATTTATCGCTCCCTTGACGGTGGTCAGAACTGGGAAAAAGTGATCGCGAAAGATGAGAACACCGGCGGCTCCGACGTCCAGATTGATCCCACAAATCCTGATGTTGTGTACGCGTCGATGTGGGAAGCGCGCGAAGGGCCTTGGGAAGACAATAACGAGTTCAATGGCACGAATGGAGGCCTGTTCAAGTCGACGGATGGCGGTGCAACCTGGCATCAGCTCAAGAATGGCTTACCCCAGAATTTTTCTCAGATATATGTTGCCATCGCGCCCAGTGACCCTCGGCGCTTGTACGCCACGCTCGGCATGAGCGATGGCAAGCTGGCGGTGTACCGCTCTAATGACGCTGGCGAAAGCTGGGCGCAGGCGACCGACGATCCGCGTCCCGCGGGGCGGATTGGCGGCGGCGACCTTCCGATTCCAAGGGTGGACCCGAAAAATCCTGACGTCGTTTACTGCGCCAGCACCGTCACCATGCGCTCCACCGACGGCGGCAAGACCTGGGCAGGATTTCGCGGTGCGCCAGGCGGAGACGATTATCAGAATCTTTGGATCAACCCCAACAATCCGCAAATCATTTTGCTCGTCAGCGATCAGGGCGCGCTGGTCACCGTTAACGGTGGCGAGAGCTGGAGCTCTTGGTACAACCAACCCACGGCCCAGCTTTATCACGTGATCGCGACCAATACCTTTCCTTACAAAGTTTGTGCCGGACAGCAGGAGAGCGGATCGGTTTGTACCGCCAGCCGCGGCAACGATGGGGCGATCACATTTCGCGACTGGCATCCGGTGGGCGTGATCGAATACGGCTATGTTGCGCCTGACCCGCTTGATCCGGATGTGATCTACGGTGCGGGTCGCAACGAAGTCTCGAGATTTCACTGGTCGACGGGGCAGGTGCAGAACATTACTCCCATTCCGGTCCGCAACGAAAAATACCGCGCCGATCGCACCGAGCCGCTGATGTTTTCTCCGCTTGACCCGCACACGCTGTATTACGCCAGCAACTTTTTGTTCAAAACGACGGATGGCGGCAATACCTGGCAAGCGATCAGCGGAGACCTCACCAAAGAAAATCCCGGCGCTCCGCCGAGCGTCGGAAACCTCATTCGGAAAGGGGCAGAGCTGCAGCGCGGAGTCATCTATGCACTCGCGCCTTCATTCAAGAACATCAATACGCTTTGGGCGGGAACCGACGACGGTCTCGTGAAAATTACTCGCGATGGCGGAAAGAATTGGGCTGACATCACCCCGAAGGAACTCACTTCGTGGAGCAAGGTCACGCAAATCTCTGCGTCACATTTCGATGATGAGACGGCCTACGTCTCGGTGAGCCGATTCCGCATCGATGACACACGGCCGTATATATACCGCACCCACGATGGCGGCAAGTCGTGGCAACTCATCGTTGCTGGCCTGCCCGATTTCGGCCCGGTCGATACGGTGCGTGAAGATTCCGAGCGAAAAGGCCTGTTGTTTGCAGGCACAGAGAATTCAGTGTTCGTTTCATTCGACGATGGCGATCACTGGCAGTCTTTGCAATTGAATCTGCCGCACACGGCGATGCGCGATCTTTGGATCCACGATGGCGATCTCATCGTTGGCACGCACGGTCGCTCGTTCTGGATTCTTGACGACATCACTCGGCTGCGCCAGTTCACGGCCTCGCTCTCCCCGGGTGAAGCTCACTTATTCTCACCAAGGGCTACATATCGAGTTCAACGCGACACCAACACCGATACGCCACTTCCTCCAGATGAGCCGATGGGTGAAAATCCGCCGGATGGCGCATTGATCGACTACTACCTGCCGGCATCTGTGTCGGGCCCGGTCACACTCGAAATTCTCGATACAAAAGGAAAAGTTGTCCGCCACTTTTCGAGCACTGACGAGCCGTCGGTATCGCAAGAGCAATTACAGAAGCAGTTGATCCCACTTTATTGGCTGCGGCCGTTGCGCGCACTTCCTGCCGAGGCCGGAACGCATCGCTGGGTTTGGGACCTGCACTACACTGCACCAACAGCTACGCGACATGAATATCCGATCGCGGCGGTGCCTCATGACACGCCGCGTGTGCCAATGGGGCCGACGGCATTGCCCGGCCGTTACACAGTTCGTTTAACCGTAAATGCCAAGACTTACACCGAGTCGCTTGTGATACGAATGGATCCGCGAGTCAAGGCATCTTCAGTTGAGCTAGAGAAGAAATTTGAAGCGGAGACGCAACTCGCAGCTTCATTCAGCGATACGTCAAAAGCTGTGCTGCAAGCGCAATCGGTTCGGGATCAACTGGAGAAACTGACAACGGAGTCGGACTCCGCAGTTCAAGCTGCCGTCGCAGACGCAAGAAATAAGTTGAAGGAGTTGCTAGAGGGATCCACTGGCTCATCAGCAACGTCGGCAAAACCGAATCTGACGCGGGTCAATGGAGCGGTGGCAACACTTTACGGCCAAGTGTGGCAGGTAGACGCCGCTCCAACGTCGGCACAAATGCAAGGCCTAGCCGGGATGCAGCGCAATTCGGCTGAGATGCTGAAGCAATGGAAAGAGTTCCAGACCTCCGATTTGGCGAAGCTCAATCAGCAATTGCGCGGGGCGAATCTGGGCGAGATCAAACCGATAGTCGATCCGCATGCGGCCGAACCGCAAACCGATGAAGAATAGCTGCGAAGACTACAAAGATTCCACCGCCTCTTGCAACCGCGCAGCAACTTCTTCTGGCGCCGTTGTTGGCTCGAAGCGAATTGGTTTGCCGATGCGAACTGTGATCTCGTATGGACGGGCGAAATGCCGCCCCGCGTGCTTCACTTCAAAAAGCCCTACAATTCGCATTGGCAATACTGGAATGCTCAGATTGTTCGCCAACAGTCCGATGCCGGTGCGAAAGTTGCAAATGTTGCCGTCTTGAGTGTGCCGCCCTTCCGGAAAAACCAGCACACTGAAGCCGCGATCGACTGCTCGACCGGCATACGCGAAGCTTTGCCGAAAACCGGCCTCACGCGGCAGCGGGAACAGATTCAGCAGAGCTACCCCGAGCGTCCACTGAATGCGATCATAAAGTCTGGCGACAAACCCTCTGCCCAAAGGAGGCGTTCGCAGCAGTTCCAGCGCCTCTCCTCCCGCCGCAGTAGCGAGGCGATGACGCAATCTGGCAGGCAGCGCCGTAAGCACGAATCCAACATCGACGTGCCCGACATGATTTGAGACCACGAGCAGTGGCCCAGCCCAGCCCTGCAGATTGTCACGTCCCTCGATTCGCGGCCAGCCGAGCAGCAGAATTGCCGGGCGCATCAAGAGATAATGAGCTAGAAAACGCAGCCACGTCGCCGGCCAACCTAGAGTCCAGGCCGGGTAGTGATAGGGAGTGCGCTGTGCGTTCTCGCCACGCAGCATGCGTTCCAGATCACCGACAGTGCGTGCAGCACTGAAGCGGGTCTCGCTTAGATCGACCTGATAGCGATCTTCAACCGCACTGAGCAATTCGACTTTGTCCAACGAGCTCAGGCCTAGATCGGCCTCCAGGCTCGCATCGGGCGTGATTGGAGCCGAGCGGCCAGATACGTCCTGAATCAACTTAGCAAGAGATCCGGAATCGGCAGTTCGCTTGATTCCTGAATTGATCAAGTGCGCTCTTGCAAATTCTTCAATCACATTCCGCCGCGGCTTCTGCGTATTCGTACGCGGAAAATCCTCGTCTGGCCACTGCACGCATAGGTGCATTCTTTGGTATTCGGAAAGAGACTGATTCGCGCGTTCTAATGCCTCTTTCGTGTTCGCCCCATCCCGCATGAGCAGTACGGCGCAGGGTTCGGCATTTTCGCCTCGGTCGATGCCAACCACGATGCAATCCTTCACATCCGGTTGCGCGCGCAGCGCGGCTTCCAGGTCATCTGGATAAATATTGGTGCCGCTGGGAGTGACGATGACCTCTTTTTTTCTTCCCTTGAAATAAAGATTGCCCTCTTCGTCGAGCGCACCGATGTCCCCGGTGCGATACCAGCCTTCCGCGTCGGTGGTTTGATGACGGCCGTTAGCGTCCCAATAGCCAGACGCTACCCCAGCTCCGCGGACGAGAATCTCGCCGTCGGGGGCAAGCTTCACATCTCTCCCGGCCAGCACTTTGCCGATTGAGCCCTTTCCCAGGTGGAACGGGTGGTTGACGCTGATGAGCGAGGTGGTTTCGGTCAGGCCATATCCCTGGATTGCAGCATAGCCCAACCGTCCCCAAAACTCTTCGGTGTCGCGATCAAGCGCAGCGCCGCCGCTGATAAAGGCCCAGAACTTCCACCCGACCTGTCGGCGAATGTCGCGGAAAATCCACCACCGGCGGAGAAAATGTTTGCCGGCGGCAGCTTGAAATCTTGTTCGAAAGTCTTCGAGCATGCCTTCAGATTGCAGGTCGCGTTCAATTTTCTGCTTCAGCGAGTCCAAAACGCGTGGCACGCTCACCAGTACAGAAACGCGCTGGTTGTGAATGGTAGCGATCACCTCTGAGGGTTTGAAGTCGTCCTGGAAAATTACTGTGCCGCCAAGAATCGGAGGCAGGAAAATACCAAGAAATTGTCCGAAAACGTGGCTAAGCGGCAGTAGATTCAAGAACCGAATCGGATGCACAAAGCGTTCGTATCGCAAATAGCCGCGGATCTGCTGTTCAAGCGGCGCAACGTTGGCGAGCACATTGCCATGGGTGATAACAACGCCTTTGGGGTCGGCTGTCGTGCCCGAAGTGAAGACGATTTGCAGAATTTCATCGCGGCCCATGCTCGCTTTGGGCACGAACTCGCACGGAGTGCCGGGCAAAATATGCGGAAGGTCCTCGAGAATCAGCTTGGGGAATGTGACGCTACCGATGTCTGCATGGTCGCGCGAGCAAACCAGCAGTTTCGCCTCAACTTGTCTGAGCACTCGGCCAGCAAAATCGAGCGATGCGGCGTCGTCCATAGGCACAACCACCGCACCACAAAGAGCGCAGCCGAAAAAGGCCGCAACCCATTCAGCAGAATTGCGGCCCCAAAGCATTACGCGATCGCCTGGGGAGATTCCGCGGCGTGAAAGTTCGCTCGTGAAAGCCTGCGCCAGGTCGGCGACCTGTCGATACGACCAGCGCTCGGTGCGATATCCCCGGCGCTGCACGTAGGCGCAAGCCATTCCTTGCCGCTGGAAGTCTGCGAGATAGCTGGCAATCGAGGAGCGTTCGCTCATAGCACGCGCCGAGCGTCCCCCTGCCTAGCTCGGCGCCGAATCGAGGGACCAGGTCTGCACCAACAGTTTAAGGAATTCCGCGAAATAGGGCGTCACCGGCTGTGAGCGTAGGGTAACCGCGTACCAGCGCCGCCGAATGCCGCCATTGTTCAGCGAGCGCGCCACCAGCCTTCCGCTGTCCAGGCAATCTTTGATCGCCCATCGGGCCATGAGAGCAACGCCCCAGCCGGACGAAACCATATCGACGATCGACCCTGTAAGGGGAATATCCATGATGCGCCGAGGTTCAGCTCCTGCAGGACGCATCACTTCCTGCAGGAGAGTGCAGTCTTCTTTCGGCGGATAACACACAACCGACTCACCGGCCAAATCACGGCCATGGACCTGAGCCAATGACGCTAGCCGATGTTGGGGCTTCATTATCAGCACCAATTCATCGTCACACATGGGAGTCAGTTGCAAACTTTTGTTCCGCGGGGGACACGTGGTCAGAACCACATCCAATCTGCCGTCGAGCAGCGCCGGAAAGGGGCGGCTGGTCTCTTCCAACAAGATGTTGACATCGACTGCCGGAAACTTAGCGTGGAATTTCTCGACTACCGGAGGCAGCCAGTGGTAGCACGTATAACATTCGGTGCTGACGCGAATCGCTCCGCGGATGCTGCCTGCCCGGCTCGCGATCTGCGTTTCAGCCTGACGCAGCTCATCCAGCACCTTGTGGGCCGACTCCAGCAGCTTCTCGCCGGCTGTCGTCAAAACCATTTTTCTGCCGAGTCTCAGGAATAATGCCGTGCCTAATTTTTCTTCGGCGTCGCGCAGTTGATGGCTTAGCGCCGATTGGGTTACGTGCAAGTACCGGCCCGCTTCGGTGACGCTGCCTTTTTCCGCTACAGCAGCCAACAGTTTCAAGTGGCGCACTTCCAGCTTGACATCGTGGTCCTGCGACATCGTTGCTCTCCTTGATTCAGCGCGCAACTTGCTCTTCAAAGGAGCGATCGCGTGCCGCACAGAGTTTATTCGGATTCACACAGTACCCGCTGCCGTTCAAGCCCGCTATTCTTCCGCACGCTCTTGTTTCCGCGCTATATGAACGCGGCTCATCAATGAAATGAAAACAAACAATGATCGTGATGACGCGAATCCCATCCAATGCCAAGTAGATCGCTATAGAGATTGATCGCAAAAAGCGGATAGCGTCGCAAAAAACTTTGCGTCAGAGTGACGTTACTGCGAGACGCAAAAAAAGACGAAACCGCATCAGCGTTCAAACCAGGAGGATGTATGCATTACCGTGGGGTTCGTGTTCTGACAGTACTTCTTGCAGCTGTTTTGTCGCTTGGCGGAAAAGGGCTCGCGCAAAATGTAGCGTATCGCTTTATCAGAGTGAATGTCCCATTCGACTTCACTGTTGACCAGAAACCGTTTCGCGCTGGGGACTACATGCTGGCGTGCGCTGCCAACACGATCGAATTGCGCGATTCACAGGGACATACCATCGCATCTGTCTATCCGCATTCCGTGCAGGCACAGAGTAATCCGAACCGACCGAAGTTGGTGTTCAACACCGTAGGGGGCGGGCGCGAGCTGTGGCAGGTCTGGACGGAAGACAGCCGCTACGGCTACGAACTGGCGGCTCCGAGACCTGAGCTCATGGTTGCGAAGCAGCACCGAGTTTCCGCTTCTCCAATCAAGACGGGCGGCAACCAACGATGAATATCCGCAAAACTGCGAACGGGGGAACGCAATGAGCAACCTGGTGCAACAGTCGGGGATTTTCGCCACCGAACGACCGACGCACGTAAGAGAAATTCTTGCGAATGCGGAGCGTGAGTTGAAAGGCCTGATGCAGAAACGAGCCGAAATCATGAAACGGATCGGCACGATCAAACAACTGGTAGCTGGTCTTAGTGATTTGTACGGGGATGCCGTGCTCAGCGACGAGTTGCGATGCGTACTCGCACGCAAGGTGTCGGAGCGTAACGTCGGATTTACGAAAGGATGTCGACAGATCCTAATGGAGGCCACATCGCCATTAACCTTGCGCCAGTGTTGCACCGAACTGTGGCGTCGCGCCCCCGAGCTCGCAGGCCGTCACAAGGACCTTGCTGCATCGGTGACCACCGTGCTTCGTCGGATCGTTACTTATGGCGAAGCGCATACCTTTCTGGATCAGAAAGGTGTGCGTGTGTGGAATTGGGTCAGCGAGCCTCATGGCGACGATTGCCATGGTGACGATGGCAAAGACAGGCTCGAGGCCTGCGATGCGAGAGCGAATATGGTCGCGGAAGCTTGATTGTTTAGTCCCTGCCTACCCCCAGCGCGTCCGCGACGCGATTGATGTAGTTGAACCAGGATGCGATCAACGTTATCTGCAGAATGCCGCGGTCGTCGAAACCCGCGTGCCGCAAGCCTTCGATGTCATCTTTCCGAACCTGGGTGGCATCTTTGGTCAGCTTGATGACATAGTCGAGCATCATACGGTCCTCGGCTGAGATCGGAGCCTTCGTGTAGTCGTGTTCCAGCGCTTCGACCAGTACCTGGTCCAACGTGACCCTACGCAGAAACTCTGCGTGCGACTCGATTCAATACTTGCACCGGTTCGTCACTGAAACCATGGTCGCAATCATCTCGTGCTGCGTGCGGCTGAGCGGCAAGTCGGCAGACATCAGCGCGCCGAATGTACTAAACGCATGATAGAGGGCGTCAGGAATAAGTGTGTGCGACCCTACAATCGACGAAGCTCCAGACGCATCGGGATGAATCGGCTGTGCATACTCCTTCGGGTAAAGGGCCTTTTCGCCCTCGATTGCTTGGCGAAGTTTTTCGTCGGCTTCTTCGATAGAAAGCGTGCGAATCCAGGTCATTGTTTGTTGTCCCCAGTGAGAAAGCACCGAATAAAGTTGCAGAAGAATACACCGTAGTGCATCCGACCACATATATTGCATTCGTACTAGCTGAGCTGAAAGCCAGCGGCCATGGCAGTAGCGGGAGATTTGGCAACAGAATCTCTATAGCGACGCAAACTGCATTCCATGCCGCTACTCGGGAACGGCCTTGTATCGGACAAACCGATCCAGCCAAGAAGAATTTCGATTTGACAGGTATATTTAGCGATCGCTACTCTCGTTCCTACTCGGAAGAGATTTATGACCCCAGGCCAGAGCGCAATTCGAATTAGCGATGCTGTAGTCGGGGTGCGACTGCATCCTGTCCATCTCTGGCGTGGGAGCAAATTGATCCGGTAAGCATCAAGATTTAAAGCAGTTTCCGAACCCACCGCCAGACAAGCTGACGGTGGGTTCTTACTTTGGGACAGAAGTAATGAAGAAAGCGTAATGGAATGTGAGCTCATTTCAGCTTGACAGGGAAATGTGAGCAACGATAGCATGGGCAATACCGACCGACCGGTCGGTTTGTGTGGATTCCAGGTTTCCTGACCAATGAGGGGCTTCTTCACTCCCCTTGTGCACTGAGAGGAGCACGCCGGTGGCTACTATTTTTTACGAACACGACGCCAATCCCAACGCCCTGAAGGGCAAAACTATTGCCATTTTGGGCTATGGCAGCCAGGGGCACGCCCAGGCCCAGAACCTGCGCGACAGCGGATACAACGTGATCGTCGGACTCGAACCGAACCGCCCAAGTGCGCAGCAAGCCCGGGCTGACGGCATGGTCGTTGTCTCTCCCAATGAGGCTGCCGAACGCGCCGACTGGATCCACGTGCTCACACCCGACGAGACCCAGGCGGCGGTTTACGCGCAGTACATCAAACCGCATCTGCGGTCTGGAAAGATTCTGGGCTTCTCCCACGGCTTTAGCATTCACTTCAAAACCATCACTCCGCCCACCGACGTGGACGTGGTCATGATTGCGCCAAAAAGTCCCGGGCACCTATTGCGCCGTGTATATAGCGAAGGGCGCGGAGTGCCTTCGCTGCTCGCCATTCAGCAGGACGCCAGTAAGCGGGCTCACGAATTCGCGCTCTGTTACGCGCACGGAATTGGCTCGACCCGCGCCGGCGTCCTGCAGACCACGTTCAAGGAAGAAACGGAAAGCGACTTGTTCGGCGAGCAGGCCGTCCTTTGCGGCGGGCTGACTTCGCTGATCAAGAAAGGATTCGAGACGCTGGTCGAAGCCGGCTACGCGCCGGAGATCGCCTACTTCGAATGCCTGCATGAGATGAAGCTGATCGTCGACCTGATCTATGAGGGCGGCCTCGACCGCATGCGTTACTCGATTTCCAACACCGCCGAATACGGCGATCTGACTCGCGGCGAAAAGGTTGTGGGAGACGAGACGCGCAAAGCGATGAAGAAGATTTTGGCCGACATCCAAAGCGGCGCCTTCGCCAAGGAATGGATCGAAGAAAACCAGGATGGTGGCAAGAACTTCGCTGCCTTGAGAGCGAAAGAGAAGCGGCATCCGATTGAGATTGTCGGGGCACAACTGCGCGCCATGATGAACTGGCTGCCAGGTCAGGCGAAGAAATCGGCGGAAGCTCCGGCGACAGCTGCGAGCAAAAAGCCGAAACAGGTCGTGAATGCTTAAAGGAGCCGAAATCGTTTTACGGTGCGTACGGGCCGAGGGCGTGGACCTCGTCTTTGGCTACCCCGGCGGCGCGATCATGCCGCTCTACGACGCGCTCGATGGCAGCGGAGTGCGCCACATCCTGATGCGGCATGAGCAAGGCGCGGTCTTTGCCGCCGAAGGTTATGCACGAGCGACGGGCAATGTTGGTGTGGCGATAGCGACCAGCGGACCTGGAGCGACAAATCTGGTGACCGGGATCGCCGACGCGAAGATGGATTCGGTGCCACTGGTCTGCATTACTGGTCAGGTCCGCAGCGCGTTGATCGGGACGGACGCATTCCAGGAGACCGACGTTTTTGGAATGACATTGTCTCTGACGAAGTGGAGCCGGCTCGTGAAGTCAATCGATGAACTCCCGGCCGTGATTGCAGAGGGATTTCACTTTGCGCGCAGTGGACGTCCCGGTCCTGTGGTGATCGATATTCCAACTGACATTCTGAAGGCCAAGGCCCAGTTTTCCAGGCCGGTGAAGTTTACCCCGCACGCTCGCCCGGCCGATGCGAAAGCCGAGGGCGACTTTGACGACACGATTATCGGGTTATTCCAAAAGGCCAAGCGTCCAGTGGCATTGGTTGGCGCGGGAGCGAAACTTTCTGGTGCGATTCCCGAATTGCGGCGGTTGCTGGATGATTTGAACATCCCGACTTTCGCCACCGTTCATGGACTTGGCGCCGTTCCTCCGCAAGCCTCGTACTACCTCGGAATGGTCGGCATGCACGGGACGCGCGCGGCGAACATGGCCCTGCACGAGACCGACCTGCTGCTCGTATTTGGGGCGCGGCTGGACGACCGAGTCACGGGCGATCCTTCGCGTTTCGCCCCAGAGGCCAAAATTGTTCACTTCGAAATTGATCCCGCGCAGCTGGACCGCGTCCGACCGTGCGAGATTCCGGTAATCGGCGATCTGGCCGACACGATCCCGGCATTTCATGCGGAACTGCGCAAGCATTCCCCGACGGACCTGAGTGAATGGCGCGACACTGCGTGCGGCCCGGAACGCGCAGAACTTGATCCACGCGGCCTGGCGCAGCCCACGATCCGCTTTCTAGATGAGTTGTTCAGCCGATTGCCGGAGAACTCCGTGATCCTGGCTGATGTGGGTCAGCATCAGATGTGGGCCGCACAGCGCTACCGTTCATCATCCCCACGTGGATTTATTACCTCAGGCGGACTGGGAGCGATGGGCTTCGCCCTGCCGGCCGCGGTTGGCGTGCAACTGGCCAAACCGGATGCCTGCGTTCTCTGTGTCTCTGGCGATGGCGGATTTCAGATGAACATTCAAGAGCTGGCGACTGTACGCCGGCTTGGACTGCCCGTAAAGATGGTCATCGTCGATAACAAATATCTGGGGATGGTGCGCCAGTGGCAGCAGCTGTTCTACGAGCGCAACTACGCCGAAACCGACCTGAGCGACAATCCAGACTTTGTCGAGATCGCAAAGGCGTACAAAATTCAGGCGCATCGGCTCAACGAAGATGCTATGCGCGAGTTTCCCGTGTCACAGGAGACCGCAGATGTGCTCGATCGCTTTCTGCACTCATCCGAACCAGAGTTGCTCGTGTTCGACTGCCATCCGGAAGCAAATGTCTTTCCGATGGTTCCAGCAGGAGCTGCGCTCTCAGAGATGATGTACGAGGAAGATGCCGGAATTGAGTAGTTGAGACATTGGGCGATTGGGGGATTGCAACAGGATGGAGTACATGCCGGTTTCAATCACACAATGGCTCAATCACACAATCGCCAATGAGGTTTGACATGCAGGCCTTTCACATTCGCTATCGCAATACGCAAGGCACGTTGATGCGCATTCTGAACGCTGCGTCACGCCGAGGACTCGACCTGATGTCGGTTCACGCCGAGATCTTCGAACAGAACCATCGCGTCCTCCTGGCGCTCGACGCAAATCACAAGCAGGTCGGGCAACTGCTGCGCGAGTGGTATTCCATTAGCGATGTGATCGACGTCTGGGCAAATGAAGGCCTGCGTTCGCACGAGACACCACGTGGAGATTGGGCGACGCCTCATCCTCCAGCGTCGGCGGGTGGCAAAGGCGCGGCCGCGCGAGCTGCGCTGGCATGAAATAGGGTAGCCCGTGGGCGAGGAGTGTTGAGCCACAAGTAAACTCATCGCTCGCCGCTCATTGCTCGTCGCTTCTTTCACAGCCGAACGCCGTCACATTCAATCATTTTCTCGATCATTCCAGTCGTGTAATCTTTCGCACATGGATCTCAAGCATCGTAGCCGCGGCATCACCGACGGTCGCGACCGGGCTCCGTCGCGCGCCATGTTCAAGGCAATCGGTTTCACTGACGCCGACCTCGCGAAACCGCTCATCGGCGTGGCCAATACCTGGATCGAAACCATGCCGTGCAATTTTCATTTGCGCCGCTTGGCGGCGAAGGTGAAAGAGGGCATTCGCGCAGAGGGCGGCACGCCCATGGAGTTCAACACCATCGCCATCTCCGATGGGGAGACGATGGGCACTGAGGGTATGCGTGCCTCACTGGTCAGCCGCGAACTGATTGCCGATTCCATTGAACTGGTTTGCCGCGGGCAGCTTTTCGATGCGGTTGTCTGCGTCGTGGGCTGCGACAAGACGATTCCGGCCGCTGCCATGGCGCTGGCGCGCATGAATCTTTCCGGGCTGGTGCTCTACGGCGGAACGATCGCCGCTGGCAGCTATCGCGGGAAGGATGTCACGATCCAGGATGTTTTCGAAGCTGTTGGCGCGAATGCCGCCGGCAAGATCACCGACAGGGATCTGAAGGAGCTTGAAGACGTTGCGTGTCCGGGAGCCGGCGCGTGCGGCGGTCAGTACACCGCCAACACGATGTCCACGGTGATGGAAATGATCGGGCTTTCGCCCATGGGCTACAACAGCGTGCCGGCGATGGATCCTCATAAGGACCAAGTGGCGTTCGACTGCGGGAAAGTAGTTATGAATCTTCTGGAGAGAGGAATCCGTCCGCGAGACATCCTCACTCGCGAAGCTTTTGACAACGCGATTGCCGGAGTCGCAGCTACCGGCGGGTCGACCAACGCTGTGCTTCATCTACTCGCGATCGCGCGAGAGGCGGGAGTGAACCTGGAAATCGACGATTTCCAGATGGTCAGTGAGCGAACTCCGCTGCTCGCCGACCTGAAGCCTTCGGGGCGCTTCGTCGCCGCTGACATGCATCGCGCAGGCGGAATTCGACTCCTCACCCGGCGTTTGCTGGAGGCTCGGCTGCTGCACGGCAATGCTCTAACGGTGACCGGCCGCGCAATCTCGACCGAGGCTGAAAGCGCGAAGGAAACTCCCGACCAGGAAGTGATCGCGCCACTTGATAAGCCTCTCAAAAAGACCGGTGGACTGGTGATCCTCAAGGGCAGCATTGCGCCGGAGGGATGCGTCGCCAAAATCAGCGGGCACGAGCGACTGGAGCATCGCGGGCCGGCGCGCGTCTTCGAGTCAGAGGAAGACGCGATGGCTGCCGTGACGAGTAAGAAGATTAAGGCCGGAGATGTTGTCGTGATTCGTAATGAAGGCCCCAAGGGCGGGCCGGGCATGCGCGAGATGCTCAGCGTGACCGGAGCCATCGTTGGCGAAGGATTGGGCGAATCGGTTGCGCTGCTGACCGACGGTCGCTTCAGCGGAGCCACCCATGGGCTTATGGCGGGGCATGTTTCCCCAGAAGCAGCCTTGGGCGGGCCGATTGCCGCAGTGCAAGAAGGAGACATCATTCACTTCGATGTCAAGCAGCGGAAGCTCGAAGTTGAAGTCAGCGATGATGTGCTGCGGCAGCGAATGAAGAAGTGGAAGCCTCCGCAGCCGAGATATCCCAATGGCGTCTTTGCCAAGTATGCCGCGCTGGTCTCGTCGGCATCGCAAGGCGCGATCACGAGGCCAGTGTAAGCGCCAAGATATTTCCGACCTCGCTAGACTGTGCGCACCGCCGAGCGGGACAGAGTCGTTCTGATAGACTGAACTAGCCTAGCAGGCCGACGTAGCTCAGTTGGTAGAGCAGCCGATTCGTAATCGGCAGGTCATCGGTTCAAGTCCGATCGTCGGCTCCAGATTTTATGCGGGTTCCAAGCACATCGCACATTGAAATCCGCTTTTCTTATCCCATATTCTGATAGTGCGCTATTTTGAATCCGCGATGGATTTCCGATGCGGTGGTTTGGCGAATAAATTGCGCCAGTTAATTCAAAGTAGCGCACTGCCCATATTCTTATCCCATGTTTCGCCGACATGCCGATTCGGTACAACGGAGGATATGGACGACCACAAAGCGTTTAGGCGACGGGCTATGCTCAACAGGGCGGGTTCTTCGGAGCGATTCTTGCGGAGTTACGTTGGTAAAGGCGCTGAGCATTGAGCTGCGAGTTTGCCCTTCCGGGGCAAGAAATCAGTGCAGCCCAACCTTGTCCAGAAGATTCAGATATCTGGGATCGGCTCGCAAATTCCTAAATCGAGGCTCCACTCCAAGGTAGGGTACCCAGTCCGAGCGTTCTTCGCAGGCCTGCTGCAGCCATCGGAACGCATTGTCCGGTTCATTCAGACCAGCGTAGAGGACCGCCAGATCATAGGCAGACGCAGTTCGAGGCATTGAGGAATCGATCAACTTATCGAGAATAGCCCGCGCTTTCTGTTCGTCACCGGCGAGCGCATAGGTATGCGCCATGCTCGTAGAGAGGCACAAGTTCTCACGGTCGTGCTTGACACCCCGTTGGAACTGCCGGAGGGCTTCTTCGTGGTCTCCTTTCTGCTCATAAGCCATTCCCAGAGCCCAAAGTCCAAGAGCGTAGTTGGGATCGATCTGTAATGCCTTCTTGCACAACCCGATCGTGATGTCGGGTTGGTTGCAATAAAAGTGCACAAGCCCAACGCCAGCCATGATCAGAGGAGAGCACGGCTCGATCTGCAGGGCCTTTAATCCATGCGCGGTCGCCTCTCGGGTTCGCCCCAACACGGATAACAGGTTGGCATACCAGTGGTGGGTAGTCGCGCATGTGGGATCCAATGCAATCGCTCGCTGGAATTCAAAATCCCCGCCGGTCCAATCCCATTCGTAAAAGGCTTTGATTTCTCCCATCGAGGCATGGGCCTCACTCAGCTGGTCGTCGAGTTCAATGGCTTTCCTGGCGGCTTGGGTGGCGGTGAGTTTGGCTTGCAGTAGAGAAAACCCGCTGTAGTATCCGAGTAACGCATAGGAATCTGCCAAGCCGCTATAAGCCGCCGCGTACGAGGGCTCAAGACGCAAGGCATGGTCGAAAGAAGCAATTGCTTTTCTTAGCGCGTGGATTGTTCTTTCTCTCAACAAAACGCGCCCTTCGAGATAGGCGAGGTGGGCGGCCCCGGCGGTGCTGGAGGGCTGTGGCGCAAGCGACCGTTCACCGGAAAGCAACTGAACCTGGACTTGAGACGCCACGCAGCGTGCAATGTATACCTGGATTCCAAGCGGATCACGGTTGCTGTGCTGGTAACTCTGAGCCCACACCTGAATCTGGCGCCTCGCATCCGTGAGGCGAACCGTGGTGCGGAGCTGACCGCCCGAGCCTCGCACCGCTCCCGACAACAGAAAATTAGGGGACAAGGTCTGAATCGTGTCCGCGCAGCCAACCCGCCGATTAGCTTCAGAAGTGCACACCACCACGCCGAGCCGCGCATGGTCAATAAACGCGAGATGCGTGGCCAGTTCTTCCGTGAGACCTTCCGCGAAGCCATCCTGGCGGGGGTCGCAGCCTAGGTCGCGGACTGGTACGAGAGCCAGAATCAATTGTCCAGCGGTAGATCGGAGTTGGCGTGGACGCCGATTCTCCAACCAGCGATCGAGTTCTGAGCGGAAGGCATATACGGAGCTGCGGCGATGGTGATGATGCCGGTGAACCGGTAAGCCCTCCCTTCCTTCCCAAAGGCGTACCGAGCGCACGCCTCGCTTGAGATAATTTGCAATCTCTTTCCACGAATCGAGGCGATCGGCAGGGTTGTTCGAACCGGACGAATTCTGTGGCATGTGCTGGCCCCTAGAAAGGTTTCATTCTAATATCACAATCCGATATTTCTGTCGACTTCTGCCCAACCAGCTTCTCTCCTGCACGGTCGAAGGAAAAATGAGGAAGGGTGCGTCTTTTGCCACTGTTTTCCCTTGTCTCCTTTTCTCTTGCTTGATACCCCTGAGGAAGTCGCTGGGTGCTCATTTCTGCGAATGATTTGCACCGGCGAAAAGAAACCCGCAGAGGGTGTCGTTGCTTGAGACCGATCGATAGCAGACCAAACACGCCCGGTCCTACATCGTGGGAACTACTCTTTCGATTGGAGGCTCGTTTCAGCCACCCACTCGAAATCCAAGCGCATGCCAATTGTGCACGCCTGGAGATCTGCTACTTCACGTCAGGAAAAGTGGTTGGTCCACGCCTGAGTGGCAGATTGCTGCCTGGCGGTGGCGACTGGGCCGTGTATCGAAGCCCAGACTCTTTCGACATCGACGCGCGTGCCGTTTTGCATTTGGAGGACGGTTCTCTGATCTATCTACGATATGCGGGAATTTGGCGTGCCCAACCCGGAGTGCTGAAAAAGGTATTTGCACCGGGGGGATTTCAGTATTTTCTCCCGGCAGAACACTACGTCCGGGTGGTTGCGCGCTTTCAAACCGCTAGTTGCCGGTATTCCTGGTTGAATGAGAGTCTGGCGCTCGGCATCGGGAGCCTCAGCAGCGAAGAAAGCATTGGATATAACTTTTATGACATCAAGTGACGCTAAGAATGTTTCGGAAAAAGTGCGAGCGATCTGCCACGATGCCATTCTCTGGGATATGGTGTTTCAAATCGATCCCGCAGCGGGCAATACCTACGAGTCACTCTCCCGTTTTAAGAACAGTGGGTTCTCGCACGTGTCCCTGACCTTGGCAGGGGACAGTCACAATACTGCCGAGGCTGTGGCCTATGTTGGTCGCACGCGCCGCGAACTGAATAAGAGAGGCGATTGGATTCGGGTGATTGAGCGGGCTGATGAAATTGCTGAAGCCAAACGCTCGGGACAACTCGGTGTCGTGTTGCACTTTGAAGGCACCCGGCCGTTCGAACGCAATCTGGACATGATCGATATCTTTTATAAGCTCGGAATTCGCCATGCTCTACTGGCATTTAATCAAGCCAACGATGTGGGCGGGGGGTGCGCCGAACGAGTTGACGGAGGCCTCTCCAGGTTTGGATCCCGGTTAATACAGGAGATGCAGAGAGTGGGCATGCTGGTTGATCTGAGTCACACCGGGTACAAGACTTCATTAGATGCGATTGCCGTTTCGACCCATCCCGTCGTGTTTACGCATTCCAATGCTTCCGTCCTCCACCCTCACTTTCGCAATATTCGTGATGATCAGATTAAGGCTTGTGCTGAGACCGGTGGCGTTGTTGGCGTTTCAGGAGCAACGATGTACCTAGGAACGGAAAAACCAACCAGCGAAGCTATTTTTCGGCAGATTGACTACTTCGTGGAGTTGGTAGGGGCTGACCACGTCGGTTTCGGATTCGACACTCTCTTCGATGGTAGTGAGATGGCCGATTTTGTACGGCAGCACCCAGATGAGTGGCCGGATACAAGTGGCAACGTGTTCGAGTACTCGGTTCCGGAGCAGGTAACCGAACTCGTGGGGTGCATGCTCAATCATGGATACTCGGAAGGCAATATTCGAAAGATTGCCGGCCAAAACTGGGTTCGAGTTTGCAAATCAGTATGGAAGTGAGGTCCGTGAACGCTAGAATGTGTATTCGATGGCGGGTTGCATTCGTCTTGTGTTGTTGCTCTTGTGCTGCGGCACAGTCTCGCGCTAATTCCACCCATGTGGCTATCGACTCTGGGATACTCGAAGGGGTGCAGTTCGGTTCCTCATTCGATGAAGTGATGTTTCTGGGAGTTCCCTTCGCCGCAGCTCCCACGGGGCAGCGGCGCTGGAGGCCTCCCCAGCCAGTCGACAAGTGGCAAGGCTTTCGGAAGGCAGATGCTTACGGAGCGGCTTGTCCGCAAGCTATCGATCAAAAATGGATGGAATTGCATACAAAGGAAGTGATTCAGACCTTCGAGCCTTATTACAGCTTTCACACGGACGAAGATTGTCTCTACCTGAATTTGTGGACAACCAACTTACCGGCGGATCATCCCGCGGCCAAGAAACTACCTGTGATGGTTTGGATTCACGGTGGCGGAAACACGAAACACGCCAGCCAATATTGGCCCATGGGTCCGACGCTTGCAAGAAAGGGCGTAGTGCTGGTAAGTCTGAATTATCGCCTTGGCGCTCTCGGTTTTCTTGCACATCCTGCCCTCACCGCGGAATCCCCCCATCACTCCTCGGGGAATTATGGCATTCTTGATCAGATCGCAGCACTCGAATGGGTTCGCAGAAATATCGCCAAGTTCGGCGGAGATCCGGCGAATGTCACGATCTTTGGTGAGTCGGCAGGTGGCGTGGACGTTTGCTATCTGATGGCGTCGCCACTGGCCCGGGGCCTTTTTCAACGAGGCATTTTAGAAAGCTGTACCTGCAGCGACTACATCTCTCCCGAATTGGCGATACCCTCCCACTATTTTGGCGGGGTTGGTACATCCGAGGAGATTGGGCTGCGGCTCATGAGGGACTTGGACATACCTGACGGCCCCGATGCCCTTGCGAAACTGCGCTCGAAAAACCCGAAAGAAATCCTTGAAGTTTCGGATCGTGACAGGGCCGTGAACTTCGATGCGGGCGGCACTGTCGATGGGTGGGTACTGACGGAACAACCTGCCACGGCTCTTGCGCACGGACGGCTGGCAAGCGCGCCCGTGATCGTCGGGAGTAACGCCGACGAGGGCGCGGGTGCGCTGGAAGAAGATATGCGGGCTGCGCCAACTTTAGCCAACTACAAAGCCTACCTGAGGAACGAATTCCTGGATGACGCAGAGACTGATGAGTTTTTTCGTCTGTATCCGGCGGCGACCGATGCGGACGTTCGCGCCGCTTTTACCGATTTCGACACAGACTATGGCTTCGGCTTTCCTGCCTATCGTTTTGCCCGAAACTCAGCGCGCACCGGGCAGAAAACCTGGTTCTACTACTTTACCTATCCAGCAAAGGGGAAGGACTCTGCTCTCGGTGCCTACCATACTATCGAACTCCAATTTCTCATGGGATGGTTTCGACCCAGCCGATGGGGTGCGCCCGATGTGGAAGACAAAAAACTCGTTGACATCATGACGGGCTACTGGACTCAGTTCGCGAAGACCGGCGATCCCAATGGTTCTGGCCTTCCGCGGTGGCCGGTCTACGATCCTAAAGCAGATCAAGTGTTGGAGATTGGGCATGAGATAAAACTTCGGCCAACTCTTCACGTGGATCGCTTCGCAGTGTTCGAGCGTAGCTTGAATAGAAGGCTTACCTCGATATCGCAGCCGACCAAAGCCTCGTCAACAACTCCGCGAAAGTAGACCCATGGACGGCAACAAAGAGGCAAGATCCACAGGGTCACCCTGAGCATGATCTCCATCTGACCAAACGAGCCAAGTTGAGCGAAAGACATATCGCCAAGTGTGATCGCGAGCTAGGCTTGGATCGCAAGGTCACGCGTCGGGATTTTCTAAATGGCACCCTGCTAGGAGCTGGGTCCCTGTTACTCGACATGCAAGCACCGCTCAACTTGATGGCTGGGGGGAATCCCGGCTGGGATGGATACAGTGGAGGCGGCGACTATGCACACGCCGATGGAAATACCTGGGATGTGGTTCAAGCCGCACATGCTGTGTGCGATGGTGACTATGACAGACCTCCAGCCGAAGACTCCAATATCGGCGAGAATTATGAAATAGCTGTTGTTGGAGGAGGGATCGCCGGCCTGATGGCAGCTCTGGAATTTAAGAAAAACCCTAAGCCCGGACAAAAATGTCTCACTCTAGAGAATCATCCCATTTTTGGAGGAGAGGCAAGGCAGAACGAATTCCTGGTCAGGGGACAATGCCTCATTGCACCACAGGGTTCCAATGGCTTTGTCGTGCCAACTAAGCCTCAACCTAAAGGCCGCAGGGAAGATCTGGTGGATGAGGCGGAACATGAAGCTTACGCCGAACTTGATATCCCGAAACAATTCGAGCACCAGATATGGAGTACTTACCTGAAGCCGCTTGAGTTTCCGCGGGATAACTACTCTTTTCATCTGTGGGCCGATCGCTCCCCGAGCATTGGCTACTTCTTTACTCAAGGTGCAAAACCCAAGTTAGTTCGCGACATGTGGGCCAAGAATCTCGCCGACACGCCGTACCCGGCAAAGATCAAGCAAGATTTGCTGAGGCGGCGGGGGAAAGATAGGAGAGATCGATTGCAGTAATTTCGCCGTTCGGCAGTTTCACGCCACCCAGTTCCTCGCAAGCCGGCGGCTGAAGAACTGTCCTCCATCACCTCTTCGTCCCAAAGCTGTCGGAATAAATGCTCCTCTGCCCGCCGATGGAATCCTAAAGCACTGACCAGATTTTTATCGATCGAGGCGTATGCCGAGCCAGCATTCAGCAGGAAATGACACGGCTTGGAACCATTGGCCCGGATTTGTACGAATGGTTTGTTGCTGTTGATTTTCGCGGGAGCAGCGACCCTCAGGAGCGAGGCGGGCGCACAAGAGCTACTGTTTTGCGTAAGAGGTGCCTGTGCCAGAAGATTTGAGTGCCAGACCGAAACCAGCACCACAACAATGAACATACGTGATTGCAATTTTTCGCTCGTGTCCTCGAAGATCCGCCGGGCACACAAGATGGTTCCGTTCTTGGCACCATGCCGCTGAGGACACATGCTTATTCTTCCTTTTCCGTGTTGCCATCCACTGCAATGAGTTGACCGGATATATGGAGAGCCTCATCCGAGACAAGAAAGGCGACCATACTGGCAATTTCATCCATTTCAATCAAGGCTTTCATCGAGCAATTTTCTCGCGCTTGCGTCACCGCAGTTTCAATCGGCACATTCACCTCTTCTGCGACCTGATGCATAACCCGCATAAATCGCTCGTTCTTAACCCCGCCAGGCAGAACGCCGTTACATCGGATATTGAAAGGCCCCAGCTCACGGGCCAGCGCTCTGGTAAACCCTTCTATCGCTGCTTTCGAAACAACATAGGCAGATCTCATGGGGGGGCAGGTCTTGGTGGAGGTGCTCGAAATGTTGATGATGCTTCCCCCTCCGCACCGTTTCATGATTGGGACGCTGTGTTTCACCATCCTGAAGCATCCAGTTACATTCACAGCCAGTGTTCGTTCCCAATCCTGATCGGAGATGTTTTCGACATTTGCTCTCGGGCCGGCGATACCAACGTTGTTGACCAGCACATCGAGCCGGTTGTGCCTTGCCCGGAAATCGGCAAACAACTCATCGATATCTTTGGCGTTACCGACATCAGTTAGGGTACCGCAGAGGCCGACATTCTCGAGAAGGGTCGCTTGAAGCAACGATTGATCGGTATCACATATATGTACGAGGAACCCACGAGAGAGTAGTTTCTTGGTGATGGCTTTGCCTATGCCTGAAGCGGATCCAGTTACTAGTGCAACACGGCTGCCGCCAGCCTCACAGTTC
Organism: Candidatus Sulfotelmatobacter sp.; assembly: GCA_035710725.1. Taxonomy (GTDB): domain Bacteria; phylum Acidobacteriota; class Terriglobia; order Terriglobales; family Acidobacteriaceae; genus Sulfotelmatobacter. Next base: position 8,284 of record DASTCY010000035.1, on the reverse strand, counting down.
TTTACAATTTCGGACATTCCTAGCAAGACCTGTTCAATGAGAATCCTATAGCCCCGGCGTATGTTGATTTTTACCGCGCTAGCCGACGTCCTAGCAATGGGAAAAGAGTGGCATCGCGCGCGCAGACCAACCGATTTCCTCTTGTCCAAACCTGTCTTCCTATCGTATAGGTCGAAACAGTCGGATTTGGCACCTGAGACAGTCACTGCCGAGGCTGGGCTTCTCCCACCTTCGCATTGCGTCCTGATCAATGTCAAAAGAGCCCAAAGAACCAAAATTCATTGCTGCGCTTGGGGCACGAGACGTTGCGCTCATGGTGACCATTTCTGTAATTGGCTTGCGATGGATTCCTCGAGGTGCGCGCGCTGGCGCGCCATCTGTATTGCTTTGGGGCGCAGCTGGTTTGCTCTTTTTTCTTCCACTCGCTCTGGCAGTAGTAGAACTGTCGACCCGCTATCCAGAGGAAGGCGGCCTTTACGTCTGGGTCGATCGAGCGTGGGGACCTGGACATGCCTTCATGTGTGGTTGGTGCATCTGGCTGAATCAGTTGTTCTATTTCGCCAACTACCTTTTGTTTGCAGAATCTAACTTCTTAGTATTTGGCGGGGAAAGAGGCGCCATTCTCGGGAACAGCCGCATTTTCTCTGCGCTGTTTGTTCTATGCGTGTTGTGGATTCTAACTGTGGTAAACGTAATGGGATTCGGCGTCGCCAAGTGGCTTCAAAATCTTGGGACCATTGGCATCTGGGTGCCAATGGCGATACTTTTGGCAGCTAGCGTCGTTGCCATGGTCAGAACCGGATCAGCCACGTCCTTTCAAAGCTCAGATTTCATACCACGGGGAAATCCGCTCTCCACCCTCTCTCTCTGGTCAGGTATGTGCTTTGCGTTCTCAGGGTTGGAGATTGCAGGATTTGTAGGCGAGGAAATAAGAAACCCGCGGCGATCTTTGCCACGTGGCATTGGGGTTGCCTCGCTCCTGATTACAATCATATATATCGTGGGCTCCGCCTCCATTCTTGTCGTGATGCCGGCATCCAATCTTGCAGAGCGCACTGGAATTGCCGACGCTGTGAGCGTGGCCACGCACTCGCGCTCGATGGGATTATTGTCGGCCATCCTCATCGCGATATCAGTTGTGGCTACCACGGGGGCGTGGATCGCCGCCGCCGCGAGGGTGCCATTTGCTGCCGCGGTGAGGGGAACACTTCCGCAATTTCTCAAGAAGTTACATCCACGCTTCCACACTCCATATTTGGCGCTACTATTGCAGGCCGCGGGGTCATCGGTCGTACTCCTGGTCGCCTTGTTCTGGACCGTCGGAACATCTCAAAGCACAGTGGAAGAGGCTTATGAGGTTATGCTCAATGTAACGATCCTCATATACTTCGTGCCGTATGTGTATTTGTTCCTGGCGCCCCTCCGGTTGCGGGGATGTCTTGAGCCAGCGGCCGGGTTCGTCCCTATACCGTTGGGTCGGATCGGTCGAATTTTGGTGGTTGCCATGGGTTTCGTTACGACGAGTGTGGCGATTGCTCTCTTGTTTGTTCCGCCACCCGGCACTCAGAATGTCTGGAGCTTTGAGATAAAGGTCATTGCGCAAGCCAGCGTGGTGTTTTTAGTGGGTCTCATCGCGTACGGATTGCGATGGTGGCCGCCGTATTCGACGGTAAAATAATTGACCGGCGATCGGTGCGTGTGAGCACTATGCAGGGCAGTGGCTGCCAGAGCCGGTCGCGACCGGTGTCTCAAGTCATACCGTTTGAGGCAGTGTGGAAGTCGGGTGACTCCCTCTAAAGGTCAGCTATCGCCCTGGGATTCTGCCACAGGAAACGGAGAGATGGCACCACAATTCCTGCCGGAGTCATCTGGCCACACCGTTCCACAACTCTACCACCCATCTGCTCGTAGAATCGTCGTGCCGGATGGTTTGCCTCGAAGACGAAAAGGTGCATGCTCCACTGAGGTTCACATGTGGAAATCCACTTAGCGGCCGAACTGAACAATAACCGACCTGTCCCCTTGCCTCTGTAGGCGGGCCTCACGTGAATATTGTCTAGTCGGGCGCCCCAGGCCGGTTCTTCGTCGAGCAGGACGCAGGCAAAACCGAGAAGAACACCGCAATCCTTCGCAAGGAAAACGGCGCGACGCTTCCCACAAGTGGAACGCATTAGATTTTGCCAGTGGCTCTCCCGCTCCTCGAGAATAGGTCCATCGAGATATGTCCCCGGCAATATGCCGGGATATGCGCTGCGCCAACTCTCTGTCTGGAGTGCGGCAATGTCCTGGTAGTCATGAACAGCGCCATCGCAGAGTTTTATTGCTCCCATCAGGGTAGTCCTTCCTATGGATTTGATTCGGCCGTCGTGGAGTTCTCCACCACCGGAAGCGTGGGGGTAGGAGTTGGAATTTGGCGGTTCGGTTGTCACTTTCGGGGAGAGTTCCATTTCATCTCATCTGTGGTGATCACCCTCGCCACTACGTTTGCGAGAGGCGGAGGTGTCCCCTTCCAATGTTCCTGGCTGACTTGTTCGGAAGAGTGGATCAACCATTTGTCGCTGCTCACGCTTCTCCAGCCATCCCGTGTGATTGATGCCACGTACTCCCCTTCCGTCTTGCGTCTCTCGAATATTAGCGTCACCCCGTCATCGCCATTGATGAGGCGCCTCCCGGTGGCGCCGGATGTGAGACTGTTGATGTAAACGAGTGGCACCACGTAAAGCAGGCCGTTTGCATCCCTCGGTGGTTTCCTCTGGCGGCATGAGTCGCCGCTCACGATACACGCGCCCGCGGAGATCAGCCGTTTTCAAGTGAGCTTTCATAGTCCCGCGACAAACTTCTCGATACCTTTCTTCGTAAGCTCATGAGCTATCTCGAAACGATCCCATGGGATTGAAAAAATCCAATTCCTGACATGGAACCCGAGTTCCAGACACCGGTCTTCAAGCTTTACAATTCACCAAATCTGTGTAACTATATTTCGTCAGTTAGCTAACTGTCAATTACTAAGGAAAGATCGTGTCCGAAATACGAAAAGCTTGACGCTCTCAACATCGCACTTCCACAACCGAACGCCGACCGGTGGCAGCTTTTGTTGCCCTTTCTGCGCACCGGCAACTTGCTTTTTCCTGTCTGGCCATAGAGCAAGGGAAGAGCGCCGCTCGTGCTGTGGCCATCGATCTGATGGGCACGCTCCAGGCGGCTGTGGGTGACCTAAATCGGATCCAGCGCATTGTGAAGTTGATGGTGCTCGTGAACAGCACTCCAGCATCCACGAACAGCACCTGGTGGCTAACGGTGCTTCCGAGCTTTTCGGAGAGGTGTTTGGAGATATGGGGATGCACGTTCGCAGCGCCTTCGGGGCCGCTCAGGTGCCGTTTGCATCGTGTGTGGAAATAGAACTTGTCGTTGAGCTTCTCTGAGGCAGGGAAGTATACGTTTAGCGCTAAAACGATGACCTCTCGATGAAGGCGATCCGCGTGAGCGAATTTGGCGTCCTGAGTCTTGAAATTGGAAGAAGATGCCCGCCCCAATCCGGGAAAGCGCTAATTGGCGTGAATGCGGCGGGCGTGAACCCTACGACGCTTACATGCGATCTAGCGCTTACGGCTCCAAGAATCCGGCGCTCCCCTTTAAGCCCGGTTCCGGCGACACCGAGGTCGTGGAATCCGTTGGGACGATGTCGACCTGACACATTCTGCCCCCGACCTCCAAAACGCTTAAACCTGTAAGCGCTTGTATTCAGCTCGGAACCATGGAAACGAAAATACCAATGAAGATCGATAATCGCCCATCGCGCAAGACTCCCGCCAAGACTTTCTCATCCAACGCCCAGCCAAGGCTCGAAGAGACTCTGGATCCAGATAACTGGGAGGAAATGCGCGAACTGGGCCACCGCATGTTGGATGACATGATCGATTACCTTTCTTCAGTCCGAGGACGAAACGTGTGGCAGCCTGTTCCTACCGAAGTAAAGCAGAGCCTCTCCGCGCCCTTGCCTCTTGAACCGTGCGCCTTAGAGTCCGTATATCGAGACTTCAAGCAACATATTCTTCCCTATCCTACCGGCAACATTCATCCTCGCTTCTGGGGGTGGGTTATGGGGACTGGTACTCCAGTGGCAATGCTCGCCGAAATGTTGGCTGCGGGAATGAACTCGTGGGTCGGTGGCTTTGATCAGTCGGCAACACTTGTAGAAGAGCAGGTTCTTACCTGGCTTAGGGACATGTTGGAATTTCCGGTGGGGTCCTCCGGTGTATTAACTAGCGGCTGTACGGTCGCAAATATCATTGGATTGACGGTCGCACGCCATGCCAAAGCACCCTTCGATGTCAGGAAACAGGGCCTCCAGAATCACACTCACGCTCCCTTAGTTGTTTACTGTTCCTCCGAGGTGCACAGCTGGGCACAAAAGGCGGTGGAGCTCCTCGGATTGGGGGACAACGCACTGCACCGAGTTCCTGTCGATTCCTCCTTTCGCATGGAGATCGCAGCGTTGCGAGCCGCGGTTCTTTCAGATCGGAAGGACGGGAAAGCTCCCTTCTGTGTCATCGGGACGGCGGGCACGGTGAATACCGGGGCGGTGGATCGGCTCAGCGAACTGGCTGCTTTATGCCGGAAAGAACAGCTATGGTTCCACATCGATGGGGCATTTGGAGCATTGGCGACCCTTTCCCCCAAGTGGCGCAACAAGATTTCCGGGTTGAATCTCGCTGATTCAATTGCATTCGATCTCCATAAATGGATGTACATGCCATTTGAGGCTGGTTGTGTTCTGGTTCGAGATCGCGAAGCGCATCACAGTACTTTCGTGGTGACTCCGAGTTATCTCAACTCACAGGGGCGCGGCATTGCTCCGCAAGTGCCTGAATTTGCTGCGCGAGGAATCGATCTCGCCCGGAACTTCAAAGCGCTGAAGATATGGTTTTCGATAAGAACCCACGGCGCTCTCAAGTTCGGCCGTTTGATAGAGCAAAATATTGAGCAAGCGTATTATCTGGCCGCTCTGATCGAGAAGGAACCACATCTGGAGCTGCTCGCCCCGGTCGAGCTTAATGTGGTGTGTTTCCGTTTCAACCCCGGCGGTTGCGATGAGAAAGAACTTGATCGGATCAACGAAGCGATTCTGATCCGCATCCAGGAGAGTGGGGTGGCCGTTCCTTCTGGGACTCGAGTTTCGGGCCGTTTTGCCATTCGCGTAGCCGTGACCAACCATCGAAGCAGGAAGGCTGACTTTAATCTGCTCGTGCTCCATGTGCTCAAGTTGGGGGCTGATGTGCGTATCTCGGTCGAACGGCAGCGAGATAGCGCGGATTGATGTCCAGCCCAACGATCCTATCTGTAACAGTGGAATCAACTCGCTCCAGGCCATTGCCGCCAGCGACTCCGAGGACGGCAACGCTTCCCGGAATAACAAAGATCGAGAGCGCGCCTAAAGAGATCCGAAAGCGCCTCCAACTGGCGCACATTATCCGAGCCCATGTGCCCTTCGTAGTCCTCCAATCCAATGGCGAGCCCACGGATTCGACATATTCTCTCCTTGCCTTGGTACGGGCGCCGCAGCCAGACTCCGAGGTCCGTGGATAGATATCTTGCGGAGGAGGCTGATGCCCGAACGATGCCAATTGCAGAATACGCCGCCCAATGGCTCTGAGCAGGCTTCATCCCTCGCGCACGATTTCTTCGCCGATGCGAATGACTTCCCGCACTAGGATCTCGAAATCTTCGAGCCGGGAGCGATGATTAACGTTAGCGGCACGCAAGGCGAATCGCCCGGCTATCAAAGTCGAAGACAGCACAGCGCCGCCCGATTCCTGCAGGCGGAGGAGTATCTCATTGTTGATTGCGGACAATTGGGCTTCGTCCTTGAGTCCGCCCTTGAAACGGAAACACACGATGTTGAGAGAAACCGGTGTAAGCAGTTCGAGATGGGGGTCGGCAGCGACCATTTCTCCCAAGTGTTTGGACTGTGCGACGTTCTGCTCCACGAGCGCTTGATAAGTTTTGAGGCCGTACTCTTTCAGACAAAACCACACTTTCAAGGCACGAAATCCACGCGACAAGTCGAGGCCGTAATGGCTGAACCAGATTGGGCCGGATGCTAGACCTCTGTCCTGAGCATTCAGATAGGCGGCCTCGTAGCTGAATGTGCTGAGGTGTTTTTCCGGCGACCGCACGAGGGTGCAGCCTATGTCGTAGGGCATGTACATCCACTTGTGCAGGTCGAAGGCCAGGGAATCGGCTTGTTCCATGCCGCGCAACAATGGGCGGAAGGCCGGGCTAATTGCGGCGATGGCTCCGAAGGCGCCGTCCACGTGGAACCATAGGTCCTCGACGCGACAGAACTCGGCGAGGGCCGAGAGATCGTCGATCGCACCCGAGTTCACGGTTCCGGCATTTCCAACCACGCAGATTGGTACTCTTCCGGCGTTGCGGTCGGCCGCAACCGCAGCCTTCAGGGCGTCGATGCGGATCCGAAAATTATGGTCGACCTCGATATAGCGTAGACCTTGCTTCCCCAGGCCAAGCGTCTCCACCGACTTTTGCACGCTGCTGTGCGTTTCATTGGAACCGTAGACGACTAGCGGACCGGGAGCGCCGTACATACCTTCATTCTTTACGTCCCAGCCAGCTTGGGAGTTGCGGGCCACTGCGAGGCCGATGAAATTCGCCATGGAACCGCCGGTAACCAGCAGCCCGCTGGCTTCGGCAGGATAGCCCAGCGCCTCCTTCATCCAGGACAGCACTTGATGCTCGACGTACACGGCGGAATGCTCACCCGCGTGAAGGCTGCTGTTCATGGCTCCGCACAACATCTCCGCCAACATGCCGGTCGGACTGCAGTTGCCATGGACCCAGGCCCAAAAACGTGGGTGAACGCCTGTAGGATAGGGCAGCACGTCGTTCTTGAAGTCAAGGTAAACAGATTCTGCGCTTTGGGGCTCTTGTGGAACCGGCACCGAGAGGCGCTCCCGAACTTCGTTGGGTACTCGTTGCCACGCAGGACGCTCACGAACATTTTCCAAGAAGGCCAGCATGTCATCGACCATGCGGTGGCCGAGAGTCCGCACACTGCTCCAGTCCTGCGGGTCCAAAGTATGTTCCAACTGGGTGTCGGTTGTCGCGCTCATGTTCTGTCCTTTTTCCTGCTTCTAACTCCTACGCTCAACAGTTGGTGGCTGAATCAGGCCGATGTGGGGTCGTAGTTCCTGAGGCAGAAGCGAGGCGTATACACAATGCATCACCGGAGCCGAAACTCCACGTGCTTTTGATCCTATCTAATACTTCGTTAGTTGGCAAACTGTCTATATCAAACACTACTCGTACGAGAGGCAATATTGCGCCGCCTCACCATCTCTTAGACAGTTAGCTCAGTAACACACAGGGGGCGCGCGGACTGCCGCACTTCAGATCGTGTAACTCACTGATGGGGAAGGCAGTCGAGCAGTATTGATCGTCAGCGCAGTGTCCGGTTATGGATAAAAGCGCCCGCAAATGGACGGTCGTGACGGTGCCATCCATGAGGCAGTACGGCGGCCTCGCCGAAACGATATCGTGATGGTTTCGACATGCGCACCCAACTCTATTTACCCTGCCGCCAATCCCGCAACTAGGGAAAGGCTTGGGCACAAAAGCACGCGACCACCTTCGTCGCTACGGGGAAAAAACCTGCTCTTTCCGGACTTGGAAGGCTTCGCTCACGACCTTGCCGGCGAGCACGATCTGAATGAGCTCTGAGCGGTTGTCACGACTGACGGAATCAACCAACGAAACCACCTTTACGCTCAAAACCCCTTGGCATCTTAAGCCCGCTCCCGCGACAAATCGTCGGAGACTATATTTTTCGTGGAATCAATGCATCGAGCGCTGGAATTGAGACCGAGGTGGTCAAGGAATGTTCCGGCGGTTGAGTTCCGGTCTGTATCGCTGCCACCACGATCTCCATTGCCTTTCCCGTCAGCGGTGAGATGTAAATTGTGGCCGTCAGCAACTTTTCTCTCACCCAGACTTGGCCCGTAGCGGGCTGGCCATCACATCCTATAAAAGGCAGGCTTAGCCACCGCGCCCGCTCGTTATCATTGGCAAGACCCTGAAATGCTTTACGTGCGCCCATAGCCATGGCGTCATCTTGCGCCCCTATTAAGTCGATCGCTGCGCTTTGCGAAGTGGCCAGGTTCAGCCAGGACAAAACTGCTCGGGTAGCGCTGTCTTCCGTCCAGCTTCCTCTCAGCATTGAAACGCGAATGTTCGCCGGTTTCGTTTCCAGCATTCCCGCGGTGCGTTT
>DASTCY010000034.1:0-7918 GCA_035710725.1 Candidatus Sulfotelmatobacter sp. | reverse complement strand
AGCTTGAAAGGTTAAACGAAGTTGTCGTCGCAGCTTGCGACGTAATTTGGCCGGTGCGGGCTTGAAGAGCTGGGACATTTGTATTGTGCAGCGCAAGATATCTTGACGCAGGATTCCCGTGCTGCAGACTTCGCACCGTTGAGCGTGATTCTCGAATTCCAGAGCGTGCGACGCGCTGAGTTCGCTATCAACATAGGCGTGAAGGAACAAATCAACTAGGTCGCACTTCACGGAACACCTCCTTGTCCCTCGCGGTCTCCAACACCAACACCTCGTCCCGCCCTAAACGCCTCCGGGGCGATTGATCGTCCCCGAATAAAGGCAAATTCATCTATATGAACTATCGTCAGCGCGATTTTATTCTCGGGGTATACAGGCCACGATCGGATTACACCGCTGCCGAACGGGCGAAATCGTTTGGAGCGAACATGGTCGTAGTCTCGTCCGCCCGTACCCGCCGTGGCAAAGCAGCGGTGCCGAGCATTTGTTTTTCGCGCGGTGAGAGCTGTCGAATTGCATCGGGCCCTCGCTCGTGCGAAAAGGGCCGTGTGAAAAATTCGAAGATGTGAATACAATTTGGCTCGCGAAGCCCAAACGCCTCTGTCCGGAGGAGTCGTAGAGCCTTACAACCCAGGATCGAACTTCGAAGATGACGACGCGAAGAGAGTTTTTCCGCTTGGCTGCCCAGTGTGCGACGGCGGCGGCGCTGGCTGGTGATCACAGTGCTGCCGCGGAACACTACGAGGTGGATCGCGCAGCCCCGCGTCGCGGACGGCCGCTCTTCGATCTGCAACAACAGTTTGTGAATCTGCGTTTCGGCATGTTTGTGCACTTCAACATGGCCACGTTTCAGGACCGCGAATGGGGCGATCCGGCGTCACCGCCTGATCTGTTTCATCCCACCGCTCTCGACACAGATCAATGGGCCGCAGCGGCAAAGTCGGCGGGCATGACCTGGGGCTGCCTGACAACCCGGCATCATGATGGCTTCTGTTTATGGCCCACAAAGACACAGGCAGCAAGCGTGGGCCAGACATCACATGCCACCGACGTCGTGCGCGCCTACGTGGATTCGTTTCGCAGGGCCGGTCTGCGCGTGGGCCTCTATTATTCAATCCTGTCGCTGCGCGACGATATCCGCCATTTCAACATCACTCCGGCCAAAATACAGCTCATCAAAGATCAGCTCTCTGAGCTACTCACCAGCTATGGAGAGGTAGACATCATCATCACCGATGGATGGAACGCACCGTGGAGCCGCATCACCTATGAAGAGGTGCCGTTCTCAGAGATCTATGGGCATATCAAGAATCTGCAACCCGACTGCCTGCTCTGCGATCTCAACGCCAGTCAATATCCTTCGGGCGGACTCTACTATTCCGACGTGAAGGCTTTCGAGCAGAATGCCGGACAGACGGTCCCGAAAGACAGCGACGTGCCGGCCCTCTCTTGCGTGACCCTCACGGACGGTTGGTTTTGGAAACAGAGGGACGCGAATGGGCATCTCAAGGCGGTGACAACCGTCGTGGATGATTGGCTAGAGCCGCTGAATCGCAGACACTGCAACTTGATTCTGAATGCTCCCCCAACCCGCGAAGGACGTCTGGCGCCGAACGTTGTGAGCCGGCTCGAAGAGATCGGCAAGGCCTGGAAGCATCCCGGCCCTACGGCAAAGCTCAGCGAGCACGTTGTGATCACGACGCAGAATCTGGCGCAGGGCAAGCCCATTCATGCGAGCTCTTCCCCGGATACCGTGGGACCCGATGAGGCGAACGATGGTGACTTCAGATCGAGCTGGTATCTGCAGGACGGACAAGCCTCTGGTTGGCTGGAATTGGATCTCACGAAGCAGGAAAGCTTCAACGTTGTCTCGCTGATCGAGCCGGTCGGAAGATGGGATAACTACCCACAGAGCCGCATCCGCAGCTATCGTTTTCAGAGCTGGACCGGCGGGAGTTGGATCACTCTGGCCGAGGGCGGAACACCCGCACCGACGACAATTCTTCGCGTTCCGCGCACCTCAGCGCAGCGGGTCCGGCTACTGTTGGAAGCCAGCGCGGAGATGCCTCACATTGCTGAGATCGGAGTGTACGACGAACCTGCCTAAGCGAAGACCACACGCCGAGTGGAATCGTGGTGGCGCAACATCGTGCTCGCTTCAGTATTCGTCAAGCGTTTTTGTCGCATTGCATCACAACCAGTAAGAGAATCGTGTGCTCCTCGCGGCAACCATGAGAACGATGTTTATGGGGGCAATTCAATTGCTAACGAAGCTCCCTTTCGATCGCTCTTCTAGGCGATGGCAACAACTTATCGATCCACGGCGCATTCCGACATCCTGAACTTTTGCCCAGATCCGCCTCTCAGAAACATCGCGCGTGAGCTCTAGCGTCCCCTTATGGTCTCCCTCCTTGTAGTGCCAGTGAACGGAACCTGGATGTCTTGACAGCGTGCCCTTCATGGTGAGGCGCAATCCCTCTTTGGACCAGATCCTCTCAATAATTCCTTCAGCTGAGTCAAAATCGCAATTGCGCGACACAGCGAATTCGATTTCTCTCACAGAAATCTCTCCAGTCTTGCGCCAACTGAGTATCCGAGGTCCCACGTCAGCGGTGCACACGGTTGAATTGGTTCCATTTCGATGGAGCGGGGAGAGCCTCTGTTTCGAAAGCAGAGGCTCATGCTTAGGATCCCGCTTATTTTCAGCGCGATCTTGATATGCAATGCCTGCCTTGTAGATCTGTTTCGCGAATGGCAAGAGAACATAATTGTTCGAGTTCCGTCAGACGATCAGGGCAGACTCAAATCCAGGGCGTAAATATCCGCGCCGCTGCGATCGACGGTAACGATAAATCGGCCGTTGTGCGTCATGCCGACTAGCCCACAGCGCATGGCGTCTGCGCGCAATTGCTCGTCGAAGCTGAACACGATGTCTTTACGCAAGTCTCGCAAACGGAGCCGATAGATTGGCTCGCCCTCAGCGAGCAAGTCCTGGAAATAAATGGACTCCCCGTCCGCCGACCAATGCGGATCAGACGCCAAGTTGCCGTCGGCGATCTCTGTCCATGCAGAAGTGCGCACAGCGAACAACATTACGCGCCGCTGATCGGACGTCAGCGCGGCGACGTGTCGCCCATCGGGCGACCACCGCGGACTTCTCAATCCCTCCGAGCCTGGAAGTTTAGTGGCACCGCGCGTGCCCAAATCAATTCGATACACTCCCTCCGACGGACCAGCGGGATTCTTCGCGTCGTCTCGCGTGGCAATTAGCGATGCGCCATCCGGCGCCCAGTCAGGCTCCGTAAAGTTGCCGTCCATCGAGGTCGCCTCGGTCGCCACTCCGCCGGACGTCGCGATGATAAAGATCCTCCGCGGCAGACCGCTTTGTTGCGCAACGACCGCCACTTGTTCGCCGCTCGGTGATAGTGCGAAAGTCAGCGCGGGAGGCAGTCCGGCACCGACCGAGCGGCGCTCGCTTCCATCCGCACGGCTGCGCCACAGTCGAGTGTTCTCGACAAAGAAAAGTGAATCTCCATCTCGAGAGAAAGCCGCAATGAAGGGCCGCTCTTCTGGCAGGATCGGGTCTAGCTTTTTGCTTTTTGGGTCTACGACCATCAAATCGCGGCGCCACGCCGGTGAACCGAAAGCAAAAACTCGCGCCGCGTCCTTGCCGACGACGGGTTGTGTGAACGCGAAATCGTCATTGGTCAACGCGAAACTCGCGGCTCGCTGAGCAAACAACATGCGCGGCTGCCGCCAACTCCACAAAGACGTGCGTCCGCCAATCGCCGCCTGATACAAGAAGTAGCGCCCATCTGGCGTCCACACTCCGCAGCATTCCGTGGACGTCCGATCATCGTGCGCAAAGACTCGCCGCAGATCGCTTCCATTACTCCGGACTTCCCAAAGCGACCGATTCTGCTCGTCGTGGTCGGTGGTGAATCTGATTGTGAGGCAGTCGGGAGACCAAGCAGGCATAAGCGTACGGTCGGGCATCGAGGCAATGCGGCGGGGATTGGAGCCGTCTCGATTCATCACCCAGAGTTCGGAACCTTTGGTGAAGGCAATCGTCGCGCCATCCGACGACCACGCCGCGTCTCCTCCGGCGATTCCTGGCAACGGCCGCTCCGCTCCACCAACTGCCGGCATGAGTGTAAATTGCATCTGCGCATCGCGCCGATCGAAGTGAGCCATTAGGAATTCCGAATTGTCCGGAGAAATCGCCAGGATGCGCACATTGCGGGATTGGCCGGGAAACGGTTGCGCCCCGCCCCCCGTGACGGGCGTCTGCATCAGATTCCAGTGGGCGCCGTCGCGTTCCAGATAGTAAAGGCGAGCGCCATCACTAACCAGTTTTCCCCAGACATCCACACGTTCGCTGCCGGTCAGGCGTGTAATGCGCGTGACGCGCGGGGGAGCGGGCTGCGGAAGGCCGATCGCGACCGCAATCAGCGTCACCGCCGCTAAAACTCCGATGGCGATCCTCACCCTGCCCCATCGCCGTGATCTGGCTGGAGAGCCGCTCGCCACCGCCTGTGCCGCGAGCGGAAGCTCAACTGGCACTTCAGCGGTCTGATGCGGCGGCGCGCCCGGTTTTGGGCGCAACACTACCGATGCCACAAAACGGTACCCACGCTTCGGCACCGTCTCAATCAGCGATTTACCGCCTCCTCCGTTATCCAGCGCCTTGCGCAGTTGCGAGACGTTCTGCGCGACGGCCACTTCCTCGACGAAAGTCCCGGGCCACAACCGGTGAATGAACTCATCTTTTGGGACCAGCCGTCCCGCGTTCTCCACCAGCAGCACCAGGGTGTCAAAAGTCTTGGGCGCCAACGGCACAGGCTGCCCAGCCCGGATCAGAAGCCGCTCGTCTGGGTCAAGACGGAACTCCCCAAATTCGTAGACTTGGGCTGGTTGGTTCATGGTCGTGGACTGCCGGGGAGACACTCCGAATTTCTAAAATTCTATCAAGAAAAACCTAAGCTTTCCGCAAGACTTTCCCGCCCCACGGGCCCTAGCCTGACCCCCTCGTCTCCTCAAGAGGCGGTCGGCGCTCCTGCGCCAGCCGTCTGCGCCAAGGTGTGTCGGCCGATTCCGGAGGTCCAGGTATGGACGCGAAGTCAATCCCATTCGAAATTACAGGCTTGTGCCCCCGCGCCGCCGCGCCTCCGGTGCCGCCGCGCTTGTGCTTGGTGGTCGCATGCCTCCTGGCCGCATTCCTGGCGCCAACCGTTGCGCACTCTCAAAACATTTGGAAGGGTGGCGTCATCTTCCATCAGGGCAATTGGAGCACTCCCGTAAACTGGTCCCTGGACATGGTCCCCGACGGGACTACAGATGTTTCGATCCCAATCGGAATATCTACCGATAACGTCAACGTCGATTTTGGCAGCCATACACTCAGCGTCGGCGCACAGCTGAACATCAACTCCGGCGTTGAACTGCAGTTCGATGACGGCTCAATGGATATCGGTTCGTCCGGCATCGTCAACAACTCGGGGTTGGTGAGCGGCGAATCCATGGACATATTTAATTTTGGGACGTTGAATAACAATGGCCAGATGGACCTTAACTCGGCCTCGTTCCTGCTAAACAACAATGTTGTCAACAACGCCGGCTCACTTACCATCACCGGCGCCACCAATGGCGGCCTCCGCAACCAAGGCGGCATATTGAATAACTCCGGAACTTTGATCAACCAAAGCACGCTGGAAAATGAAGTGGTCTTCGATGGTCTTCATCTCAACCACGGAGAGATTAACAACACGGGATTGCTGGTGAACGGGAGCTCAACCACCATCGGAAACTTAACAAACGACGCTCTGACCTTCATCTCCAACTCGGGCTTCCTGGGGAACTCCTTTGGCAGTAATTTCACAAACTCGGGCACCGTGCAGAACCAGTCTGGCGGCCGTTTGGATAATGAAGGTCATCTTGAAAATGATGCCATCATGACGAATGCCGTTGGCGCAATCGTCCAGAACAGCGGCTTCTTGAGCAATTTCGGCACGTTCACAAACAACGGAGCCAACGACCCGACGTTCATTGCCGGTCTCGAGAATCTCGGCTCAGGGGCTATCGAGAATGACGGCTCGTTTACGAACAATGGGACCATGAATAATCGAGGAGCATTCTTCAACGGAATCTTAATTCAAAATGGGGCCGTCGCGACGTTCTTCACCAACACAGGTGCGCTAGCGAATACCGGAGCCATCACGACCGACTCTTCCTTCACCAATTCCGGAACGCTCATCAATTCCGGAACCATTACGAACCTGACGACCTCCGTCCCCTTGTTCGGCACCGTGGTCGGGACTATCCAGAATTCGGGCCTTTTCGACAATCAGTTCGGCGGGGTAGTCATGAACCGAGGGAGCATCACAAATTCCGGCACAATCACGAACGAGGGCGTCTTCGAAAATGGCGACGTAAACGTATCAGGAGCCACATTCAACACTACCGCCGGGAGCACATTTAGCAACTCAGGAACTCTTACAAACTTTGCGAACAATACGGTCCTAAATGCGGGCACGATGACAACCGGCGTTTTCCTGGAAAATAATGGAAACTTTTCTAATTCAGGAAGTCTGACGAATGCGCAGTTCGGATTCGTCGAGAACGCCGGCGCAATAAATAATTCCGGTTCTTTCACAAACAATTCAACTACCAATTTCTTCGGTCCGCCGGTGCCGCAAGTGGGATTCCTGAACAACACGTCAGGATTCCTGTCGAATAGCGGTTCGCTAGTCAACAACGGATCGATGGACAACCAGGGAATCGTCAGCAATACCCTTCGTGAAGGGACCTCACTGGGTTCGTTTGCAAACACAGGAACCCTGTCGAATTCTGGAACAATCGCAAATTCGTCCGTGCTTACAAACTCCGGAACGCTTTCCAACACCGGAACCGTCGAAAATTTCATAAATCACTTCGCCGATATCGATCTTACTGTGCCAGGAAGAATTGAGAATGCTGGACTGTTCGACAACCAGCGCGGTGGCGCTGTTACCAACTTCGGGAGCTTTACAAATACAGGTATGCTCAACAACGAGGACGGCGCACGATTTTCAAACACCGGCACTCTGAATAATGAAACGGGAGGAATCATCAATGATATCGGTGCGTTCAATAACAGCGGAGGGATGCTCAACAACGCTGGCACGCTGAATGTTACGCCGCCGACCTTCGGATTCCTCGTCAACATCAACGGGACTATTAACGATTCCGGTGTAATCAATGCCATCAACACGGCCTCTTCCTTGACGACGATCTCCGGCGGTGCAATTCATGTACTGGGTGGCGGCCAATTTAACAACTTTAGCGGCGGTGTGAGTGTTGACACTTTTGACGTCGCGGGTGGCCTGCGAAACGACGGCGCCGTGATCATGGCTAGCAGCAACGCGCTGCTGATCACCCCTACCGGCACATTGAGCGGCACGGGAAGCGTGACGGGTAACGTGATGATGCAGGGTGTGCTATCGCCGGGCGATTCACCGGGGATACTGCACATCACGGGCAACTACGCGCAGACAAGCACAGCCGTTTTCATTTTCGAGACGCTCGGAACTGGTGCAGGGCAGTCCGATGAGCTGATCGTAAATGGAAATATTTCGCTGAATGGCGCATTCGATGTTGATCTCCTGAGCGGGTTCGCGCCAGCTTCTGGGGATAGCTGGGTGGTACTGGATTACACCGGCACCCGCACAGGCACGTTCGCCAGCGAGCTCTTCCCAGTCCTTTCCTCGGGGCTGGGCTGGCTGGTGCTCTACGATGATGTGAACACGGACGTCGTGCTGGATATTTGTGCGCTCGGCTCGACAAATTGCGTGGCTGGCACGGAGACCGGCGGCGGGGGCGGTGGTGGTGGCGGCACGGGAGGATCGCCTACTCCGGAGCCGGGAACACTGATGCTATTCGG
>DASTCY010000033.1:0-68398 GCA_035710725.1 Candidatus Sulfotelmatobacter sp. | reverse complement strand
CGACGCGCGGTTTGCGCTGACGGGTGCGAAAGCTGCCGAAGCCGCGGATCTCGATTTTGTCTCCGGCGCGCAACGAGCGCACGACGCTGTCGAAGATGGTTTCCACGATCACTTCGCTGTCTTTGCGTGTCAGTTCGGCCAAGCGCGTCACTTCATCGATCAAGTCAGCTTTTGTCATAGCGCGTCAGTGCCTCCTACTGCGGGTGGTGTTCGTACCAAAAATCGCGGCTCAATTCTGGTGTGGAACTGAAGTGGCCACCACGCGATCCCTCATAACCATCTCAAATTTCAGGGACTTAATGCAAGTTCTATGAGGGATAACCGGGGTTCCGGAAGGACGGGCGGCCGAACTCATCGGTTGGACGGTAAACGCGTCCACTCAAATCCCCACTCTAGCTGCATAGAGCACGGCTAGAATGGGGCACCCGACCGGCGGACACGGCGGACAAGAGTGTCCGCCCCACACGTCAACCGAAGTATTGAAATTGCTTCCAGAACTCGGGCCAAGGCAAACGTGGACTATCACACAAGAAGATGTCGGGATTGTTCTCGCTTTCCTCGTTTTTGATACCTTCAGAGTTGCCTTTACGCCCGACGATGCGGCAGGAGGAGAACATTCGTTCGACATATCGGTGCGACAGGCCCACCACGATCAGTGGCGATGGGGGTGGGGTGGGATATCCCCGGAGCCAGGCTGAGTTGGTTCCGCTGATTGGCCGGGGCAGGTGATAGGCCGGCCCGAGAATCTCGATGGCGCCCTGCTCTCCGTAGTTGCCGACGAGCACTCCGACTTTCGCCTGTTGCTCGGGCGGCAAGGAGTCCCGGATACCGGCGACCGTTCTCACCAGCTCCTGCCAGCCAATCTCCTCTCGGAGATCGCCGTTCATGCTGAGGGCAAAATTCTTCAGCGGGCCGCTTGGCGCTAGTGGGATCAAGATCGCTACAAAAAACAGGCCGCAAGCTGCGAGGCCGGTGAAGAATGCCCCTTGCACGATCCGCGACCAGAGGCGCGACAAGGACGAAAGCCAGCGCTCCCCGGCGGTGGCACCCATGGCAATTAGCATGGGATAAGCAGCTGCCAGGTAGTACCCGCGAGCTTTGCCCAGAGTGAAAAGAGACAGCGGGATAACGTACATCCATGCCAACACGCGGTACCGAGCATCACGGAAGTAGAAAAACAGACCGGCAATCCAGAGGGGCGCAGCAAATGGGTTCGTGCAAAGCCAGAACTGCTGGAGGAGGAACCCGTCTGCCCGGCCTTGCCCGACATCGCGCGCATGGATGAACTGCAGGAAATGAAGCGAAATGAATCCGTGCCGGGCTTGCCAGATGAGATTGGGCGAGCAGATCGCAAGAGCCAGCGCAGCTCCGCCCCAGAACCAGCCGCTCGCAAGAAAGCGGCGAGCGCGCGTGAACAACATTCCACCCACGATGCCGGCGAGGTAGAAACACATCGTGTACTTGGTCATTAGGCCCACGCCGACTGTGGCTCCGATGGCGAGGCACCATCGCGGGTCTTCACTTTTCAGCAGACGAATGACAAAGTAAGCGATCAACACCCACCAGAGGAAGTCGAATGTCGTGTACTGGAACTCAGTGCCTTCGAACAACGGCAGTGGAGACAGAGCGACCGAAAGTGCGGCCGCAGCTTGTGCGAAACGTGTGCCGCCGAGCTCTTTGGCCATCAATCCGCTGACCACAATCGCCAACGACTGTGCGAGAACCGCAAAGAGCCGCAAACCGACGAGTGAGAGGCCGAACAGATGCATGCTGACGTATTCCACGGACGGAGTGAACGGAGGATAGGCCACAAATCCCCAGTCCATGTGCAGGGCATCGCTCAAGGTCTGGAGTTCATCCCGATGGAATCCGTAACGTTGATTCGTCAGCAGGTGCAGAACGGCCATGCCAATCGCGAAGGCAAACAGCAGCCGCAATTCAGCCTGCATTCGGCCCTGGACAGTGGGCAATGTCTTGTCTTGAACGATGATCGCCATTTTCCCGTCAACTTTCTTCCAAAATCCTTACGGATTCGTTGGCGTTTTGGTTCCGTGTTGCGAGTCTCTATCCAGGCTTTTGCGCAGTACCAGGGCGTCGACTCCGTTTGAGTAGTAACGAGGGCGCGTTTCCGTCACTGTATATCCGTGGCGTTTGTAGAACGACAGGGCGGAACGATTATCGACGGCAGTTTCCAGGCTGAGGGCGCGAGAGCCGCTCGCTTGCAAGCGGGTTTCGGCGGCCTGAAGCAAGAGTGATCCAACGCCATGGCGACGAGCCTTTTCGACCACGTCGATGGTGATGACGTGGCCGGTTCTGCCACCGTGGGCGACAATGAATCCGGCAATCGTGCCTTGAGCCTCGTCGGATGTGGCGACCAGTGTGAAGGCGCCGCGGCGGCGCATGTAGGCCTTTAGTTCAAGGCGCGAATAAGAGATCCCGGGAGGGAAGCACTCCTGGTCGATCTGCCAGAGCGTGTCGAAATCGAAGGGCTGGAAATCGCGGACAGTGAAGGGCACGGGGGAATTGTAAATGTGCTGCGGATCAGATCCTTACAGCGAAGGGCGCAAGGATGCCCCGGCAGGGTAAAAAGCAAGAAAACGAATCCGCAAAAGAGCGGGAAAGCACGTCAAAGCTGCTCCTTACCCTTAGCTGGCGGGCCGACTGGAAAAATTTACCGATTTGCTACGATTGCCCCTTGCCGAGGCCGCAACTTCGGACGTACCATCGGCATCTGAGGAAGCGTGGTGGGACGCCTTCTGCTGATTGACGTATCTGGGGCCATCGTTGTATTGACGGTGTGGTACCTGATTCTTTCCGCCTACAACCGACGTCGGGGGGCGGCTGCCCTCCGCTGGGTGCAATCGGCGTGTAATGGCAAGGGCCGCATCCTGGATTTTCAGTGGCTAGGCAGTTCGCGGCTGAACGCCCGCCTGCACTTCCCTTCGCATTCGTTTGAAAACGCCCAAGTGACGCTGAGATTTCGTCCGCGAGGGCTGCCCGTGCAATGGGCGCTTAGCTGCTGGCAGAAGCAGAAGGAAACGCTGACCTTTGAGGCCGATCTGGGCGACACCCCAAATTTTTACTTGCAGGTAGTGCGTCACCGCTGGTGCGCGCAAAGCCGCGGCCTCGAAACCCGCAAGCGCATGGAGCGTGAGTGGGATATTTACCAGCCGGGGCCGATCGTGCTGACCACGCGCACGCACTGGAAAGAAGACCAGACACCGGAACTGAACGCGTTGATGTCGGCGCGGCAGCAGAACATAGTGCAGGTACGCTACCGTCCGGATTCGCCACAATTTTCGGCCACGATCATGCTGGATTCGCTGGCCGACCCCAGCACCGCCGAGGGATTTTTTACGACCCTCCGGGAATTGGCGGCCGGGGCGTCGGCACACCATAATTAAGTTCACCAGAATTAAGTTCACCAGAATTAAGTTCACCAGACAATTTTCTTTCTGATTCTGCCCACCCGTCGCAAGGAACGCGATTAGGTTGGGGCAACCGCGTGCCGGTAATCTGCCTGCACTCACGGGCCGCTGCTATGGCGCCGGGTTGGTGTCGCTGCTTTTCCCCGCTCCGAAAGAATCTTGGAGTATTGCCTCGGCGGAGGCGAGAAGGGGAACTTCTTTCGCGGCTCCATAAACCATGCGAACCGAGAGCGCGCCGTCGATCACGGTGAGCAGCTTTCTCGCGAGCGCTTTTCTATCACCCGTATGCGACCCCAATAACTCAGCCAGATAGGCGAGCAGTTTGTTCTTGTGCTCGATCACCCGGCAGTGAAAAGGATGACTTGTCTCTGGGTATTCCGATGCCACGCGGAGGAAGGGACAGCCAGTGACCTCGGGGTGGTTCACCATCTGGTCGAGCCTGATCAGAGCCTCGTGCACATCCTGCGGGGTAGGCGGGCCCAACAGACCGTCCCAAAACGATCGATCTTGCTTTTCGAGGTAAGCCAGCACCAGCGCGTCTTTACTCGGGAAGTGCCGGTAAAAGGTCGCCTTGGCCACGTTGGCCGAGGACATGATTTTCTCGGTTCCCGTGGCGCGTACTCCCTCTGTGTAAAAGAGGTGGACCGCAACCTCCATAATCCTGGCGCGTGGATCAGTCTTTCTTACTGCACCCATAAATTTATCTTGACATAGACAGAGTTGTCTGTCTATATTTATCTCAAGCAAGACAGACGTGTCTGTCTATCTGGATAGTGGGAAAACGATAAGGAGCAACAAAAATGCAAGAGAAACAAAGATTTAAGGCAGTTGACCTGGCTACCGCTCAAGGCGAGGCCAAAGATCTGTTAAACGCCGTACAAGCGAAATATGGTGCTGTGCCGAATTCTTTTAAAGTCTTCGCTAATGCCCCGAAGACATTGGCCGGTTTCCGTGGCCTGTCTGACACTTTAGGAGACGGCCTGTTGCCGTTTGAAACGAGATACCAAATTGCTATCGCAGTTTCAGAATTGAATCAGTGCCCTTACTGTCTTTCAGCGTTTACTGCGCTAGGCAAGGCCGGAGGAATTTCCGACAAGGCTGCGGAAGCGTGCCGCTTGGCCGGATCAGATGATCCAAAGATTGATGCGGCGTTAAAGTTTGCGAAAGTGATTGTAAAGAACCGCGGCTCAGTCAGTGAAGATGATTTTAGGAAAGTAAAGGCCGCCGGTTATTCCGATGGTGAAATCCTGGAAATCGTGGCCAACGTGGCGCTCTATATTTTCGCCAATTATATGAACCTTGTATCTAAGACCGAAGTCGATTTCCCTTTGGTCACGCCTTACGAGCAAGTGGAACAGCTGGCGTAATCCGATGCTTGGCTAAACGAAACGACGGGAGAGAAGAGGTACTTGAAGTTCTGATCGGTGTTGGCCTGAAAACGATCAGCAACTATCTGGATCACTTCTCCCCCGCAAACTGGACGAGCCATTTCGCTACGGTGGCCGAAACAGGGACAGAGGGGGACTAAATTTATGAAATACAAGGCGGGGAATACTTTTCCTGAATCAACAGTCACAACATCAAAAGGGACGCCGGTGAAGATTCCGGTCGCGGGCGCTAACTATACGCATATCCAGTTCCGGCGCTTTTCCGGGTGCCCGATTTGCAATGCCCACATCGCCGAGCTCCGCCGGAGCAAAGCGCAGCTCGATGCGGCGGGGATACATGAAGTTCTGTTTTTTCATTCATCGCAAGAGGATGTGGCCGCTTTTCACAACGACCTCCCCTTTGACCTGGTCGGTGACCGCGAAAAGTACTACTACCGGCACTTCGGAGTGGAGACGTCCTGGAAATTTGCCAGTCCATCTGCAATCCGGGCCAGCTTGGCCAGCATGGTGCGCGGCGACTTCGGATTGAAGAAGATAACAGACGGCCCGTTAGGACTGCCTGCCGAATTTCTGGTTGCGCCGGACGGCCGCATCAAGGCCGCACATTACGGAAAACATGCGTACGACCAATGGCCGGTCGAAACACTTCTGGATCTCGCTCGAGATTCGAGATCGGTGGTATCGGACTCTGCTCAAGCTATCAACCGGAGCACAAAGTGAGGAGTTTCTTCGGATCGTAAATGCCCAAACCAGATAAAGACCAAGGAACGCCCATCACTATGGACTCGGATTATCGGGACTTCGGGTTACCTCTGTACTCGAAAGAACCTGGGTGCAGGGCCGTGGAATGCAGTAGACTGCGCACATGCCCACCGGACGCCAGGGATCGATCCATCTGTTTCGGTTTTCCGGGATCGACGTGTTTCTGCATTGGTCGTGGTTTCTGATCGCGGTGTTCGAGATCCAGAGCCGGGCGGGAAGATATTCGTCGATCAGTTGGAATGTGCTCGAGTATCTGTCGCTGTTTTTGATTGTGATGCTGCACGAATTCGGTCACGCGCTGGCGTGCCGGCAGGTAGGCGGACGGGCGAACCGCATCGTGCTGTGGCCGCTGGGCGGAGTGGCGTATGTCGACCCGCCGCCGCGGCCGGGAGCAACGTTGTGGAGCATCGCGGCCGGGCCGCTGGTGAATGTGGCGCTGATTCCGGTATTGATGGGACTCGTGTACATGGGGCGCTCGGCGGGGTGGGCGGCGACAGCTCCGGATGTATATCGCCTGGTTCGGACGATCCTGCTCATTAATGGTGGCTTGCTCGCATTCAACATTCTTCCGATCTATCCGCTGGATGGCGGGCAGATTTTGCGCTCGCTGCTGTGGTTCGTTCTAGGACGCGGACGCAGCCTCATGGTCGCTACGGTCCTTGGCATGATAGGTGTGGTCGCGTTTTTCGGGCTGGCGATTTGGGGAAGGTCGATCTGGTACGGCGCGCTCGCGGTTTTCATGCTGATGAACTGCTGGGGCGGACTGCAACACGCGCGCTGGCTGCTGCGCCTGGCCAAACTGCCGCGGCGGGAAGGATTTGTATGTCCGACGTGTCGCACAAGTCCGCCGGTGGGCAACTATTGGAAATGCCAGCAGTGCCAGCTGCCCTTCGATACTTTTCAGACGGGAGCGGTGTGCCCGCACTGCTCGACGCGGTATCCTACGACGCAGTGTCTGGACTGCGGCCGGGTGCATCCGCTGGCTGAATGGTCAGCCGCGGTGGTGATGGCGGGAACGAGTGGCGGCATCGGTTCACTGCAATCCATTTCTCAATAACTGAGGAAATAGCTCCTCGAATCTATCGGCATCGTCGCCCGCCCTCTCGCAAAGATCGGGAGAAGCGTGGGGCAACCGCATCGAGTCCCCACCCTTTCGTAAGAAAGCGCGGAAGAGCCGCCCTGAGCGACCCGAGTGAACGAGGCAAGTCGAATGGGGATGGAGGCATCCGCTGTCCCCGCACGGAAATCCGGCAATATTGGTTTTGTTACGAAAACCGGACAAAGATGCGGAAGTAGATTCCTCGTTGCGCTGAGGATGACACACTTACTCAAAAGTTGGTGTAGCATAATGCGCTCAAAACGGGGGTCTGGCCGATGCGCACTCACCTGAGTCGTGCTCCTCTCTTTTTGTCCTTCGTCTTTCTTCTTGCGTTAAAACCTTTGGCGACCGCAGGCGAGCCGCAGTGGGTCGAGGTACGATCCGCAAACTTCTCAGTCGTTACCGATGCAGGCGAAAGAAGAGGCCGCGAAGTGGCGATGCGCTTCGAGCAGATGCGGGCGGTCTTCGGCACGTTGATGGTGAAGGCGAAAGTGAACCTGCCGGTCCCGCTACAGATCGTGGCCTTTCGCAATACAAAAGAAATGCGGCAAGTGGCGCCGTTGTTCCGGGGCAAGCCGACGGAGCTGGCAGGGCTGTTCCAGGGAGGCGAAGACCGCAGCTTCATTATGCTTGATATGTCGGTCGAGGAGCCTTATCACACGGTTTTTCACGAGTACGCGCATCAACTTTTGAACGGCAACATCGGTTGGCAACCGGATCCCTGGTTTGAAGAGGGATTCGCGGAATATTTCGCCAGTATTGAAGTGGACAGCAAGCAGGCACGAGTGGGAAAGATTCCCGAGGATGAGTATCTGATCCTTCAGCAAATTGGGACCATGAAAATATCGGACCTGTTCAAGGTCCGGCAGAATTCACAGACATACAACGAGAGCGGCAATCACCGCACCACGTTCTACGCCGAGTCGGGCATGCTGATGCATTACATTTACGATCATCAACTGCTGCCGAAGGTGGCTCTCTATTTCGATCTAAAGGACACCAAACACGCCGCCGTCGAAGAGGCCGTGCAACAGGCTTTTGGTATGAGTCCGCAGCAATTGGACAAGGCGCTGCGGGACTACATCTCGGCGGGGCGCTATCGCTATTATCCAATTCCGAATCCGCCAAATATTGTGGAGAGCAATTTCAAGGCGAGTGCAATGAAGCCGACCGACGCCCGTGCCGTGCTCGCCGACATTCATTTGCATTCGCCGGATTATCGGGACAAAGCGCGCGCCGAGTTTGAAGACATACTGAAATCGGAGCCAGACAATTCCGCCGCTTGCCGCGGTCTGGGATACGCGTATTTGCAGCATCAGGAGTATGACAAGGCTGGCGAGTATTTCAAGCGTGCCTCGGAGCTCGACTCGAAAGATCCGCGAGTGCACTACTACCACGCGATGTTGATGGCGCGGCAGTCTGGAGATGGAGGCGGTGCGGATCTGACGGCGATCACTAAAGAGCTGGAGACGGCAATCAGTCTGGATCCGGAATTTGCTGACTCGTATGCGATGCTGGCGTTCGCGCAGAGTACGGGGGGAGACCGGGCTGCAGCGATCGCAAGCATGCAGAAGGCGCTGGCGATCAATCCCCGGAATGAAAGCTATCTCGTTAACCTGGCCAACATTTACCTCGCGAACCGGGAACCTGAAAAGGCAAAAACGGTGTTGCAATCGCTGCGGACGAGCGACAATCCTCAGCTTGCGGCGCGGATAGAGGCAATGCTGGAGCAGATCGAGGAATACCAAAGCATGGTCGAAGCCGCAGCCACCAGCCGGACGATGGAGGTGCGAACCGAGAGCGAACCGCACGAGGTGGTAGTGGCGACGGCAGCTCCCCCCAAACCGGTGCCCGCGAGATTTTTGAAGGGCGTGCTAACGGCAGTCGATTGCGGTTCAGAGCCGGCGGCGGTGCTGACGATCCTTTCCGGCAGCACGACCTGGAAGATGACGATCAATGACCGCAACCATGTCGTGTTGATCGGCGCCGATGAATTTTCCTGCTCGTGGAAGAAACAAAAAGTGGCGGTGAACTATCGGGAGACGGGGACGGGCTTAGGTAGCGTGATTTCACTGGAGCTTCAGTAGTTTCTGGTTAAGCTCTTAACTCAATGAAGACGAGAAAGATGATGGCGATGCGGACGCTCTTGCTATGCGCCGCGGTTGTTTCCTCCTGTACGTCTGCTCTGGCCGAGGATGCGTGGAAGACGACGGAGATGGCGGCGGCGAAGGCCTCAAAAGCAGCGCACTACATCGAGGCGGAGAAGCTGCTGTCTGAAAATTTGAAATTGGCGCAGAGCTTTGGGCCAAAAGATCCGCGACTTCCTCGCACGATGCTGGATCTTGCCGAAATCTATCGCGCTGAGGGGAAGTATGCGCAGGCACTGAACACCTACGATCAAGCATTGCAGATCTATAACAAAATCTACGGACCGGACGCGACGGAAGTGGCGGACTCGCTAGAGGGTGAAGGCGAGGCCTACAAAAGCTTGAATGACTTCGGTCATGCAGAGCCGCTGTTGTCGCAAGCTTTGGCAATCCGAGAAAGGCAGTTGCATGCCGGAGATCCTGACATCGCACAGTCCCAAAACGATCTGGGTGAGCTTTATACCCTGACTGGATCTTTCGAGAAGGCCGAACCCTTGCTGATAGAGGCGCGGGCGGCACGCCAAAAATCTCCGGGCGCGGAAAGCGCAGAGTTTGCGCAGACGGAGCAAGCCCTGGGAACCCTTTACGCCAGAAGTGGCCGATCGAAACAGGCGGAAGAGGCATTTCGGCAAGCGGTCGGCATTTTCGGCAAGACCGTGGGCGGCGAGCATCCGGACTACGCCAATGCACTGGAAAATCTGGCGCTGAGTTACTCGGCGCGAAAGGATTTTGCCAATGCCGAGCCGCTGCTGCAACGGGTGCTTGAGATTCGGCAAAGCGTGTTTGGGCAGGAACACCGCGATGTAGCCGCGAGCTTGGACAATCTAGCAGCGCTGAAAAGGGCGGAACAAGAGCCCGATGACGCGGCCAATTTTTATGTGCAGGCGATCAAGATTTGGGAGAAAGTACTTGGTCCGGACAGTTCGGACTTGGCAGTCGATTTGAATAACCTGGGCACAATCTACGCGTTCAGCAAGGAAAAAAACAGGGCAGAGCCGTTGTTCTTGCGGGCCGCAGCCTTAGACGAGAAGGCTTTGGGCCCGGAGAGTCCGGAACTTGGGACAGACTTGAACAATCTGGGCTTGCTCTATTTCTTCGAGAAGCGATATGCCGAGGCTGATAAGGTCTATGTGCGGGCGCTGAGCATCCGCCGAAAAGCTTTGGGCGAACGGGATTCTGCGGTTGCCGAAACGATGAGTAGTTATGCTCTGGTTCTGCAGGCCTTGCACCGTGGTGCCGAAGCGGCGCAGATGCAGGCGCAAGCGAAAGCGATCCTGGGGAATGCGAATGGTTCGAGGTAAAATCTGGGGCAGTGAAGCTGGACGTTTTGGAAGCCGCTCGATCCCAGCCTTTCGCAAAGAATCGCGGAGGAATGCGACGCTCAAGAAAACAAACCCTCCTAAGCCAAGCTTGAACGGTCACCCAAACCCGGATTCCGGTGTTCGCGTGAAAAAGCCGGACGCGCCCTCACCGCTGCGCGGCTGCGGATGGCTGGGAATGACAAGAGGGTAAGATAAATCCTGCTTATCCCGCTCATTACCTTTTTCGATTGGCGGGGGTGGGGGTCTGCCTGTATGCTTCCGGGTTGATCGGGTAAGCGACGATCAGCCAGCCAATTGAACTCCCTCGTGTTTCAGAAGCGATTTACCTACATTTTGGTGTGCAAACATCACTGGTGATTATCCAGAGGAGAATGAAGGAGATTCATGTCCACAGAACTGCGCAGTTTTCTGGCACTGACCTACGACGAACTCGAAGAACTCAACCTGAAGGCGAAGGAACAGCGCAGTAAGCGTGTGCCCGCGCACAAGGTCCAGGAAGAACGGCTGAAGTACCTGACCGACGAGAAGCGGATCAAGGCCGTGACCGTGATGTTCAGCGATCTGGAAGGCCGGCTGCACATGCTCGACTACGACAAGAAATTCCTGCTGAAGAGTTACGACAACCTGACTTTTGACGGTTCGTCGATCCGCGGATTCACAGCGCAGCGGGAGAGCGATTTGCGTCTCGGCATCGACTGGAGTGCCTTTTATTGGGGACCGGCCGACGTCTTCGGACCGGGCAAGGTGCTGGTGTTCGGGGAAGTCATCGATAAGAATGGCGAGCCTTACAACGCCGACATTCGCAGCGTGCTCAAGGGATTCGCCGAGGAGCTGCACAAAAAGCACAGCTATACGCTGAATGCGGCGAATGAAATCGAAGGTTTCCTGTTTCAGGGGCCGGAGGCTGAGCGGCGCTATCACGAGACCGGCAAGTTCGAGTACGTCAACACCGGCGGATATTATCATTCGCTGCCGGGCGATCCGCTGCGGACGTTTATCGACACGACGGCAGAAGTGCAGCGCGCGATGGGATTTCAGAATGAGAAAGACCATCCGGAAGTGGCGCCGTCGCAATTCGAAATCAATTACAGCTATGCGGAAGTGGTCGCTGCCGCCGATCACATCCAGCTCTACAAGCTGATTTGTCGCCAGGTGGCGCGGAATATGGGTTTGACCGCGTGCTTCCTGCCGAAACCGGTGGTGGGCGTGAACGGCAGCGGCATGCATACCAACGTTTCGGTCAGCCAGAACGGCAAGAACTTATTCTGGGACCCCAAGGGCGAGGAGAAGCTAAGCAAGTTTGGATACGAATTCCTCGACCGTATTCTCACCCATGGGCTCGATCTCTGCCTGGTGTTCAATTCCAGCGTGAATGCGTATCGGCGGCTCGATCCGCACTTTGAAGCGCCGAACCAGCTGAAGGCGTCGGCGGTGGACCGGGGATCGATGATCCGAATCCCGATCGGCAACGAGCGCAGCATGCGGACGGAGGTGCGCGCGGTGGCTCCGGACGGGAATCCGTATCTCGTGATGTATTCAATCTTCCGAACCGGCATTGAAGGCACGACTGCAAAGATCAAAGATCTGCGCGCCGGGAAAGAGCGTTACCTGCCAGACAATATCTATACGGCGATCGACTACTTCCGAAAAGCGGATTGGACGACCAAGCTGCTGGGCGAAGACGTGAAAGCTCGGTACGCTGATTTGAAGCAGGGTTCAGCCGACCGCTGCCCGCGATTGTTAGGTTCGGTGGTGAAAGCGGCGGAAGTGCAGTTCCACCACGAGGTGTACAACCAGTATTTGTGGAATCTGTTCTAGAAGCGTGTGTGTCTTCCCACATCTCGCAAAGGCGGCGAGATGTGGGGCACCCTAGCTGTCCTCAGTGGGATTGCAAATTGTTCGTTTGCACACCCGCCCAAGTGTAAGAAGGACACGCATTTACGACCTCATTAGACGCTAGGCTGATTTTCTCCAACTCGTTTTGCTTTTCTTGTACCGACCCCACACTGACGCCAGGGTCCTGTCTTCCCAAGCGCCCTGCTTGCCGGAAGTCCAGTTCAGGTTAGCGTTGGGGGTTCTGGTTACCAAGGTTCATTGCCCGTGCCGCAAATGGCCGCATATAATTTTTGCACCGCCATCAGTTCCATCAAGGATAAGAACCCGGACATGCCTGAGGCCATCGGCACTCAATTGTCGCGCCAGAGCCAGGAACTGACCATTTTCCACGATGTGGCCAAGGCGCTCACGTCGTCGCTGGACCTCGACTCCATCCTGCAGACCATCATGGAAAAAATGGCCGAGTATTTCCGTCCGGACACGTGGTCGCTATTGATGGTCGATGAGGACCACAATGAGCTCTATTTCGCCATTGCGGTTGGGGAAGCGTCTGAAGCATTGAAAAATGTGCGGCTGAAAGTAGGCGAGGGGATTGCCGGCTGGGTGGCCAAGCACGGGGAACAGCTGATTGTGCCGGATGTGGAGGCGGACCCGAGGTTCGCCAAGCGCATTGACGAGGCCACGCAGTGGGAAACGCGCTCGATCATCTGCCTTCCGCTGCGCTCAAAGTTGCGGGTGCTGGGCGTAATTCAGCTGGTGAATGTCAACATGTCGCGATTCGGCGAGCAGGAACTTTTCTTCCTGCAGTCGTTATGTGACTACGCGGCCATCGCGATCGAAAATGCGCGCTGGGTCGAACGGATTCAGGAACTGACCATCACCGACGACTGCACGGGGCTTTACAACGCGCGCCATCTTTATAAAACGCTTGAAGCCGAGGTCTACCGGTCATCGCGTTTTGGCTATGAATTCAGCGTGCTGTTTATCGACTTAGACCATTTCAAGATGGTCAACGACACGCACGGGCACCTGGTCGGGAGTAAGTTGCTGGCCGAAATTGGATATCTGATCAAAGCCCAGCTGCGGTTGATCGACTTTGCCTATCGCTACGGCGGCGATGAATTTGTGGTGCTGCTCCCGCAGACATCAAAGGATTCAGCCGTAGTGGTGGCCAAGCGCCTGCGGGACGCCATGAGAGCCAGCAGCTTCTGCCGCGAGGAAGGGCTGAATCTGAACGTGCGCGCTTCAATCGGGCTGGCGACTTTCCCGCATGATGCCCGCGATGCCCACGACATCATTCGCCAGGCGGACGAGATGATGTACATGGTAAAGAATTCGACGCGCGACAATATCGGGATCGCGCAGCGGGGACTGCTGTAAACAGGCGTCAGGCTTCAGGCTCCAGCTCCAGGCTTTGGTCGTCTCGCAGTTTTTCATGCCCTCCGTAGGGCTCTTTTTTCCAATCAGTGATTCAGTACCCTTTAATTGGATTTTGCGCCATCCCGCTTGGCGGGAGGCGTGGGCTTCCACGGATTG
Source organism: Candidatus Sulfotelmatobacter sp. (assembly GCA_035710725.1). Taxonomy (GTDB): domain Bacteria; phylum Acidobacteriota; class Terriglobia; order Terriglobales; family Acidobacteriaceae; genus Sulfotelmatobacter. The sequence goes on along the minus strand of DASTCY010000033.1, from coordinate 54,880 downwards.
GCGTTGGCGGGGGCGTTCGGGTTTACTCCAAAATCCCACACGGAAAGATTGAAACCCTGATCAGGGACGATTTCGACAATGGCATATTCACCAGGGGGGAGGGACTCGGTGGGCGTGAGTTTCAGCCATCCGCCATTAACGTTTGTAGTCGTAGTTTTAACGAAGTGTTGCTCCTGGCTGATCTTGCCGGTGATGGCGCGCTTTACGTCCCCTAAGATTCGTTTGTTGCCTTTTGCTTCGGCGTGCAGGATGCGAAAGCGGTCGTTCGCTTGTGGGGTCGAAGAATTCTTGTTGGCATTGTCTTTGGTAGCCTGCGGCTGGGCAAGCCCTCCATCATCGACATTGATATAAAACGATGGGATACCAACGTGCGACTGCACGCTGGCGTGAACGCCATTCAGTTCGATGTTCATCTTGGCGCCGGAGATGGGATTGCCGTGAACGATGTTGCCCTTCGAGTTGTGGGCGAAATCGCCCTCGGATTGCCGGAGTTCGACGAGCTGCGGTTCGCTGTTGAAGGTATCGAGAAGAAAAACGCCGGAGTCTTCTGGTAGACGCAGGCCGGGGACGACTTCCGGGAGGCTAGGTTCGGCGGCCTCGTCACTGGCTTCTTTGTCGAGTTGCACGGCCTCAGGAACGGCGGCGCGATCTTTCTCGTACTGATTAGTCGCGGGCCAATCGACGAGTGAGGAGGGCAGGTCTTCCCATTCGCCGCGTTCGGCGCTGTAATAGTGGACGCGATCGCCTTTGATTTCATATTTGGTGACTAGCTGATAAGTGCCGTCCTTGAGAATGAGGCGATGAGGGGGTTCCTGCGCGAAGACTGGATGTAGAAGGCTAACGATGGCCGTTGTGGCGAGAATCAAGAAGCGAGTTGCCGAGTTGCAGTACGAACGCATACCTGAAGGTTTATTAGCTGCAACTATTATCTCGCGATGCATGCGCTTTCGCTTGGGATCGATAAGGCCCGAATCGCGGAGGACGCGAAGAAGGGCCGCAGAGAGCGCAGAGAAACACGGGTTTACCCTGATCCACAAGGGGCCATGCTTGTAGTATTCTGTAGCGCTGCGAAGAGAAGCTCCACGCAATGAACAATAGATTCCTTCACAATGCGACTCGAACGCTCTTGCTGGCAGGATGCGCGGTGATAGCTGTGGGTCAGCCGGCTCCGCCTCGGGCCGACGGACCGCAAGCTACGCCGGTTTCGTACGCGTCGGTTTCGGAGCTGAACGGGCTGCTGTCGCAACTGGAAACTACATCGAAGATGACGCAGGACGATCTGACGAAGCTTCGCATCGAACGCTGGAAAGCGGACAGTTCGTTCAAGAAGCAAACGCTCTCCAATGTGGATTCGATCCAGCGGAATCTGCAAAATGCGCTGCCGGAGATGATTGGGCAGGTGCGCTCAGCCCCTGAGGATATGGGAGCGACGTTCAAGCTGTATCGCAATCTCGACGCGCTCTACGACGTGCTGGGCAACGTGGTCGAATCCGCGGGAGCGTTTGGGTCCAAGGATGATTTCCAGGCAGTGTCGAACGATCTGCGCAGCCTGGAAAACACGCGCAAGCAAATTGCCGATCGCATGCAGAACCTGGCGTCGTCGAAGGAAGCAGAGATTGTCCGGCTGCGGACTGATTTGCAGACGGCGCGGGCAGCCATTCCGGCTGAGCCTCCGAAGAAGATTGTGGTGGACGACACGCAGCCGGAGAAGAAACCCGCGAGCAAGAAGAAACCGGCTGCGAAGAAACCGGCGACGACGCCCGCGCAGAATCCGCCAGCCCAGAATCAACCGGCGCAGAAGCCGAATAGTCAATAGTCATTGCCCGAGAGGTCTCCGGGGCTAAAGCCCCGGCCTTCTATGAGCCGCAAACGCGGCCCTGAAGGGCCGCTCTTCCACGATTGCTCGTTCAAGCACCTTTTGACCGCTAAAGGCATTTTCGGGCCCCTTCGACTACGTTCAGGGCGGGCTCTGAAGGGCTCTCCCATGCCTGCTTCTACGCCTGAGTTCTGAGTATCGGCTTTCTGATACTCTTCCCAACATCAGGGACACATTGCCGATGCATTTTCACGTCAACATCGCCGTGTGCATTGCGGGAATTGCCATCATCACGCTGGTGCTGCTCGATGCGTTCGAGACGGTGGTGCTGCCGCGGCGCGTATCGCGCCATTTTCGGCTGACGGCGTTGTTCTATCGGCGGACGTGGATTCCATGGCGGGGCATTGCGCGGCGAATCCGCACGCTATCGCGACAGCAGAATTTCCTGGGATATTTCGGGCCGCTGTCGCTGTTGTTGCTATTGGGATTCTGGGCGGCGGGACTGATCTTCGGTTTTGCTCTGTTGCAATTCGGGATTGGCGGGCATGAACAGATCAGCAATGAAAAACTCACATTCGGGAAAATTCTGTACCAGAGCGGCGAGACATTTTTCACGCTCGGCTATGGCGACATCGTCCCAATTTCGAGGCTGGCGCGGGCGCTGTCGGTGGTCGAAGCGGGAATGGGGTTTGGATTCCTGGGAACGGTGGTCGGCTATTTGCCGGTGGTGTATTCATCGTTCTCGCGGCGCGAGACGCAGATTTCGATGCTGGATGCGCGGGCGGGATCGCCGCCGAGCGCGTCGGAGTTGCTGGTCAGGCTGGCGGGGCGGTCGGATGGTCCGACGATTGATCAGTCGGTGCTCGATCAGGTGCTGCGCGATTGGGAGCACTGGGCGGCGGAGTTGCTGGAGAGTCACATTTCGTATTCGACACTGAGTTTTTTTCGCTCGCAGCACAGCAATCAATCGTGGCTGAGCGCGTTGACGACGATGCTGGATGTTACGACGCTGATACTGGTGGGAATAGAAGGCATTCGTCCGGGACAGGCCAAGCTGACATTTGCCATGGCGCGGCATGCGGCGGTTGACTTGGCACAGGTAGTGAATGCGAGATACAACCCCAACGCTCCGGACCGGCTGCCGGAGGCGGAAATTGCGCGCTTGCGGCAGAAATTGGCCGAGGCCGGATTGCAGTTGCGGTCGGATGAATACGGCGTGGAGAAGTTGGCCAAGTTGCGGCGGATGTATGAGCCCTATGTTTATTCGACGGCGCAGAACCTGATGTTTGTGCTGCCATCGTGGATCCACGACGAGCGATTGCACGACAACTGGCAGGGCGCGCCGTGGGATGCGGCGATCCAGGCGAAAGCTCTGGGCGAATCACGGCAGAGGTCTACGATTGAGCAGCAGCATTTTTAGAATCGAACTTGAGCATGGAGTTCCCACTCTGTCGCACAAAACGCGACAAGGGGTGGGGCAACCAGCAGCGAGTGGAACTATTCGGGTCGTTGCCACTCAGGGGCTCAAGCCCCTCTAAATTCTTTTGGACGCGTAACGCGGCCCCTTCGACTTCGCTCAGGAGGCTCTGAAGGGCCGCTCTTCCACGGGAAGAATCCTAGCCTTCGATGGCGATGACTTGCTCGATGAGGCCGGCTTTAGCGAGGCGCTCGGATTTGCCATCTGCGTCGAGGCGAAAAACCGCACTGCCATTGGAATAAAGCACAGACCCGTCGGGATAGAGATCGAACGACAGAACCCCTTTCGCAATGACATCGTCGCGGCCATCAGGTGAGCGGCGGACGAGTTCCCACGATTTCGGCACCAGGGCTGGAGTGTCGGAGTCGTCCTGGTTCGCGGATTTGTCGGCATCGATCAGATTGCCCCAGACCATCATCTTGCGAATGTCAGCGTGCTTCTGTCGCGCGTTTCCGGCGGTGGTGAGAGTGTTGCCGGTGTAGCGCACGGTAAAGAAGTTGAGAAATTGAAAAACGGCAAACAGCAATCGAAACGGGAGCAGAATAAAATCGAGAACGGCGCGCCAGGGGCTGACCGCCTTGCTGGGATCATGATAGGGACGGCGAACAAAATAAAGAGTGCCGTCGGCGGCCATCATCGGCTGGAGCAGATCGAATTTGGGATCCTCGGCGAGCGTAGTGACGCTTCCGGCTTCGAGGTCAAGTTTGTGAATGACGAAAGGAGCCTGGGCGACAGCGAGGCCAGCGCGATTGCGGCCAATGGCGGAGGACTGAAAGACAATTTCGTGCGAGGATCCAGGCACCCAGCGAGGAGCATCGTCGATGGTGTCTCCTTGAGTGACTTCGCGAAGATCGGTGCCATCGGCATTCATGATGGCGATGCTGGAGGTCTGTCCTTTGTGCTGCATGACGCAGGCCACGCGATCACGACCCGCACTGGCGGCGAGACGGCGCACCCGGAAATCGGCGGTGTGTAGCAGGCGCTGCTCTTCGCTGGCGCGGTTGCGAAGCAGAAAGACTCCGCCGATATCGGAGGTTGTGAGGCTGTAAAGAAGCTCGCCGGTCTGGCAGCCGGTGGAAATGCCGGTGATCATAATGGGCATTTCGGCGACATCACGGTCTTGGCCGCGCCAGAGCAGGCCTCCGGACATGAAGCGGGCACCGGAGCCTTGCGTCTTCCAGGAGTTGCGGTTCTGGATCTGCATGGCGCGATCGCGCACCGATTGGCCGAAACGGCTGTCAACAGCGCGGATTGGGTCGTCGCCGAGCTTGAGATAAAGCTCGCCCTGAGACAGGTATGCAAAAGAATGGCTCATGGATGTATCGAGCATAGGGGAACGCAGGCGGGGAAGGGTAGTTACTTCTGGCAAATAGTAGCACGGAATAGATGTGGCGAGCGCAAATAGGAGTGACTACGCGCGCGGAAGCAGGCTCTTGGACTCGCACTGTATGGGAATTCCCACTTCTCGCAAAACCGGCGAGAAGTGGGGCACCCCTGTTTTCTTTTCAGTTTGGCGGGCAAAGGCACGCCGAGACTAACCGCAGTGCTGCGCCGCCTAGGCCAAGTTTTGTTAACATCCTCTTTCCTCTTTCATCATGAATCACATTGGTGAAAAAGTCGTTCGCATTGAAGCTGCGGCGCTGCAGGCGCTGGCGGATCGGATCGCAAGTTCGATGGCGGAGGCATTCCAGCGCGCGGTCGAGCTGATGTATGCGTGCGCCGGACGAGTCGTTGTCACGGGAATGGGCAAGAGCGGGCTGATCGCGCGGAAGATTGCAGCCACGCTGAGTTCGACCGGGACGCCGGCTCTCTATCTGCATCCGGTGGAAGCGCTGCATGGAGATCTGGGGATGGTGGTCGCGGGAGACGTTGTATTGGCACTCTCTGCGAGCGGCGAAACGGAAGAGATTCTGGCGTTGCTGGCAACGATCAAGCGGTTGCGGGTGCCGCTGATCACGATGACCGGAGATGCCATCGAGAGTAGTATTTCCCACCCTTCCCGCAAAAAACGCGGGAAGAGTGGGGCACCCGGGGAGGACAGGAGTTTCCGCGCCACAAATTCCAGCTCCACACATACCATTTCAACTTTGGCGGCGGCGGCGGATGTGGCGCTGGATTGTTCGGTGGCGCAGGAAGCCTGCTCTCTGGGCCTGGCCCCGACCGCTTCAACCACGACTATGCTTGCCCTCGGAGATGCCCTGGCCGTGACCCTGAGTGAGAAGCGCGGGTTCAAGGAAGAAGATTTTGCCAATCTGCATCCCGGAGGGAAGTTGGGAAAGCGTCTGGCGCGCGTGGAGGCGCTCATGCACGCCGGCGATGCGTTGCCTTGCGTTACGCCTTCGACCAAGATGCCGGATGTGATCTACGAGATGTCGCGCAAGAAGCTGGGCGTGACGGCGGTCATCAAGGGCAAGAGATTGGTGGGAATCATCAGCGATGGAGATCTGCGGCGACTGCTGGAGAAGCGCGGGAAAGATGTGATGGACTTGACTGCGGAGGAAGCGATGACGCGAAATCCGAAGACGATTCCTGTCGGTGAATTCGCGGCCACGGCGCTGGCCTTGATGGAAGAGAAAAAGATTACTTCCTTGATGGTGGTGGATGCGAGTGGGAAGCTGGAAGGGATTGTGCACCTGCACGATCTGTGGGGAACGGAGATGATGTAAATGATACTGAGTTGGGTTATTGCGAGGAATTCATGAGTACCCGGTCATCGATCTGGTTTGGTGAAAACCGAGGCAACAGTGTGCACATTTATTGGGAGCTGGCGGAACGCGAGTTGCGTGACGGCAAAATGACGGGAGCACCCGTCTACATCGCAGCAGATAACGGCGAGAAGGAAATTGCAGTTCGCTTGCCGAAGGAGATTGCGATGCAACTCATACTCATTCTCAGTCGAAACTTCGTTGAAGAAGTGACGCAGATCATTTAAACCGTTCTGATCGTCTTAAACAACGCGCCTGCCGGCACGCGGGTGGCTGTTCTCAGATAGGTCTGTCCATTCCATCAGTTACAATCTAGGATTCCGTTGCTTACAGAGACGTCGACTCTATGCACCGTTGGTCACAACTGTTTATCCCTACATTGCGCGAGGCGCCGGCGGATGCCGAAGTCGCCAGCCACAAATTCCTGGTACGGGCTGGCTATATACGTCAGCTTGCGGCCGGAATCTATTCCTTTCTCTTTCTCGGCAACCGGTCGTTTAACAAGATCGTGGCCATCGTGCGCGAAGAGATGGACCGGATCGGGCAGGAGTTTTATTTGCCGGCGCTGCATCCGCGGGAGCTTTGGGAGGCTAGCGGGCGCTGGGCACAGATAGATGAAACGTTGTTTCGTTTTAAGGACCGCAAGGGCGCTGATGTGTGCCTGGGTATGACCGAAGAGGAAGTGGTGACCGAGATCGCGCGCAAGGAACTGCGCAGCTACAAGCAGTTGCCGCAGATCTGGTATCAGATCGCGCCCAAGTTTCGCGACGAGCCGCGTCCCAGGTCGGGGCTGTTGCGTATCCGGCAATTCATGATGAAAGATTCGTATTCGTTCGATATCGATGCGGCGGGGCTGGATGTTTCCTATAAGAAGCACGACGCCGCATATCGCCGTATCTTCGATCGCTGCGGGCTGAAGTACATGGTAGTGGAGGCGGATTCGGGCGCGATGGGTGGCAAGGAATCGCAGGAGTTCATGGTACGCACGCCGGCTGGAGAGGATCAGATCGTGAGCTGTGATGCCTGCAACTACGCGGCGAACCTGGAAAAGGCGACTTCGAAATTAGATGCCGTCGAGGACTTGAAGCCGGAAGGCGATGGCAAGCCGCTCGAGGTGCATACGCCGGGGCAGAAGACGATTGAAGAGGTGGCAAAATTTCTGGGCGTCTCGCCGAAGAACAAGATCAAGACGCTGGCATTGATGGCTGATGTGGCCGACGAAAAAGGCAAAAAAAAATCGCGCGCAATCATCGTGCTGATGCGCGGCGATCATCAACTGAACGAGGCCAAGCTGAACGCAACTGTCGCCACGGCGACACGGCCGATGGAAGAAACGGAAATCGAGGCACTATTCAATTCCCCAGCGGGATATCTCGGTCCCATCGGCATCGTGTGGGCGAACGATCTGAAAAAAGATGGCGATCGTCCAGCGCTGCTGGTGGATAGCGCGCTCGAAGGCCGCACCAACCTGATCGCGGGCGCGAACAAAAGGGACTATCACCTGAAAAACCTTACGCCGGGCAAGGATTTCCAACCTACGGCGTATGCCGATTTGCGCTCAGTGGTGGCGGGCGAGGCGTGTCCGAATTGCGGTAAGCCGCTGCGGATCGACACGGCGGTCGAGATCGGGCACATCTTCAAGCTCGGCTACCGTTACTCCGAATCAATGGGCGCCCGTGTGCTCGACAAGAATGGCAAGGAAGTCATGCCGATCATGGGGTGCTATGGAATCGGTGTCGAGCGAATCCTAACGGCGGCGGTGGAGCAGAGCAACGATGCGGATGGATTCTGGCTGCCAGCGGCGATTGCGCCATTCGAAATTGTGGTCGCTCCCGTCAATGTTAAGGACGTGGCCGTGAAATCCGCCGCCGAAGATATCGCTCAACGGCTGGAACTGGCTGGATTGGACGTACTTCTAGACGACCGAGATGAACGGCCGGGGGTCAAGTTCAAGGATGCAGACTTGGTTGGAATCCCCTATCGGATCACGGTCGGAAAAAAGGTTACCGAAGGCACTGTCGAGGTCGTTTCTCGCTCGACCCATGAAACCCGCGATGTTACGATTTCCGCGATCGTAGAACATTTTCAGGGATTGCTCCGCCGGGCCGCATAACTGGGCCCTGCGGGCCGGTGCTGACATGGGGACGCTTAAAGGAATTCTCGGATTTGCGGTGATCGCGGTGGCCTTGTATACCTGCTGGGAAGTCATTCCTCCGGAACTGGCCAATTACCAATATCAGGACGACCTGCGCGATATCGCGATGATGGCGGCAGCGAATCCGTCACGCAGCGAGGAAGACTTGCGGGTCGCGGCGGTGAAGAAGGCGCAGGAGCGAAACATTTCACTGCAGGCGGAGCAAGTGACGGTCCAGCGCATCGGTTCGGTCGGGGCGGTGGCATTCTACATCGCTGCGGATTACAGCGTTCCGGTGGATCTTCCTGGATACTCATTCACTTTGCATTTCACACCTTCCAGCGGCAACCGGGGATTTTAGCAGGGCTACTGAAAGTTTCTTTTTCGCCTCGATATCGTCCCTCAGCTGCTAAAGCCGCAGCTGGATTTGCGGCACTTAAGGCGCGGCTGGAAGCCACACTCTTTCCAAAACGCGACCCAAAGCGAGCTCTTTAGCAGCCTGCTGGACACAAGTGACCAGGTATCACAGGGGAACGTTTCCCGGGGCTCACGTTGGTGCGACGACATCCGTAACCTTGTCAGCCGATTACCATCCTCCTACTATCACGCATGAAGACGCGCCATTTTCGCCGTATAAGGGCCGAGGGTCGAATCGTTTCTTGCTTTTGGCGAGGTGACTTTGGTGCGTTACCCCTGACGATTGCGCTTGTTGGCGCCAGAACCTTGCTGGCATGATCCCAGCAGAAAGACTCGGAGGTATTCGACTGTGAAGCACAAGAACGTTTTTATGATGGTCGCTGCCGCCGCGGTGCTGCTCTTTTCGGCTGGCTGCGGCAGTTACAATTTGAGGACCCTTACCTTGAATGCATCACGCAACGAACTGAAGGGCATCGGGGCCACACTGCAACTCGGGGTGACTGCATTTTACTCGAACAACACAACCAAGGAGGTAACGTCCAGAGTGACGTTTAACGTCATGCCGGATGGCACTGACGATGTGGGCAATCCGTTACCCGCGCCGCCGCAAACCATCACGGTGAGCGCCACAGGTTTGGTGACCGCGGTCGATCCAGCTGTCTGCACATTCCAGAATGTTGGAACCAGTACCCAGCCCAGCTTTGTGCTGACGGGATCGTACATGATTACCGCAACTTTCAATGGCGTGACCTCTCAGCCCGTGTTCATTGGAGTGGCGTCAGCTGCGGGCGCTACGGGTCCATGCGGCCCGTAGTTCATTCGAACTCACGCTTCTTTTCTGATTACACAAATTTCAGCCTTGTCAGCAAGCGACAGAGTAGCGAATGAGATGGAAAGCATGAGAGCAGGGCAGCGCACCTCGATCTGGCCGGCATTGTTTCTTGCAATCGTCGTAGCGCTGGCTTTGGTTGTGGCTGGTTGCGGAGCGGGCAGCTGCAGCCATCCCGTTCCCCCAGGCTCCGGAGGCACCGGAGGAACAGGTGGCGGCACCTCGGCGGGCGGCCCCGGAGACGGTGCATGCGGTCTCCCTGGCTCCGGTGGAAACAACGGAGGGGGCGGTGGTGGGTCGTCATTTTTTGCGCTGCTGTATTTCATGGATGGGGACTTCGTGAACGTCGACGCTGCATCCGTCACCAGCTCCGGAACGCTTTCTGTCTTAAGTGGTTTTACGTCACCGCAAGTTCCCGCAAGCAATTCCCGCAGCATGGTCATCGCGAATCAGCAATTTCTGTATGTCGCGCTAGGAAGCGGCGGAATTGCCGGTCTTAGTATTAATCCCAATAGTGGCGCTTTGGCGCAGATTGCAAACAGTCCTTTCGCAACGCCCACGACGGGGACGGCGGACCTCGTTGCAACCGATCCACTGGGCCAATTTCTGTTTGTTGGCAGCGTAAACAGCCCGGTGATCTGGGTTTTTCAAATTAACCCCACCACAGGTGGGTTGACCTCGGTGCCGGGATCGCCATTCACAGCCCCCTCGCATTTGTTGCAAACAGGAAACAGCATGACCGTCGATGCCAGCGGTAGTTTTCTCTACGTAGGGCAGGCATCGCAGTCTTTGGGGGTTGTCGGATTTGCGATCAATAGCAGTGGGGCTCTAGCTGAAATAGCGGGGAACCCGTTCAAGTTGGGAGTCGCACAAGTCCATGCCAATCCTGCGGCGGAGTTTCTGCTAGGTGTAGCCGCTACGCCAAACCAGGCGGGATCTGCCATTACCAAAGAGATCTCCGTGTTTTCCATTGGAATCAATGGCGTGCCAACCCTGGTGAGCTCACCCGTTGCAACAGACTTCGCTCCTTATGACTTTGCGATCTTGCCGAGTGGAACATCGGTTTACACATTTGGAATTGACACGACCACAGGCACACTAGGCTCGATCGAAGGCTTCAACATGGATACTTCGACAGGAGCGTTGAAAGCAATTGCAGGCTCTCCATTTGCCTCGATACCGAGCGCGTTCGGCTGCCAGTTTGAACCCACGGGCAGTTTTGCTTTCTGCTTCCAGAATTCCTCAGGGACTATATTTAGCGGGGGCACCAGTTTTTCTGTGCTTACTGTGAGCTCTACTGGAACTCTCTCGCATACATCCGATTTGGCCGTAAACAACGATTTTCCGTTCGCAGTGACCAACTGAACACCGGACCGCAACAGAGCGGTTCTTCTGCGACTCATTTAGAGAACTAACGAGAGACGCCGGTTCCAATCCCGTCACTGTTGACGTTCTGAAGACGTCTGGTTTGTCCTGCATACGCTGGGATTATTCGGGGCGGTACAATAGAGCCAAGAGCCGGTTCGCGCACGAAGCAGTGTTTCGCCTGAAGCCGGATGCAGGCGATACCAACCAATCCAAGCGCCTTATCGTCTGACAAAGAGGCAGTGTTCCAGCCTCGGGTACATCGAAAACGGTGGCCATCAAGCTTAAAATCGCGAAAGGAAATGGCGAAGCCAGTGCCGGTCGAAAGCCGAGGCTGTCGCGCGATCCCGTGCTGCGCTTCGGATTGGTGCTGTTTCTGGTGCTGGCGGCGTCGTTCAGCGTAGTTTTCTCTTACTTCTATATCAAGTACGACCGGATCATCGAACACCGGTTCCGCACGCCTGTTTTCAGCAATTCCGCCAAAATCTATGCCATTCCGCAGACGGTCCGGCATGGAGAAAAGATCACCGCCAAGGAAATTGCTGCCGAACTGCGGCGGGCGGGGTATTCGGAAAAAGAGGGCGATTCGAACCTGGGCAGCTTTCGGCTGGAGAGTGATGGCATCGTGATCGACCCTGGGCCCGAGTCGTACCACAGTCCTGAGCCCGCGCGAATCAAGATTGAAGACGGACAGATTGAAAGCATTGTCAGCAAGGGAAATGAGCTTTCGGCGTACGAACTCGAACCACAACTTGTGACGGCGCTGTTCGATGCGGAGCAGCGATCGAAGCGGCAGCTGGTAAAGTACGGCGACATCCCTCCGGTAATGGTGCAGGCGGTGCTGGCGATTGAAGACCGCCGGTTCTTCGAGCACAGCGGCGTGAATTTTCTGCGCATGGCGCAAGCCGCATGGATCGATGTGGTGCGCGGGCGGCACGAGCAGGGCGGGTCCACGATCACCATGCAGCTTTCGCGCGGGTTCTTTCTGACTCCCGAGAAGACGATGCGGCGCAAGCTGACCGAAATGCTGATCGCCGAGGAGTTGGAGCAGAAATTTTCGAAGCAACAGATCTTTGAGTTCTATGCCAACTGGGTCGATCTGGGGCAGCGGGGATCGTTTGCCATCAGCGGTTTTGCCGAAGCGACACGCGCTTATTTCAATAAGGACCTGAAGGACATCACGTTGCCAGAAGCGGCGCTGCTGGCGGGATTGATCCAGAGGCCGAGTTATCTCTCGCCGTATCGGCATCCGGAGCGGGCCTTGGAGCGGCGGAATCTAGTGCTCGACACGATGGTCGAGACGCACGCCATAACGCGCGAACAAGCAGAAAAGGCGAAGGCGGCTCCGCTGAAATTGGCGCCACCGAATGTGGAAGCAAGCGACGCGCCCTATTTTGTCGACATGGTGCGCGATACCCTGATCAACAAGTTCAGCGAGCACGATTTGAATGAGCAGTCTTACCGCGTTTACACCACGCTCGATCCGGAGTTGCAGAAGGCCGCGGCGCACGCGGTTGAGATGGGCATCAAGCTGGTTGACGAGCAGGTGACCAAGCTGCGGACGAAACGAGTCAAGGTCGGCAAGAAGTTTGAAAATAAGGTGGCGGAGGGGCCGAAGGCGCAGGTAGCGCTGGTGGCACTTGATCCGCACACGGGCGCGGTGCTGGCTCTGGTAGGCGGGCGCGACTACGGATGGAGCCAACTGAATCATGCGGTTTCGCGGCGCCCTACCGGATCGATCTTCAAACCATTCGTTTATGCAGCGGCGATGAATACGGCGCTGGACGGATCGCAGACAGTGATTACGCCAGCTTCGACGGTGACTGATGCCCCGACGTCGTTTGTGTATGGAGATCAGATCTACGAGCCGCGCAATTACAAAGAGGAATATCACGGCGATGTGACGCTTCGCTATGCGCTGGCCATGTCGCTGAATAATGCGACTGTCAAAGTGGCGGAAGAAGTCGGGTATGACAAAGTTGCGGACTTAGCGAAGTTGGCGGGAATCACTTCAGTGAAGGCGACGCCGGCGATGGCGCTGGGATCGTATGACGCGACGCCGATGGATATGGCGGGAGCTTATACTGGATTCGCGAATAATGGTATCCGACTGTCACCAATCCTCGTGAACTCGGTACGAAATGCCAAGGGTGACGTGCTGGCAAATTTCAATACCGACCAGCGGCAGGTGCTAGATCCGCGAGTCGCCTACGTCATGACCAACATGATGGAAGGCGTGATCAACAACGGCCTGGGATTCTCGGCGGTGCGGGCCAAGGGATTTACTCCACCCGCGGCGGGAAAGACAGGAACTTCGCATGACGGATGGTTTGCAGGATACACGTCGAACCTACTGTGTATCGTGTGGGTCGGGTTCGACGACTACAGCGACCTGCGGTTGAGCGGCGCGCAGACGGCGGCCCCGATCTGGACGGAGTTCATGAAGAAGGCGTCGGCGTTGCCGCAGTATGCCGACATGAAGGAGTTTTCGCAGCCGAGCGGTGTGGTTGATGTGCAACTGGATAAAGTCACGAACCGGCTGGCGACGCCGACCTGCCCGGACGACTATGTGTCGGCGTTCGTGGCCGGCACCGAGCCGCATGATACTTGCGATCAGTCGACGGGCGTGGCAGGATTTTTCTCGCGAATTTTCCATGGCGGTGGGGACAAAGTTTTGCCGCCGCCAACACAGCAAGCCGATGGCAGCCAAGCGGCGGCTGAGGATCCCAAGAAGAAAAAAGGATTTTTCGGCAAGATCGCGGGGATTTTCAAGGACGATAAAGATTCCTCGCAGGCGGCAAAACCACCCGAAAATAGTCAAAACCCGCCGCAATAGCGGGACTTAATGCTTTCTCCCGCCCCCAAAACTGTGTCACAATCTAGCTGCACGAACCGCTCGAATGGGGGTGTGTATGTCCTTCCCGAGGGCCTTTCCGATTTGCCTATTCGCGCTGCTTAGCCTATCCGGCATGCAAGCCGGCGCGCAGATTTCTCATCCCGAACAAGTTCAGGTCACGCCGCCGTTGATGCGAACGGTTGATCCCCCTTCGCCCGATGCGACCGTCGCGGATTTGGAGTCCCGCGGGGACCAACTGCGGGTAGCCAAGCTTTACCTGGATGCGATCGATTACTACCGCGCGGCTTTGGCGAAGCAGCCGCATGACGCACGCCTGCTTAACAAAGTCGGCATTGCGGAACTCATGTTGCAGCGAAATAAGGAGGCGCGGAAGACGTTCGAGCAATCCATCAGGGCGGACAAAAAATTTGCGGATGCCTACAACAATTTGGGCGTCGTTTTTTACGAGCAGAAGAAATACAACCCGGCGATAAAGCAGTACAAGAAGGCGATCGCGATCGATTCTACGTCAGCATCGTTCTTCAGCAATCTCGGTGCGGCGTATTTTTCCAAAAGAGAGTTCGAGCCGGCCGTCTCCGCCTACCAACATGCTTTGGAGATGGATCCGGATGTGTTTGAGCGCTCATCGCGTGGCGGGGTACAGGCGCAATTGCCGAGTCCGGAGGACCGCGCCCGGTACGACTACACCGTAGCGAAGCTCTACGCGAAGATGGGAGTGACAGACCGCTCGCTGGAATATCTGCGCAAAGCGATGGAGGAGGGATACAAAGATATGAAGGATGTGTATCGCGACCAGGAGTTCACCGAATTGCGCAAAGATCCCAGATTCACAGAACTGATGGCGACGAAGGCTCCCGCACTGCCGGAATGAGTTGGACCCGTGTTATCAAAGTGGGGGGAGGGTTTACTACTGGCGACAACAATTACAAACATTTACAAAAGTTGACGTAATTTTGATAGCTTCTGCGGTTTAATCACTGGAAAGACTCCTGAAAACAACAGGGTGAGTAAGGAGAAACGGTAGCCCATCGGATGCTGACCCGAGCACGCCCCAAGCAAGCATCCGGTGGGCTTTTTTGTTGAAGCGCACTTTATCCTTAACTTCTTTGCGCAAACTACAATTCCGCTTGCTATTGAAGATTGCCGTGGATTGAGTGGGCTGGCCTATGACCTTGTGTTCATGCATCGGGGAGTCATCGTGAACCCAATGATCATTGAAACCGATATGTTCGAGCACCGGGAAGTTAAACCCCACTTCATTAATCCGTGCTGCTTCGGGGAGGACTTTGCTGCGTGGCTGAAGAAGGAGCTTTCGCGATTCCCAGAGCTGCGCATAGAACTTTCTGGCCCAATCCAAGAGGACTACGGCTGGGGCCTGTGGGCTTCGCGCGGCAACGATCGTTACTGGATCGCTCTTTCCTACGTCGGAGATGGTCCACAGGAAACCGCAGCACGATGGGCGGTCTCCGTGAACTACGACGCGGGACTGAATTTAGTCAAGCGCCTGATTCACAAGCCCGACCGTCAGGCGCTCGAACAGATCGGGGATCGGGTCCAGCAGATCCTGTCATCGAATAGCGCGATCAAAATCATCAGTGCCTAACAATGCGATGAGTGATTTGCAGATGGCAGGCGAACCATGCCCGCCGAACAGATCTTGCGACACCTGCAAGAAGTTGACGATGGGGCCATATGGTCGAAGAGGCTCGGAAACTAAGCTCTCCGACAACTAGCCGGCGTCTAAGGCGGGATGTTTCGCGGCTACTGTACGGATGGACCGCGCTGGCGAATGTATTCCTCCACGATGCGCTTCCACTTGCCCTGGGCTTTGAGAATGAATTCCACGGCATCGCGCAGGGCGCCGTCGCCACCTGCATGAGGCGTGACGTAGTGTGCTTCGCGCTTGACCTCGGCGCGGGCGTTCTTTACGGCGATGGCGAGGCCACCGGCGCGCATTGCCGGCAGATCGATAACATCATCGCCGACGAAAGCCGCTTCTTCGGCTGAAATGCCTTCCTCTTTGACCACCTGCAAAAAACAGGTGGCCTTGTCCTGGACTCCCTGGCGCACATACTCCAGCTTCAGATCGCGGGCGCGAAGGGCGACAGTCTCTGAGACGCGTTTGGTAATGAGTCCGGTCTTGATTCCGGCGAGACGGGCCAGGGAAATCGAAGTACCGTCGTGCGCGTGAAATCCTTTGGCTTCGATCAAGGCCTCGCTATGAAAACCGAAGCCACCTTCGCCGCCATGTTGCGCCGATTGCTGGAGCACACTTTGCTGCGAACCGGCAGGAGCAGGGAAGATGAAGAGCTTGCCGTCGGTGAGGACGCCGTCAACGTCGAAAAGAAGCAGTTTGATTTTGCGGGCGCGGGCCTGAGGAGAGGGATTGCGCATCGGAGCGATTCTAGCATTGGGTAATCGCTGGATTTCTGCGATTTGCCGCTCGCAGGGAGTAAATGAGTACTCGCAGCGTTCGAACGAATCGATGCAATTGTCTGTTTCTGATTCGTTCTTTTCTTGTTGGTGTTAAGAAAATCGAAATTGGAGGGTTCGATGAAAACTCTGGCTTCTGCTCTGGCGTTGCTGATTTTGTTTTCGGTATGCGCGATTGGCCAAGCGCCCGAAGTGAAGTTCATCGCAGATACGTTGGTCGTTCAGGCGGAGGGGACTTATGAAGCCGATCCGGATTTGGCGACGATGACATTCCAGATCTTTTCGCAGGATAAAGATTTGAAGCAGGCTTACGCGGCGGCGACGCAATCAATGCAGAACATCGCCGATCTTGCAACAAAGAATGGCCTGAAGAAGGACGATCTGACAACAGGAGTGCTTACGGTTGCGCCCGTCTATGTCGGTGATCGAAAGAAGCGGGCACGTTCCTACTACGTGCAGGGGAATGTCGTGCTTCGCATCCGCGACTTCTCACGGATAGGATCCATTTTGGACGGATCGGTCGAGGACAGTATCGCTGACCTTCGGTCGCTGACCTATTCCCTTGCCGACGAAGAATCCGCGAAGAAGCTTGCCGTCGCCGAGGCGATGCGGCGCGCCATGGGCCGCGCGTCGATCGCATTGGAACAAAAGGGTCAAAAGCTTGGAGCTTTACGCTACATGAGCCTGGATGTGAGACAGTTGGTTGGAGTGGCTCAGTTGCAGTCGATGGAATTGGTGCCGGTGGAAGTCGAGTCTGCGGGAATTGAAGGCGGATTAGTGAAAAAAGACAAAATGGCCGTATCCCCGCTACCTATGTCGCAGCCACAGAAGATCGCAGTGAATGCCACGGTGCAGTGTGCGTTTCAGATCCAATAGCGGATCGTCAATGGAGCTTAGGTCGTATCCGAGTTGGGGATTGGCGAGTGCGCTCACGTTACACGATCGGTGCGAGAGGCGAATATTTTGCGAAAATCGGGGTTCCAGCTAGAATAGGCAAATGTTGTCCCTCCCGGCTTCCCTTGCCTGGGCCCATCCTCTGGTGGCGGAGTGGTTTGTGCGGCGTTTTGGCACGCCCACGGAGCCGCAGGAGCAGGGCTGGCCGCATATTCTCGCCGGCCGCACGACTCTGATTTCGGCGCCGACCGGGTCGGGGAAAACGCTGGCCGCATTTCTTGCTTGCATCGACCGGCTGGTGCGCAAAGCGCTGGCGGGAGACCTCTCCGATCGCACAGAAGTGCTGTATGTGTCCCCGCTGAAGGCTTTGGGCAACGACATCCAGAAGAACCTGGAAATTCCGCTGGGCGAGATTCTCGCCATGGCGGGCGAGCGCGGCCTGCTGATGCCGGAGATTCGGACTGCTGTCCGCACCGGCGACACTCTCATGCACGAGCGGCGGGCGATGCTGAAGCGTCCGCCGCACATCCTGGTAACGACTCCTGAATCGCTTTACATCTTGTTGACCGCGGACAAGAGCCGGGCGATCCTGCGGGATGTGGAGACGGTCATTGTCGACGAGATCCACGCCGTCGCCGATGACAAGCGCGGGGCGCATCTGACGCTTTCACTGGAGAGGCTGGATGCGCTGACGCATCAGCGGCCAGTTCGGATTGGGCTGTCGGCAACGCAAAAACCGATTGAAGAGGTAGCACATTTTTTGACGGGAAATCGTGGAGGGGAAAGCACCTCAGGGGCTGAAGCCCCGTCACAAGGATACGAGTCTATCGCAGCGCCAAAAGCGCTGCGCCACCCAAGAGCAAGTTCCTCAGCGGCTGAAACCGAGGACTATGGCGACGATTTCACGGCAGGAGTGAACTCGAGCTCTTCCCATTCTTCGCGAGAATCGGCAGCTGTCCGCAGCTCTGATCCCGTCATCGTCGATATTGGCCACAAGCGAAAGATGGATCTCGCGGTTGAGATTCCGCCCATGCCGCTGGGGCCCGTCGCTTCCAACGAGATGTGGGACGAGATTTACAACCGCCTCGTGGCCTTAGTCGAGCAGCACCGATCAACGCTGGTGTTTGTGAACACGCGCAGGTTGGCAGAGCGGATTGCGCATCATCTGGGCGAGCGCATGGGTGAAGAGAATGTGGCGGCGCACCACGGCAGCTTGTCGCGAAAGCTGCGGCTGGCAGCGGAGAAGAAACTGAAAGAAGGCCAGGTGCGGGTGCTGGTGGCGACCGCATCTCTAGAGCTCGGAATCGATGTGGGCACGGTTGATCTGGTAGTGCAGATCAATTCTCCGCGGGCGATTGCAGTCGGTCTGCAGCGCGTGGGACGTTCCGGGCACTGGCGGGGCGCGATTCCCAAGGGAAGATTGGTCGCGACCACTCGCGACGACTTGCTGGAATGTGCGGCACTGGTGCGTGCGATTCAGCATGGCGACTTGGATCGGCTGATCATTCCTGAATCTCCGCTAGATGTGCTGGCGCAGCAGATTGTCGCCGCGTGCTCGGCCGAGGAGTGGGATGAGGAGGAGTTGTTTGCGCTGGTGAAGCGAGCGTATCCGTATCGAAATCTCGCGCGGGAAACGTTTGACTCGATTTTGGAAATGCTGGCCGAAGGAATTGCGGCGCGGCGCGGACGATACGGAGCGTATCTGCACCGTGATCGCGTGAACCGCAAACTGCGGGCGCGGCGGGGAAGCCGCATTGCCGCGATCACCAGTGGCGGAGCCATTCCTGACAATTCTCTTTACACGGTCGTAGCTGAGCCGGATGGCGCGGTAGTCGGCACAGTGGACGAGGATTTTGCCGTGGAAAGCAATCGCGGCGACATCATGCTGCTCGGCAATACGTCGTGGATGATCCATCGCATTGAAACGAACTCGGGGCGCGTGCTGGTGCATGACGCGCATGGCGCGTCGCCGACGGTGCCATTCTGGCGAGGCGAGGCTCCGGCAAGAACCGAGGAATTGTCAGAACATATTGGGGCGCTGCGGGAAAGAATCAGCGAAATGCTGCCGCACACGTCGCCGGTGGGATTTTCGGCGACCCAGCCAGAGGTGGCTGAGGCGGTCTCGTGGCTGAAACAAGAATGTGGGCTGGACAACTCAGCCGCCGAGCAGGCGATTGAATACATTCTGCAGGGGCGTGCGGTGCTGGGTGCGGTACCGACACAAACCACAGTAATTGCGGAACGCTTCTTCGATGAAGGTGGCGGGATGCAGTTGGTGATCCACGCGCCGTTTGGCGGGCGGATCAACAAAGCCTGGGGGCTCTCGCTGCGCAAGAGATTTTGCGTAGGGTTCAACTTCGAATTGCAGGCGGCTGCGACTGACAACGGATTGAACATCGCACTCGCCGAGCAACATAGCTTTCCGCTGGCCGATGTTTTTCGTTTTTTGCAGGCGGATACTGTTCAACCGATTCTGGAGCAGGCAGCGCTGGATTCTCCGATCTTCGGCACACGCTGGCGATGGGACGCGAACCGGGCGCTGGCACTGTTGCGCTTTCAGAATGGAAAGAAAGTTCCGCCACAGATTCAGCGCATTCGCTCTGACGATTTGCTGGCGTCGGTTTTTCCGGATGCGGCCGCGTGCTTCGAGAACATCGAAGGCGAGCGAAAGATTCCCGATCATCCTCTGGTCGGCGAGGTCATGAAAGATGTGCTGACCGAGGCCATGGACGTAGAGGGATTGAAGTCCGTTCTGCGCGGAATTGCCTCAGGGAAGATCCGCACCCTGGCGGTTGACACGCCGGTGCCGTCGCAGTTTTCACATGAGATTTTGAATGCGAACCCGTACGCATATCTGGATGATGCACCGCTCGAAGAGCGCCGCGCGCGGGCCGTCGAGATGCGGCGCGTGTTGCCGGAATCGGTGCTGGAGGAAGTCGGAAAGCTGGATCCGGCGGCGATTCGGCAAGTTCAGGAAGAAGCCTGGCCGGACGTGCGCGATGCCGACGAACTGCATGATGTGCTGCACACGCTGGTGGCGCTGCCGGAATCAGCTGCCAGGATTCAGCCCTCAGCATTCAGCAAGCAGAGTTCGGTCAGTGAAATGGAATCTCCAGTGCGCGATGGAGACTGGAATAGCTATTTTGAGCGTCTGACCAAGGAAGCGCGGGCCGGAGTCGCAGTGGTGGATGGCCGCCGATACTGGGTTGCCACGGAGCGGGTGAGAAGCTTTCAGACGATATTTCCTGGCGCAGAGTTCACGCAGTCGTTGCCGGATATAGAGACGGCCGTGGTCTCGCGCGAGGACGCTCTGCTGACCATGGTGATGGGATGGATGTCGCACATGGGGCCGACCAGCGCATCTGAAGTGGGTTGGATTCTTGGCGTCGCGTCGTCTGAAATCGAAAACGCGCTCTTGCGGATGGAAGCGAGTGGAACAATTCTGCGGGGGAAGTTTACAGATGCCTTGCCGCACACATCTGTCGAGCTGCGCTCGACCGGACAGCCGGGGGCGGCTGTCCCTACGCAGACGGACCAAATCCAGTGGTGCGAGCGGCGGCTGCTGGCGCGGATTCATCGGCTGACGGTCGGCACGCTGCGGAAGCAGATTGAGCCGGTCACTGCGGCACAATTCATGCGCTGGCTGATGCGATGGCAGCACGTCGCGCCAGGGGCACAAGTTTTGGGCGAGCGCGGCACGCTCGAGATCCTGCAGCAACTCCAGGGATTTGAGATTCCTGCGAATGCGTGGGAGCGGCACGTGCTAGCGCGACGCGTGGCTGACTATGATCCGAAGTGGCTCGACCAGCTTTGTTTGACCGGGGCGGTGGGATGGGGAAGATTGTCGCCGCATCCGGCGACGCTGGATATAGGAAAGAACGGATCATCGGAGGCGCCCTTGCGGCAGCGGCGCGTGATTCCGACCAGCGTTGCGCCGATTACCTTTTTCGTCCGTGAGGATGCGGATTGGATGATGTCGAACTCCCATATCTCGCAACAGCAGCGAGACCCTTCGGCTTTCGCCTCAGGGCAGGCTATGGGGCACCCACAGTCGCCGTCGGAAGCGAAGACCGGCGGATTGAGCCACTGCGCAATCCTGGTGCTGGACTTTCTGCAACAGCGCGGCGCGTCTTTCTTCGCTGATGTGGTGCGGGGAACGGGAAAACTGAAAGCGGAAATTGAAACTGCACTCTGGGAACTCGTAGCCGCGGGACTCGTCACGGCCGACGGATTTGACAACCTGCGGGCGTTGATCGATCCGAAACGGCGGGCGGGGCAGGGAAGCGGGCGGAGCAACCGTCCGCGGCACAGTGCCGGACGCTGGGCGCTGTTGCATACGGATCAACCGGCGGAGAGGCCGCGCGCGATTGAGGCGTCCTGCTGGATGCTCTTACGAAGATACGGAATCGTCTTTCGCGATGTGCTGGCGCGCGAGTCAAATCTGCCTTCCTGGCGGGAGATGCTGATGGGTTTCCGACGGCTTGAAGACCGGGGCGAAATTCGCGGTGGACGGTTCGTGGATGGATTTTTGGGCGAACAATTTGCTCTGCCGGTTGCCGTCGAATCAGTTCGCGCAATGCGTAACCTACCGGCGAGCGGCGAGACGGTGACGATTTCCGCCGCCGATCCCTTGAATCTGGTGGGAATCCTCGTTCCCGGGGAGCGAGTGCCGGCGATCTCGGGCAGGAGCGTGACGTATCAGGATGGGGTTGCTGCTCGCGCGTTGGCAGAGTCTCCGACGGAGGAACAGCTCGCAGTGAGTTAGACTGCATCTCTGCCGTGGGAGCCCTATAAGCTATTTCGCCAAGAAGTTTGCGGGATCCAGAGTTGGGTTTTCGAGCACTTTGTCGGCGGTCATATTCCACTCGTAAACGTTGGTTCTGCCATTCTGAAGTTCCTCGCTGAAACGAAGCTTGTATTGCCGGGGCAGGGTCAATCCGTTGTCAGTCTGGAAGTTGCTGAAGCGTTCCTCGAGGCTGTAGAGGCGCTCGTGCTGCTGGGCGTTAGCAATGTCATTTCCGGCTACGCTCGGTGCAATCGCAATCGAGTAAATCGTCATCACGTGCTGATGAGTTTCCGGATCAAAGAAAATCCGGATCGTCATACCCCCATTGCCTTTGTAGAGATATTCGATTGTGTCCAGCTCTCGGCCGTCCATCTTTTTCCGGCCTTTGTAGTCGAGCCTCACGCGATGGCGATCAACATTCTCGAGAGCCCACCCGGTGTGAAGTTCTCCACCCAGCAGGCCTTCCCTGATTATGGGATCCTGACTGGCAACGAACGCGGCTAACGGGCTTCGCTGGCCGGACTGAGTCGTGGTTGCAAACGATACTTTACTGCCATCGAAAACAAACTGCTCTCCCCACCAGGTCTGATTGGGGAACTTCATCACAAAGTCTGACTTACGATCATCGGAGAGGATCTGCCAATGTCCGTTGATCGTGCCGCTTCCGCCGGTGACGACTGTGAATTGCAGCGTGCCCTCAACACCGCGAGTCTTCACCGCAGCGCGGGCCTCTGCCGTCCCAATCGAGGCTAGGTGCTGGGCAACAATATCCTCGGGCTTCGTGCCGGCGAGCGCGTTTGCGCAAGTTGAAATAAACACTACGACGGTCAGCAATACCCTGAAAGGCATACTCTCTCCCGTGTGATTGTGTATCACTGATAGGGCAGGGACTCAAGTTTTACCACATTGAATTTTTGGCTGGCAAAATAAATCAGGGACCCGCCGAGGGGGACCCTTCGAGTCCCTGACTACGCGCCCGGCAAATGAAATCTAAAAAGCGCTTCCCCCATCGCTTTCTGCCAAGCTGCCGCAATTTTCATCAATGCACGCAGCCTTCCAACTCCGCATTCACTCAACGAATTCTTGCGGAAGTGCTTCTAACTAGCTTGTTTTTAATTACTTGGGTATTGGCGAAGAGCTTTGTAGGAGGGATGAAAGTGGCGCGCACTGCCGACTGAAAATCTATCCGATCGGATAGGTCGGCTAACTGTTCGGATATCGTAACAAAAATCGGCCTCGCGCAAATTTCGCGCCAAGCTGTGATAAGAGGATGGACTTGCACGGCGGAGGGGGACATCCTTGCAACCGAGACTGTTTGCCATCGCGGGTCCACTGAAAGAGAAAACGATTTTTTTGCCAGAGGGCGACGTTACGATGGGACGGGACGTCTCGAATGGCTTGTCTCTGATTGACCTTTCCGTTTCCAGAAAACACTGCCTTTTTCGCTCCGAAGAAGGCCGCATCCGGGTGCGCGATCTCGAGAGTCGCAGCGGAACGATCGTCAACGGTACCTCGGTCAAGGAACGCTGGCTGCATCATGGAGACGAGATCGCGGTCGGTGATTCCATATTTCTGTTCTTTACCGGTCCCGCAAACACTTCGAATGTGCTGGCAGCCGGAATCGCGGGAATTTCTACCGTGGCCCTGGACAAGCTTCGGAATTCGCGATGGCTGGAGCGGGAGAACCAGAGCCCGCCAGTCCCGGCCACAGAGGAACGCAGCCTGGTCGGTGAGAGCGCACAGATGAAGGGGGTTTATCAACTCATCGCCAAAGTAGCGCCGGCAGAGTCAACCGTGCTCATTGAAGGCGAGAGTGGAACGGGGAAGGAGCTAGCCGCACGGGCGCTGCACCAAAACAGTCCGCGTGCCAACAATCGCTTTGTAGCGATCAATTGCGCAGCCATTCCTGAATCGCTGCTGGAATCCGACTTATTCGGGCACGAGCGTGGCGCGTTTACCGGGGCGGCAACTCAGAAGAAGGGCCGGTTGGAGGTGGCTGACGGCGGAGTTGTATTTCTCGACGAGGTAGGAGAGCTGGCGCCCTCGCTGCAGGTAAAGCTGCTTCGCGTGCTGCAAGAAAAAGAATTCGAGCGCGTGGGCGCGACCCATTCCACTCAGGTGGACATTCGCCTGATTGCGGCCACAAACCGCGATCTCGATAAGGCTGTGGCCTGTGGGCAATTCCGCCGCGATCTTTACTATCGTCTAGCAGTAGTGCGCATGACGATGCCTACCTTGCGCGAGCGTACGGAGGACATTCCATTGCTCACGCGGCATTTTCTGCAAAGGTGCTCGCAACGATGCGGGGTCGACCCCCGGCCCATCTCCCGCGAGGCTATGGCATGCCTGATGAAGTACGACTGGCCGGGGAATGTCCGGGAGCTGGAGAATGCAATTGAGCGCGCCTTGGTGCTGGGCAGATCGGAGAGCATTCTTCCCGAAGACTTGCCCGATTCTGTGTTGGAGGGCGCGGCCCCGCCGCGGATCACTGAGACCAAATACTACGCCAGCGTCCGAGAACTGAAGATACGGCTTATCCTCGATGCGGTCGAACAGGCCCGCGGCAGCTATGTGGGAGCAGCAGAACTTTTAGGGTTGCATCCGAATTATCTGCACCGTCTGATTCGTAACCTGGCAATCAGGGGCGCGTTGAACGACATGTTGCAGCAAGGGGCGGTCGTTGTGCGGCGAAGATTGAAGAAAGTTTAATCCCGGGGAAATTCAAGGCAGGTGCAGTTGCAGCAACCGGGATGGATCCAGATAGGTCCCCTGCCAACGCACTGCCACGTGAAGATGAGGGCCGGTCGCGCGGCCGGTGCCTCCGCTGAGGCCGATTTCCTGGCCGCGATTCACGTGATCTCCTTCTTTAACTTTGAATTCGGAGAGATGCAGGTAAAGCGTGAGCAGACCCTGCCCATGATCGATGACTACAAAATTTCCTTCGTAGTAAAGCGGCCGGGCAAGCAGGACTGTCCCATCATTCATCGCGTTAACGGGAGTGCCCGCCGGCACCCGAAAATCAAGGCCGAGATGGGGGCTTGAGGTCGTGTTGTTAAAGATCCGCTGCGAGCCGAACACATCGGAAATCGAGGCTTCAGCAGGCGAGGCAAATGTTCCGGACCACTCGCGGTCGGGCGAGATGCGGTTCAGGTAATCGTCTTTCACTTTCTTGGCTTCGGCAATCTGCTGCAGCTGATCGGGCGTGGGGGCGGTAAATTTCCTTTCGACACTGAGGGCGACTTTGATTTTGGGGTACTTTGCCCGTGCGACCGAAAATGTCTGCGTGAAGGCTAGTTCGGGCGCATTGGCCTTGGCGATGACGGGCGTGCCGGTTAGCTTCAGAGAATACACACCCGGAGGAGTCTCGATGCTTACGCCGGCCAGTGCGAACCAGGTCTTTGTCGCCGGGTCAAAGCTGAATGTGAGTTGGTGAGTGAGCCAGGCGCCGGTCAACGAACTTAGCCGGGAAGGAGGCTTGACCTGGAAGAGCACCGGGGCGCCGTTCAGCAGTTTTGAGGGTTGGGAATGCACCGTCCAGGTGGCGGCATGGGCGTGCGAAAACAGAGCGCACGCGAAGAAAACTGCGCAGGAATTGATTCGAAAAGCGCTGATGAACCTGAGCACACGCACGCTATCAGCGTAGCATTGATGGAAACCTGCGCCGGTATAATCCCAGCGATGAGAACCGAAATTCTAAAGAGGCTGGCAATCGGCTGCATCCTGCTCACTGGTTTCGTCGCACGGGCTGCCGATGGCGCGCTACATGCCGATCGAGTGCTGGTCTTGAAAAAGCAACATACGTTGCGACTGCTGCGGGAAGGAAAGGTGATCAAAAGCTACAGGGTCGCCTTGGGCGGAGATCCGGTCGGCGCGAAAAACATGCAAGGAGACCACAAGACGCCGGAGGGAATTTACGTGCTCGACTTCCGCAACCAGCACAGTCAATTTTACAAATCAATCCATATTTCATATCCCAATGCGCAGGACCGCGCGCAGGCACTCCAAAAGCGAGTCTCGCCGTGCGGAGACGTGTTTATTCACGGGCTGCCCAACGGCTATGCCTGGCTTGGACCTTCTCATCGCGCAAAAGATTGGACCGATGGCTGCATCGCGGTGACCGATGCCGAGATGGACGAAATCTGGGACGCGGTCGCCGATGGCACTCCGATCGAGATCAGGCGGTAAAATGATCAGAGCTCATGGCTCACAGTGCAGATTTTTGAGGTTTCCTGATGTGCCGAAATATTAAAACGCTTTTCAATTTTGATCCGCCAGTCGGCGACGATGAGATCCGAGCGGCATCTCTGCAATTTGTGCGAAAGATCAGCGGGTTTAACAAGCCGTCCAAAGCCAACGAAGCCTCGTTCCTAAAGGCTATCGACGAGGTCGCGGCAGCTTCGAATCGCTTGCTTCGTTCGTTGGAGACGACCGCGCCTCCGAAGAATCGGGAAGAAGAAGCTGCGAAGGCGAAGGCTCGCGCCGTGGAACGATTTGGCACGGGGATTTGACGAGCCTGATCGAACAGATGAGCCAACACTTCGTTTGCACTCGTATTTATGGAACACAAACCGGTGCGTCCCTAAACCTGAAATAAAAGAATCCGTCAGTGTTGCTTTCGCCTGTTATTGGTGCCGTTAGTTCAGTAACTTGAAAATCGCATTGGCGCTGCAACACCCAGACTGTCCGATACGCTTTCCCGCGACTGGATCGCACGCTTAAGACTCGGGATCAGAGTACATCTTCTAAAGAGAGGAGCAATACAAGAGACATGACTATGGGCGGGGCGTACATCGCGGGCCCATAACTGACCTGCACGTGTCTCAGCGCGCCTTCTACGGGAGTGAACCACTTGAAAAGGGTGTAGTGGCCCATTTCTAATGCCCAACTACTGCAGATAATTCCCAGCAGACTTACGATCCGCAGCGCACGGCGAAGCGGTGGAAACACGAGCACCACAATCGCGATGAGCATGAGCGCGTAACTGGCCAGAACATCTATTGCCGTCGGCGAAAGTGCAAAATCAGCGGATCGCATTTCCGAGAGCACGTCCAGTGCAGACCATCGTGCTCGGCCCATTACGGCAGGGTCGGTGTGGACCAATGGAACGGTGAAAGTGGCGAGTCCACTCCCTAAAACTACCAGAACCGCAGCAATTTGCGTTCGGCTGAGTTGGCTTTTCGCTGATAGGGGATTGGGCCGTGTGATCCAGTATAGAACAGCGAACATCATGAATAGAGTTGTGAGGATCGCGGGAATATCCCAGTGGGCGCTCATGCGTTGGCTTTGCTGGCCCGCAGTGTACCACCGGTCGGTTTTTCTTTCCTACTCTGCGCGCAGCGCCTGCATGGGATCTACGGAAGCGGCACGGCGCGCCGGAATTAATGACGCCACGATCGTTAGCATCAATACGAACAGGGAAGCGAGCGTGAGCACAATTGGATCGAAGGGTTTGACCTCGAACAGCAGAGAATCCAGCAAATGAGAAGCGGCGGCGGCCCCCACCAGTCCGATCGCGCACCCGGCGAGCGCAAGCTTGATTGCGGAGAGAAAGACCAATCCCAATATGCCCGAGCGTTGCGATCCCAAAGCGATTCGAATTGCCATTTCTTGTGCGCGTAAGGCAGCTGAGAATGCGATGACGCTGTAGATTCCCAAGGCCGCCAGAAGCACGGCCACAATAGCAAATGAAGAGATGATTCCGGTGCTGAAACGGCGCGGAGCCTCGCTGTCAGAAACCGCCTGTTCCATGGTCTGAACCTGGGATAGGGCCAGCTGCGGATCCATGGAGTGAACAGTCTTCCGCAGCAGGTTCGTCATTTGCTCTGGAGGAATTGCAGAACGCAAGGTTATATATCCGGAAAGTTGCTGAAGCCCACCGTTGAAGGGCCCGAGCGACTTCGCGAATTGCTGCGCAGGTTGATACCACTGATCGCTGCTGGGAGCATCGGGTGAGGACTGCTTGATGTCAGCAACTTCTCCTACAATGGTCACCCAGGGGGTGGGTGACTCTTGCGTGCCGATGCGGATTCGTTTCCCAATCGGATCCGATCCTGGCCAAAAGTGTTCCGCAAATTTGCGATTAACGATCGCGACCAGTTGCTTATCGGCTGTATCTGCGGGCGCAAAAAGGCGGCCGGCGAGCAACTGGATTCCCATCGCCTGGAAGTAGTCGCCCTCAATTTCAGCGTAGATAGCAAGGTTCAAACCTGCACCCTTGGGAGGAACATAGTCATCCGCGATGAAAGTGCTGTTAGATCCACTGGCGAGTGCAGGGAGGTAAGTTGTGGTGCCGGCAAACCTGACGCCGGGCGTCTGTTCTAGGCGGCGTACCAGTTCGCGGGGGAACTCATCGAGTGCAGCTTGCGTTGAATATTGCTTTGCCGGGAGAGAATAGGCTGCAACCAGAACGTGGTCGGGGCGGAATCCCAGATCGACGGAGCGCATTTTCTCGAAGCTGCGAAGCAAAAGCCCGGCAGCGGTGAGTAAGACGAGCGCGGTGGCGATTTCTCCAACAACGAGTGCGGACCGGAGCCAGGCATGTCCGACGCCCGTGGAACCGGTGCGACCGCCTTCCTTCAGAGTTTCATTGACGCTGGTCCGCCAGGCTGCGAACGCCGGGGCGAGTCCGCAGGCGAGGCCGGTGAGCGCTGAAAGGACAAGGGCAAAGGCGACCACCTGCCAATCGAGACCGATTTCATTGATGCGGGGTAGCGTCTCGGGCAGGCGGCTGATGCCGACGCGTAACCCGATCGATGCCAGGCCGAGGCCGAGCAGGCCTCCGCTGAGACTCAACACAAGGCTTTCCACAATTGCCTGGCGCAGGAGCGTACTCCCGGCAGCCCCGAGGGCAAGGCGGACAGCAATTTCACGGCGACGGCGAATCGCACGAACCAGCAGTAGTCCCGCGAGATTGGCACAGGCGATCAGCAAGACAACGAGAATCGCGAGGAACAGAGTCCGAATCAACTGGCGAGCCTCGTAAACCGTCACTTCATGCAGCGAATGCACCGCAGCGTGAATGCGCAAGGTATTCATGAAAGCGGGAAAGCCGCGCATAGTTTGCTGCGCTACGCGTTCGGCATCTTGCTCGGCTTGTGCCATGGTCACGCCCGGCTTCAATCGCGCCACCATGTTGTAGTTCCAGTTGTAAGCTCCGGCATTAATGCTCTCTTGTTGCGTGAAGCTCATCGGGACCCAGAGTTCGCTGCTGCTCAGGTGACCGGGCTGCAGAGGGAATTCAAAATTTCGGGGCATGACGGCGATGACGATATAAGGCTTGCGATCGAGCAGGATCTTGGTTCCCAGCACATTCGGGGTGCCATGCAGCCGATTCTTCCAAAGTGAGTAGCTGATGACTGTAACGGGCTCGCTGCCTTCGTCTTCCTGCTTGGTGAAAATTCGGCCCATGAGTGGAGCGACTTGCAGCGCCGGAAACACTCCTGCCGTGAGGCGGGAAGCGTATACCTGCACCGGTTCACCAACGCCTGACAGTTCGTACGACAGCGGCTCATAGCCGCCCAGATTCTCAAAGCTTTGAGTATCGCGGGTGTAATTGCGGACGTCGGTTGAGGTCACCCCGGCGTCTTCATTTCCGCCAACGTCCGCGCCCTCGATGTTGTCGGAGAGCGAGACCAGTCGTTCGGAATTGGGGAATGGCAATGGGCGCAGCAAGACCGCTTCTACGATCGAGAAAATGGCTGTTGTCGCGCCGATTCCCAGGGCAAGCATCAGTACCGCAGTTGCGGTGAAACCTGCGGACTTGCGCAGATGGCGAACGGCAATTCGGAGGTCCTGCACGAGCATGGGAGTCGGCTCCTTGAGGAAGGCTTAAGATAACGCAGCAGATTTCTATCCAAAGCAGTAGATGGCGTAAGTCATTGTGATTTCAGGATCTTTCGTTGGTGCTTTGGTTTGGCAAGGAGGTCGGCGTGTCCGCATTCGCGAGCGGCCGTTCGTTAGCGGACACAGGCCGCGTTCACTGAGCAGCAGGTTATTGTTCGCGAAGCACCTCTGATGGTTCGACGCTGCCTTCGCGCCATGCAGAAAGGAGGGAAGCTAGCGTTGCAACCAGGAGAATGAGAGCGAAGACAGCGCCGTATATTGCGCCGTCGACGGGCGAGATTCCGTAAAGCGTGCCGGCGATTAGAAATTTGGTGGACCTGGTCGGGATCGAACCGACGACCTCTTCCATGCCATTTAACCCCGATTGAGAAATACAACAACGTGACCGCCAGAGGACCGTCTTTGGGTTTTTGTACCGGCGATACATGTGAGTATCATAGGTAAAGCCCGCAGGTGAGGGTACTCCGACGTTTTCCCACCGGTGGCTAGCAATTCAGATCTGAGGAATGCCTATCCCAGATAAGTACGCGTGCGTTTGGTCATAGAGGGCAGGGGCTCGCGTAGGATCCGCCTCGTCCCCTGATGGGACGAAGATCACCATCCCCTGACGGGCACGCGTCAGCAGAACCCGATATGCATTCAGCAGGTACCGTTTTCGGTCGTCCTTATGAATCGTGGTCCACGTGACGCCTCTGAACGAGTGATAGAGCCAACATTTTCCGTCGTAGCGGAGGTCTGCGTCCCACGCAACGCATATCCAATCCAGCTCCAGTCCTTGAATTCTGAAACTCCGTCGCCACGTCCTCGAGATAATAGCTCGAACGCGTATCGCGCCTATCATTGAGAAACCACTGCACCGGAAACTATTTTGTCGCGGAAAAATCGTGGCGGGACGTGTGGGAGCAGAGCAGGCCAAGCCGAAGCCGGAGTTCTGAGGTGATGGGAATTGAATGTCCACGCATTGGGGCGGGACAGGGTTTCAACGTCGCGCAGTTGTGCGCAAGGGTGCCGTGCAGTCGACATCAGGCGGGAGTTCCCAATAGGGAAGTGCACTGACATAGCAGAGACATAAAACGAGCACGACGGTCAAAGCGAAACCCTGAAATAGTCTCGGGACCGAAAGCCGGGATTCCCCAAGTGACAGATAGGCATTCGGCGTGGCCGATGCTGGGGCTACGGTGATGTCGAGCCAGCTTCGCATGATGGCGAGACCGGTGTCGCCGAAGATGAGCGGCCACTCTGCAAGTTCTGCTTCTGCAGCCAGGTCCAGCATTTCTGCTGCAAAGCGCGCTCTGAACACGGGGGGATAGAGCTGCAGCAGGAGGCGATATGTAGCCAGCAAAAGCGGACGTGTCCTCATGCATCCCTCTCATCCAGCTTGTCCAGCCGCCGGCGCGCAGAGGCCACGATTTGCCGCAGTCGCCGAATCTCAATGCGCAGGGCCTGCTCTCCGCCAGGAGTCAGGCAGTATTCGCGCCGAGTCTCCCCACCTTTCAAGCGCCGCTGCGTCTCGCCCACCCAACCGTTAGCCAACAAGTTGGCGAGATTGGCGTAGAGGGTGCCCGGACCCATCCGATACTTGCCTTCCGATTGCTGCTTGACCGACTGGAGGATGCCGTAGCCGTGCAGATCGGACTCCGAGAGCGCGAGAAGGATGTGGAGTGCGGCAGTTGTCAGGGGTGCTTCCTTGCTTTCCATGTCGTCATCTGATATATCGATAATAGATATATCATAACTAGATATATCAGGCAAGCTCTCAAACAATATTTCTGCACCTCGTTGGCCGCATCAATCTTCGAGCGGCTCAAGGCTGCATCGACTAGATGATGGAGGGTCCATTGAACCGTGTTCTTCCCTTCGCGTTGCTGCTAGCGGGGCTGCGCCTCGCGTCCAGTCCTCTCATCACCCAGAAAAACATTTCGACAGGAAACACGATCGCCATCGCCCACGTCACCGTGATCGATGGCACGGGCGCCCCGGCAAAACTAGATCAGACGGTGCTGATCGAAGGCGATCGAACCGTAGCGATCGGTCCGGCCGCGAGCAGCCACCCGCCGAGCACGGCCAAAATCGTTGATGCGCGGGGATTGTACCTTATCCCCGGCCTGTGGGACGTGCACGTACACGTCTGGCACGCCGACCGCGCGTTTCCGATGTTCCTGGCGAATGGAGTGACGGGTGTCCGCAACACGGGCGGCCACGCGGACGACTTGAAACGCTGGCGTCAAGAGCTTAGGGAAGGCAAGCGGCAGGGCCCGGTGCTGGTGGCCTGCGGGCCGGTTGTGGATGGTCCGCCGCCGGTTCATCCCGACCATTCGGTGGTGGTGGAAAGCGCGGCGCAGGGACGTGCTGCAGTGGATGACTTGAAGTCGCAAGGCTGGGATTTCGTCAAGGTCTACGAGAACCTCTCGCGCGAGTCGTACTTTGCGATTGCTGCTGAGGCCAGGAAGGATGGCATCCCTTTTGTGGGGCATGTGCCCGTCTCGATAGCGGCGTTGGAAGCTTCAGACGCAGGCCAGAGAAGCATTGAGCACCTGGACGGCCTGGACTATATGATTTCGCCGAAGGGTGACGAGTTTCGACGCGATCGGCTGGAGCGGATCGGGAAGCCTCTGCAGCCGGGCGAGATGATGAAGCTGCCGATGC
This sequence comes from Candidatus Sulfotelmatobacter sp., assembly GCA_035710725.1. Lineage (GTDB taxonomy): Bacteria > Acidobacteriota > Terriglobia > Terriglobales > Acidobacteriaceae > Sulfotelmatobacter. The sequence continues at coordinate 22,679 of DASTCY010000033.1, read as the reverse complement.
GGATCGCAAACGAACTCACCCAGTTGGCAGACACCTATGACGCGCGACGGGCTGCAGATTTGTTTGCGCATCTGGCCCGCAATGGCACGTGGTTAGTGCCGACTCTCTCTGTAACGCACGTCTACGCGTCCATCGGGGACGCAGCGATGTATGGGGACAAACGACTTGCTTATGCGGATCCGCAAGAGCGCGACGACTGGGAACACAATCCGATCGTACACATCGAGATTCCTGAGTACGTTGCAGCCCGCAAGCGCGGTTTGCAGAATGCTCTCCGGATTACGCGTGAGGCGCATGAGGCGGGTGTGCGTATCCTCACCGGGACCGACAGTGGCGGCGTGCCTTATCTTTACTACGGGTTCAGTGTGCATGACGAATTGGCCCTGTTGGTTGAGGCAGGCTTCACTCCGATGCAGGCGCTACAATCTGCCACTCGCGATCCGGCTGAGTTCCTGGGTCTGAACGATCGAGGGACCATTGAGGCCGGTAAACAAGCCGATCTGGTGTTGTTACGGGCAGATCCCCTGGCAGATATCAACAACACCCGAAAGATCGAGGCGGTGGTTCACGGTGGCAAGCTCATGACTCGCCGCGAACTCGACGCATTGCTGAGCAGCGTTAGGGGGAAGTGAAGTAAATCGGTGCTTTACTGCGGAGGGCCGAAGCCGCATTCCTTCCAGAGTCTTTCACACATCCAGATCCCGTTAGCTGCCTTGCCCTGCAATGGATAGCCGAGCCGATGCGTGCGGCGAGGTATTCTGAGTGTAATCGCGATTACATTCAAATTTCGACCTCTTACGATTATATTCACACGTTTTCACAATTTTCGCCGTAACCTCTTGCATCGGCTGAGGTTCACTTTGAGGTTCAGCAAGGTCAGTCCGCGCGTTGCTCACCACGAAATGTGGGTCTTGAAATGTCACGTGCGTGTAGCAAGATGGGAGCATGAGATTTCAGAGGGGGGTCCATTACCCGCACCCGCGCCGTGGGTCTGCGACGCAGCCCTAGAAGCGCTCGCTGTTAGCACCAAAACGGCGGGTTATGACACAAACCGTGACACAAACGCCCAATCTGTGAGCGTGCGCCCTGTCTAACTTGTTGGGAGATTTGGTGGACCTGGTCGGGATCGAACCGACGACCTCTTCCATGCCATGGAAGCGCGCTCCCAGCTGCGCCACAGGCCCACGAGAGACACTTGTGAGGATTCGTGCAGCTTCATTTTCGCTGGAATGAAAGGGATAGTCAAACGGAGACTTGAGCGATCAGCGCTCAACTGTCAGCACTCACGCATCGGATTTTCGGATCAATTTCAAGCGAGTTATCCACTCTGGAGCGACGAAATCCACCGTTTCTTTCCAGAAGCGTTTCTGCCATAATTGATCGTGCACCCCACCTGCACAAACTTTCAAACACAATTGGGAGCGAGGAAGAGATGCCAGCAAAGTACATCTTTGTGACCGGCGGAGTTGTGTCTTCACTGGGCAAGGGATTGGCGGCGGCCTCGATCGGCTGCCTGCTGGAAAGTCGCGGACTCAAAGTCAATCTGATGAAGTTCGACCCGTACCTCAATGTCGATCCGGGCACGATGTCGCCATTTCAGCACGGCGAAGTTTTTGTGACCGACGATGGCGCGGAGACGGATCTCGATCTCGGCCACTACGAGCGTTTCACGCACGCCAAACTTTCTCGCGACAACAATTGGACCACGGGACGCATTTACGAGCAAATCATCGCCAAAGAGCGGCGCGGCGATTATCTCGGGAAAACGGTGCAAGTGATTCCGCATGTGACGAACGAAATCAAGTCGGCGATGAAGAAAGTGGCGCAGGACGTGGATGTCGCGATCGTCGAGATTGGCGGAACGGTGGGCGATATCGAGTCGCTGCCGTTTATGGAGGCGATCCGGCAGATGCGCCAGGAGCTGGGGCGCGAGGATACATTGTTTGTTCACGTAACGCTCGTGCCGTTTATTGCGGCGGCGCAGGAACTCAAGACTAAGCCGACACAGCATTCAGTCAAAGAGTTGCTGAGCATCGGAATTCAGCCCGACATCCTGCTTTGCCGAACGGATCGCTTCCTGGCCAAGGAGATCAAATCGAAGATCGCTTCCTTCTGCAACGTCGAAGAAGAGGCGGTGATTACAGCCAAAGATGTGGCATCGATTTACGAAGTGCCGCTAGTGTTCGCGAATGAGGGTGTGGACGCGTTGGTGCTGAAATATCTGCATATTGAGGCGAGAGATCGCGATCTGTCACGATGGGAAGAACTGGTGCATCGCGTGTATAACCCGAAGGACACGGTCACGATCGGGATCGTCGGCAAATATGTGGAATACGAAGATTCCTACAAGTCGCTGAAGGAAGCGCTGGTGCATGGAGCGCTCGCGCATAATCTGAAGCTGCAACTGAACTGGATTGAGGCCGAGGGTCTGGAGACCGGTGACAAGAGCTTCGAGGCGCAATTGGAAGACTACGACGGCATCCTGGTTCCGGGGGGATTTGGGAAGCGCGGCATTGAAGGCATGCTGATCGCGATCCGATATGCGCGCGAAAAGAAGGTGCCTTACTTTGGCATTTGCCTCGGCATGCAGACGGCGTGCGTGGAGTTTGCTCGCGACGTAGTCGGGCTGGCCGAGGCGAACTCGAGCGAGTTCGATCCGGCGACGCCGCATCGCGTAATTTACAAGCTGCGCGAATTGCGCGGCGTGGAAGAACTTGGCGGCACCATGCGACTGGGAGCCTGGACCTGCAAGATTGAGCCGGGCACCTTGGCGCACCGGATTTATGGAAAAACTGAGATCAGCGAGCGCCACCGGCACCGCTATGAGTTCAATCGGGAGTACGAAGAGCCCTTGACGGCGGCAGGGCTGCGGATTTCGGGTTCGACTCCGGATGGAACTTATGTGGAGATGGTTGAGTTGCCGGACCATCCACACTTTATTGGGTGCCAGTTCCATCCGGAGTTCAAGTCGAAGCCGCTAGAGCCGCATCCACTGTTTCGGTCTTTTGTGGGAGCCGCATACGAGCACGGGAAGAAGCGGAGATCGGAAAAGCATTCCGCGGAAGTGGAAATGTTCCACCGGCCGGAAAAGGTCGGGCAGCGGTAGGGCGTCATTCACCACAGAGACACGGAGGCATAGAGAAGACAAGAAAGAGTTTTCTCCGTGTCTCTGTGACTCTGTGGTGAAATGGTTTGTGGTTGCAATTTAGTGACGTATGACTTCCATCATCCAAGTCGGCGATGTGCGGGTCGGGGCAGGGAATCTCTTCCTTATCGGCGGTCCGTGCGTGATTGAAAGCGAAGATCATGCCATCCGCATGGCGGAGATTATTAAGGGCGTGGCCCGCTCGCTCGATTTCCCTTTCATCTTCAAGGCCAGCTACGACAAGGCGAACCGCACGTCGATTCGGAGTTTTCGTGGCCCGGGGCTGAAGGAAGGGCTGCGGGTGCTGCGGAGAATCAAAGATCAGCTGCACCTTCCCGTACTGACCGACGTGCATCAGGTGGCCGACGTGGGCCCGGTTGCAGAAGTGGCTGATGTCATCCAGATTCCCGCGTTTCTCAGCCGGCAAACTGACCTCGTTGTGGCGGCTGCTTTGAGCGGGCGTGTCATAAACATAAAGAAAGGCCAGTTCATGTCGCCGTGGGACATGCGACATGCCGTCGAGAAATGCCGCGATGCGGGAAACACGCAGGTGTTTCTGACCGAGCGTGGATCGAGCTTCGGCTACAACAATCTTGTCGTCGACATGCGATCGCTGGCCATCATGCGCAAGTTTGCGCCAGTGGTCTTTGACGCGACACATTCGGTGCAGCTTCCGTCGGCGCAAAATGGGGATCAAGAAACGGCCACCAGCGGCGGGCAGCCTGAGTTCATTCCGGTACTCGCGCGGGCGGCTGTCGCAGCCGGCGTGGATGGCGTGTTCATGGAAGTGCACGACAATCCGAAAGAAGCGAAGTCGGATGGCGCGAATGCGCTGGAATCGACGAAGCTGCGCGGAGTGTTGAAGGAGTTGCTGGCGGTGAAGAAAGCGCTGGAGACTGCGCACGCGACGCCCTAGAGATTGCTTCCCGCGCCTGACGGCATTACCTTTAATTCCTCTCCTGGTCAATCAACCAACCGCAGAGTAATCCCATGAAATGCTCCAAAAGCGAATTCCTTCTGGCCATCGAAAACTGGCAGGACTCTACCTGTGCAGTCCACCTCCATACTGACGAAATCAGCGGGGCTTTTGTCGTGACGTTTTCTTCGGCGTCGAAGCAGGGCGTGCTCGAGTTTTCGGCGCACCCGCTCCTCCAGCCGCTGACAGTCGATTTGTCGAAAGCGAACGAGTTCGAGTTTGTCTTACCAGAGAGCGAATTAAAGGGCGCTGAATCCGAAATGGTGAAGCGAGTTGCGGACGAAATTGCCTTAGCTCGTGTGGGAGGCAAACTCGTGTTCAGCATGACACGATTGGTTGATCCGTTTGCAGGCAGGCTCGTTCCCGTTCCTTCCCGACCAACTCCCAAGAGCGGCGCTGCAACCGCTGGGCCGCCGATTGAGCCTGAAAACACTTAGTTACTTGATGATTTGCACGTACGAAATCTCAAACAACTTAGCCCAGCGCTTCAGCGGTGGGTACGCGGGCAACCAGAGAGAAAGTCCCGGAGGGACGGCATAGCTCAGCCGAGAACATGCGCGGGATCGTAGGCGATGTTGTATTTCTTCAGGAAGGCGACGAATTCTTGGTCGAATGATTTCCTCTCATGATGCTCGCGTTGATGTTGAATGTAGCGCACCACATTCGATGTTTGCGAGGCGCTGACGCTGAAGGCCGCGTATCCCTCTTGCCACGCAAACGCGTGATCGCCGTTTTCGTCGTTGATCCATTTGGAAGAACTGCCCTTCAGATACTGGACCGCTTTCGCGAGCGGCATGGTCGGCGGCAATAGTAGCAGGACGTGGACATGGTCTCGCACGCCTCCGATCACAACCGCTTGGAATCCTTGGCGCCTGGCGATTCCCGCCATATACGCCCAGAGTTTGGGTTGGAGATCGTCGGGAATCGAGTTGGATCGCTCTTTCGTGCTGAAGATCACTTGCACGCAGTCGCTGCAGTAGGTGTGCGACATTGTGTCGTCCCGCCGGGACTCGGTTCGATTTCTATCAACCAGCCCAGCGCTGAAGCGCTGGGCTAAGTTGTTTTGGCCCTTGCGGGCCTAGACCTATGCGCGCACAGGATTGCTAACATTGCGAACTCTTGGCTACTCCAGCACGAAAACATTCTTCTTCGCGCACATCTCTTTCAAAACTTTCGGCCACACCGTCACGCTAACTTCTCCCAGATGAGCTTTGCGGAGCAAGAGCATCAGCGTGCGCGATTGTCCGATGCCGCCGCCGATCGAGAGTGGAATTGTGTTGTTCACGATCGCCTGGTGATAAGGGAATTTGAGATTGTCGAGCAGCTTGGACATCTCCAGTTGTCGCTTGAGCGTCTCCGCATTGACGCGGATTCCCATCGAGCTGAGCTCGTGGCGGCGCTTGGTCACGGGGTTCCAGACGAGAATGTCGCCGTTCAGTCCGTGCGTGTCGCGGCGTGTTTCGCGGCTGGTGTCAGTGACCCAGTCATCGTAGTCGGCGGCACGCATCTCGTGCGGATAACCGTCCATCAGTGGCCAGCCGATGCCGATGATGAAGACCGCCGGATATTTCTGCAGGACCGCGGTCTCGCGCTGCTTGCGCGGCAGGTTGGGATACATATCCAGAATTTGCTCGGCATGAAGAAACGTCAGCTCGCTCGGCAAATTGGGATAACGCGGGTCACGCAGTTTCGGAAACAGGTTCTGAGCAAATTTCTCGGCACCGACCAGAACGCTCCAGATCTTCTGCACAATTGATTTCAGGAATTCAAGGTTGCGCTGATCGGCGGTGATGGCGCGTTCCCAGTCCCACTGATCGACGTAGGCGGAGTGGTCGTGATCGAGAAAATAATCTTTGCGCACGGCGCGCATGTCGGTGCAGATGCCTTCTCCCGGCTGGCAGTCGAATTGTTTGAGCGCGACGCGTTTCCACTTTGTGGCGGCCTGCACGACCTGAGCGTCGATGGGATGCTTCCCGTGGTCATTGGAAATGTGGAACTGAATCGGAGTGCGCGAGCCGTCGCGGTCAAGCATGTCGTTGACGCCGCTTTCGGCGTCGACGATCAGCGGGACTTCGACCATCATGAGGTTGAGCTCTTTGCAGAGATTGTCTTCGATGTAGCGCTTGACCTGAAAGATGGCCTGCTGCGTTTCCTTCGGAGTGAGAAGCGAACGGTAGTCGGTGGGCAGAATCTTTTCGAGTTCGTCGTAGTCGCCGATTCCGGGTCCGGCGAGGTCGGCTTTCTTGCTGGCTAACTGCGCGTCGAGGAGAGTGCTCATGAAATGTGTGCTCCTTGGCCGGCCGGGAAGAGCCGGCGATTGTGCAAAATGAGGCAGTTTCTATTGGAGTGCGGCGGCGGGAAAGAGGCTGTGATGCTGGTCACAGGGAAATGTGCACAAGCTGTGAAACGTTGGCGCGTTCTTCGCTCGATCCACCGTTCGAGATGTTTATCGCAGAGAGCACTGAGAAACGCCGCAGAGGCCCGCGGAGCTAACCAAAATCAGCTGGCTGTTCTGTGTTCCAATTCTGCCTCCCGAACCTGCTGTGTTAAATTGAAAATTCGATATGAATCAGGTTGCCAACTGGGCGCTCGACGTAGCCTCGGCTCGGGGCGCAAGCTATTCCGATGCGCGTGTGATCGCGCAGCGTAGCCGCGCGCTGACTACGAAGAATGGAAAGGTGGGAAGCGCGTCTGACGCGGAGTCGGTCGGTATGAACGTGCGAGTGGTCGTCGACGGCGCCTGGGGGTTCGCCGCCTCCGATGATCTGTCTCGATCCGCCGTCGAAGCAACATCGGCGCTTGCCGTGAAAATTGCAGAAGCCTCGGCCCGGGTCAAGCAAGAGAGTGTCAAACTGGCCCCTGAGACGCCAGCAGTGGCGGAATGGAGCACGCCACACAAAATCGATCCTTTTACAGTTCCGGTCGCGGACAATATCGACCTGCTCCTGAAGATCGATTCTGAATTGCGAGCGGTCGATGGCATCACGCTGGCGGAGGCGAATCTGAATTTTCAGCGGGAAGAGCAGTGGTTGGCTTCGTCGGAAGGCACCGACATCCATCAGACGAAATATCAGGCGGGCGCCGGCTACGCTGCCTACGCCTTTGCTGGTAATGAAATTCAGAAGCGCTCGTATCCGAATTCGTTTGGCGGGCAGTGGCAGGCCAGGGGCTACGAGCTGATCGACGAATTGAAGCTGGTCGAGAATGCGCGGCGGATTGCCGAAGAGACGGTTGCGCTGCATCATGCCGATCAGTGTCCTGAAGGAACGTTCGATATCATTCTTGACGGCTCACAGCTGGGTTTGCAGATTCATGAATCGATCGGCCATCCGATTGAACTGGATCGCGTGCTGGGCATGGAAGCAAACTTCGCCGGCACGTCTTTCTTGACGCTGGAAAAACTGCGCCATCTGCGCTATGGCAGCGATTTGGTGAATGTGGTCGCCGACGCGCGGCAGGAGCACGGTCCCGGTCTTGGCACTTTTGGTTTTGATGATGAGGGCGTTGCCGCCCAGTGCACGCCCATCATCACCAAGGGCCTGTTCATGGGATATCTCAGCTCCCGCGAAACGGCGCACACGATCGGAACGAAACGGTCGGGAGGAACGTTGCGGGCCGAAAGCTGGAATCGGCTGCCAATGATTCGGATGACGAATGTCAGCATCTTGGCCGGAGAGAAGCCATTAACGCTCGAACAATTGATCGGTTCTACGGATCACGGAATCCTCATGCAAACCAATCGCTCCTGGTCGATCGACGACAAGCGCTACAACTTCCAGTTTGGATGCGAAATCGGTTGGGAGATCAAACACGGCAAGCGCGTGCGCATGCTGAAGAACCCCTCGTATTCGGGAATCACCACCGAATTCTGGAACTCAATGGATGCTATCTGCTCACGCGATGAGTGGATTTTGTGGGGCACCCCAAACTGCGGCAAGGGACAACCGCAGCAGGTGATGGGCACCGGACACGGCGCGGCGCCGGCGCGGTTTCACGCGATCAAAGTAGGAAGCGCGTACAAGAGCGGATGAGTAACCGAATTCAAATCCAGGCTAGAGTAGCAGTCAGCAGTCAGAAGCTATCTCATAAATGGTTTTGGGAAGGGCACGGCTTCAGCCGTGCCGCTAAGAGTCCAACAAAGTTGCGGGCTTTAGCCCCTGAGGGAAGCGGGGTTTCCTCCCCGGCGTCATTTGTGAGACAGATTCTCAGCACACGGCATTCAGCCCACAGACAGTTGCCGAACTGGAGAACGTCTGTGGGCTGATGGGCCGGATAACTTCCAAGACATACGGATCCCAGTGCCGACTGATTGCCGAATGCTGCTTGCTGAGTGCTGAATGCTGATTCACGATCATGCCTCCGACATTTTCGACCGCATCAGGAAGCTCTCGACCGCCGACGAGATCGAAGTTCATTTCTACGGCGGCAATTCGGCGCTGACCCGCTTTGCCAACAACATCATTCATCAGAATGTCGCGGAGCAGAATCATGTGATTTCTGTGCGCACCGTCTTTGGCCAGAAGACAGCACGGGCGACTACAAATCAGTTCGATAATGAGAGCTTGCGTCGTGCCGTCGAGAGCTCGGAGAAGCTGGCGAAAGTGCAACATCCGGATCCGGAATTGCTGCCGATGCCCGACGCGCAGGAAGCGGAGGCTAGCAATGTGCCAGACAGGGCGGACACGAGTGTGTGCCCACGACTCTTAGATCGGACCGCGGCAATTACTCCCGAAATGCGGGCGGATGCGGTCGCGAAGATCGTCGGCGTTGCAGCCAGACATAAACTGACGACCGCGGGAGTTTTCGCGAATTCGGACTCTGTCGAAGGCATCTTCAATTCCCGTGGTCTGAGCCGTTGGCACGAGCAGACTTCGGCTGAGATTTCGATCACGATGCTGGGGGAGGATGCTTCGGGCTGGCAGAAGGCCAATTCGCCCGACGTGGCGAATCTTGATCCGCTGGAACTGGCTGAGGTAGCGGCGCAGAAAGCGCTGGCCTCGGCCCATCCGCAAGAACTTTCGGCTGGAAAATACACCGTAATTCTCGAGCCGGCGGCAGTACTCGACATTGTCGGGTTCATGTTTTGGGACTATTCCGGGATGGCGATCCTCGATCAGCGTTCGTTTCTGACTGGGCGAATCGGGTCGAAACTGTTTGGCGACAACATCACAATCTGGGACGACGTTTCCCATCCCTTGCAAACTGGCGCTCCGTTTGATGGCGAGGGAATACGGCGGCAAACATTGCCGTTAGTGGAAAAGGGCGCGGTGAAGCGAGTTGTTTACGCGCGAGCAACGGCAGAGCGCATGAAGAAGTCGGAATTCAAAGACAAAGCCGGTCCGATTGTGGCGACTGGTCATGGCTTTGCGCTGCCGAATGAAATCGGCGAGATGCCGCTGAACATTGTCTTTGCGGCTCCTGAAAATCCGCAGACCGTGGAGCAGATGATTGCCTCGACCGAGCGCGGCGTGCTGGTGACGCGGCTGTGGTATATCCGCGAAGTCGATCCGTACGAAAAGATCGTCACCGGCATGACGCGCGACGGAACATTTCTGATTGAGAATGGGCGCGTTCGGCAGGGAATCCGAAACTTTCGTTTTAATGAAAGCCTGATTCACATGCTCTCGAACGTCGAGTCCATGAGCACACCTGTGCGTGCGTCCGGCGAGGAGTCGTTCGACATGGTTGTTCCTGCCATGAAGGTGCGCGACTTCAACTTCACGGAAGTGACCAAGTTCTAAGATTCATCTGGGCCCACGAATAGCACGGGAATAATTCCATCCTTGAGTCCGACTTTCAGGTAATTTCACTTTCAAAATTCCCTCTAATTGACTCATCCGCTTAGGCTTAGCACTCCATCGTTCCATGACTTCGGTAACTTTGCGAGGCTGATTCCGGGGTGTAGGCTGCCCTTAAGTTTCGTGGAATTCCGGAAATGGAAGTGCAGCCTCCGGAAGGAAGGTTTCGCGCAACGGTGGCGGACAGCAAAGACACGACGCAATCCAACAGCGGGCACTTTGAGGACTTGCAGAGTGCGCCGCGATTTCCGCTGCATCTGACGGCGGAATTGAAGGCGCAGAACGGCGCCTACACCGCCGAGACGCAGAATATCTCTGCTAATGGCGTGCTCTTTGCCATGGACAACGATGTGCCGGTTGGATCGCCTGTGGATTTCACACTCCTGCTTCCGGGCGAAGTCGTGGGTTGCGCGAATCCGGTACAGATTGATTGTCGTGGACGCGTGGTGCGCAGCTTTGAAGACCGCGGGCGACGCGGCGTAGGCGTGGTGATTGACGAATACAGCTTTGAGCGTGCGTAACTGAAGGAAAGCATGGCCAGCACTCCCGTAGGAGTAGAAGAAAATCGCGGCGCAGAGAGCGGCAAGCGAATCATTCATGTGATTCTTGCCGACACGCAGGCAATTTTCCGTGCGGGTCTGCGCAAGATTTTTGCCCTCGAAGATGATATTCGCGTGGTTGGCCAGGCGGAAACGCTGGCGCAGGCCCTGTCTGCGATCAAGAAATTCTCTGCCGATGTGCTCATCTTTGAGTCGGCGCTAGCCGCGAATCCAGTAGAAGCGGTGGCCGATTTGCTGCGGCAGGCTTCCCAGTTAAGGCTGGTCGTGGTCACGCCGGATTCCAACGAAGACTTGACTCTGGAATTGTTCCGGCGCGGTGCGCACGGCATCGTCTCCCGCGAAGTCGAACCCGAAGTCTTCGTGCAGTGCATTCGCAAGGTTGCGGCGGGCGAAACCTGGCTCGACACGCAGGCGACGCGCTGGGTCATGGAAGCGTTCCGTTCGCAAACCTCGCGCGCGTCAGGTTCGCGACCAAAGGTGCAGCTCACTCCGAAGGAGACTTTGATCGTCTCGTGCGTGACGCAGGGAATGAAGAACAAAGAAATTGCCTTGCGCGTGGGCACGACCGAGCAGGTGGTGAAGAACTACTTGCGCAAGGTTTATGACAAGCTGGGAGTGGCTGACCGTCTGGAACTGGCGCTCTACTGCTTGAACCATCACGTCATCGACAATTCAAAGATCCAGCCGCCAGCCATGCCAGCTCAGAATGCACAAGCAGCCGCGGCCGGAGCGTCGGGTTCCGCACCCGCGTCAACTGGCGCGGTCAACTCTAGTACCTCAGTATCCACCGAAAAGCCGCCTTCCCAAGAATAGTTCTCTTTACCAAGCTGAATCAGGCGAACTAGGCGAGCGTCCCATTTCTCCTGCGTTGGGGCTGCCGTAGGACAGCGGTTGGGCAGTGTTCGAACGGCAGCGAGTTGCAGCACTCTGCGTTCCTCCATAAAATCAAGACAACCCGCTAAAAGTTGGGTTTGCCCTGACTCTCGGTAGAGCGAGCATCCTCAGGGCATAATTGTCACAAGTCTTCGTCGGAGAGATGGCCGAGTGGCTGAAGGCGCACGCTTGGAAAGCGTGTTTACTCGAAAGGGTAACGTGGGTTCGAATCCCACTCTCTCCGCCAGACAGTCTGAACTGCAGAGAATCTTCGCCGTCATTTCCCGCAAAATTCGCGAATTGTGCCCGTTTTTCGCACTTCTTGCTCGTCCAATCGGACTCCGGAGAACGGACTGCAGTGCGAGCGGCTGACCCTCATATCGCGTTTTCTCTGGAGCCGCGATCAAGAGTCCGACTTCGCCAGATTGCCAAGGCGAAGCTTAGGCGATCGCGAATCGATCGTTCGGCGAAGGTGGACTTGACTTTGACTACTTCGGAAGTGATCCAGGGATGGGCGTGTGGGTTGTGCCTGTTGCAAATACCGTATTCAAAGTAGATCCAAAGAGTCTTGGATCAAGACCGCGTGGGTGCCTTCAATCGTGTCGCCGCCAGAGACTTGGCTGCACGCAACATCACGGTAAATACTGTGCAGGCGGGTTTTGTGAATACGGATATGAATCCCGAGAACAGCGATTGGGCTCCGTCCTGGATTGCGACAGTGCCGCTCGGGCGATATGGTCGCCCCGAGGAAATCGCTGCGGGCGCGTTTTCCTTGCGAGCCCTGAAGCTTCTTACGTAACTGGTACGCTCCTCAACATCGATGGCGGCCTTCTGGCCTAAAGAGGCGTTGAGCAGAGTCTTCAAAGAGACGGACGCCATCGAGAAGATGCGGCGGAGGTCGAGTCAAGTGGATTACTCTCATCGAGGAATGGGATTCACGCTTAACGTATGTGAAAGGCACTTAGGAGACCTCGTGAATAGGAGTTGCGATAGGAACCGATCGAGTCACGGGCTACTCGAAAGTTGGGGGCGCCACCTGATCGCGGGTGAGACCGACTGACATTCCATCAGACGTTTTCGCGGAGGCAATTAAATGGATTCACGCCTTGCTGGTCTAGCACTGCGCGGGCTGTTTGTCTCTCTTGCGTGCTCGAAAGGAAAAGGCCGCGCTTGGAGTGGCTGAAATTTTGGTGTCCCGGTATGCTTTTGTCTAGGCGATGCGGGGCCGGGGTTGCGGCCTGGCCCCTTTCTTCGATAGCTCAGTCCACGATTCGAGCAAATCTTCCAGAAATACGCCACTTGTAATAAGAGGAGTGCTAACACACTTCTGTCTTGTATTCGCCTTTTATTCGCCGTATACTGATTTTGGAACGCTGGGAGATTGGCTGAGGCAAAGGGTGCGAGAATAAAAGAGCAGAGGATATTGTAGAAGCATAACGTTAAAAGCATTTGGATATATCTTTCGAAACGAGATCGCTTCGAGAGGTTTGCGAGAACGAAGCGGAAGGAAACCGTCAACTAGGTGATGCCGTCGCGAAGTCGCTCCGCAGCCGCCTTGCTGATTGCGAATCCGCGTCCTCAGTTGCGGAGTTGATCGTAGGGCGCCCGAAAGAGTTGGGCGATGCTACTATGTCCCTCGAATTGGAAGGAGGCAGTTTCCTAGTATTCGCGGCAAATCATGAGACTGTTCCGGCCACGTCCGATGGCCATGTAGATTGGGCAAAGGTCTACAGCATCCGAGTGTTGAAGATTGAGGCAAAGGAATGAGCGCAGCTGAAACCTTCAGTCCTGATTGGGCGTCCCCCCCTGGCGAAACGATTAGCGATGTTCTACGCGAACGCAGCATTAGCATCGACGATTTCGCTGAAGAGATGCAGAGGTCTCGTCAAGAGACCGTCGAATTGTTGCAGGGACAGTCCCCGATTACTCTCGGCATTGCACGACAACTTGAAAAGGTTCTCGGCGCTTCCGTCGAATTTTGGATGTCGCGGGAATTCCGGTATCGGGAGCGACTCGGAGGGCCCAAAGAAGAAGACAACCTTTGGGTACAAACTCTACCTGTTGCGGACATGTTGAAGTTCGGCTGGCTAGGTTCCCAGCCCCAAGGATCAGACCTGCTGGCTGCATGTCTGCGGTTTTTCGGCGTGGAAAGTGTGGCCGCATGGCATCGCGTTTACGGGGCTCTTGAACAGAGATATTCATTCCGTACTTCGCCTTCTTTTGAATCGAAACCTGGCGCCCTCATAACATGGCTGCGGCGCGGCGAACGCGAGGGAAGCTCAATTGATTGCGCACCTTGGAACCCTCTCGCTTTCAAGAGTGCATTGGATTCAATTCGCGGGCTAACTCGTGAAAATGATCCGCGCCGTTTTCTCCCCGCCCTTCAGGAATTGTGCGCACGAGCAGGCGTAGCAGTTGCAATTGTTCGTTCGCCGAACGGATCTCGCGCCAGCGGCGCGACGCGTTTCTTATCGAAGAACAAGGCTCTACTGCTCCTGAGTTTTCGACATCTGTCAGACGACCAGCTCTGGTTCAGCTTCTTCCATGAGGCCGGCCATCTCCTCCTTCATGATGTACGACAGGTCTTTGTGGAGGGCGTGAAAGCTGATGATTCGAGCGGGGAGCTAGAATCCAAGGAGCGAGAAGCCAACGAATTTGCATTTCGGGAGCTTATCCCCTCCGAGTTCCACCGTGATTTTATGACTCTTCCGCCCAATGGTTTTGCAATCGCGAGGTTTGCCAAACGTATCGGCATAGCGCCCGGAATCGTCGTCGGGCAGCTTCAGTTTCATCGAAAGGTAAAGCCAAATCACTTTAATACCCTTAAGCGCCGATATCAGTGGGGCTAGTCTTATCCTCTGAATGGCACAAATTTGTCGGGACTTTTCTGCCAATTGCACAGGCCGTCCTCGAGAACTTGCATTCCTACGTGCAATTCTTGATCCAGGTCAACAACTTTTGCGTCAAGCGTCTCCGCAGAGCTGTTTCCTCCGAAAAGAAGGGCCGCTCCTTTTCGGGGACCACTAGACCCTTTGAGATATGGACTCCCCGGAACAATGTTCGCTAGGCCTAGCTTGCCCAACATCGTCAGGTAGTCGAATTTCGCCAGCCTTCCGAATCGGACTACAGCGTTCATGGAGTTGTACAGGACATCGAACGTGTTCTTGGGATCATTCCCACCTTGATTTGCAGCTTGAGCGATTATTTCCTGATGAGTTCGCGGCGGAGCGATCCAGCGGACATAGCTCTCAACTACCGCACCGGTGCCGGTTGCCGAGTCCGCATCAAGACTTTCCCGCTTTCTATGGTTTCCGAATCCGCCAGGAACTCCGGCTCGGCGAATTGTATCCTGATGCGCACGTAGCCACGCCCGAAACGCAACGGGGTCGGCGCTGGTTCTAGCCCAGTCCCATCTGCTTCCGTCGCCCAGCCTGCCATAGACCTCGCGGACATAGCGCCAGCCGCCCCGCCCACTCCTGCCAAAATGCACGAACAAGAAAACCAGCCAGAAAGCTTCTTCGTTGTTGCCGGATTGTTGATGAAGGATCGCGGCCTTCAAAGGATCGAACATTTCGTCATCAGGGTTCGCACGCCGTGTAGATATAGGCCGCCCACGAACCACCTGTACATAGCTCACACGGTGGACGCTCTCCACCAGTTGCTCCTTAAGTGCATCACGCCGTTCTTGCGTACTGATGCCAGGAAGTTCGCCGTGAGCATGCGAGAAGGCGTCTAGTCCTGCGTCAATGCCATTCGCCAGCGCAATATCTCTCGGCCTTATCACTGCGGTGCTCGGTCACTTTCGGTGGATACCCAGCCCCGGATGGCATCCACGACCTGCGTTGTCACGCCAAAACTGCTCTGAATATTGTGGTTGTATCCCAGGACCACAACCTCGCGCGAAAGGCTAATCCCACATAGACGGCTCAGAACGCCTCGATAGGCGATGCCCTGCACGTGGCTCGTCCCGCGGCGGCCCAGTCTCCAGTCCCTCATCTCTCGTTTCTCCAGGTGTAGCCCGGTAAGCCTCTCAAAGTGTTCCACGACGGAAGCGCCATTGAGCAACAGCACGCGAACAGGAGAATCTCTCAGGAGTAATGCGAGTACGTCGCCAGCCGACGACAACAACGCGACGCGTTGGACCCGTGTCAGATCCGTCCACTTGTGGAATGTGGCGAAAGGAATCAGGTCTAGATGGCAAGCTCGATCGGAATCGCCATAAAAAGAAGTCTTGGTTCCAGAGACGACCTCATCCAATCGTTTGAACCATCGGTCGTATGGGTTACAAAGGAAATAATTCCTGCAAGAATTTAGTATCAAGCGCAGGTGACTGGCATTAGCGTCTTCCCAGGAACGGATGCCCAGCGATTGAAGGGTATGGAAACGGCGAGCACGACCGTCCAGCTCCTTACCTCTTTCGTCGACGAATTCTCTGTTGCTCGGGTTCAAGCCGAGGGTTGCTACTTTCGAGGTCGCCAGATCGCCGAACGACGGCACTGGTGCTCCCCAGCGGATTACTCCTGACCTTGTAATCCTGGGATCATCCATACGATCGATAAGAGTTGCTAGAGCCGAGTGCATTCTTTTTAGTTTGACCTTTCGTTCGCTTTATCACCGGTCGAGCTAACCGGCGAAGCTGCGGCTATTATGCGACCCAGGCGATCAATGAACTTTACGTAAGTTTGATTCGACATGTCAGCTCGGATCCTTTTGAGGCCTGTGAGATCACTGCGCTTCTTTGCCGCAAACACCTGCAGCATGCGTACGAGATCGGCCCAATAGGGGTCCATGTCAACAGCAATCGGACCAATGGTCGAGCCTTTTCTACTTGCGGCTTCGGCGATTAGCACACGCTCGATCTCGCGCCATGGGTCTCCACTGGGCATTGGCTGCATGATGGGCTTCGTTCCCTGGAAGCCCTCTTTCAAGAATCGCCGAGCGGGACCTTTATCCTTTAGGTACAGGTGCATACTTCCAACCGCATGCTTGTAAGAACCCAAGTCGGCCCCAATTGAAGCAGCGATTATTTCCTGAATCATAGTGAAGCAGAACACATCATGGGGAAGCCCCAAGTGAACATCATTCGACCGCATGTTGGTAAACAAATGCAGTTTACCGCCTCGCAACATGAATTGCAGCGTGCACGTGCAGGGTACATCCTTATGCTTTGCAGCGAGATCGGTTGAGTCGAACAGCTGGATGACAGCGTTACGGGAGTCTTTTTTTGTTTTAAGTATTCTCGTAATGTTGGAAATCTGGTTTACGCCTTTCCAGCTCTGCTCTGCCCCATTCCAACTGAGAAGCCGCGGTCCGTAACCGCCAAATATCGTTCCGTCTTCAGCAAGAGGAGCATATTTCTTTATGTAGTACGTAATGAACTCGACTTCATTACTTCCTGATAAATACCACAGTAGCTCGCCAAGGGCGCTAAAGATTATTCCTCTCGTCTCTGTTCTGCTGAGTCGAGCCCTCGGATTAGAAATCTCCAGCATCACTCCGGCAATCTCTAGGGCATCCCCCTTGGTTGGATGGATTAATTCCCCGCGAGATAGTAGTTCCTCGACGACGTCGTGCATAACATCATCAAGAGTAGGTCCGAAGAAATACGAGGTAGCCATCTCTTGCTAGTACTACTACGGCAGAGCGTACTAGCGTCTCCTGATCTCGTAAAGCAGTCAGCTGCTTATATATGTGGTTCGAGAACCTTCTGTTACGAAATCCGGACAAAACCAGGCTGCACTAACGCACATCACGCTTACGTTGCGGCACTCCAGTTGTGGGGTCGATCTCGCCGCTTCTAGTCGTGCAGTACAACGACGCTGTGATTTCCTGCTATTATTGCACCGCAGCCCGTGATGTCGTGCGGGCGGCAATTCGCTCAGCCAGTTCTTCTCCAAATACAAAATCACAGTCTCGGGCGGCGGCTCAAAGCGCATCAGACTTGCGTTCAAAGAGCAGGGCGACAGCCGCGCCCGTCTGTCGCTTTCTCTACCGAGGGAAAAGGTCGCGCAGGTTGCCCACGCGATGTTGGCAGCGGCGTCAGGCATCGACCAGTCGATGGAGTGCTCGTTCGAGGAGCCAAAGCCCAAGACTCCAGCCGCCTAAAGCTGTCACGGCCGGGTAGGAAACTACCCGGCTTCTCTAGTTGAAATTCCCCCCTCATGGAACGTCCCCAGTTTCTGCTCGGCACCAGCGCGTCCGGCAAATTGTCCGTCCCGTAATATGAAAGTGAGAGTGAAAGAAGAGCAACCATGTTCGACTTGCCTTATATCCTGGCCAATCCACTTGTGAAGCGTATCTTCGTGCGCTGCACAACTGTCTCAGCAGATAGGACGACTTCCTGCAAAGTCGCCCGCAAGAAAAGTCTTAGAGAAACGGCTTTCAAAGCTGGAGCCTTACCGGCTCCCCAAACCAACCCAAGAAGAAGCGCAGCAGAATGAACCCATCATAAATGACTCTGGACAATACGTCGGAAGACGCCGCAGCCTCAGGCGACGTACAATCGCGACCCGACGCGGCCGACCCGACGAATTTACGATCCAGACCCGAGCTGCTCTTGAAGAAAAACTAGCCAATCCGAGGCTGACCTGGCCTCAATTGGCCCAGAAATTCAGGTTCCCGGACAGTCGCACTCTTGAGCGCTCAGTGCGCCGACTCAGAGATATTCTGAAGAAAGAAGGGATACCGCTACCTCGCACAAGGAAGTAGCTCGTTTCCAATCGCTTACACCCGCGAATTGTTCCGGGTTCACACTTTACGCCGTATCTGCAAGACTTCGTTCAATCACCCAGCACTATCAGGGCGGGTACAGTAAACCGCGGAAGATGAGGCTCGCAGGGATGACGGGGGTGAGTTAGATGTGGAAGAAGCTTCTTGAGTGGTGCGCGAGGGTCAGAGTGGTCGCTGCGGAGGTCGCAAGCACCGTAGTGTTCATCGTCTTCCTCTACGTAGTGACGCGACACGAAATCGCACATCTTCTAGGTAAATAAGACCTGCCCAATGCAAAACTTCGTCAAACATGGTCGCCAATCAATGACGTGCACGATTGCGAGCTCGATTGCCCGCAAATCGGGCCAACCCGGGCGAGAACGCTCTCTCCCGGGCCCACCATACCACTTGGTTCGGTTGGTGGCTTGCAATTACGAGCGCTTTTGAAGGTGAGTTCGGATCGCAGAGCGCGACAAGTCAACCGACTCGATTCGAGACCATGTGCGTCGTCGCTGGAACGAATCGGACAGCCCCGGCAATCCGACCAGTATTTCGGTTTGGCCCCTTGGTTGGAATGGACAACTTACTGTCGGCAAGCTGAGAATCCGGGGACTTACTTAGTTTTCCAGCCCTTCGTGTGCTGCTAGTGTGCGTTCTTTTGTCCGGGTGGTGCGATCGCATCATTGCGACGTGAGAGAGAGGTCGAGTGACTACGACTCACTCGAGAAGTGCAGTTTTGTCGAGTTTTTCCGGCTGTCTGTGAGCCAAATGTGGGCCAAAACCTCGTACTTTAGCCCTCAGAAACGACCGCTTCACTGTCACGCAGGAGGCCGCGGGTTCGGTTTTGCTCGCCGTAGGGGACACACGCAAAGCCTCCGAAGAAGGCAGGCAAGAAGCAACAATCCAGTAACGTACATCCTCGACAGCAACTCCCTCCCGCAAGACGAAGACCGCAGTGCGTCGTGCACAAGAGGTGGAGACTTCCGGCGGAGAAGGCGCAGTTTCGGGTCGGCAAGCGGGAAACTTGGAGGGTTTGTCTATGAGCGAACAGGCGGATTCGGAAAGCGTCGTTGTCACTGTTGTGCCGAACGACGTGCATCAAGACGAGAGTTCTGCGACCTTCAGCACCAGTTTCCCTCGGACGTGGCCAGTCTCAATCATCCGATGTGCGAGGGCGGCGTCCTCCAGTGGAAGCATTTCGATCGGAGGTACGCGGACCAATCCAGCATCAATCAGATTGGTGATCTCCCGCATCGAGTCCCGAGCTCGCTCGAAGTCGATCAGGAAAGTGATCTTGCGGAAGCCTCGCCGCTCGGCTTCTTTCCGATCGAGTTCAATGTCACCGTCTGCGGTTACTGTCAGGATGCTGACCAGCCGGCCGCCAGGGCGGAGCATGTCCAACGCTTGCGGCAAGGTAGTAGACCCTACCACGTCCAGAACGACATCAACGCCCTCTGCAGACCATTCTCGAATCGCTCGGCCTATGTCTTCGGTTTTGTAGTCAATTACCCGGTCTGCGCCGAGGCTTCTCACATACGACACATTGTTAGCGCCGCAGGTCGCCGCCACTAGCAGCCCTCCCCTCTTCGCAAATTGCATCGCGAAGCTGCCAACACCACCCGCGGCTCCATGAATGAGTACCTTCTGGCCCGGTATCAGGCCGCCCTTTTCCGCATGAAAAAGAGACTGGTAGGAGGTCAGCGCCGCAACGGGGACAGCGGCCGCTTGAGCGAAGCTTAGGCTCTTCGGCATCGGGGAGACATTACTCACCGGAACACGCATGAATTCCGCATAGCTGCCCCACGTTTTGCCGTCTGCCGCACTCCAAGTGATCACGCGATCTCCTTGCCTGAATCCATTGGCGTTCGACCCCGTTCGCTCCACAACACCGGCAGCATCCATGCCAGTGACGAATGGAAACTTGAAATCTCGTACTCGATAGCCCGCACGTGCGGCTTGGCCCGAGCGTGCTTTCGAGTCGGATGGATTGACACCCGCATAGCCGATTCGGATCAATACTTCACCATCTTGCGGTTCCGGGATGGGCTCCTCGCTCAAGCTCATGACATCCGGATCACCGTAGCGATCAAAAACCATTGCGCGCATCTGTAAAACCTCCTGTACCTTGTGAATTAATTCCGATTGAGTTCCTGGGCAGACATGCCTCCGCGATAAGCTCGTATGATCGGAGCCGATCCGAATACCCGTGCATGATGGTGGCGATCATGATCTCGTCCGCGCCCGTGCGCTGGGCGAGCGCCTCAAGCCCCGCCTTTACAGTGGACTGTGAACCCACGATGTGGGAGGAGAAGACCTCCGTGACGAACTGCTCCTGTGCTGCGGACCATGGTCCTGGCGGCCCGGCTTCGATCTCGTGGGCCGAGAGCAGCGGACCTCGGGTGCCAGACAAATTGCGAACCGTGCTGACGTATGCTGCGCGATGGTGGCGCTCGGCAATTTCGTCGGTTTCGGCACAAATAACTCCCACTGAGACGATCGCGTAAGGCTTCGAAAGTGCCGGTGATGGACGGAAGGACTGACGATACGCTTCGACCGCGGCGATATTGTTTGCGGCCGCGAAGTGACCGCCGTGCCCGAAGGGCAATCCGATCGTACCGGCCAGCTCCGCACTATACGTGCCGGACCCGAGCAGCCATATGTTAGGCATGGTCCCGTGTCCCGGGACGGCGGTGACCCTGCCGTACGGATGACCTTCCGGAAACTCGCCCCGGAAAAACGCCAGAAGCTCGGCGAGCATTTGCGCATACTCCTGATCGGTGCGCCGGAGTGCGTGAGAGGCGACCTGGTCTCCCCCGGACGACCTGCCCAAACCGAGATCGATTCTGCCAGGGTGCAACTCCTCAAGCATGCCGAACTGCTCGACGACCGCGAGGGGCGCGTAATTGGGCAGCATTATGCCGCCGGAGCCGACGCGCAGGCTCGTGGTTCGGGCGGCTACATGTGCGACCAGGACCGCCGGCGAGGAACTGGCCAGCCATGGCATATTGTGGTGCTCGGCCACCCAATAGCGCTCATAGCCGACCTCCTCGGCGAGCTGGGCTAGCTTTGTGGAATGCCAGAAGGCATCGCCTAGCGTCGAGCCGCTCGACACCGGGGTATGGTCGAGTATGGAGAGGCGGAGCCGTCCGCCGACGTCATCCCGCATAAGCTTCACCTGTCGACGCCAGGATTTCCGCGGCAATGCGAGCCACGCGTCGATACGAGTCAGTCCGGTCACGGTGCTCATACGTCTCCGTCAAAACGATCACCTCATCGGCACGCGTATTACTTGCCAGTCTCTCGAGCCCAGCCTGCACGGTTGCCTCCGATCCCACGATGGCCGCGCGCATTCTGTTCTCCACAGCCGCTCGCTCTTCGTCATGCCATAGAGGATCCATTGACTCTACGGGAGGCAACAATTCCGCCGATTCGCCTCGAATCGCTCGTAGCAAGCGCTGCTGTGGAGTTGTAAACAATCGCCGAGCCGCTTCATCTGTCTCCGCCGCAATTACCTGCACCGCAACGAGTAGATACGGCTTCCGCAATTTATGGCTCGGCCGGAAGCGCTGTCGATAGAGCTGCGCTGCTGAATTCACATTGTCAGGGGCCAAATGGGCTGCGAACGCAAACGGCAGGCCTAATGTCGCTGCCAATTGAGCGCTAAAGACGCTCGACCCAAGCACGGTGATTGGCACATTGCTGTTTTGTCCGGGCACGGCTTTTACTACTTGACCTGGTCGTTCCGGCCCCAGGTATGTACGCAACTCTTCAATAAGCGACGGAAAGTCGTCGCCGTCTTGAGCCAAACCGCGTCGCAACGCGCGCATGGTTTGAAAATCGCCACCCGGAGCTCGTCCCAGCCCCAGATCGATTCGCCCGGGATAGATTGCTTCGAGCGTCCCAAACTGTTCCGCGACCACTAGCGGCGCATGATTTGGCAGCATGACTCCACCGCTGCCCACTCGGATCGTTTTCGTCGCGGCGGCGATATGTCCGATCAGCACGGGAGTGGCTGAACAAGCCAGCCCCTGAATGGCGTGATGTTCCGCCACCCAGTAGCGTTTGTATCCGAGTTGCTCAACCTGCCGCGCCAATTCCACCGACCGCGCAATGGCGCTGCCCGCTGCCTCACCTGCTCGCGTCGCCACTAGATCCAACACCGAAACCGCTAGAGATTGTGCGGTCGCTTGCAAAGCAGTCGTTTTACCCGTGAGGTCGAGGTTGTGTGGCGCAACCGTTTCCGCGCCAGCATCGGCTGTGACGCGCGTATCCAATCTGTGGTTCACAGTGATTGCTCCTTTTACTTACTATCCGATGTGACTGCGCCTTGCGTTCGTTCGAGGTCGCTAAGCTTTTTTTGCTGGTCAGGACTGAGAATCTTGTAGATCTTGGATTGCATACGGGCGTTCGCGACGATCAGCCTTGCCAGCAGACTTGCTTCGGTATCGGCCAGAGCTTTGACCTGCTTCTCATTTACGTGTTCACTTCCGATTGCAAGCAACTTTTCTCGTGTAGTTCGAAGCGTCGTCATTAAAGGCTCGAGACTACGTTGTTCCCGCATCATTACTTGCCGGATAGCTTCGACCTGGGAGGACGTCAAACTGAGATACGCAGCCAAA
>DASTCY010000032.1:0-20527 GCA_035710725.1 Candidatus Sulfotelmatobacter sp. | reverse complement strand
TGTCGATGCCTGACATCGACATCGACTTCTGCATGAACCGGCGCGGCGAAGTGATCGACTACGTCACGCGTAAGTACGGCCGCGACAATGTGGCGCAGATTATCACTTTCGGTACGATGGCCGCGAAAGCTGCGATCAAGGACGTCGGGCGGGCCATGGATATCCCATACGCTGACGTCGACCGGATTGCAAAGCTCGTCCCCACACAGCTCAATATCACCCTGGAAAAGGCGATTGAAGATTCGCCAGGCTTGCGCGAAGCCATTGAGAAAGACGGGCAGATTCGCGAACTGTTTGAGACTGCCAGGAAACTGGAAGGTCTGGTGCGGAACTCGGGCGTGCACGCTGCCGGAGTTGTGATTTCGCCACGTCCGCTGACGGAACTCGTCCCGCTGCACCGCACCAAGAACGACGAAATCGTGACCGCCTACGACATGGTCGCCATCGAGAAGATGGGCCTGTTGAAGATGGACTTCCTCGGGCTGACCACGCTCACGATTCTCACCGACACGCTGAAGCTGATCGAGCAGACGCGCGGTACGCCGATGACGCTGGAGCAGATTCCGCTCGAGGATGCCGAGACCTACCAGAAAGTTTTTCACAGAGGATTGACCTCGGGCGTATTCCAGTTTGAATCGCACGGCATGCGCGACGTGCTGCGGCGGTATCAGCCAAATTCGATTGAAGACTTGACGGCTCTCAATGCGCTCTATCGGCCAGGACCGATCCAGGGCGGCATGATTGACGATTTCATCGATCGCAAGCATGGCCGGAAGAAAATCGAATATGAGATGCCGGAGTTGCAGGAAATCCTACAAGAGACGCTGGGCGTGATCGTGTATCAGGAGCAGGTGATGCAGATCGCCAACCGTCTTGCCGGATATTCATTGGGTGAGGCCGATCTGCTTCGCCGCGCCATGGGCAAGAAGAAGCCGGAAGAGATGGCGCAGCAGCGCGAGCGCTTCATTGAAGGCGCGGCGCAAAGGAAATATCCGCCGAAGAAGATCGAGAAGATTTTCGATCTCATGGCGCAGTTCGCGGGATATGGGTTCAACAAGTCACATTCCGCGGCGTATGCGCTGCTCGCGTATCACACGGCGTATCTGAAGACACACTATCCGGTCGAGTTCATGGCGGCGCTGCTGACCTCGGTGACCGGCTCGACCGACGATGTCGTCAAGTACATCAACGAATGCCGCGAGATGGGAATTTCGGTCGAGGCCCCGGATATCAATGTTTCTGACGCGAATTTCACGCCGCACGGCGAGGCAATTCGATTCGGCCTGGCCGCGGTGAAGAACGTTGGTGGCAATGCGATCGAATCAATCGTCACCGCGCGTAAGAAACTGGGGAAGTTCAAGTCGATTTTCGAGTTCTGCGAAAACGTCGATTTGCGCTTGCTCAACAAGCGCGTGCTGGAATCGTTAATCAAGAGCGGCGCCATGGATTCCTTTGGCCATCGCGCGCAGTTGATGGCGGTGCTGGATAAAGCAATTGAGCAGGCGCAGAAAGCGCAGCGCGATGTCGAATCCGGGCAGCACGGCCTTTTTGGCGTGTTTCAGCAAGACGAGGCCGAAGTTCACGACAATGGCAAGCTGCCTAATATTCCCGAGTGGGAAGAGCACACGCGCCTGGCGGCGGAAAAAGAAATCCTGGGATTCTTCATCACGGGACATCCGCTGGAGAAATACCGAGACAAGTTAGAAGGACTGCACGCGCTCTCAGTGGAAGAGCTGGCCGGGTTGAAAAACTCAACCGGCAAGGACGAGACGATCACGACCGCAGGCATCATCGCCAATGTTCGCGTACTGAAATCAAAGCGCGGCGAATTCTATGCGCAGGCGACGCTCGAAGACATGTCGGGATCGATCGACATGATCGTTTTTCCGGAAGCTTATAAACGGCTTCAGGAAAAGGTGAAGCTGGAAGTGCCGGTGCTGATCAAGGCGGGCGTGCGTATCGAGGAAGGCGCCAATCCGAAGATTACGGCCTCGGAAATCATTCCTCTGGAAGATGCGAAAGTGCCGCTGCCGCGCGCGATCCGGATTCGCATTCCGCTGGAGGCCTCGGCCGAAAGCACGGTCGACGAGTTGCACTCACTTTTCCTCGAGCGCAAAGGCGAAGCAAAAGTATTGTTTGACGTGGAGCGGCAGGGCGATTTCATGGTGGTGATGGAAGCGGAAGGCTATAATGTGCTGCCAGACCGCAATTTCATTGTGCGGGTGGAGCAGTTGTGTGGGCGCGGGAGCGTCCGCGTGATCAGTTAAATATGCCGCAGTCTGAAAAAGCGCAGCAGGAACTCGAAGAGATTGAACGCCAGGTAGCGGAGATCGAAGCTTCTCCCGGCCAGAACGAAGGTACGCGCCGCCAACTGGCGCAACTTCACCAGCGGATTGATATTCTGCGGCACGAAATGAGCATGGCCCCGACCGCGTGGCAAAAGACCGAACTGGCGCGGCATCCGCAGCGTCCGCAAAGCCTGGATTACATTGAGCGCCTGTTCACCGACTGGAGCGAAATCCATGGTGACCGCACATTCGGCGATGACCCAGCTATTGTTTGCGGGATGGCGAAGTTCCACGGTGAGGAAGTTCTGGTCGTAGGCACGCAAAAAGGGCGCGACATGAAACAGCGCGTCCACCGCAACTTTGGCACTCCGCATCCGGAGGGCTATCGCAAGGCGTTGCGCGTGATGCGAATTGCGGAAAAATTCCGCCGGCCGGTTCTGACGCTGGTCGATACGGACGGAGCCTATCCTGGGATTCATGCCGAAGAGCGCGGCCAGGCGGAAGCCATCGCGCACAATTTGCGCGAGATGGCGCGGCTGGAAGTGCCGATCATTGCAAGCGTCATTGGTGTCGGCGGCAGCGGGGGCGCCCTGGCAATTGCGGTCGCCGATCGTGTTTTGATGATGGAGAACGCAGTCTACTCGGTGATCTCTCCCGAAGGTTGCGCCGCCATTATGTGGCGCGATGCCACCAAGAAGGAACTTGCGGCCGAGGCCATGCGCATCACCGCAACCGACCTGAAAGAGCTGGGGTGTATTGACGATATTGTTCCCGAGCCCGAAGGCGGAGCTCATCGCGACTACGAGGCGGCGGCGAACCTTTTCGACGTCAGCCTGCAAAAACATCTGGCCGAGTTGAAGAAAGTACCTCCTGCCGAATTAGTCGTATCACGATATAATAAGTTCCGCAGCATGGCGCAGTTCTTCCGCACGGAATCCTGACCGGTGGCGGCCCACGCCAGATCCTTCGCTTCGCCTGAAGAAAGCGGCTCCGCTCAGGATGACGCCAGGAGACAGCAGCGCAGGTTAGATCTGTGGTGCTTGCTACAGCGGAGCCCGCGACAGACGCGGGAACTACGCCGTATAATCAATAGTTTCCCACTTCGTTAACCACGGGCGGAGGGTTCCGTCCTCGAAAATAAAGGAAGGTATTGGATGGCCACCACGGATCTCGTGCCTCAGGGTGCGGGAGGGCAACTGGGGCTTAAACGAATCGTCAACGACATGAGCATTCAGGTCGCGACGGTCAACGGTTCGGGCTCGCAAAGTTCAAACACGGTCCTGTTACGCAGCATTTTTCAAATGGGCGTTCCGGTCTCCGGCAAGAACATGTTCCCGTCAAACATTGCGGGACTGCCGACCTGGTACACGATCCGCGCCAACAAGAAGGGATACATCGGTCGGAAGAAGGAAATTGATTTTCTGGTGGCGATGAATCCGGAGACGGCGCAGGAAGACGTGAAGTCGCTGGCGGCCGGCGCTTCTGTCCTCTACGACGAGCCGCTGGCACTGCATAAGCTGCGAGACGATCTGATTTTCTACTCCGTTCCGTACGACAAGTTGACAGCCGCGGTGTGCCCCGAGGCCAAGCTGCGCAAGCTGGTCAAGAACATGGTCTACGTCGGCGTGGTTGCGGAACTGCTGACCATCGACATGGCTGAGGTAGAAAAGGCCATCCGCAAACAGTTTGCCAAGAAAGTCAAAGCGGCGAACTTGAACCTGGCTGCAGCGCAGGCGGGATTCGATTACGCCAAAGCGAATCTGGAGAAGCGCGGTGCCTTCTACATCGAGCGCATGAACGAGACGGCAGGGAAGATCATCATCGACGGCAACTCGGCGGCGGCGCTCGGATGCATGTTCGCAGGGTGCACGGTCGTGACTTGGTATCCGATCACGCCGTCATCGTCATTGGTCGAGACGATGATCGAGTACATGAAGGAGTACCGGATCGGTCCCGACGGCAAGGCGACGTTCGCGATCGTGCAAGCGGAGGATGAACTTGCCGCGGTCGGCATGGTCATAGGCGCCGGTTGGGCCGGCGCGCGCTCCATGACAGCGACGGCTGGCCCGGGCATTTCGCTCATGTCGGAGTTCGCAGGCCTTGGATACTACGTGGAAGTTCCGGGCGTGATCTGGGACATCCAGCGCGTCGGCCCGTCGACGGGCCTGCCTACGCGCACTTCGCAAGGCGATATTCTTTCCACCGCATTCCTCTCGCACGGCGACACCAAGCACATCATGTTGATTCCCGCGTCGGTATCCGAGTGTTTCAGCATGGCAACGGAAGCCTTCAACTTGGCCGAGCAGTTCCAGACGCTCGTATTTGTGATGTCGGATCTGGACCTTGGCATGAACAACTGGATGTCGGATCCTTTCGAGTATCCGACTGCGCCCATCAAGCGCGGCAAAGTGCTTAGCAAAGAGGATCTCGACCGGCTGGGAGGCTTCTCTCGCTACAAGGATGTGGACGGCGATGGCATCGGCTATCGCACCCTGCCGGGAACATCGCATCCGGCGGCGGCCTACTTTGCGCGCGGCAGCGGCCATAATGAGCGAGCCCAATACAGCGAGCGCGCGGACGATTTCGAGCGCAACATGGAGCGGTTGAATCGCAAGTTTGAGACCGCGCGGTCGTTTGTGCCGCGTCCGGAAATCACGCGCGGCAACAATGCGAAAATCGGAATCATCGGCTACGGCACTTCGCATTGGGGCATCACCGAAAGCCGCGATCAGCTGCGCGAGGAGTACGGCATTGAGACAGACTATTTGCGGCTGCGCGCTTATCCGTTTACACGCGAGGTCCACGATTTTGTCGAGCAGCACGAGCGCATTTACGTGGTCGAGCAGAACCGCGACGCGCAGATGCTCAGCCTGATCAAGCTCGATATCAAAGCGGAACTTACGCCTCGCCTGCGCGGCATCGCGCACATCACCGGACTGCCGCTCGATGCGCGGTCCATCACCGACGAACTGACCAGCATGGAAGGCAAATGACGCGGATAGATCACAGACATCCGCATAGGATGCCTCACTTCTCGTCCATTTTTTCGAGAAGCGGGAAACACTGTGAAAGAGCGGCCCTTCAGGGCCGCGAATAGGCGAGAAGTGAAAGCGGCTTTAGCCGCTGAGGAGAATCAGTCCATGGGCACCACGACTGTTGAGCCCGGAGCCGCCGGGCCAAAGATTAACCGCATCGGCCTGACTGTTATCGACTACAAGGGCGGGAAGACCACGCTCTGCGCGGGTTGCGGACACAACGCGATCTCGGAACGAATTATCGAAGCCATGTACGAGATGGGCGTCGAGCCGGAGATGGTCATCAAGCCGAGCGGGATTGGCTGCTCGTCGAAGGCCCCGGCCTATTTCATGAGCCGCTCGCACGCGTTCAACGCGGTGCACGGACGCATGCCGTCAGTGGCGACCGGCGCAATGCTGGCGAATCGGAAACTGGTTTGCATCGGTGTCAGCGGCGATGGCGATACAGCTTCGATCGGCGTCGGCCAATTCGTCCACCTGATGCGCCGGAATCTTCCGATCATCTACATCATCGAAGACAACGGCGTGTATGGGTTGACGAAGGGGCAGTTTTCAGCCACCGCCGACCTTGGTTCGAAATTGAAAAGCGGCGTGCTCAATGATCTTCCGCCGATCGACACTTGCGCGCTGGCGATTCAACTGGGCGCGACCTTCGTTGGCCGCTCGTTCTCCGGCGACAAAAGGCAGCTGAGCGCTATGCTCAAGGCCGCAATCGCGCACAAGGGCACGGTCATGCTCGACGTGGTTTCGCCCTGCGTGACCTTCAACGATCACGAAGGCTCGACCAAGTCTTACAAGTACGTCAAAGAACACGAAGAGATCCTGCAGGAAGTCAGCTTCGTGCCGCACTTTGAGGATATAAACGTTGAGTACGATCCGGGCTCAACGATCGACGTCACCATGCACGACGGATCCCATCTGCAACTGCGCAAGCTGGAAGAGGACTACGATCCGACCGACAAAGTTCATGCGATTACGCGCCTGACGGAAGCGCACGATAAAGGCGAGGTGCTGACGGGCGTGTTTTATGTGAACACGAAGGCGCCGAACTTCCTCGACATGCTGAACGTTATCGATCAGCCGCTAGCTACCTTGCCGGAATCCATGGTCCGTCCGGGTAAAGAAGTGCTGGACGAGTGCATGGAGGAACTGCGTTAGCAGAGAAGGCAGATGCCCTTGTCGGCTTGCTCGTAACCAGAGCCGCCCTTACAAGCATAGGCGAGTGGCTCAGCGGATGACATGTATAGGGATGCGTAGTTTGAGTTTCTTCCAGGACCGGTCTGCGGTGTAGATGGGGCAATGCCGGGCGATTCCCAGCGCTAAACAGGCGCGATCCCCTAGGGATAGCCCTAAAGGGCGAGTGTCTTGAGCCAGGTTGCCGGTCATCCTCGCCTGGTCCGCGGTGAATGGCACAATCTCGGCAACAGTGCCAATCGCGTCTCCCCAAGCTTCATCCGGATCCCATCCCCAACTCACCAGCTTCGTTTGGACCTCGGCGAGATTGACAGCACTGAAGGCAGCACGAGCGAGTAGTTCGGTCGTCAGCTTATCCGACCCAGGCTCCGCATTGATAACAGCAAGCATGGCGGAGGCATCGAGTACAAAACTACTCACGCTTCGCCGCCTCTCGCCGGTCAGCGATCAGTTCGTCGACCAATGAAACCCCGGGCTTTACATATTTGCGAGCATGCCGTTGTGCCCTTTCGATGCGCTTCTTCATGGTCGTGATTCGCAATTCATCGTCTTCAAATCGCAAGATCACCTGATCTCCCGCACGAATTCCAAGCGCCTTGCGGAATTGAGCCGGGATCACGACTCGACCGTTCTCGTTCACGCGAAGCCTCGTTTCCTGGTTCATGTCAATAGTTTATCATAGTGTCAGATTGATGTCGATGTGACATTATATCTACAACTTGTCATCGTCGTATGGCTGGTGCCCGGCGTAAGAACGTTTGTCGTGGCACCACGCTTCCCCCCACGCACCGGCCATTAAAAGAATTGGATTTCGACCTGCAGAACTGGAGAAGTGTGGGGGCAGCCGCCCGCGCGTTACCGCACAATGATTCCCGCGTAGCCGACCACCATCTCGCGATCCCCTGACACGTCGCCTGATGTCGCGTACTTCACCAACTCCGCCGACTTCGCGCCCAATTTCTTCGCCGCCGTCAACATCGCGACCGAAGGACCAAATCCGCACATGCTAACCTCCTGCTGCGTAACTACATCGTGGAGTCCGCGGGGATCGAGGCTCAAAATGCGCTCAATGGCACGATGGTCTTTCACGCGAGTGACCGCGTCCGATTCGTAGTGATTCATGTCGCTGGAGGCGACAATCAGCACGTCTTCTTTACGCTCAGCGATGACATCCGCCAGCGCATTACCGAGCTCCTCGAGGACGTCTAAGCGGCGCGTGCCGATCGCAATCGGCACGAATTTTAGTTTTGGTTGACGCAGTTGCAGGAAGGGCAGCTCGACTTCCACCGCATGTTCAGCGCGGTGTGCGGCAGAATCTTCTTCGAGAGCGGGGAAGCGCCGTCTCAGGGCGCCGGCTAAGTCAGCGTCAATCGGAACTTCGCCCAAGGGGGTTTGCCACGCGCCCTCGCTCATCATTGCCAGGGGATGGCCCATTCCCGTATGGTTCGGGCACATTACGATGCAACACTCGGGAATCTGCAGCCGCGCGAATACCGCGCCCGCAACGTGGCCCGAATACACGTAACCGGCGTGTGGCGCGATGCAGCCGACGGCATGCACGGGCTCAGCCGACGGAATGAGATACGACCGTGCTTCTTCGCGCAGATCGTCGGAATGTCCGGGATAGAATCGTCCCGCGACCGCGGGACGCCGAACCGTAGTCGTAGTCATGGGCCCTCCTCGCTCAAAACAGCCCGAGCCGGGCCAGAAGAAGGATCAACCGGTGATAATGTTAGGAGCTTGACCGCCCTTCGCGCAAGGCGCGAAAGATGGCAGCACTCTCTTCCAGGCTCAAAGCTTCGGCGCGGGCGGTCGGCTTCACTTTCGCGGCTGCGAGCGCTTCGCGTAAGGTGGCTTCGTCGTAGGCAGGTTTCAGATTGTTCCACAATGTCTTTCGTTTCTGAGCGAAAGACAGCCGCAAGAAATTCATGAATCCGTCGGCCCCGACACCCAATTGCTCCTGTTGGGGAGCGATAGTCAGCCGCAACACGGCCGAGTGCACCTTGGGTGGTGGGGCAAACGCCTCCGGAGGCACGACAAATAATTTTTCTGCCCGCGCATACAGCTGAGCGGTTGCGGAAAGCAGGCCGTAGTCGCGGCTGCCGGGAGCGGCGGCGATGCGGTCCGCTACTTCCAGTTGCACCATGATCACGACGCTCTCAAAATATTTCGAATACTCGAACAGCCGCAGCAGAATGTCAGAAGTGATGTAGTAAGGGAGATTGCCGATGACCTTGGTCGGGACCGGCTTCATTTCAATCCCCGGACGACCCAATCCCGGCTTGGGCCCGAACAGCGAATCGAAATCTATCTTCAGGATATCGGCCTCGATAATCTCAACATTCCTGGCCATGCCGAACTTCAGCCGCAGTTGAGCGGCGAGTACGCGATCAAGTTCCACGGCAATGAGGCGGCGTGCCCGTTTGGCCAGGAGCGCAGTCAGCATTCCTTGGCCAGGGCCGATCTCCAGCAATGTGCATTGCGAAACATCGCCCACAACCTCGATGATCCGCTCCGCATACTCGGGAGCGACAAGGAAGTGCTGGCCCAATTTGGGCTTCCGCTGCGGCCGATGGCGAGACGCTACCCTTGGCACATTGACCCTCTAATATGAGGCAAGTAGACTGACGTTTTGTGCGGCCGTGTGGAAATCCGCATCTTTATGGCCCGAATTCTTCATCCATAATACCGTGCGCCCACGAATCTAGGGCGCCATCCTGGAGGTCTTGCTCTCATGCACATCGCGTTTGCCGCTTCTGAAGGCGTTCCTTTTTCTAAGACGGGAGGACTTGCCGATGTGGTGGGCGCGCTGCCGCGGGCGCTCGCCGCCCTCGGACACCAGGTCAGCGTCTATCTCCCGCGTTATCGCCAGACCAAGCTGACCGATCCGGCGACGGTGGTTCGCAGCATCACCGTGCCATTCGACGACAAGTACCGCTTTGCCTCGGTCGTCGCTGGAGGCACGATCCACGGTGTGCACTTTTTCTTTATTGATTTCCCGGAGTATTTCGATCGCGATGCTCTCTATGGCACGCCGACCGGCGACTATCCCGACAACGCCGAGCGCTTTGCGCTTTTCTCGCGCGCGGTGCTCGAAGCCTCAAAGATTCTGGGAGTTCCGCAGGTATTTCATTGCCACGACTGGCAGTCAGCCCTGATTCCGGTTTTGCTCCGCACTGTTTATACCGAAGACCCGGCGTTTCGCGATGTGGCCACCGTTTTCACCATCCACAACATGGGGTATCAGGGCCTTTTTCCGCCCGAGACGCTACCGCTGTTGATGCTGCCCTGGGACCTGTTCACCATGTCGAAAATGGAATTTTTCGGCCAGGTCAATTTCCTCAAAGGCGCGCTGGTCTATGCCGACTACATCACCACGGTGAGCCGCAAGTATAGCCAGGAAATTCAGAGCTCGGAATATGGTTTCGGCCTGGATGGCGTGCTGCGCGGGCGTTCCTCCACCGTGACCGGAATTCTGAACGGCGTGGACTACGACGAATGGAGTCCGGAAAAGGACAAATTCATCGTGGCAAAGTATTCATCGCAGGATACCTCAGGCAAGGCTTTGTGCAAGAAAGATCTGTTGGCCGCGTTCGGCATGTCATCAGCTGACGTGAAACTGCCGGTGATCGGAATCGTCTCGCGCTTCGCCGCGCAAAAGGGATTCGATCTGATCTCGCAGATCGCGGACCGGCTCGCGCGGGAAGAAATGATTGTGGTTGCTTTGGGCACAGGCGACAAGCCGTATGAAGAAATGTTCATCAGGCTGAACAAACAGTTTCCCAATAAGATCGCCGTCAAAGTGGCGTACGACAATACGATCGCGCACAAGATCGAAGCCGGCGCCGACATGTTCCTGATGCCCTCACGCTATGAGCCTTGTGGACTGAACCAGATCTACAGCTTGAAATATGGAACGGTTCCGGTCGTGCGTGCGACTGGAGGGCTCGACGACACCATCGAGCCTTGGGATGCGCGCAACGGTAAAGGTACCGGTTTCAAATTCACTGAGTACAACGGAGAAGCGCTCTTACAGACGATCAAGCAGGCGCTTCAGAGCTATCGCGACCAGCACTCCTGGCAGGGGCTCATGCGCAATGGAATGAACAAGGATTTTTCCTGGAATGCCTCAGCCCGCGAGTACGGCAAGGTTTACGAGAGGGCCAGGCAGGTGCGAGCGGTCGCGCCTGTTCTGCCGGAAAAAGTGCTGGTCTGAGTGGGCCGAAGGACCAAACAAGTATTTGCAGATCATCCAAATATGTAGTATAACCAATACATAAATGGAGATATGAGATCGATGACGGCTCTACAACATGCCATGCAACCGGCTGTGGTCGGCTTTTCCTGGGGTGCGGCGATAGATCTGTCGAGCAAGGAGACCCGAAACCGGCTCACACCGGCGGCGATCAAAGGTTTGGTCGGCCTCGCATCCCATTGGAACTTGCGCGATGAAGACACCCGAATTCTGTTGGGCGGAATGTCCAACGGCAGCTATTATGCGCTCAAAAGCCGCGGACACAGGGCACTCGACGAAGATCAGATCACCCGGATTTCTCTGCTTGTCGGAATCTACAAGGCGCTCAATATCCTCTACAGCCCAAAGCTCGCTGATGCGTGGATGACATTGCCTAATACAAATCCAATGTTCGGAGGAGATTCCCCTCTTCAGTACGTGAAGAAGGGCGGCATCCCAGCACTCATGAGAGTCCGGCAACTGCTGGATGCGCGTCGCGGCGGTCGATGAAGTATCCCCGGCAGACCAAGATCGATCAGGACGAAACCCATCGCCTCATCCCCTATCGTTACAGCCTTCGTGGAAAGCCAATTCTCAACCGGCTCGCCGGCGACAATGACGATCTGCTAAGTGATCTCACGGAACTGGAGAGCGCGACCAACGATCGCTTGCTTGGCGAAACCGGCAGCCTGCCGGGCATCAGCGTCATTGAGCTGGTTTCAGGTTTTCGGCTGGCACATATCGTGAACGCGACCTTCACTCACGCCCACCCTCTCGGTGGACGCTTCAATGGCCCCGGCCGGGGCGCATGGTACGCCAGTTTTGAAATGGAAACTGCTCAACGCGAGGTGTCATTTCACCGTTCGCTCGAATTGAAAGAAGTCGGATGGAAGGAGAAAGAGGTCTCCCCCTATATTGACTATCTCGCAGATTTCCGGCATGAGTTCCATGACATCCGGAAAGACACAACTTTCGCCGACTGTCTCGATCCGAACAGTTATGTCGTGTCGCAGGTGCTCGGACTTCGTTTGTTGGAGACCGGCTCGGCGGGGATTGTTTATCCGAGTGTTCGACGTGCGAGCGGAACTTGTATCGCGTGTTTCCGACCCCCTTTGGTGTTAAACGTACGCCAAGGAGCGATGGTGACCTTCACGTTCGTCAACACGGAGCTGGCTTCGGTTAAAAGCGACAAGTAACGAAGGGCAGAGGCACTCCTCATTCTTCACGCAGCAGAATCATCGGCTCAACCGACAAGGCGCGGCGGGCAGGAAGCCATGTGGCAAGTAATCCCAGCCCAGCCATGGCCAGCACGACTCCGGCCAGCACCACCGGGTCCCGTGGAGTCGCCTGATACACGATGAAAGCGAGAACGCGGCTCGCGAAAATCCCAAGAATCAATCCAGCTGCAGAGCCAAATCCAAGTAGCTTGAATGCTTTCCCCAGCGCCGCTTGCAAAATTTCTTTTCGTTGCGCACCGAGGGCGACGCGAATCCCCAGCTCGCGCAGGCGCTTGCTTACGGAATATGCTGCCATGCCAAAGATGCCTGTGATCGACAGCAAGGCGCCCATCATTCCCAACACTCCCAAAGACAGTGCGGCCATACGGGAGGCGAACAGAGCGCCGTTCATTTCGGAGTCCCAGGTCTGAATAAACGACACCAGCCCAGTGTCCAGCTGCCGTATCTGACTTCGGATCGCCGTTGCCAATTGCTGCGGATCACGTTCGGAACGCACCACCATCCAGGTTGCGTTAGAGGGCGATTGCTGAATGGGAAAGAAGATTGCCAACTGTTGCGGTTCGGCAAGATTCGCCGTGTATTTTCCGTCCTCTACGATGCCGACCACCTGTCGGCGTGTGCCTTCGTATGTTTTGAAGTAACTCCCGATCGCGTTCGCGACGGAGCCGAACATTTTCCGGGCGCACTCCTGATTGATCACTGCGACCTTCGGCGCATTCTGGTCATCATGCCAGCTGAAGTTTCTTCCGGAGAGCAACGCCGTTCCTGCCGCCTGAAAGTATTCGGGAGAGATGCTGTAGGTGTAAACGTGCGCCGCCGCATTGTTCGGCCGCAGATCCGACGTGCTGTCGGAAAACACGTCGGCGTCGCTCCAGCCCATGTGCAGCGGCGGGTACTGCCCGACCAACCCTGCCGACGTCACGCCCGGAATTGCCTGCATGGATTCCAGCATGCGCTTTTGAAACGACGGTATCCCTTCGCCTTGGTAGCCAGCCGTGGACGGATCGGTCTCGACGAGCATGGCATCGTGCGGATCAATGCCGAGATCGGTGTGCAGCGAGCGCACCAGCCCACGAACGGCGACCAGGGAAGAAGTGACGAGCACGGCGCAGATCGCGATCTGCGTGCCGAGCAGCAGATCCCGCAGCGTGATTCCGCGTCTGGCTGCGCGGCTCTGGCCGATTTTGATGATTTGATAAGGATCAGTCCGCAGTACCTGTTTGACCGGAACCATGCCAAACAGGAAGCCGCTGATCAGTGCCAACCCCAACGCCACCAGGTAAACGTTCGCGTCAGGATTGACAGCCACATTGATGGGAAATTCAGGGAACGGCCGCCACGCACTCAACGCGCGCAACAGCGCGACGCTACACCAGAGTCCGACCACGCCTCCGATCATGGAAATGAGCACCGCTTCGCTGAAAAGCGCCCGCAGGATGCGGTTGCGACTCGATCCCAGCGCCAGCCGCAAGGCAACTTCCCGCGAGCGGTCGGCCGCGCGCGCCGCAAACAAACTGCCCAGATTGGCGCATGCCGCCAGCAGAATTAGTCCCGCCAAAGCCGTCAGGGCTACGAGAAATGATCGAATTGCGCCGTTGAAAACCTCCGCCAGGCCCGGGTGGCTCACCCCAAACAAGATGTTCGCGTTCTCTTTGGGATAGATCTTCGCCAGATCGGCGCCGACAGCATCTAAATCGGCTACTGCCTGCGCCGGGGTGACTCCCGGCTTCAAATGCCCAAACACATCGTCAATCCAGTTGACCCCGCGCTGGGTCAGTTGAGTGCGTCCGTCGATCTCTTCCTGGTCCACCATCGGCACAAAAAAGTCGGCGGAAAAGGCAAGTAGGATTCCGCGAAACTCCGGCGGCGCGACCCCGATCACGGTAAAGGAATGCTTGTTGAGCAGGACAGTTCGGCCGATGACGCTTCGGTCTTCCTTGAAATGGTTATGCCAATATGCATACGTGAGGACAATGTAGGGCGCGCTATTCGGCCCATGTTCATCGGTCGAATGAAAGAAGCGGCCAAGGTAGGGCTGAACCCCGAGCACATCAAAGTAATTTCCACTGGTTTGAAATCCCCACGAGTGCGATGGACCATCGCCGGTGTCGAGTCCGGCCTGCGTGAATGCATTCGCCGCGAGGTCTTCAAAACTGTGGTTGCGATCGCGGATGTCGAGGTAGTTAAGATACGACTCGCTGATGCCACCTCGCCCAATCTCGTACAAGCTTTCCGCGCGTGGCACGTTCACTGGCCGGAGCACGATCGCGTTTAGCGCTCCGAAAACCACCGCGTTTGCCGCGATGGCGACAGCCAAAGTGAGGACGGCTGCCATCGTAAAGCCAGGAGATTTGCGTAGTTGCCGAACGGCATAACGTAGATCCTGGAACCAATTGTTCATGGGGCAGCCTCGAACTGGAGCGGGCAATTTCTGTTCCTTATCTTCAAACCGGTCAAGGCATTGAAAGCAAAGAGTCCAGCAAATCAGAATTCGAACAGAATATGTTCACATACAACGAAGGGTGTTCAAAATCGGACAGATCGTCGCTGCCGCTGGCGCTTGTTTGACTTGCAAGTTGTGCGGTCCTAACATGGCAGCCCAATGATCGGTCAATCCATTTCGCACTACCGCATCCTCGAGAGATTGGGTGGGGGCGGAATGGGGGTTGTCTACGAGGCGGAAGATCTCAAACTCGGCCGCCACGTCGCTTTGAAGTTTCTGCCGGACGCACTCGCTCATGACGCGCAGGCACTGAGCCGTTTCCAGCGCGAGGCCAAAGCCGCGTCGGCCCTCAGCCATCCCAACATCTGCACGATTTACGAAATTGACGAGTTTGCTGGCCGCACCTTCATCGCCATGGAACTGCTGGATGGCCAGACGCTGCGCCACCGGATCGCCGGCCGGCCGCTGGACATCGAGACCGTGCTCGATTTAGGCATACAGATCGCGGATGCGCTATCCGCCGCCCATTCTCTGGGGATCGTGCATCGCGATATCAAGCCCGCCAACATCATGGTTACTAAGCGGGGTCAGGCGAAGATTCTTGATTTCGGTCTTGCCAAGATCGCAGTTGAGACCAAGAACATTGCCATGAGCGCCGCCACGATCGACGAAGAAGAGCATCTGACGAGTCCGGGCAGCGCTTTGGGCACAGTCTCCTACATGTCACCCGAGCAAGTAAGGGGCAAGGAGCTCGATGCTCGCACCGATCTGTTCTCGTTCGGTGCCGTCCTGTACGAGATGTGCACGGGCGTGCTTCCGTTTCGCGGGGAAACGTCGGGTGTGATTTTCAAAGCGATTCTCGATTCGACGCCCACGCCGGCCTTGCGCTTGAATCCTGACCTGCCGCCGGAGCTGGAGCGCATCATCTTCAAAGCCCTCGAAAAAGATCGCGACGTGCGCTGTCAGAACGCAGCCGAGTTGTGCGCCGATTTAAAGCGGCTGAAGCGAGACACGAGCTCCGGAAAAATAGACGCCATCGTCAGCGAGCAGCCGCCCATCCGGAGGAGAAGAAAAAGTTGGAAATGGGTGCTGGCCGCGGCGATTCCTCTCCTGGTCATAGCAGCGATCGCGGTTTGGATCACATCCACGCCCGCTCCTCCCCGAGTGCTCGCTACCACTCAACTTACCCGCGACGGTTTTTCCAAACGAGGAATGCTTACAGACGGCTCCCGCCTTTACATCAACGAGGGAGGCACGGTCGGCAACTCCAGAATTGTTCAGGCTTCCTCGCTGGGAGGGGATACTTCGCCCCTTCCGACTCCTTTCGCCAATATCGAAGCCGTAGCCATCTCGCCAGATCATACTCAGCTCCTCGCATTCAGTTTCGCGGGTACGGAAGCGGTCGATCCGGCGTGGAGCCTTCCCTTGCCATCCGGCTCTCCCCGGCGGCTTGGCAATATTCTCGCGTTCACCGGGGTGTGGTCTCCGGACGGGCGCCGCTTAGTGTTTGCCAGCGGGTCCGATATCTACCAGGCGGAGGCCGACGGCACGCAACCGAGAAAGCTGTCGTCGCTGCAGGGCCTTCCACAGCACATTCGCTTCTCGCCGAACGGAAAACTCCTACGCTTCACTCTCGCTCTGTTTGATCAAACTTCCGCGATCTGGGAGATGAACTCCGATGGCAGCAATCCTCATCGTCTGCTTCCGATTTCCGCTACGACCCCAGGCGAGAACAACGGAGATTGGACTCCGGATGGCCGCTACTATTTCTTCACCTCGGGCGGGAATATTTGGGCGATAAGGGAGCCAGGCCTGCTGCGCCGCTCGTCTAACCCTTTCCAACTCACCACCGGCCCTTTATCGTTTGATTTCTTGACGCCTGGCCTGGACGGCAAGAAACTTTTTGTCGGTGCCTCGCAAGGACGCGGAGAACTGGTTCGTTATGACCCGAAGGCGGCCCAGTTCGTGCCGTATCTGTCAGGCATTTCGGCGGGAGAACTTGACTTCTCTCGCGACAGCCAGTGGGTTGTTTACGCAGCTTATCCCGAAGGATCGCTCTGGCGCAGCCGTGTGGATGGAAGCGATCGCGTGCAACTGACTTATCCCAAGGGTGTGGATGGCTTGCCTCGCGTGTCACCAGACGGAAGCCAGGTTGCCTACGTCGAGCTTCGTCAGGGATCCCCGTGGAAAGTCTGCGTCGTTTCAGCTCAAGGTGGCGCTCCACAGGAGATTCTGCCCGACGATAATCAGGTAGAGGCCGACCCGACCTGGTCCCCGGACGGCAAAAAACTCGCGTTCGCCAGAAATGACGCTCGCCGTGGCGGCGCGCAGGCGGTGTATGTGCTGGATCTTGCCACGCATCAGCTCTCCGTCGTTCCCGGCTCCGACGGCTTGTTCAGTCCGCGCTGGTCGCCCGACGGGCAATTTATGGCGGCGCTAACCGGAGATTCCGCCAAGCTCATGCTCTTCGATTTCAAAACGCAGAAGTGGTCGGTGTGGATCAGCGAGCCCGGCGCGATCGGT
The DNA here is from genome assembly GCA_035710725.1 of Candidatus Sulfotelmatobacter sp. Taxonomy (GTDB): domain Bacteria; phylum Acidobacteriota; class Terriglobia; order Terriglobales; family Acidobacteriaceae; genus Sulfotelmatobacter. The sequence continues at coordinate 3,572 of DASTCY010000032.1, read as the reverse complement.
TTCCCTATCTGGTCATCGGACAGCAAATCTCTTTATTACGACACTCAGTTCAGCCAGAGCTCTACGTTCAGAAGAGTGAAAGTCGACCAGACGCACTCGGAATTGATCATGGACCTCAATAGCCTGCATCGCTACAACGCTCCACCATCGTTTGGATGGAGCGGGATCGCTCCCGATGGATCAGCCCTGTTCGTGCGCGATCTTAGCACCGACGAAATCTATGCTCTGGATTTGGACCTGCCGTAGCCTAAGCAGGCTGCTACAATCCATGCCCGATGCGATTCCAAAGATGCCTCCGCCTGTTATTTCTGTTTCTGGTTTCTGCGCCCGTATTTGGGCAGACCGTCCCACCCACAAGCGCAAAGCAGCAAGTTCTTTGGCAGAAGCTTGAGTCAACGATTCGCGACGTCGATCAGCGCCTCGACGGCGTAATGGGCGTTGCCATCGAAGACCTCACGACTGGCGATCATTTTTTTCTGCACGAAAATGAAGCTTTCGCACAGGCGAGTTCCATCAAGATCACCGTGCTTGCCGAGCTTTATCGGCAGGTTCAGCAAGGCAAGCTCAAGCTGACGGACCTCTACACCGTGCAGGCTTCCGATCTGGTCCCCGACAGCGACATCATGAACGGGCTTACGCCCGGCGTAACGCGCATTACACTCCGCGATCTGGCCACCATGATGGTCGCGGTCAGCGACAATTCGGCAACGAATGTGCTGATTGACCGCGTCGGCATGGAGAACGTCAACGCCATGCTCGATTCGCTCGGCCTTGCGCACACCCGCCTACGCCGCAAAATGATGGACCTCGAAGCGGCCAAGCAAGGGCGCGAGAATATCTCCACTCCGCGCGAGATGATGACCCTGCTCGACGCGATCTACCGGGGCAAGGTGCTCAACCATGAATCCTCGGAGGATTTTTTCAAAGTTCTCAGCACAAACAAAGACTCCTGGATCCCGCGAACTCTGCCGCCGGGCCTGAAGATCGCGAATAAACCCGGCTCACTCGAAGCAGTTCGCAACGATTCGGGCATCGTCTTTGTCGAAGGACGTCCTTATGTGATCTGCGTGATGACAGCGTTCCTGCGCAACGAGCGCGAGGGAGAGGAAGCCATCAGCCAGATTTCGCTTGCCGCCTGGCGCATGTTCGATCGCCTCAGCCGCGCCTCGGAATACGGGCGGGTTGTATCCCCGGGAAATGGCGTGCGCTAAAGCTGAACTGGATCTGCTAACCAGCATCGCAGCACAGATTCGGATCAGCGGGAGATGGTGAGTGAAGTAATGTTTAGGACTTGAGATGTATGCACTCAAATCGCAAGTGATTTATCGCAGAGGACGCCGAGCACGCAGAGGTTAAGAGCCGGTAGTTCCAAAGATCCGCAGCACATCGTCATCCCGATGCCCCGCGTTTTCACGAGCGGGGCGAGGGATCTCGGATGCAGATGCCGTTTCCGGTGAGCACTGCAGGCAACCTTCCTTGACTTCGCTTCTTGGCAGCACCGATAATAAAAAGTTCTTTCGCCATTCGTGAACTCATAAGCAGAATTCATAAGGAGCAATTGTGGCGTCAGCAGCCAGCTCTTCGGCTCCAGCAGCAGCTAGAACAGTAAAACCAGGGGTCGCTCCTCTGCGGGCAGGACAGGGCATCTCGTTCGTACTGCGCCGCCTGCATTCGCTGACCGGAATCATTCCCGTCGGCGCTTTTCTTTTCGAACATATTCTGATTTCCAATTCCACTGCCATCGGCCCCACCGGTCCAGCGGCTTATGCCCGCCAAGTCACGTTTTTAGGGAGTCTCCCGCTGGTGTTCTACCTGGAACTGTTTGGGATTTGGCTGCCCATCGCGTTTCACGGGCTTTACGGGTTCTACATCTGGTATCGCGGAGACGCCAACATGGTCGAATATCCGTGGACCGGCAACTGGATGTACACCCTGCAGCGCTGGACCGGCGCCATCGCGTTTATCTACATCGTGTGGCATGTGTACACGATGAGATTTCTGGGCGCAGATTTGCACGTTGATCCCAGCCTGTCGTTCGGCAAAGTCCAGCATGAGGTTTTTCAGACTCCGCTGTTCTTGTTTTATGTTGTCGGCCTGGTCGCAGCCTCTTGGCACTTCGCCTATGGGATTTGGCTGTTCTGCGCGAAGTGGGGCATCGTTTCAGGAGACAGGGCACAGAAGCGGTTCCTGGCTGTGTGCCTGGCGTTCTTCTTCTTGTTGACCGGGGTCGGATTGGCAAGTCTGGCTTCGTTCCGTTCGCATCCGCAGCAGCCCTTCGATTCGGGCACGATCAACGACGGCAATATCACGCAAGCGCGCTAAGGAAATCATGGCAGCTCCGAAGATTATTGTGGTGGGCGGTGGACTGGCCGGGCTCTCGGCCGTCATCAAGATTGCCGAGATGGGCGGCACGGTCGACCTGTTCTCCATCGTTCCGGTCAAGCGCTCGCATTCGGTGTGCGCGCAGGGCGGCATCAATGCCGCGAAAAATCTGAAGGGCGAAGGCGACTCTACCTGGAAGCATTTTGACGACACGATCTACGGCGGCGACTTCCTGGCGAATCAACCTCCCGTCAAGGAAATGTGTGACGCCGCCCCGGGCATCATCGACCTGCTCGACCGCATGGGCGTGCCTTTCAATCGCACGCCTGAGGGACTTCTCGACTTCCGCCGGTTCGGCGGGACTTTGTACAACCGCACGGCCTTCGCCGGAGCCACCACCGGCCAGCAACTTCTGTACGCGCTCGATGAACAGGTGCGGCGCTACGAATCGGAAGGCAAGGTCAAGAAGTACGAGCACTGGGAGTTTCTCTCGGCCGTGATCGACGGCAACCGCGTCTGTCGCGGCATCTGCGCCATGGATCTGCGCACAATGGAAGTGCGTACCTTCCCGGCCGACGCGATCATCATCTGCACCGGCGGCATCGGTGCGATTTTTGGCAAGTCAACGAATTCAGTGGTCTGTACCGGATCGGCGCAGTCGGCTCTCTATCAGCAAGGCTGCTACTACGCCAACGGCGAATTTATCCAGGTACATCCCACGTCGATTCCCGGCGAAGATAAGCTGCGGCTGATGTCGGAGTCGGCCCGCGGTGAAGGCGGACGCGTGTGGGTCCCGAAAACTGCGGGCGACAAAAGAGAGCCGAAGGCGATCCCGGAAAAAGACCGCTGGTATTTCCTCGAAGAGTGGTATCCGAAGTACGGCAATCTCGTGCCCCGCGACGTAGCCACCCGCGCGATCTTCAAAGTCGTCTACGAGCACAACCTCGGCATTGACGGCAAGCCGATGGTCTATCTCGATCTGACCCACATCGACCGCAAGATTCTCGACCGCAAGCTGGAAGGCATTCTCGAGATCTATGAAAAGTTCGTGGGCGACGATCCGCGCGATACACCGATGAAGATCTTCCCCGGGATGCATTACACCATGGGCGGGATGTGGGTCGACTACAAACAATCTACAAACATTCCTGGGATTTTCGCGGCTGGCGAATGCGAGTACCAGTACCACGGCGCCAATCGGCTAGGCGCCAATTCGCTGCTGTCGTGCGTGTATGGCGGGCAAGTCGCGG
>DASTCY010000031.1:0-149215 GCA_035710725.1 Candidatus Sulfotelmatobacter sp. | reverse complement strand
TCCAGCTCGTGCCCGGATCACCGCCAAATCCGCTTGCGCCTGCGCGCTACGATGCTTCACCGGATACAGCAACTGGGGATCGATCCTAGCCAGCCGCGCCAGCGTCTGCGCATCCAGGCGATCGTCTTTCTTGCGGCTCTCCCCGATCAGCCGCACCTTGCGTGCATTGGCCACGATCACTTCGTGTCCCAACTCGCTCAGTAAACGACTGATCCAGGGCGAATGCGTTCCGATTTCCAGCGCGATGCGACTGCGCGGCATCGTGCCGAACACTTCCCGCAATGCTTTCGCTGTCGTGCGCACGCGCTGCTCCAACTGGATCTGGCCGGCTTCATCCACCACGCAGCACCAACTAATGCGATCTCCCAGATCCAATCCGATGGTCAGGGTCGGCTGCGAAAAATTCCTGCTCTGTCGGGCTGCTACGGTGCTAACCTTCTTCATTGCCGGTCTCCTTTTTATCTGTGCCTTGAGCACGTCGATAACTTGGGAGCGTACACCGCATCCCGTCCGGAGACCGGCCTTCTCATCCCATCTGCTTACGTCAACTATCCCGCGCCTCCACTCGCCATCGCCTAGTGTTGGCGCTGTGAGACGTGGGTTTCCATGCACTGCAGTCCGGTCTTTATGTGAACGACTGTCGGCAACTCAGCAGAGACGTAGGTCTCCGATGTGATCGGATGCTCGTTGGTACCGTCACATTCGTCCTGAATGAACTCAAACGAGCAGGTGACTTCAAGAATGTGCTCCTTCTCCGAGGGCTGAAATCGCCACTGCTTGAGCGCCTCTAGAACATAGTTCTCGAAGACCGCGTTGGCGCTGACTGTCTTGACCTCCTTAACCGATCCTTCAGGGCTGACTTTGATCCGGGTAATGGTCTTGCCCATCTTCCGCTGGTCTTTCGCCGCTCGGGGATATGCAGGCGCGACGAACGTGATCACGGTTGGCACATCCTTCCCGGTGACACTAGGAGATTGAGCGAACAGAGAGGTCGATAGCAGAGTCAGAAGAAGGGTGGTCCGCATGGCTCCTCCTTGGCGGCGTAGATCACGACGATTGTAGATTGCGTGTCAGCGAAAACGAAGCTAGTTGGCGTAACATCCCGATTACGCTCAGAACCCTCAATGAGCGCAATGGCCTGGTCAGTATAACCATCATTGCCTTTGCCTAACGGCAGGCTGTAGATTCTGAGACATGTGGCGAACCTTCCCGCTGTTCATGCTTCTTTTCGTGGCTTTTGTTGCTGCTTCTCCCGAACAACCGAATAAACGCAAGATTGCGTGCAAAATACCCGAGAACGCTAAGAACTGCTACTGGACCCACGGACGTCTCAGCATCTACAACGGGAATCCCACTTTTCGACTTTGGAAAATCGGAACACATCGTCTTTTGGGAATATACAGCGGACCCGGTTTCGGTCCATTCGACGCTGGCCTCAATGAAGAAGACGATTTGGAATTACCCACCAATCTCAAGGGATATAACTTCACGAAAGCAACGGTGTTTGGCGATTTTGAAGTGTGCCCGTTAGCAGCCGAAAAAGAAGGCCGCATGCAGCCTGCCTGCATCGAATCAGCAAAAAACCTAGTGTCTGAAAAGTCGAATCTCTAAGACTTGGGGCACTCGCCTAACCAGAAACTAGCTTCGATGCAATGTTGGAAGCACGTGGGTTCGGTTTGATTGTCGTAACATCCGGATAGCACTCATCAACCCTGCACGAGCCAGACAGCCGTTCCAGTAGGCACGTCTGCCTTGGCAATGTCAGTCGGCAACAGTATTCCCATTCGGCACATGCCGACTTCCGGTTTTAAGAACTCGACAGAGACGATATGCGCGTCTCGTATCTGTCCTTTTGGTGTGCGAAGCTGGATGGCATCTTGTGGCCGTATCTTAAAATCGTGATCTTCAACCATGGTAGGTACAATCACACAGCCCCGGCCCGCAATCTCGAATGCCTGTTCAATCTTGAAAAGAAACGTCATCCTCGATGAAGGTATCACTAAACTGTTGCAAAATCCGGATTACGCTCAAAACCCTCAATGAGCGAAATGGCCGATTACAGAAGCTGAATCAACACTAGGTAGTCGGCGCGGGAGAGAGTTCCTGAGCGCCACCTATAAGTCGCTTTCGGAGACGCCACTGCGCCACCCGTCCGGCGACTACAGCTCCGCCTATCGCCGACCACATAAGGGACGCAGCGACGAAGATGCTCATGAAGAAATGTTCATCGCTTCCTGAGAAGAGAGGCATGCAGACGGCGGCAACGGCGCAAAAGGTGAACAGTGCTGCCCCTGTTATCGTTTCAATCCAAGTAATCCTCGGACGGATCAGCCGTTGTCGTGCTGCAAGCAGCCCCTCGATGCCGCGGCCTGCAATCCACCAAAACAAAATACCCACCACCGGCCAGCTGATCGCCCGCCATAATCTGAAGGTCATGCCGCGCGGAATCCACTCATGTTTTGTTGGGTTCAAAATCACGTACGGCAGTAACTGAACGAGACCACTCGGCAAGTTAAGCATTTGGGGTATCCACTCTCTGGCCTTAAGCCGTTCAAGCGTCTCAAAATCCAGTTGTTCCTGGGTGCTGAAAGGAACGATCAGCCGTTGGTTTTCTGGAACGTCTGGCAGCGGATTTCTTTTCGCTCGATATGCGTGAATGGATTCTCTTACCTGCCCTTTGAGCGCCGGCAGTACCGGCCACAGCACAGCTACGCACAGTACAAGTTCAGTAATCGGCAACCACCATCGAAAGGCAAATGTGCGGTGTCCTCGAAGCATCGGCACGGGAAGTCTAGCAGGAAAGGCAGTCTGGTGATTGGCGTAACATCTTATTACACTCATTGACCCATCGCAGGGCGACTCCCGAATCCGTGAAAAAAATCGTATGCTTGGGGGATCCAAACTATTCCAAGGAGGAAGCACCATGGCATCCAAGCCTACCTACGAACAAGCCCGACTTCACTTGCAAATCTACGAGGAACGCCGCGAGCCCCGGCTTCGGCAGGCGCGTGACTGGTTCTTTGCCAATTGCTTCGCCGATTCTCTGGACGAGGCCATGCGCATCGCGGCTCCGGGAACGGAAGCGGGAACCAATTTCATGATGGTGATCAGCTATTGGGACCAGGCGTGCGCGTTTCTTAACCACGGACTGCTTCACGAGGACTTGTTCTTCGAAACCAGCGGCGAGTTCTTCGGTGTGTGGGACCGCATCAGGCCGACTGTCAAGGAAGGCCGGGAACGGTTCTCGAACAAACTCTTTGCCGCCCATCTTGAAAAAGCCGCCAACCGTTTTGAAAGCTGGGCTGAAACTCACTCGCCCGGCATGATCGCCTCGATGCGGCAGATGGGACAGCAAATGCGCTCACAGATGAAGAAGGCGGCCTAAGATCGGATTGTCTATAGGTTCTTAGGAAGCAGTGTGCACCGTTTTCTGAATTGTCCTCCTGAGGCCCACGTTCTTGGTGGGCCGAAGGACCCCTTGCCCGTGTGTAGTGGGAGGAACGTTTCAGGGAGTCCTTACGAGACTGCTGGTCCGTGGCGGAAACTCCGTGAAACGTCCATGCTGGGAATCAACTGCCATGGGGTCCTTCGACTGCGGTTGATTTTTGCGCCCAGGCGCAAAAATCAATCCTCGCTCAGGATGACAGCCAGGGGATACAGGAAAAAAGTAGACTGCCCTAAACTAATCTGCCAGAAAAGCACGCCGCCGGAAGCGCACACACTTCCGGCGGCGGCTTCACTCCTTAATGATCGCAATCAACGGGTAGTATCCAGGGCAAGGCCCTGCACCGACAGCGCGCCGGAGTTCGCACTCAGGCCGGTATTGGAGCCGGAAATGTTGCGCGTGGGAGCGATGTTCCCGTTTGCGCTGGACAGGCTGCCAAAGCTAGCCACCTCGCCAGCAACGGCGTCACCCACGTAGAGTGTTCCGGATCCCGAGGAGTTCAACGCGATCTGCCGCGGCACGACGAAAGTCGTTGCGGCACCCGCGATGGCCGCAGCCGGGATTGCGTTGCCACTGGCGGTAGCGGCATTGCTATATATCGTAATGCCCGATCCTGAGGAGTTGCTGACGATCAGGCGTCCGGTCAAATCGAGCAGCAACCCGAAAGGCGAGGCGAGCAAGGTGCTTGCGCCGCTGATCGTACGGCTGGCCGAGACGCTGCCGCTCGGAATGGCGCTGGCATTGTCATAGATCCCAACCGAGTTGCCTCCCGCATCGGCGATGTAGAGGCGGTCGTTGGTCGCGTCGTCGAATATGGCCGTGGCAACGAATCCCAATGGAGCAGTGGTCGTCGGCGCGACGTTGCCGTTGGCTGTGGAAGCGCCACTAAAGACCAACAGGTTGCCGCTGTCCACGACATAGAGAAGGTCTTTCGTGGTATCCACGGATACGGCTTGCGGAGCGACCAGTGCCGTCGAGCCGCCAGCGACGGTGCGGGTCGGAGCGATATTTCCATTGGCGGTGCTGGCGCTGTCATAGATCACGACCGACGCCGCACCTCGATTGGCCACATAAAGTCGGTTGTTGCTGGTGTCCAGAAAGATTTCGCCAGGGTTATTGAGCGTGGTCGCGGAGCCGGAGAGTGAGCCTGCGGGTGCAACGTTTCCGGTCGCGGTAAACGCGTTATTGAAGCGCAGGATCGAACTGCCCGTAGCATTGGTGACGGTGACGTAAAGCTTACCGGTCGCGCTATGACCACCGCCAGTACATGCAGGAAGCGCAACCGCTATCAGCATTGCCAGAAAACAAGCCTTCATGACGATTCGCAAATGTCTCGAGAAAAAGCGGCGGTTGTTTGCCCGGTCGGCAATGGAAATTGGCTGCATGAGCGGCATCATATCGTCGTTTGCCGCCAATAAAGAGTGACACCTGTGGTTAGCGAATAGAACAATCACCCCGCCAGGTTGGACGGGACACCTTTAGCAGTAGTAGTTGGATCGGGCGTCGCCAGCGCCATAAAGGTAACGGATGTAAACGGCGGCTCAACGCTCCTACATTCCCGCAACCGCGGCCGACTCTTCCGCACGTTCATGCTGTTTGGCAGGACGGCTGGGAATCGGCTGACGCAGAATCATGGCTGCGATCAAATCCCGATCTCGGAAGAGAAGAACGACGAGTCCGATCAGCAACGCGGCGGCAATGCCGAAGAAAGTCCAGAGATAGAGGTTCGTAATGTCGGGCCAGGCCTGCGTCACCGGCTTGAAGTCAGCATAGGCGATCGCCGTGATGATGAGACCTACCAGAATGGCTGACATATTGCCAAAGCTCGAGATTGCTGGAAAGCGCAGCAGCAAATAGGCCCGGACTTCGATGGCGAAGCGCACCAGCACTGAAAGCAGCAAAGCATCGATGGCGATGACCACGCCCGCTTGCACCGTCAACTTATCGTCGACAATCCATCCGGCATCACGAAACATGGGCAGGAATTCGGCGATCAGACGAACCACGATGAGTCCAACCACGCCGATGGCTAAATTGGTGGCCACTCGCGCAAGCTGCTTGTCGGATTTCAGTTTGGCAGACACATCTCCCTCCCTGGCGTTCGTAGTTCAATCTTCACTTCTGCGGAGATGAATGTAAAGAAGCCGTGCGTGCATGTACGATCGTACTCGGGCAGGACGGTACCGTGCCGACCGCAAAAAAATGCGAAATAGCCGCCACCATCCTATCAATTGTTTGAGTTCTATAGTGGCTGAGCGGGCTTAAGCTGCCGAACCGGAATGTAGACAGTCCGCGATTTTTTCCAGTAGTCCTTTGGTCGCTTCTCCCGCCTCCTGGGTGGAAAACTCCTTTCCCAGAGTGATGATTGGGATGCCGCAGCAGGCAGCGCGAAAAGCCTTTTCGGTCGCGGGCACAACGGCGATTTCCTCGCCCAACAGAAGCAGATGGAAGCGAGTGACCCGCATGAGGATCAAGCCGTCGCGAAAATTATTGCTGGTATGGACGTCATAACCGGCGCGGCGCAGAAGTTCACGAATGTAAACCACTACGTCAACATTCTGGCCGATGCACAGCACGCTCTTCCCGGTGGGAGCAGTTCTTTCCGACACAGCCGGCACACGGTAGAACGCAGCCACGGCGCTGTCCTCCGACTGGTGCGAGTCAAACAGATGGGTGAGGTGCGAAAGCTGCAACACTTTGTCGACGTGCTCGGGAACGTTGCACAGCTTCAGGTCGCCGCGCACCCGGCGGGTGCTGGTCAGAGTGCGGACCATGGTTCCGATGCCGCTGCTGTCGATAAACACGACTTCGCCGAGGTGCAAAACGATGGAGCGCCGGTCGCGCAGGAGCCAGTCGATGTGGGTGCGCAACGACTCGGTTTCTCCGCCGGCGACGATGCGTCCTTTGCAGCGGACAATGGTGACTTTTCCGACATCTCGCGTCTCAAGGGCTAGGAGCATGGCATCCTCCCAAAGCTGGGGGGAATTACAGGACCTTTTTCATGCTCTGTCAAGCATGGATGAAATCCCTAGCCTAGTGCCCCAATTTGTGTGCATATTGCGCAACCATGAGCAATCAAATTACCCTTTCCGCCAGATTCTTTGATTTTTAACAGTGCTTAGTTCTCAGACTTCTCGAACCTCTTAGTTCTCGAACTTCTCAAATCTATTCATAAGCCGCGCCGCCTCGGCAGCATGGAGAGATGAAATCCAGCCTTCTCTCCCTGATGCTGTCTGCCGTCGCGATTCCAGCTACCGCCAACGTGAGCCTAACCACTACCAGCCTGCCGAACGGCGTGCTCGATAAATCGTACTCGGCAGCGTTGCAGGCCAGTGGAGGCTGCGCGCCCTACAAATGGAAGCTTGTTTCCGGCACGTTGCCGGCAGGAATCACCAAGACGGTGTCGAGCACTACCACGACTCTGCGCCTCAGCGGAGTTCCCACGGCGGCCGCCTCGTATTCGTTCACCATCGCTGTGACGGGTTGTGCCGGAAAGGTTTCCAGCCGGTCCTACAAGATCGTGATCCAGCAGAGTGTGGCCCACGTGGTGGACCTGAAGTGGAATGCCTCGACGTCAGCTCACATCTCGGGATACAACGTCTACCGCAGTTCCGATGCGCTGAATTGGCACAAAATCAATACCGGGGGACAGGTGGCCTCGACGCTCTACGACGATACCACCGTCGCCAATGGCAGCACCTACTTCTATGCGACCACGGCCGTGAACATATCGGGCGTGGAAAGCTCCAGGACGCCGGCGGTCAAGGTTGTGATTCCCTAGCTTGCACGTTAGTTGGAACTCTCAGGTCATCGAGGCGGAGGCACTCATCGTGGACCTTGCCTTGCCGCTTCGCGCGCTTGATTGCGCGCTTGTGCTTCGCATAGTACTCTGTTGCTTTCGGTTTCGACGGGAAGCACTCTCGCAAGGTCATTCCATTTCGGCGCGGCCCCGTAGCTCAATTGGATAGAGCATTGGTCTTCGGAACCAAGGGTTGGGGGTTCAAGTCCCTCCGGGGTCGCCAGCTTCCTATCCCGACTTTCTTCTCCGGGATCCTTCGCGATGCTCAGGATTTCGCCAGCAGGCTCATGCTTCGCTCACGCCTGCTAAACGGCTCAAGTTAATTCTTGTATCGCTCGTCCAGTTCGACCTGATATCCACTGACAACTTTATTGGTGTAGTTAGCCATGCCCACGACTGACATCAGCTCCTGGAACATCGCGTCGGTCATGCCCTTTTTTCGCGCCGACGCCGAATGCGAGGCGATGCAATATTCGCACTGATTGGTCGTACTGACGGCGATATAAATCATCTCTTTGGTCAGCGGATCGAGCGCACCTGGACCCATGATCTGCTTCAGGCTTTCCCAGGTGCGCTTCAGAGCGGGAGGATCGTTGGCCAGCACCTTCCAAAAATTACCCACCCAGTCAACTTTGCGGGTCGTCATAATGTCGTCATAAACGGCGCGAACCTCCTGCGATGCGTTCTCGTATTCGATGATCTTGTAGTACGGCATGAGGGTCTCCTGTGCGAAAAACAAATTATCGCAGAGATCGCGGAGAACTGCCGCAGAGGACGCAGCTAGAATTGACTTCTAATGCGAGCTCTCATCATCGGCGGGACGGGTTTCATCGGCGAGCATGTGGTCCGGCAGCTCGCCGCCGCCGGCCACGAAGTCGCCATCTTTCATCGCGGAAAAAAGACGATCGTCCTTCCCAAAACCGTGCGCGAGATTCTCGATTCGGAATCAGCAACGCCAATCGTGAAGTTTCCGAGCGCTGCCTTCGATTTTGAGCCGGAGGTCGTGATCCACACCATGGCGATGGGAAGCGCCGATGCCAAAGCGGTCGTGGATGCATTTGTCGGGGTCGCGAAGCGGCTCGTGGTACTAAGCAGCGGCGATGTCTACCAGGCATACGGCCGCCTGCTCGGGATCGAACCGGGCCCAGCGGAGGACGGGTTACTCTCGGAGAATTCGTCCTTGCGGACGGTTCTGTTTCCCTATCGCAAAGATGCGCCGTCGCACGATGCGCTGCAATACTGGTACGACAAGATTCTGGTCGAACGGACCGTTCTCAATAGTTCAGTTCTGCCCAGCGTCGTGCTGCGCTTGCCCAAGGTCTACGGCCCCGGCGGCAACGCTGACCTGGCCACCGTATACCACTACCGACATCAGCCAAATTGGCGCTGGACTCACGGCTACGTCGAAAACGTGGCGGCCGCCGTTGTGCTCGCGGCAAGTGCCGGCATTACTCGCAGCCGGATCTACAACGTGGGGGAGGAACATACTCCAACGATTGCCGAAAGGTTGTCATGGATGCCGGAATCGAAACTCGAGCCAGACCTCAAGAGCCCGATGAACTTCGCCCACAACATGGCCTACGACACCAGCCGAATCCGCAAAGAACTCGGCTACCGCGAACTCATTCCGGAAAAAGAAGCCATGCTGCAGACGCTGGGCCGCGCACCATAGATCAGTCAACTCGGGGGAACTTGAAACTGCTCCGCCTCTTCGGCGCGATGACTCTCTTCCGAAAGCCGGCGCAGCGACAACCGCTCGTGATGCGAAAGCAGCAATCCTAACGGCACAACGGCCGCAAAGGTCACCAGCCATAGCAGGATTCCGCAACTGGCCGCAAGTTCCGGCGGAACATCGAATACTCTCGACAGGGTGACGATCGTAGCAACTTGCGATCCACCGCCCACGGCCGGCAGTTGCAGCATCGATCCCACCATGCTCGATCCCATGAGAATCAAAATCTGCGACACGGGGATATCCAGCGCATCCACGCCGTAGGCGTGCGTGACCTCGTGATAGGAAAGCGCAATCACGTACCACATTCCCACCGAAACCAAAGTCAGCCATAACATCGACCAGGGCCCATGGATCGTATTCAGCCCCATGCCAAATTCTCGAACCTTTTGGGCCGTGCGATGCCCCAAATTCGAGGGCAGATGAGAAAAGTGTTGCTCGATCCAGAGCGCTACCTTGTCTTTCTTACGTTTGATAAGCACCGCGGCCACCGCCGTTCCCGATACCGCTGCAATCAGAAAAAATCCCGCCTCCTGAAAACGGCGATAGTACTCGGGGTGCGGAATCGAAGGCAGTGCGCTAGGCAGGAAGATGGCGAGCACCACTAACAGCGTAAATGCGCCAATATCGAAGATGCGCTCTACCGCCCAGACCGCCAGCTGTGACGAAAATGGAAGATCGGTGCGCCGCGCGATCAGATAGGGGCGGATGAACTCACCTGCGCGCCCCAGCAGCGCCAGTCCCGTGAACCCGATCAACGTGGGACTGACCAGGCTGAGAGTTGACGTCTTAGGACGCACCGGTCGCAAGAAAATCTTCCACCGCACCGCCCGCATCGCATATCCGATGTAAATGAGCGCGATGCCGTGGATTACATGAAACTTGTTGATGCGATGGATCTGGGCCCAGAACGTGCCCCAGTCGAAGGATTGCCATTCCCGATATTGCAGATAAACCAGGATCGCCAGAATCAGGAAGACCACGAAGCTGGCGATGACACGTTTTTTATCCATCCGGGTAAATACCCTCGCGCCGCCGCCGGGGCAACGCAAGGCGGGATTCGGCCTTTCTCAAGGTAAACGACCGCGCCATACGGGTCAACGCGTCTCAGCGTCCAATAGTGGCAGTTTGATTTCATCTGGCGTGGTCTCGGGGCGCCAGGCGCGATCGGTAACGACATGACGCGCAAGGGTAATTTGGTGTGACAACCAGGGCGTCAGCTCAGCTTCAGTCGATCGCACCAATCCAGGAATCTTCGGAAGGCCGCGCCACGATGACTGTACCGCGATTTTTCCTCTGCTGAGAGTTCGGCAAAAGTTTTGTCAATCTCTGGAAAAAAGAAAAGCGGATCGTAGCCGAATCCGTTCGAGCCGCGCGGCGCATCGAGAATGATTCCTTCGGCACTGCCGCGAAACGCTTTCAGCATCTGGCCGTCTCGCGCCGCCACCAGGACACACACGAATCGCGCCGTTCGCTTTTCCCAGGGCACTCCCTGCAACTCGCGCAGCACGCGCGCGTTGTTCGCTTCGTCGTTGGTGTTCTCTTCTGCGAGATGCGGTTGGTCAGCAGCATATCGCGCCGAGTGCACTCCGGGCGCGCCGCTGAGCGCATCCACTTCGAGTCCGGAGTCGTCGGCGAGCACAATTTCTCCGGGAACATATCGGCTGTAAGCTTCAGCTTTTTTGCGCGCGTTGGCTTCAAATGTCAATCCGTCTTCGACGACAACTGGAAGCGAAGAAAAATTCGGGATGCCTGTGACCTCGATGCCGTGGACGGCCGCGGCCCCGGCAAAATCGCGCAGCTTGCCGGGATTCGACGTGGCGATGAGGATTTTACGCACGCAAAGAGAATAACCACAGAGAGCACGGAGTACCACAGGGCGCTACGAACGGGAGGCAGCGGGTGCTCGGTTTCTCACAACCCAGAACACGAGAAACACCAGGGCCGCGCAGGAGAGCCAGCCACCGAGAGTTCGGTCCCAGGTTCGCATAAACGTGAGGCGCACCCGATTCATGCCCGCTTCGACCGGAACCAGTATCTGCCCATTCGGGCCTTGCCCGGTGTCAACGTTCCGGCCGTTCACGTCTACACGCCATGCAGGATAAGCAAACAACCGCAACTTGACCTGATCGGCAGCCGACATCTCCGCCGTGAATGATTTCGATTCCGGGGTCCAATCGAGCACGCGAATCGCGCCATGCGCTGGACCTTCAATCGTAACTCTTCGCGCATCTTTGTCGATGGCCGATGGGTCGGCGCCGAGTGGCGTGTACTCATCGGTGCCCTCGTATCCCGCGCCGGTTTCCATGTTGTCCTGCATCTCGCGCAAATCGCCGGTATTGTCCCACCACGGCGCCTGAATGCGGTTCCACGCCAAGATGACCACCACCAGCATCAGCGCACAACTCGCCAGGCGCAATCCCCAGCGCCGAAACGCAAGCGTCACCAACAAGCTCATGACCATGCTCAGGCACAGGAGCCAGCGCCAGGGAAATTGCATGTATTTCATCTTCGGCAGGATGTCCCATAACCATGCCGTGATCGGAAACAAAAGCACGCCACATGCGGCAGCCCAGGCCAGCAGGGCGTCCCACGCATCACCCAGTCGCTCTCGCCAGCGCCGGCTAAGCCATGCCGCTACGAATACGATGACCATCTCGGATAAAGCGAGCCATGAGACCACGCGATTGAAGGCATCGTGATCAGGGTCGGTCGTGTGAATGAATAAAAAATTGTCCTGCGGCCGCGATCCCGCCGAAACCGACTGTGCAATCTCTGCCCAGCGCTGTTCGTAGATCGCAGGTACAAGATAAAAGCTGGCCAGCGTTGCGCCTAAGAGGACGGCCGCCGCTCCCTCCCAGAGCACGCTCCACGCTCGACGTCGCCATGCCACAAGAACCAACAACAGGCCCAGCGAATAATGGATCATCACCGCCGCAGGGGCGTTGATCAACCATGCCGCACCGAGCAGCAAGGCCAGTGACGGCAGCTCACGCCAGCGCGCGTCGGCGACTCGCAATACCAGCAGCACAAGCATCGGCAGCAAACATGCAGCCAGCAATTCCGCAAAGGCGCTGCGCCAATAAACAATGACCAGGTGATAGGGATTCGCGGCATAAAGCGCAGCGGCAAAGATGGCGTCGCGGCGCGTCAGCCAGCGCCGCGCCAGTGCGAACATCGAAGCGCCTGCCAGAGCCAACGCGATCCAGATGTAAACGGGCGTAGCGATGCTCCAAGGGAAGATTCGAGTGATGGCTGCGCCCAACATCCACGACGCCGGGGGATAAAAAATGAAGCGCGGCTCGCCGTAACCGAAGTGCGCCAGCGCCGCCCAGCGCGGATAAAAGACTCCATGCTTCCACTGCGCCACCACTTCCAACCAGGAATACAGGTGAAACTCCACGTCATGTCCAGACGGAGTTCCCTTAAAGAAAAACGGAATCTCAACTGCGAACGCTACCGCCGCGATGATGACGAGTGGCGTCCAGAAAAGAGACGGCAGTTCGCTGTTCGGCTCTTTGGAATCGTTCGGGATCGGATTCAGGCGTGTTTCTCGCACGGTTCTCTGGCGGATCGCGATTTGCAGAAACACCAGATTATATTTAACGCAGATTTCATTTGGCTGACATCACTGCGAAACAAGCACCCGCTACTGTACTCGCCAATTAGGGGTGGAACAGACCACGAACAATCGGGGACTCAGCCAGAGACGGGGCTGGGTCCCTCGGTTGTTTGCCGGTTCATGTGGGGCGGACACTCTTGTCCGCCATCAAATTCTGAAACAGGTATAGGCGATTGATTGCAGGGGTTAGTTGGCCGCCACGTCTTCGGGATTGCGCTGGCGGTGCAGCTCTTCGAGAAACTCATCCTGCTGCAGCGAGGCACCGCGACGAAGCAGTTCGAGTAACGGGTCTTCCATCTCTTCGATCGCAGATTGGGGCGTACCCTCGGGCTTGAACTGGCTCAGATCGGCCACCAGGGCGCGCGGGGAAACGTTCATTTCCAGCATGGTTTGCGGGCAACTCCGCAGGCAATTGATCAGGTTCTCAACCTGAGCGCGCTGCTCGGCGGTGCGCGAGGGGAATTCCAGGCCCATCCCGTACCCCGGATGCACAACCCGCACCATGCCATCGGTATGTACTTCCATATCCTGTGTTTTTAGGCCCAAGTCGACCAGCGAAAGTTCGGGGAAGGGTGCATTGGTCTCGATGTAGCATCCGCCCAGGCTCAAGTCGGTCAGCTTGCAGTGCGGAACTACTTCGTTGGGATCGGCATCTTCGGTCGAGGAAGCGGCCGCTTTGACCCAGCGTTTCAGTTCGGCTGAAACTGCCTCGGGAACCTCCACGAACCGAACCCCGGTCTGCCCGTTGGAATCAGCCCAAGCCACTTGTCCCTGCGCTGAAATCGCAAGGGCTCCGTCAGGAAGCGAGAACTGGAAAGCCAGCAACGCACCGGGAAACTGAGGCTCCGCGGTGAGGACATCCATTCCGGTTTCGCTCAGATCGAGGAGAATTCCTTCCAGCTTGCGTCCGTTGGGCAAGGTCAATTCGACGGGAGCTTGCACTGGCACACGAAACGCCCGACGACGTTCTCGGCTGAGGAGGGCTGCCGCCGGCTTGAGGCCGGCTCGCGCCTGGTCTTCAGAAATCGGCTTGTGAAGCACAAAGTGCGCTCCGCCGCTGAGGATTTCCCGGACCATCGCGGGATTGCTGAGGAGGGCTATGGTTAAGGGAGGACTGCCTGACCCCAATCGTTTGGCATGCTGCAGGACCGACTGCGCCATTTCGGACTCGTCGAAATCCAACAACAGCATTTCGAATTTCTGCTGTTCGACACGGGCCAGGGCCGCCTCCAAGTTACTGGAACGGTCCAGGGCAATGGCAAATCCGGACAGGACTCGGCTCAGTACCTCCGCCGCTGAGTCGTCGCTAGAAACTAGTAGCGCCTGCAAATTCATAAACGTGTATCGCCGGGATCAAAGCAACCAAGAGCGCAGATTACGGCCAGCGTGGAGCAGTTGGCCGTGCTGCTTTGGAGGGCGCCGGCGCGCCAGATCCGGCTCCAGCCTTCGCCGCCATGGCGTCGTGCTGGCCTGAAGATTCCTCCACTTCCGCTAGCACAGCGTTGTCATCGTCATCATTTTCTGCCAGCAGCGGCGCTACTTCCCGCAGCTTTTCTGCCGCCTGCTGCAGCATTTCGATCTGCTTGCCAAGTTGGGCGTACTTCGCCTGCTTTTGGCGCAGAACCTCGTGAATATCCTTCATACAACCCCCTGGGGCCAACTCTAAGGAGCGGGTCAGAGCAGCGTCAACGGTAATCCCCCCGGCCGGGTTACGGGGGTAATTCGGAAAGGACTGCTGGATGTCATCCCTTTCTGTTCGGGCGAGCGTAGAAAGGAAAAGGCCCCGCGAGTTGCGGGGCCGGGTCTTACTCCTAAATGCATGAAGGATCAGCGTCTAGGAGGATGATTTCATTTTGTGGCGAATCAGGCCGGCGATTCCCACAAGGCCAGTGCCGAGCAGGCCCAGAGTTCCAGGCTCGGGAACCGGGGACGATCCCAGATCCATGCTACCCAGCATGAGCTTGGAGTGGCCGCCAAAAAAGCACTTGCCGGTATCGAACTGGAAGGAGACCTGAGCGTCGGTCACTTTTTGTCCGTTGAACCACGTTCCCGTGACGGTGCCGGACAGGGTGTAAATGTTATCGCCATTACTTGCGGTCGTCCTAGTCCACATAAGTGGACCATTGAACGAGCCTTTGAAGATCACGCCATTCGGCATTCCGTGAGAGCCATTGCCGGCAATGGTGAAGCTGCCTCCACCCGCAAACTCGCCGCCTTTGATTTCATTACCTTGGATCAGCTTTCCGGTATTGAAGCTGACGCTTCCAAAATCCCCGGTGGCGGGACCACTCCCCATGCCGGAAATGGAAACGAGTTCCGAACCGGTTAGGGTCATACCAGTTTGCCAGCTAAAGCTCAACATTCCGCCCTTGTCGCCAAAATCGACGGAAGTCGCAAATGCTGCTCCCGAAAAAGCTAGAGCCAGCACAATCAACACCGCAATACGCTTCATGTCCCGTCCTCCTAAACTATGCGACACTTCCGATTCAAAACGGAAATGCGCCAGATCCGTTTGTATGCGAATCTGTTTGGGGCTCTTGAAACTAGTCGAAGTGGCGTCCACAGAACGCCGTGGTGACCACTGCATGTTGAATGCCAATTGTCTTCATTTTGTAAGTTGCTATATACAAATCATTTACATCGTTTCTGGACTCCGCTTTCCCAACGGAAAACTGCAAAGCAATGCACAGGTACGTACATTCGGCTTTACTTTCTAACAGCCAATACAGGAACGGAATTGGAGTCTGGGCGTGAGGTTCTGGGTCGCAAGTCCTTGGTTCGGCTGGACCTTACCCGCGTTGTGCCACGCGATGGCACGGAAGTGTACTTCACAAAAAGAGGTTCTCACAGTAGGGTAGGAATCGAGCAGTTCTGGGGGAGGGCTGTTCGGGCGCCTTGCGATTCGAAAGAATCCAGGGCGCTTCTTAATTTGTTGGAAGTACCCATCATCACGTAAGTCCCATCGTGGGGCTGGATGTGAGCAGTGCCGATATCCGCCAGGGTCGGGGCCCCCTCGTTTCGGAACGGGAAAGAAAACCCCTAGAGATCTTTTCCACGCGTCATGGCAAATCCCATAAAATCGGCTGCATCGCCACGCTTGAAAGGATTAGGGGACATGGAAGGTTTGGCAGTTTCTACCCTGTTTGCAAGAGTGCCGTTCGACGTGTTGGCAGAGATCGTTTTGGTCATATTGCTTGTAAAATTCGTCCGAGAAGTACTCTTGAAGAAGTAGGCGAGATCCACGGGGTCTTATTAGGATCCTCTCTTTCATCCTCTGAGCGAACCCGCCTCACCCGGTTATCGTGGGGAGTTGCGAGGCCGACCCCCACAAAAAAATGCTTCCCACAATCATGCTGTAGGCTGCCGTGACCAGCGTCAGTGTGCGCAGAGCCAATGGATTCTTGAAGGACATCGAGAACAGACCGGCGGCCGAGGCGCACATCGCAGTATTCATGATCAGCAAGCCGAGTATGAACATGAATAATCCCAGCATGCCGGCCAGCGTACCTCCCAGATTGGCGGCCATCAAGAACAGCAGAATCTGTGTGGGCGTCTCGGCTCCTAGGCCGTGAATTACTCCCACCGCGAAAGCGGATCGTTTTCCATAACCGTCTTTGAACACTTCTGGAGGAACGGCCCGCGTTCCCCCAAAGACGCGACTCAATCGCCAATAGATCCAAAGCATGCCATTGATAAGAAGTGTGATTCGCGTGCGTGGACGGTGGGAATGAGTGGACTCGCGGAAGAACGTTCCCATGACGTAGATGCCCAACAGCAGCAAAGTAATGCCTACGAGCCGTTCGGCCCAGCGATCGCTGGCCGCGGGCAAGGTCAGACGAAAAGCAATCGCCATCGTTCCCAGCGCGGCCACCGTGGCTGCGTGCCCGCCCACATATAGCAGGCCAAAACGCATGGCATCGGACGGGCGCGACTGCACGCTGGAAATGTCGGTAATGGCGGCGATGTGATCGTAGTCAAGCCCATGGCGCAGGCCCAACATCATCGCCGAGCCTAGCGCCAGGCCAAGGTTGGAAGACTCAACCATATCTAGAGAACTTGCCGCCAAGAACAGGCACGACTAGTGGAGCAGTTTGACAAGGAAGCGATCCAAACGCGCGATTCTTGCGTCGCACAGAACGCGCCGTTTCGCGCAGATCGCTCAGATCCTTCGCTGCGCAAAAGCGGGTTGCTCAGGATAACAATCAAACTGCACTACTACCCATCCACGATGATGGCGCTTCTGTAGGCTAGCACACAGCGTTAAAGACGACTGACGGTTATCGTTCTAATTTCAAAACAATGAGGACAGTGCCGAATTGAGGTTCTCCCGAAAGGGGATTGGCGGCGACCGCCCTCGCCAGCCTAAGACGGCCCCGACTTCATTTCGATCATCTCACGGAGCCGCCGGCTAAGATTCATAGCCACAGACCGGTAGAAACGCGAGGCCAAGTGGGGGAACAATTCAAACGTGGAGTTTAGAGTGGGACCGTCGATGAAATAAGCTTCAGTGGCTTCTTCTGCCACTACGTCTGCACTGGCCGGAAGTTCATCGAGAAATGACAGCTCACCGCAGATTTCTCCGGGCTTGATTGTGGGGGCCTTGCCTTGCAGAATCTGCACCTTGGCATTGCCCTTCAGAATCAGAAAGATCCCGTTGCTGGGCTTACCCCTCTGAACGAGCAGATCGCCCGCTTTGAAGTTTATTCGTTTGGCTTTGTCGACAATCAAGGCCCAGTCGTTCGCGGTGAGGTACAGCAGTCCGTGCTTCGACTCGGCCAGGATAGACAGATCCTGCGGCGCGGATTTCGTCATAGATCTTTTTGGCCGGAGAACAGGGTTCCGGGGGCACAGGGTATAAGAAGCTACGTCGCAGACTAGCAGAAAACCGAAGGGCTTGGGAGTAATACAAGTGAGACTAAGGCCATCTTGTCGGTCACTACAGGCCGTCGACAGCGCGGGTGGCGGAAGGAGTGCATGGGTCTTTTCCCATCCGAGTTCGAACATGACTCAAGTAATGTTTCGTCGGGGTACCAGCGCGGGCATAATGGGCGAGCAATGCTGGAAAGACGTAGATCACCACGCAGGAAGATGGTTCTGCCGGTCAAGGTGTCGGCCCAGCAATCCACTTTGCTGGTGCACACGGTGGACATCAGCGGTGTAGGCGCCCGCCTCGGTGGGCTTCGCATGCAACTGCAGCCGGGATCGACCATTGACTTGCAGCGTGGGTCGCGGAAGGCCAAATTCATGGTCAAGTGGATCCAGCAGCTCGGGGCCAATGAAATCCAAATCGGTGTCGAGTTCCTGGAGCCGCAGGACAATTTTTGGGGAGTCGACCTTGCGCAACAGGATCGCGATACCAAGAAGGAAATTGATGCATTGATGACGCTGCTGGGCCGCTCCGCCAAAAACTCCCCGTAAGGGAATTTCCTCAGAACGTCAAAGCTGGATATCCACGCTCATTCCTCGTGCAAAGCCCTCAAGGGGTTAATCCTAGCCGCACGATACGCAGGAATGACGCTGGCGAACAGCGCCACGAGCCCGAGCAGTAGCGTGACCGCGGCAATGGTGAGTGGATCGCTCGCACCCACGCCGTAGATCAAGCTCGACATGACGCGACCCAGGGCCAAAGCGCCGGCCAGCCCCAAGACAACTCCGATGCCGGTCGGCTTAAGTCCATCTGCGACCACCATGCCCACGACATCGCGGATTTGCGCGCCCAGGGCCATGCGAATCCCGATTTCGCGCACCCGCCAGCGCACCGCGTAAGCCAGCAGGCTGTAGATACCTACCGCCGCCAGAAGTAACGCCAGCCCAGCGAAGCCCGACAGCAACAGCATGGTGAAGCGCTGCTGCAGCAAGGATTCATCAATCGTGTCCTGCATGGTTTTGACAAACAGCAACGGAACTTCCTTATCGATTTCATTCACCGCATTGGTGATGGCCGAAATTACGCTGTGTGGATCGTTGTGCGTGCGCACTGCCAGGCTCATGCCGAACGACTGCCACTGACCGCCTCTGTCAGCCGAGACTTGTCCGAGCGGCATGTAGAGCATCGAAGCCGAGCGAGTTTGGCTCAGTGCATCATCCTTCACATCGGCAACCACGCCGACAACCTCGCGTGGCATTTGGGGAAAAAAGTACATCGTGAGACGTTTGCCAATCGGATCTTCATTGGGCCAAAACTGCCGAGCCATGGATTGGCTGATGAGCACTGCTCCCGGCCTTCCCGCTACATCGGAATCGTTCAAGTCGCGCCCATGAAGCAGAGGAATTCGCATAGCGCCTCTGTACCCGGGGCTGACAACGCGGACGTCAACCTCAGGCTGATCCGCCATCGCTTGTACCGGCCTTTCCTCGATTTGCACCGGCTGATGCGAGCCGCCGCCGGTCAGCGGCAAGGCATCGATGACGCCGTCCGACACCACGCCGGGTAACACTTGTACCCGTTGCAGCACGCGATCGTAGAAACTGATCTGCTGCTGCGGGGTGGTGAACTTCGTTGCCGGAATGGACACGAACATCGTGATCGCGTGGTCGGGATCAAAACCTGGATTGACGCCGCGTAGCATCCAGAGACTGCGGATCAGCAGCCCGGCACCGATGAGCAGCATCAGTGACAGTGCCACCTCGGCAGAAATCAGTATGCTGCGCGTCCGGCCGCCGCCCGACTCGGAAGCGGTGCGGCCGGCGCCCTGCTTCAGTGCTTCGGCGACATCTCCTCTCGTCAGGCGCAGCGCCGGTAGCAGGCCAGCGAAGGTTCCCGCCAGCAGCGAGATCCCAAGAGTAAAGGCCAAGACCCATCCGTCCAGACCAATGCCACCCGATCGCGGCAATTGGTTGCCCACAAACTTGACCACGAACACAGTTCCATAATGCGCGAAAACCAGGCCAAGAACGCCACCCGACAGCGCCAGAATCGTCGTTTCCGCGAGCACCTGTTGCAACAGGAGGCGGCGACTGGCTCCAAGAGCAGAACGGATGGCGACTTCTTTGCGTCGCGACAACATCTTGGCCAGCAGCATATTCGCTACATTCGTGCACGCGATCAGCAGCACCAATGCGACCGCGCCCAGCAGAATCAGCAGTGCCGGACGAACATCGCCGACCAGGTCATCACGCAGCGGAACTGCAGTCGCGCCCCAACCCTTGTTGTCCTTGGGATACTGCTGCGCCAACTGGTCGGATATGGTAGCCAGTTCAGCTTTGGCCTGCTGCAGCGTGACACCCGGCTTCAATCGGGCAATTACGCCGTAATTGTGGTTGTCGCGGATGGCACGTTCCTGCGCGGTCCAGTTCTGCGGTTTCCACATCTGCGGCTGAAAGCCGGGAACGATCGGATATTCAAAGCCGCGCGGCATAACGCCGACCACGGTGAAAGCCTGGTCGTTCAGCTGGATGTTGCTTCCCACGATGGCGGGGTTTGCGTTGAACCGGTTGCGCCATACGTCATAGCTCAGGAGGAGTTCGTGATCGCGACCGGCCTGGTCTTCTCCTTCAACGAAGGTGCGGCCAAGCATCGGTTGGGCATGCAGCACGGAAAAAAATCCGTTGGTCGCCGCGACGATGCGAATTACTTCCGGTCGTCCGTTGCCGGTCAGAGTGTACTGTCCGAAGCCGTAGGCCGACATGCCTTCGAAGCTGTGGGCCTGCGCGCGCCAGTCCAGGAAATTGGCGGGCGACACCGCGAACTGAGTCATGCCCGGGAAACTCGCGGCAGGCGGAATATGGTAGAGCGAGACCAGTTTCTCGGGCTGATCAAAAGCCAGCGGCCGCAGCACAACCGCGTTCACCACGCTAAAGATTGCGGTGTTGGCTCCAATGCCGAGCGCCAGCACTAGCACTGCAACTATGGAGAACCCAGGACTTTTTAACAAAACGCGTGCGCCGTATTTCACATCAGTCAGGAGAGTTCTCATCTGCGCCTCCTTCCAGGGAGTCTGTGACGAGGTGCATCTTTCGGGCCGAATCTGCGTTGTCGTAAATG
Source organism: Candidatus Sulfotelmatobacter sp. (assembly GCA_035710725.1). Taxonomy (GTDB): domain Bacteria; phylum Acidobacteriota; class Terriglobia; order Terriglobales; family Acidobacteriaceae; genus Sulfotelmatobacter. The sequence continues at coordinate 128,633 of DASTCY010000031.1, read as the reverse complement.
CATGAAAACAGCGGCTGCCAAAGGATTGGACGTATCACGATGGCGGGTGTAACTGTTCGTTTTCGGACGGGATTGTCCAGATTCGCGCTCACAACAAATTCAGATCGGTCGCTGGAGAGTTCCACGTCTCGGGAGTCCATTGCCATGTCCTCCCTGCTGCGCGTTGACTTGCCTCGCCTCACACCCTAAGATTCCAGCCCAATGATTGGGCAAACGATCTCGCACTACCGCGTCATCGAGAGGCTCGGTGGCGGCGGCATGGGGATCGTCTACAAAGCCGAAGACATCGAGCTTGGCCGCTTTGTCGCCATCAAGTTCCTGCCGGAAGCACTGGCCCAGGATGCGCAAGCGTTAGAGCGCTTCCGCCGCGAGGCCCGCGCCGCTTCTGCGCTGAACCATCCCAACATTTGCACGATCTACGAAATTGGCCGCCATGAAGGACGCTCCTTCATTGTCATGGAGTTTCTTGACGGCGCGACGTTGAAAGCCCGCATTGCGGGTCGGCCGCTCGATACCGAGACGCTTATCACACTTGCCATCGAGATGGCCGACGCGCTCGATGCCGCGCACAGCGCAGGCATCATCCATCGCGACATCAAGCCGGCCAACATTTTCGTGACCAAGCGCGGGCACGCCAAGGTCCTTGATTTTGGGCTGGCTAAGGTGGAAAGCCCAGCATCTATAGCGGCGGGGGCCCCGGAGGCAACACTCGACGAACCGGAGCACCTGACGAGCCCGGGTACGGCTCTCGGAACTATTTCCTACATGTCGCCGGAGCAGGTCCGTGCGAAGGAACTCGATGCCCGCACGGATTTGTTTTCGTTCGGAGCCGTTCTATACGAAATGGCGACGGGCACACTGCCTTTTCGCGGCGAAAGTTCCGGCCTCATTTTCGAATCGATTCTCAATCGCGCACCCGTCATGCCTGTGCGTTTGAACCCCGATCTTCCGCCCGAACTCGAACGCATCATTAACAAGGCCCTGGAGAAGGACCGCGATCTGCGTTACCAGCATGCCTCCGAGATGCGCATCGACTTGCAGCGCCTGAAGCGTGACAGCGATTCGTCGCGGGTATCGGACAAAGTCGAACTGCCGCGATCTACCCGCAAGCCCTGGCGCCTGATCATTCCGGGGGCGGCGGTCGCGATCATTCTCGGCACGTTGGGAACTTATTATGCTTTGACCCGCCATTCCAGCAAGCTCACCGAGCAAGACACGATCGTCCTCGCCGACTTCGCCAATACTACTGGCGATGCAGTCTTTGATGGCACACTTCGTCAAGGACTTGCCAGCCAGCTGGAACAATCTCCCTTTCTCAAAATTGTTTCGGACCAGCAGGTCGCAGAAGCCCTGCGTTACATGGGCCAGCCTGCGGATGTGCGCCTGACTATAGAACTATCGCGTCAGCTATGCGAACGAATCTCTGCCACGGCCGTAATCGAAGGCTCCATCGCCAGCCTGGGAAATCAGTATGCGGTGAGTCTGAAAGCGGTGAATTGCCACTCCGGTGATTCACTCGCCGACGAACAGGAAACCGCCGACGGCAAAGAGCATGTGCTCAAAGCACTCAGCGATGCATCGTCGCGTTTGCGTTCGAGGCTCGGCGAGTCGCTCACCACCGTCGAAAAATACAACACGCCGTTGGAACAGGCCACAACTTCCTCGCTTGAAGCGCTAAAGAATTTCACGCTCGGAACCCAGACCGGCACGCGCGTAAGCAGCTGGGAGTCTATTCCCTACTACAAGCGCGCGCTGGAGCTCGACCCAAATTTCGCCCTCGCCTACGCCTTTCTCGGGGTCGCCTACGCCAACGTGGGCGAGGCAAACCTGGATTTCGAGAATACGAAGAAGGCGTTCGAGTTGCATGATCGCGCGAGCGAAAGAGAACGACTGCTGATAGACGCGCTCTACTATGACGACATTGGGAACTGGGAGCAGGCGGTTCAATCCTATAGCGTCGCGGCACGGACTTACCCGCGCGACTGGGTTTTCCAACACCAGATCGGCTGGGAACTGAATCGGCTGGGCCGCTTCCAGGAGGCGGTATCCGCGCTCCGTGAGGCCAATCGCCTCGATGCAAATACCGCTCAAACCTATAACGTGATGGGCAGCGCCTTCCTGTCGTTGAATCGTTTCGATGAAGCCAAAATGATTCTTGATCAGGCCTTGGCTCACAATCTGCAGGATGTACATCTCGAGCTCTACCTGTGGGCCTTCCTCGTCAACGATGAGAAGAGCATGCAGCAACAGTCAGAGTGGGCGCGCGGCAAGCCTGTCGATGAAGGCGACCTTCTCGATGCGCAAAGCGTGACCGAAGCTTTTCATGGACGCCTTGCGCGCGCGCACGATTTCAACCGTCGCGCAGTTGCCAGTGCGAAGCAGAACCACTTGCTTGGAAGCGCAGCGGCTTACACTTTGGACGGCGCTTTATTCGAGGCCGATTTCGGCATTCAACAGCAAGCCCGTAAAGATGTAAGCGCGAGCCTGAACCTCTCTTCAAACTACGTAAGCCAGCCCGTTGCCGCCCTGGCACTAGCCCGCGCCGGAGATCTTGCCGGTGCCGAGAAGCTCGCCGAGACCCTGCATGCGCAGTGGTCCTCGAGTTTGCCGCTGAACAGCTATTGGCTGCCATGTGTTCACGCAACTATCCAACTCAAGCGCGGCAATCCAGCGAAAGCCGTCGAGTTTCTCGAGCCGTCACGTCCATACGAGTTTGGCATTGTCGAGGGAAGTGCCTATCCGCCGTACTTGCGTGGAGAAGCCTATCTTGCTTTGCACAAGCCGCAAGAAGCGGTAGGCGAGTTTCAGAAGCTGATCGATCATCGTGGCCGCCTGCGCAACGATCCCAAGAGCGCCTTGGTCCATCTGCAGCTCGGACGTGCCTACCAGATGCAGGGTGACAACGCCAAAGCCAAAACTGCTTATCAGGATTTCTTTGCGCTCTGGAAAGATGCCGACGCCGACGTGCCTATCTTGAAGCAAGCTCGGGAAGAATACGCCAAGTTGAAGTAGGAATTGCCATGGATGGACAGCCACCTTCGGCTGTCGGGACAACTGAGCAGATGCCGTCGAAACGCTTTAGCAAGCCGGTCTGAAGCGCTTTTCAGCGAGGTCTCTTTTGAAACTTCCACTCGCACTGCTTCATGTCCACTTTTCGCCCGCGGAAGCGCACGCCCTCGGCTTCCAGCCTGAGCCGCTGTTCAGTCGCCGAATCGCCGCGCAGCTTGATCTCACCGCCGGAGCCGAGCACACGCTGCCAGGGAAGTCCGTAAGATCCGCGCAAGACACGCGCTACTAGGCGTGCGCCGCCGGGCAAGCCTGCGGCTTTGGCAATCGCGCCGTAGGTGGAAACTTTGCCGCGTGGGATAGCGCGAATCGTTCTCTCGATGCGCAGCCGCATCCTTCCCGCACGATCTGTTTTCGTCGGACGCTTACGCTGCTGCTTTCTTGTCATGTTGCAGACGATGTCGCAGGATCACGGAGTTGCGCGCGAGGCGAGAGCGGGTTGCGCAAAACGGGCCGACGCCGCCAGAGGTGCCGCAGGAACACTCTGACGAGATCAAACGCCAGCCGGAAGCGAATTACGCCGCCTTGCGGAAGGAGTCGATGGCCTCGGCCTCCGAATTGTGTACATCAAAAACCGTGAGCAGCTTGGTCACCTGGAGCAAATCGCCTACGCGCTTGGCCAGGTTCGCCAGTTTGATGGTGCCACCGGCGTTGTGCGAAGTGGTATGCAGCGCAACGAGCGTTCCCAGTCCGCCCGAATCGATGTAGTTGACTTCGCCCAGATTCAGAACAATTTTGTTGTTGTTCGGCAAAGCCTCTTTCACGGTATCGCGCAGCAGCGACGTTTCTTCGCCGAAGATGATGCGGCCGCTGCAAACCAGCACCAGAATTCCATCTACATTTTTCTTCGTGATTTTGAGCTGCATCGAACCCTCCCCGTTGTCCCACCAGAAAAGCCGCGCCCAACGGACGCACTAGCCTATCGCGTGCGGCGAAGCTCTGCAAGCCGGAAACGCAGCCTTCAGCCAAACTGACCTGCGACGGTTCTCCGCGCTCTTTGCGGCCTTTCTCAGCGTCCTCTGCGATAAGGTTCTCCTGGATCAAACGTGGAAACCAGTGCCGAATGCTCGAATCGATCACGTATAATCAACTTCTCCTCATGAGTTACACCGTCCTGGCGCGCAAGTACCGTCCGCAGAAATTTTCCGAGGTCATCGGACAAGAGCACGTCACGCGCACCTTGCAGAATGCCATCGAGCAAGGACGCACCGCCCACGGCTATATCTTCAGCGGACATCGCGGCATCGGCAAGACCACCGTCGCTCGCATTCTCGCGGCTGCTTTGAATTGCCGCTCGCAAGATCATCCCGTTCCTGAGCCGTGCGGAGTCTGCGAATCCTGCACGGAAATTCGCGCCGGAAATTCCGTCGATGTAATTGAAATCGACGCCGCCACCAACCGCGGCATCGACGAAATCCGCGAGCTGCGCGAAGCCGCGCGCTACCGGCCGGCGCGCGACCGCTTCAAAATTTATATTCTCGACGAAGCCCACCAGATCACCGACGCCGCCTTTAACGCGTTGCTAAAAACGCTGGAAGAGCCGCCCGATCACATCGTGTTCATGCTGGCAACCACCCAGCCCGAGGACATTCCGCAGACCATCCGGTCCCGCTGCCAGCACTTCAGTTTTCGTGCCGTGAAATTCGACGACATTGTTGGCCAGCTGCGCGATCTCACACGGCGCGAAAAACTCCATGCCGATGACGACGCGCTCGCCCTGCTCGCCGAGGCCGGAGACGGTTCGATGCGCGACGCGCTCTCGATTCTCGATCAGGCCATCGCTTGTTGCGGCGGCAGCGTCACGGCAGAATCCGTGCGCAATCTGATCGGAGCCGCGCCCGCGCATATTCTCGAAGAAGTCATGCAGGCGGTCGCCAACGGCAAGAGCGACGAAGTCCTGCGCCAGGTCGACCATCTCATCAGTGAAGGACATAGTCCGACCCATTTCGCGCGCCAGATGGTCCGCTTTTTGCGCAACGCCGCTGTCGCGAAAATTGCGGGCAAAGATTCGCTGCTGCTGCAGATTTCGAGCGAGGAACGAGAGCGTGTTGCCCGCGTTGCAGAATTGTTTGGCGAAGAGGACCTGACTCGCCATCTGCAGATCATGCTGCGCACACACGGCGAACTCGGTTACAAACAAGAGCAGCGCTTCCATCTGGAACTCGGCCTGCTGAAGATGGCGCACGCGCAGCGTCTGCTGCCGATCGAGCAGTTACTGAGCGATGTGGCGTCGGGCGCTACGGCGACGGGCGCAAAACCCGCAGCGCGACCATCAATCGTGAGCGGGTCTTCGTCTTCGGCAGAAACACGCCGCGCCGATCCGGCTTCGCGCCCGAGTTTTGTCTCTCCATTCGCGGCCGATTCGGTGCGCAAGGGAAATCCGCGGCAAGAAGCGAGCGTCGATGGCACTCCGCCCGCAGGCCCGCGAATCGTGGCCTCGAGCAGTGCTTCGGCAGCCGTGATCATGGGAGCCGCCGCGCCCGCAGCCGCTCACGAGACGGTGCCAGAAACCTCCGACTTGCCGATGAATATTGATGCCGGGAAGGGTACCATTTCTACTCATGCCGATTATGAGAGTGCTGAAAAGGGCGCTTTAGCGCCTGCGCGTGACCGGAAGCCCGAAGTGCCGGTGGTCGCGGCAGGCTCAGAAATCACACGCGTCCAATCCGCCGTGCTGCAGGCGCTCACTGACGGCAATCAGAGAATTCTCGCATCCATGCTTGAAGCGGGTGAGTGGGGCGTGTCAGCGAACGAACTCGTAATCAAGATTGCCGAATCACAGACGGTGCTCGACATGTCACTCGGTTCCGATGCGAAACGTCTCGCGATCGCCGCCGCCAGCGGCGCTCTGGGACGGGCCGTCAAGCTCAGGGTAATCCCGGGGGCAGCGCCGCAGGAAAACAAAAATAACGGCGCTAAGCACAGCGTTCCGTCGAGCACCCCGACGGTTGGAGGCCGGGGCCGCGCTGAGCAAGACCCGGTGGTCCGCCGCATGCAGGAAAAATTCGGCGCCCAGATTCGGACTGTCATCGACTACAAAGAGAAACGGTGAGGGTAATTTAGTAATTTGGTAATCGGGTAATTTGGGAATTTGAAACCACGAAGGCGAAGTCGGCACAAGGGCCTTGAAATTTCCCAAATTACGCAATTACAAAATTACAAAATGTTATGAATTCCTTCAATCTCCAAGAACTGATGTCAAAAGCCAAATCGCAGTATGAAGTCCTGCAGAAGAAATTGCAGGAGACCGTGGTCGAGGCCTCCTCCGGCGGAGGCGCAGTCACCGCCAAGATGGACGGCCGCAAGCAACTGCTCAGCCTGCGCATCGATCCCGAGGCCCTGAAGTCGGGCGATGCCGAAATGCTGCAGGACTTGGTGCTCGCTGCCGTAAATGAGGCCGGGCGCCGCGTCGACGCGCAGATGCAGTCGACGGTTGGGGGCTTGCTGGGTGGCTTGGGCGGAATGTTGTAATTGGATAATCTGGGATCGAGTAGTTGAAAATCGCCTCCGCCTGAGAACCCAAATCCTGGTCCGTCTCCCCCGTTCGGCATGGAACTTTTCCCCTTGTCCCCTCGTATTTCAGATTACGAGGACGCAATGAAGGCCTACTTCTCAAATCTCTCGGCCAAGGGATGGGCGCTGCTAGTTATACCAGCCGCCCTGATTGCTTACCCCGTATTGAGCGTGGTAGTTCCCACGGTGATTCGCGCCGTGGTGCCCGAGGTCGTGCGAACGGTGCTGCACCTGATGTAAGCAGTCTCGCCGCCGGCCTGTATCCCGACAGGTTGGCAGTGTTACTCTGCGTAGCAACGTGCCGACGCCAAACCGCCAAGCACCGCCGACTCAATCTGACGAGCTATGGATGGAAGAGGCTCTGCGTGCCGCTCAGCGCGCGCTCGAAGCCGGCGAAGTCCCAGTCGGGGCGATCGTCGTGTGCAATGGAGAAATTGTCGGCCGGGGATGGAACCGGAACATTACGACCTTCGATCCCACGGCCCATGCCGAGATCGTCGCCCTGCGCGAGGCGGGGGCGGCCATCGGCAACCATCGTGCGGGCGAGGGTGAGCTGTTTGCTACAATTGAACCGTGCGCGATGTGCGCTGGGGCCCTAGTGCAGGCGCGCATCCGGCGGCTCGTGTACGGCGCCGACGACCCCAAGGCGGGCGCGGTGCATTCGGTGATGCGGGTACTGAATCATCCGCAACTGAACCATCAGATGGAGGTCCGCGGCGGGGTGCTGGCGGGCCGTTGCGCGGAACTGCTGCAAACGTTTTTCAAAGGCCGTCGTTAGTAAAGTTTTCTCATTCCGAGCGCAGCGAGGAATCTGGGTTTTCACGGGAAGCGTTCTCGTAAATGAAGCACGAGAGTAAATTCGGTTCCCTCAGGGGCTAAAGCCCCGCGCCGTTTTGTGGGCGTTTGGCGGCACGGCTGAAGCCGCGCCCTTCCACAAACCTATGAGATAGCTTCTGACACCTGAGAACTGGACAACTGAGAACTGGTTTTAACGCGGAGAGGTGCGTGAGTGGTTGAAACGATCCGCCTCGAAAGCGGACATACCTTAACGGGTATCGTGGGTTCAAATCCCACCCTCTCCGCCAGATTTTTGAGCCTGGTCCTCCCCTCCGCAAGGTTTTCGGGGTCAACTTAAATCGAGAACATCCCATTATTACCCATCAGAAGACTCTGTTAAGTCTACGAAGCAAGACGAGGAAAACGATACAGTCGAGGAAATTCCTGGCGAAGCCGCTGCTGGCACGGACTTGCATGGGGTCCTTCGCTATGCTCAGGATGACAGGCCGAGAGATGAACTTAATCAGAGCTTCCTTAGGCTGCTGCAGTAAGGTCAAACCCACCTTTTTCCCATATCGGGAAAATATGTCGCGTGTCGCGCGGCCCCCGTTCACCTTCTCTTTTTGGATTGTTTATTTCTCGCTTGGGGCAAATAATGGCGGACGCGATTCCTTTGCGTAGTAGGTGGAAGTCCCGAACCGCCTTGCCCAGTAGGGTTCAGTCCTGAACGGAAAGGAATCGCGTCCTTCTCACAGCAAAAACGCCTGGGGGATTCACGCGCCGTGAGGAACATCTCAATGCTTTGTGATTGCAAAGCTACCTGAGTTGCTGCCCAACGAACAGCGACAAAGTACGACACGTATTTGAAGCGGGACACCTTTTCATTCGGTGAACGGCAAGCGCTACCGCTTTCCGAGCCGGAGGGGAGTTTTAAGTATGGAGTTGCTCAGCGGATGGAAAGAGATTGCTGCCCACCTGCACCTTGAGGTGCGAACGGCCCAGAGATGGGAACGGCTAGGGCTGCCGGTGCGGCGTGTATCCCGAAGCCGGTGCAGCCCGGTGGTTGCCCTGCCGGACGAACTAGAATTATGGACGCGGACCCGTGACCTGAAAGCAGATGCAGCCTTGCTGCTTTCGAATGAGATTCTGACGAGAAAATTGGCCGAATCGCGAGAGAGGCACTTTCGGTCGCGCCTTGAGACCAAAACTTTGCTCAACGAGCTAAGGTCTCTAAGGAAAGAACAGTCGAGATTGCTCACCCTTATCACGGTCAAAATTGGCTCATAGGAACTCAAGGAGGAACTCAGGAGCAACGGTGCGAGACTCGAGCCAGCAGTTGCGCCGATCCCATCCTGGTGCTCTATCCTGAACTAAAGAAGTTCGCTGATTGTTCCGTGTGCAAGTCTAAAACTGTCGGAGATGCGCTCCGTCATGCGAAAGTTTTACGAACGTTCACGGGATGATTCCCCACATTCACCAGGTCGAGCAGCACAAAACGAGCGTTCGCGGCATCGAGGCCATGACCCTCTGCTCGAATCATCACTTTCCTCGGCACACTCACGATCAGTTTGGCTGCGGGGTCGTATTAGGTGGCGCGCATCGTTCCTGGAGCGGAATCGGCCAGGTGGAAGCCTCGGCCGGCGAAGCCATCATGTGCAGTCCGGGAGAGGTGCACGATGGCGTGCCCATCGAGGGCAAAGTCCGCCGCTGGCGCATGCTCTACTTCGATCCCGCGTTGGTGGCTGCCGAACTTGCTGGAGAAGATGTGGGCGCCATCGAGTTCATACGTCCGGTGGCACGCGACGAAGTCCTGGTTGAACGCTTCAGACATTTGTTCGGATGTGTTACGGGGGCGCAATCGGACCATCTCGCCATGGAAGAGAACATGTTGCGCGCCCTCATGTATATCTTGCGGCGCCACGGAATGGCGCGTCCGCCGGGAAGCAGCCTCTCGCCGCCCGTAGACAGGGCGATCCGGCGGCTGGATGCTGCTCCGGAACTCTCTGTCTCCCTGGCCGAATTGGCTGCGCTGTCAGGTGTGAGCCGCTTCCAGCTTTTGCGCAGCTTCGCCCGCGAGATGGGGATCACGCCGCACGCCTACCTGTTGCAGCGGCGCGTACGCCTGGCGCGGCAATTGCTTGCTCATGGCCGAACGCCGGCGCAAGCCGCCATACTCGCGGGCTTTGCCGACCAGGCCCATATGACCCGCGTCTTCGTCCGCCAAGTTGGAATCACGCCGCGCCGTTATCAAGCCGCCATCGCCTAGCCGCAAAGCGGATGACATCCCCGCTTTCAAACAATACCAAGGCAACCGGCACCCTGGCGCGATTTCGGACAGGCGCCCGAGCGGCCTAAGGTCACCTTTCATGTGGCATCGCGATAGCTCATACTAAACGGGACGAAAGTGCATATCGTGGGCACCTGAGGATGGGAACTCAGTGGTATCCACGGCAGAATCATGAGCTTAGCGCTAAAGCCTCGGAGTTCGCTGGAAGGACAGCAATTTCATGTTGTTGTCATCGGCGGAGGTATCACTGGCGTGGCCGTGGCGCGCGCCTGTGCCCTGGCGGGCAAACGCACGCTGCTGCTCGAACAGAATGACTTCGCTTCGGGCGTGACCAGCCGGTCGACGCGCATCATTCACGGCGGGCTGCGCTATCTGGAAAATGGCGAAGTTGGACTGGTGCGCGAATCCATCCGAGAACGCGAACGACTTCTGCGCGAGCGGCCACATCTGGTGCACCCGATGCACTTTCTGCTCTTGCTCAACGAGCAGAGCAAGCGCAGCGCTCTGAGCATCCGAACGGGGTTGTGGCTTTATCAGCGCTTCGCCGGGAAACGAAGTGGGACCGCGATGGCCGAAATGGAGATCAAGCGCATCGAACGCGCGCTCGATGCCGGTCAACAGTGGTCCGTGTTTAGCTATGAAGACGCGCAATGCGAATTTCCCGAGCGCCTGGTAGCCGAGTGGCTGACAGAAGCCGTCGCCGCAGGCGCGGTCGTGCGCAATCACGCCGAGGTTCTGGCCGTAGATGTCTCGCATGGCCGCGTGCGGGGTGTGCTGGTACGCGATCGCACCACGGGAAAAGATTTTCGCGTCGATGCCGGCTGGATTCTGAACTGCTCCGGTCCGTGGGCGGACCGCATCTGCCAGCGATCCTCGATCCGGCTGTCGAAGCCTCTGCTCGGCGGAGTGCGCGGATCGCACATCGTATTACCCCGGTTCGCGGGCGCGCCGAATATGGCTGTGTACACGGAGGCGTCCGACGGGCGTCCAGTGTTCGTGCTGCCGTGGAACGATCAAATCCTGGTTGGCACGACGGAAGAGCCAGACGCCGGCGATCCGGGAAAAACTACTCCTTCGCAAGAAGAAATCGAATATCTGCTGAGGGCGGTCATTCATCTTTTTCCGCGGGCTAAGATTTCAGCGCGGGACATCCGATATGCCTTCGCGGGAGTTCGTCCGCTTCCCTACTCGCCAAAATCGCGTCCGAGCGATATCACCCGGCGGCACATTCTGCACGATCACAGCGATGAAGGCGCGGCGCGGATGATCTCTGTGCTCGGCGGCAAGTTGACTACTGCCGCATCGCTCGCCCGCGAGTGCGCCCGCAAAATCGGAATCAAGGTGGAAGAGCCCAAGGCGATTGCAGTCGGCCCAGGCGCGGGACTCGATCCGGTGCTCGACCAAACCGTGCTGGAGGTCGCAGAAGCCGGATCCATCAGTGAAGAGTCCGCGCGGGGGGTAACCGAGTGGTTTGGCAAGCGTGCCCGGGACATCGCGCGCATGGCACTGGTGAGCGCCGAACTGCGCGCTCCAATCTGTCCGCACTCGACCCACATCGTGGCCGAGGTCGTGGAGGCTTATCACCGCGAATGCGCGGTTACGTTAGGCGACGTGCTGCTGCGCCGCGTGCCCGTCGCGCTGGGACCGTGCTGGTCGGAATCGTGCAGCCGCGAGGCGGCGCTGCGCATCGGCGCGGTGCTGGGCTGGGATTCCCAGACCATGGGAGAAAATCTGGAGGCGTTCGAGACGGAGCGTGCCGCGTTCCTGCACAAGCCGAAGTTCACGGCCGCAGAACTGGAAGCAGCGGCAGACTAAGTTGCAACCGCACCAACGTCCAGAGGGCGGTTGGCCCACCCTTTGGGGCGTTCTTCCTTGCCGGCAGTAGTCCCGCCGAGGATGCCCCATCCTTTCGCGTTCTGTGCGAAGAGGTGGGCAATCCGAACTCAACGTTCAAACTAGAGCGCTGAGGTAGAGGCTCGAGATTCCCACCCTTGCAAAGAACGCAAGGATGGGGCACCCTCAGCCGTGGTGGATCCCGATAAAAAGAAAAGGGCGGGCCACCCGCCTGTGAAGAAACGCGGGGCAACGGCAGTGAAAGAAATTCCTTGCGAAGCCGCTGCTGGCGCCGACTTCCATGGGGTCCTTCGCTACGCTCAGGATGACAGAACGTTAAAGAGGCGGAACTGAATCAGAGCTTCACTGGGTGCTAGGAATCCGGTAGAGCGCGCGCCAGACACTCCGTGTCATCCGAAATAATCCCTTCCACACCCCAGTTCGCAAAACGGCGCATCTGGTCGGCGCGATTTACAGTCCAAACAAAAACTTCCTTCCCGGAATCTTTTGCCTCATCGATCAGTTTTCGCGTCAGCAGGCGATGATGAACGATGAGGTATCGCACAGGCTGTCTTTGCCATCCGGCGAGTTGCGACTTGTTCTCGCAGATCAAGCCCAAGGACGTTTGAGAATTCTTCTGTCGCAGCGTGCGCAAAACTTCCGGTAAAAAAGACGAAACAACATACCCGCGTCGCGGCGGATATTTGGCAAGAAGCTCGAGGGTGATGTCCTCCAGGCCCGGGACTTTCAGCTCGATGTCAAGAAAGGCTGAATTGTGATATCGCTGCAGCACGCCTTCCAGTGTGGCAAGATCCGGCAAATGCTTCGCCAGCGTTCGCGCGATTGTGAGCCTGCCAAATTCTTCATCATGGCAGATGACGGCCTTGCCATCGGAAGTGAGGCGAACATCGAACTCAAATCCGTGGCAGCCATCGGCGAGCGCCTGATCAAACGAGGCAAACGTATTTTCCGGGATGGAGCGCCGGGCGCGGGCACCGCGATGGCCGAGAAGAAGAGGACGCGCGCGCATCTCATTGTCTTCAGGATGCGTTGTATCCGCCAATCGCGCTCGCATGATCGGATGATCTCATCTGGCGCTCGGTCTGCGCCACATGCTATGGCAATGCTCCATGCAACGAGCAAGGATTAGCGGCAGAGGCGCGCAATAGAGTAGCCCAGCGCTTCAGCGCTGGGAAAAGGGCGAAAAATGGAACCAGCCCCGGAGGGGCGAAAGAAAATCCTAACGAAGTTTTAGATGAATTTTGCGAAGCAAAACGGGGCGAGTGGAAGCAGTGGAAGAAATTCCTCGCGAAGCCGCTGCTGGAACCGACTTCCATGGGGTCCTTCGCTTCGCTCAGGATGACAGAATGAGAGAGGGCCCTTAATCAGAGGTTCCTTAACGCTCGCTCCAATAATCACCCTATCAATCCAGATCGAAATCCCGGATCGGCTTGCCGGTGTCGGGCGATTCTTTGGCCTTCTTGAGCGCCTCCTGGAACTTCTTTTCCAAAAGGTCGGAGGCATGCTTGTGCGCCTCAACCGATTGCTGAAAGATCGACTCGCGGCGGCTGTCCTGCTCGCGCATGGCTTTGGCCGCGGCTTCCATGTCGTTGAACGTTTTCGGTTTGACCGGCGCCACGTGCGAGATCACGGCCTGGGTCTCAACATCGATTTTCAGCACCGCGCTGCAGCACGGGCAGGTCACTTCGAAATTTGGGGGACTCTTCTTCGCCATTTCAGCGAATGATAACGCAAATACGAGGCGTTTGTTGCACCCACGGCAACTGAGCGAGACAGGCGGAATCCTGAAGCCGGATGCCGGAAAGCGGGAGCGGATGCCGGAAACCAGCGGTTATCGTCGCAATTTGATCGGGAAGATATGGAAAATGGTCAATAGCTCCCATGCCAGCATAACGACGGCCAGTACGACGACCATGACGGCCAGGATTTCGCCGAAACTCATGCCGCGGCGGCCGGGCTCCATGCGCCGGGCGGCGAGCCCGAGAATGTTGAGGGTGGCGAATCCGAAAACTACGCCCCAGAGAATGTTATAAACGTCGGCTTGCGACCCGTGCTTCCGCGCCAAAGCCATGCTGAACAAAATGGCAGCCTGGCCGCGCATGAGCAGAGTAGAAGACGCGGCCGCCCGCGTGGCGCGGGCAACTCCCGAGAGCGGCGAAATGGCGGAGGCGAACGCCATCGTGGATCGCCCGGCCACCCTCCAGGGCGGCTGAGCTGGTGAATATCGTTCATTGTGGCACAGGAAGCGCCAAGGGCGAGCCGCAGAATCGCAGCATGCGCATCACAGGCGTAACCGCCTGTATCCACTTCGGTAATATGGAAGCATGTCCAAACGCCGGTTCATCTTCTTCGATGTGGGCAATACGCTGCTGTTCCCCAATCGGGAACGCATTCTGGAGCCTTTGCCGGAAGCCCAGCATCCCACGCTGCAACAATGGCAGGCGCTCGAACGGCGAACCAAGAAAGAGTTCGATCAAAGCATGAGCTCCGGCCGCGTCGATCACGGCTTCTGGTGGAACTTCTACTCGCATCTGCTGGACGAACGAAATGCGCTGAGCGATAAAGTGCAAAACGCTCTAGTGCAGAACACACAGCTGTCATCCAATTGGGACCAGATTCTACCGGGCACGTGCGAGATCCTTCAACGAATTGGCAGCGAGTACCAGACCGCAGTCATCTCCAATGCCGATGGAAAGATCGACCAGGTGCTTGAGCAATGCGGCATCGCCGATTGCTTCCACGCGATTACCGACTCCGGCCTCGTGGGCCACGAGAAGCCGCATCCTGCCATCTTCGAGGCCGCCCTGCGCGCGATGAAAGCCGAGCCTTCGGAAAGTCTGTATGTGGGTGACGTCTATTCAATCGACTACGTCGGAGCGCGCAATGCCGGCATGGACGCGGTCTTGTTCGACGTGGCCGGCGCCTATCGCGATCGTGGCCTGCCGCGTGTGGAATCGCTCGGCGAGCTGGAAGGCTGGCTGAGAAAATAGCTCCCCTCCGATTTCCGTACGGAGTGACATGCTGCAGCTTTCGTGCTTCCCCACTACCGACGGACGTGACTCAAATCACAGCCGCATACATTCCTCAGCCTGACAATGACATGTTGGTCGACGAGGACCATTGATGAACCTTGAGTTGCAGGCCGTCCGCATGGAGCTTCCTGCCGACGCCAACATCATCGTCGGTCAATCTCATTTCATTAAAACTGTCGAGGACCTTTACGAAGCCGTGGCCACAACTGTGCCGCAGGCTAAGTTTGGCCTGGCTTTCAACGAAGCCTCGGGCGCGTGTCTGACACGCTCGGAAGGAAATGATGAGGCGCTGCGCGCCGTAGCGATCCGAAACGCACAGGCGCTGGGTTGTGGACACACCTTCGTGCTGCTCCTGCAGAATGCATTTCCCATTAACGTGCTGAACGCAATCCGGAACGTGCCGGAAGTCTGCTCGATTTTCTGTGCGACGGCGAATCCTTTGGAAGTCATCGTGTCCCAGAGCCAGTTGGGACGGGGCGTGCTCGGGGTGATTGATGGAAGTCCTCCGAAGGGAGTGGAGGGCGAGTCAGACGTTGCGTGGCGGCGCGATCTGCTGCGCAAGATTGGCTATAAGCGGTAGCCGCGCCTGCAAGCTTGCATAAGGCGGGCGGCCGCCGAAGGTTTCAAGATGGCGAAAGTAAAACAACGAGCCGACGCGCCTCAGGCGCTGGAGGCCGGCGACCTGGCACATCTTTTCCAAGACCTGGTTCGTCGGGGCTACGACGTGATTGGGCCAACGGTCCGCGATGGAGCGATCGTTCTCGATCATCTCGAGTCTGCCGAGCAGCTGCCCGCGGGCTGGACGGACGAGCAAAGTCCCGGCCACTACCGGCTGAAATCGCAGGAGAGCGGCGCGTTCTTCGACTACGCCGTCGGACCGCATAGCTGGAAAAAATTCCTGCATCCCGCCGAAATCAAAATCTGGTCGGCGGAGCGGCAGAACGGCACGTTTCGCATCCTGAACAACGAAACCAAGCCCAAGCGTCCGTTCGCGCTGTTTGGGGTTCGGGCGTGTGATCTGGCGGCTATTGCCGTGCAGGATCGCGTTCTCACCCAGGACAAGTATCACGATCCCATTTACTCTGGCCGCCGCAACGGCGCGTTCATCGTCGTCGTGCAGTGCACGCGCTCGGTCGAAACCTGCTTCTGCGCGTCGCTCGGAACCGGGCCGCGCCCAAAGCACGAGTTTGACTTGTCTCTCACGGAACTCATCGGCTCAGACGGTCATTGGTTCCTGGTGCACGCGGGAAGCAAGCTTGGCTCCGCGGTCTTGGCAGACCTGCCAACTTCGCCCGCGACGGAAGAGCAAATCCAGCAAGAGTCTCAGGCCATCGATGCGGCCACATGCCAGCAGGTGCGAAGCGTCGATACGAGCGGACTCAAAGAACTTCTTTATCAGAATTTTGAAAATTCACGCTGGGAGCAAGTTGCCGAGCGCTGCCTAACCTGCGCCAACTGCACCATGGTCTGCCCGACTTGCTTCTGCACGACCGTGGAGGACGCCAGCGATCTCACTGGCACTCATGCCGAGCGCTGGCGGCGTTGGGATTCCTGCTTCACGCTGAGTTTTTCCTATATCCACGGGGGCAACGTGCGCGCTTCCGGCAAAGCCCGCTATCGCCAGTGGCTGACCCACAAGCTGGGCTCGTGGATCGACCAGTTCGGAACGCTGGGCTGCGTGGGATGCGGGCGCTGCATCACCTGGTGCCCGAAAGGGATTGACATCACCGAAGAAGCTCGCGCCCTGCGGGAAGGAGGAAACAATGGAAAGCCTTGAGCGCATCATCGCTGAACACCCATTTTTCGCCGGCCTGGAGTCGTATTACACCGATTTGCTGACCGGATGCGCGTCGAACGTCCGCTTCCCCATCGGCTCTTACATTTTCAAAGAAGGCGAAGACGCCAACGAGTTCTATCTGATCCGCGCCGGCAAGGTGGCGCTGGAGATGTTTCCTCCGCACAGCAAGCCAATTGTCGTCGAGACCCTCGGTACCGGCGACCTGCTGGGTTGGTCGTGGCTGGTGCCGCCTTACATCTGGACCTTTCATGCGCACGCCACGCAGGAGACGCGCGCCATTGCCATCGACGGCAAGTGTCTGCGCGGCAAGTGCGAACAGAACCACGATCTCGGCTATGAAGTGTTGCGACGCTTCTCGCAGATCATGGTGCGGCGCCTCCATGCCACGCGCTATCAACTGCTCGACTTGTATGCGGTGAAGTAACTATATGGCGGCGATAGAGACCATTCCGGCGACGGCTGATCCGATGATGCCGCAGCCCTACGTGGTGCAGCGCGTAGATAAGGACACTCCCGACACATTTTCACTTCTGCTCGAACCAGAGAATGGTGTCAACGGAGCCTCATTCCAGCCCGGGCAGTTCAGCATGTTGTGGGTGTTCGGTGTGGGCGAGTTGCCTATTTCGATCAGCGGCGATCCCTCGCAACATGCACGTTTGGCGTACACGGTGCGCTCGGTCGGCAAGGCAACCAACGCGCTCGTCAGCCGAAAAGTCGGAGATCAGATCGGCGTGCGCGGTCCCTTCGGCACGGGATGGCCGATCGAAGCCGCCCGCGGGCGGGATGTGATCATCGTCGCCGGCGGAATCGGACTCGCTCCTCTTCGGCCAGTGATCTATGAGGTCCTCGGCAATCGCCATCGGTACGGTCGCCTGGTGCTGCTCTATGGCGCGCGCAGCCCGAGTGATGTTCTGTATCGCAAAGAACTCGTGGCCTGGGCACGCCAGCCGGAAACGCAAGTACTCACCACGGTCGACTATGGCGGGCTCAGCTGGCGTGGCCACGTCGGCGTGGTCACAACGCTGTTCAAGTATGCGCGGCTGCAGCCATCGCGGTCGGTGGCCATGATCTGCGGACCGGAGATCATGATGCGCTTCGTCACGCGCGAGCTCGAACTGCAGGGGCTGAAGCGCGACGATATCTATGTCTCGATGGAACGCAACATGAAATGTGGCGTCGGCTTCTGCGGACATTGTCAGTACGGTCCGCACTTCATCTGCAAAGACGGCCCGGTGTTTCCATTCGAGCAAATCCGGCAGCTGTTGGATAAATATGAGCTCTAAACGAAAATCCGGTGGGACGGGCAAGCCCAGGATCGCGGTGTTCAAGTTCGCGTCATGCGACGGCTGCCAGTTGAGCCTGCTCGACGCGGAAGACGAACTGCTCGCCGTCGTCGGCGCGGTCGACATCGCGTACTTCCCCGAAGCGTCCCGCAAGATGCTGAAAGGCCCTTACGACATCGCCCTGGTCGAGGGATCGATCACGACCCACACCGATGCGCAACGCATTCAGCAGGTGCGGCGCGAGTGCAAGACGCTGATCACCATCGGCGCCTGCGCTACGGCCGGCGGCATTCAGGCGCTGCGCAACTGGAAAGATGTGGACGAATTTATCCGCGTAGTCTACGCCACACCGCAGTTCATCAGCACGCTGAAGTTGTCGACGCCTATTGCCGAGCACGTGCCGGTCGATTTCGAACTTCGCGGTTGCCCCATCAACAAGCTGCAGCTTGTCGAGCTGATCACGGCAACGCTGGCCGGACGCAAGCCGAACATTCCCACTTACAGCGTCTGCATCGAGTGCAAGCGCAAGGGAAATCTCTGCATCGCGGTCACGCGCGACTCCGCCTGCCTCGGCCCGGTGACACAAGCCGGTTGCGGCGCGCTCTGCCCCAGCTTCGATCGCGGATGCTATGGCTGCTTCGGCCCCATGGAAAGCGCGAACACTGCCGCACTCGTCAATCATCTGCAATACATCGGCCAGACTTCGGACCAGAATGTGCGCGCCTTCCGCGCCTTCAATGCGTGGTCGTGGCAGTTCCGCAAAGCCAGCGAGGAGTGTGAACGCAAATGACGGGACGCACCATCCGCGTCGATACGCTCGCCCGCGTAGAAGGTGAAGGATCGCTCTACATCAAAATGGCGGGCGACCGCGTAGCCGACGTCAAGCTGAAGATCTACGAGCCGCCTCGCTTCTTCGAAGCCTTTCTGCGCGGCCGTCATTTTTCAGAAGCGCCCGACATCACCGCCCGCATTTGCGGGATCTGCCCCATCGCTTATCAGATGAGCGCCGTCCACGCGATGGAGCGGGCGCTCGGCATTCGCATTGAACCGGCCGTCCGCCAGCTGCGCCGGCTCTTCTATTGCGGCGAATGGATCGAGAGTCACGCGTTGCATATTTACATGCTGCACGCGCCAGACTTTCTCGGCTACGAAGACGTGATCGCCATGGCCGCGGATCATCGCGATCTGGTCGAGAAGGCGCTCCGCCTGAAAAAAATTGGCAATCGCATCATGTGCGTGCTGGGCGGGCGCGAGATCCATCCCATCTCGGTTGCGGTGGGAGGGTTCTACAAGGTGCCCACGAAATTTCAGCTGCAGGAACTCAGCGACGACCTGGAGTGGGCGCTGCAGACGTCACTCGACACGGTGCAATGGACCGCCGGTTTGGATTTTCCAAAGTTTGAGCAGGATTACGAGTTCGTTGCCCTACGCCATCCCGAAGAATATCCGCTGAATGAGGGACGACTGGTTTCGAATCGTGGCTTGGACATTGACGCGGCCGAATACGAAGACCACTTCCTCGAGCAACACGTGAAGCACTCCAACGCGCTGCACTCGGTCGTGCGGGGACGCGGTTCGTATCTGGTCGGGCCGCTGGCCCGCTTCAATCTGAATTTCGACAGGCTGCCCGCAGTCGCGCAAGAAGCCGCGGAGAAAGCACGCTTGAAGCCGCCCGTGAAGAATCCGTTTCGCAGCATCGTGGTGCGTGCGGTCGAATTGGTCTTCGCTTGCGCCGAAGCGCTGCGTGTCATCCGCGAATACGAGCCGCCCGCGGCCCCGAAAGTGGAAGTTCCGAATCGCGCCGGTGTCGGGCAGGCCATCACCGAAGCGCCGCGCGGCATTCTTTACCACCGCTATGCGCTCGACGATCACGGACTGATCCTGACCGCGAAGATCGTCCCTCCTACTTCGCAGAACCAGCGACGCATCGAAGACGACCTCCGGGAATACGCCGCCCAGCTTGTCGCCTGGCCGCAGGACGAGGCCACCTGGAAGTGCGAGCAAGCCATTCGCAACTACGATCCGTGCATCTCGTGCGCGACGCATTTTTTGAAACTGACCATCGAGCGATAGGCGGCTGCCATGCGCATCATCTGCTGCGGAAATCGCGATCGGGGCGACGACGCTGCGGGGTTGCTGGTCTATGACCGGCTACGCGAGCTTGGCATTGGGGCCGAACTCTCTATTGCACAGCCCCTCGAACTGATGGAGACCTGGAAAGACGCCGACGACGTGATCGTCATCGATGCCGTGGTAACCGGCGCGGGTCCCGGCACGATTCATCATTGGGATGGCAACGCGGCACACTTCCCAGCGATTCGCTCCACATCAACCCACGGATTTGGGATTGCAGAAGCAATCCAGCTGGCCCGGCGGATCGGCAATCTTCCAAAGAACCTGCACGTGTACGGCATCGAAGCCCGGCAGTTCGACGTCGGCAGCGAACCGCCTGCGGCAGTACGTGAGGCCGCAGAGAGGCTCGCGCGGCAACTGGCGGCCGAGCTGTCAGTGAACGTGGGGAAGTGAATCGCACAAAAAAGGGAGCGCAGTTGCTCTCCCCGTTCAAGCTAATCATGCCTCAGAACGAATACTTCAACGAGAACTGAATCAGCCGCGGCGTGCCGACCACGGACGTGATCTTCGTGCCTTCGTCCCCTACCACTCCGCCATCGTTGTTGAACTCGGCCGGGTTCTGGAACGATGGATGGTTGAACAAATTGAAGAAGTCGGCACGGAACCGCACACTCTGCCGCTCGCCGATCTTGAAGCTCTTGTCTAGCGTCAAGTCGACGTTCTTCTGCGGCGGGCCGATGATGCAGTTGCGCGGCGTATTGCCAAACACGGTCGCGTCGCTTGGTGAACCATCGGAAAGTACCGCAGGAGGATCGACGGTATATGCCGCGGGGTTGACCCAGTTTGTCAGCCGCGACTGTGGGCTACCGTGGGTGGGCGCGTTCGCGCAGCTAAAGTTCGGGGCAAAGGTTGCCGTGGCCGACGGGCTGGCAAGAGAATAGGCCGTCCCGCCACCTGGATCGAAGATTGAGAACGGCGTTCCGGATTGCAGGATGAGGACGCCACTGACCTCCCATCCGCCCAGGGCTGCCTTGGTCGCACCATGAGCACCGCTAAAGAACGGCAGTTGATACACTCCGCTGGTGACGAAGCGTTGCCGCCGGTCAAAATCCGAAAGACCGCGTGAAGCTGCCGCGTTCGTCTGATCGTTGACTCTTGAGACGAAGGCGACCGACGCCGTCGAGACGTCGTCAATTGATTTCGAGTAGGTGTAAGCGCTTTGGAAATAAAGCCCCTTGCCGAAGCGGTGCGACAGCGTGGCTTGCAGCGCGTTGTAGTGCGAATCGGAATTGGGAGCAAACGCTTCGAAATCCGCCGGCGCGATTCCCAGGAAAGGCACTCGCGCACTCACGTTCTCAGTGGTCGAGCCGGCTATAGTGCAGGTAGCTCCACCGGTCGTCTTGGCTTGCACATTCGTGCAAGCCTGCCCCGTGAGGACAATTGGGTTCTGTGGTGTTGCCAACCTAGCCTGATTCGTGTCCACGGTGGAGCGTAGACGGCTGCCTCTCGTGCCCACATAGCCGATCTCCGCAAACCAGTCGTGGCCCAGTTCGCGCTGGATGGTGAAGTTCCATTGCTGCGTCGTGCCCGCCACCCAGTGCAGTGGCACTTGAAGCTGGATCAAGCTGTTTACTGTTCCACTGAAGTTGGCACCGCATTCGTTCGCGGCAGTCGCTTGGGAGCCGTTTACCAGTGTGCAGAATTTGGTGCCAAGCGGCTGGTTTGGAGTCGTACTGAAGTTCTGCAGGATCGATGCGGTTGGCACGTACGCCTGCGTTGGCGCGGCCCCCAATGGGGGAATACCAGGAAGCGGGAATATGGGATTGCCGTTGTTTGCGGTAAACAGATTCGCCAGGCAACTGGAGGTAGCCAGGCAGTTGCCGAAGACACCCGGCTCGAAATTCACACCGAAGGGATACGTCGGCGGCGAAATCGCCAGGTTATCGACGGCCCCGAGGTCCTCACGCACGCTATAGATGCCGTATCCGCCACGAATCGATGTCGTATGTTTGCCGCCCACATCATAGGCAAAGCCGATCCGCGGTTCCCAAACGCTGGCGTACTCGTTATTGAGCCCCGCTTGATTGAGTGTTCCAGTGAGACCACTCAGTCCGAACTTGTTAACACACTTTGGCCAGACATACGGCTGCCCAGTGGTGTTGGCCAGGTCGGGATTCACGTTGCCGGTGTGGCAAAGCAAATCGTATGGCGCTCCCAGCAACTCGTTGCGGAAGCCTAAATTCAGAGTCAGAGTGCTGCTGACGCGATAATCGTCCTGGGCGAACCAGGAATATCCGGGAACACGATAATCGTGATTGCCGAGGCCGCCGCCACCCTCGCCGAAGAAGGGAGAGCCAACCAAGAAACTCTGGAAATCGTCTAAGGCAGAGTTCGTCGCGCCGGGCAAAAAGAATACAAGCCCGTTATCGGCGATCGGAAGGGTGCGACGCATGGCAACGCGGTCAATCTCCCCGCCGAAGCGTAACTGGTGCGGACCGTGCGCCCAGCTTATAGTGTCAAGCCAAGTGTAGTTGTCCGACAGCGCCGCCTGAAGTTCCTGGGGATAGGCTCCAAAACCGAACGTACCAAACTGAAATCGATAAATGTTTGGATCTCCGGCTTGACCGTTCACACCCGTCGCTGTTGGCAAATTGATACCCACCTGGGTGTTCGTAACTGGCGGCACGTTGTGTAGCCTGTCGCTGATGATATTGACCCCGAAGCGAAATTCATTGATCACTGCCGGGGTGAATACGTGGGTTTCGGTGATGCTGCCGAATCGGCTGTGCAGCGGAATGTCGAGTGGGAAGTTCAGATTGTTCGTTCCGGGAAGCCCGCCGGTTTGAATGCCGAACGAATCAGCTCCGAAGGGCTCGAACGTATCTGAGTTGGACCAGAAAAAGCGCTCCGAAATGCGGTCTTTGCTGTTGCGAAAATCGCGGTCCCAGTTCAAGGTGAACTGATTGTCGGTGAACTTGCCGGGGTTCGTAACGATAAAGGGCTCGGGCGTACCGCAAGGCGTCGTCGTTGGCACGTTTGTCTGCAAAGGGAACAAATATCCGCCAGCATTCGGGCCGAACTGATTGCTCTTGAACGCCAGCAGATTGAATGCGACCGGGTCCACGCTGGGGACTCCGCAATCTGCAGCCAACTGGCTGGCAGACAAACGATCCTTCAAGGGAACATAAGGAAGCTGGGGATTGCTGATAAACGTCCCTGGCGAATCACCGCTTCGCTGCCGCGTGCCCTGAAGATTAAAGTAAAAATATCCCAGCTTGGCCTCTTTGCCGATCGGCCCGCCGAAGTCCCCGCCAAAAATGTTCTGCTTGACCTGGACCTTGCCCAGGAAGTAGTCGTTCGCGTCGAGCGCCGTATTGCGGAAGTACTCCCACAAATCGCCGTGAAAGCTGGCGGTGCCGCTCTTCAAGCTAGCATTAATGTTGCCGCCGCCGTTGCGTCCCTGCGACGAATCGTAGAGGCTGGTGCTGACTTTGAATTCCTGGATCGAATCCGGGCTGGGCAACGGCGTGTAGGTCAGTTCGCCGAAGGCATAGTCGGCCACGCTGATGCCATCGATCAGATAGTTGTTGTTGTCCTCGCGACCGCCGTTGACGTGGATGAACACACTGCCTCGACCCAACTGCGCCGCGTTATTCAAATCCGCCGAGGCGCCGGTCGAGAGCGTGAGCAATTGCTGGAAGTTGCGCGTCGCCAGCGGCAGATCTGTGATGGTCTGCGCGCCCAGCGATTGTCCGGTCGTGGCATCGGTCGTGTTGACTGCTTCGATCTGGGATTGGACCTCGACCACTTCCTTCACCACGCTCGTGCGCACCGTCGCCGTCATGCGCGTCGTTTCTGTGATTCGCACCACTACGCCGGGGAACTTTGTGATGGGAAATCCGGTGGCATTCACCTCCACCGTATATGCGCCCACGGGCAGCAACGTGGCGCTAAAGGATCCAGTCGCGTCCGTAACGACTTGACGGAGCAGTTCTCCGGTGCCCTCGTTCGTGATGGTCACTTTGGCGTTGGCGATGACCGCTCCGGAGGCGTCCTGAACCACGCCGCCGATTGCGCCCGTGGCGCCGCCCTGAGCGAATGCGAGTGACGAAACGAACAATGACAGCAGCAACGCAACAGCCACACTTCGAACGCTTGGCATAGGCCCTCTCACTACATTTAGTTTTGTTGACTGCTAAGGAAACGGCCCCGACACTCCGAAACCGATTTTTTGTTGGTCGTAATTAAATATGGGAGTAACGGTGACTGTCAAGAAAGAGCTGCCGAAACGCAGCGTTCCTCTCTTTTGGAATTAGTAACCGGACGCGAAACAAGACTTTCCATCCGCTACTTGGGTCGTGCTTGCGAAGATCTCGCGCGAAGACATAACAGGGTCGAGTTGCAAAGCTCGGGCTTGGCGGCGAAAATCGTTCCGTGGACCAGGCCTCGATATCGAAGACGGTCGCCGTCGACCGTACGCCCGAACCCTTCTCGCCGGGCGCGGTGGTGATTGTGACCCTGTGCAATCCTCGCGAAAAATTCTGGGGCATGATCCTGAATCTTGTTCCTGCCGGGCTCAGCCTGAGCGGAATCGAGCTCGCTTCGTTTGAAGACCTGACTGTTATGGTTCGCGACGGAGAGCCTTTCACCCCCGCCATCGTTTTCTTCCCCATGCATCGCATCGAGCGGGTGGAACTCGATCTGCCAGATGGCAGCCTGCCGTCGTTGTCGCAGCGTTTCTTTTCCAAAACGGGGCTCGAGCCGAAAGTGTCATTGTCGCTCTCTAGGCTGAGCGAACCCGCCGCCGATGCTTCCGGGGAGCAGCCACGGTGAAAATTTCTCAGATCTTCACCGCTCCGAACCAGCTCACGCTACTGCGCATGATCTTTGTGCCCTTCATCGTGATCCAGCTGGTTGACGGCCACTATTTGTGGGCCCTGGTGGTCTTCGTGCTGGCCGGCTTCAGCGACGGGCTCGATGGCCTGCTCGCGCGCACGCTCCACCAGCAGACGCTTCTCGGACAATATCTGGATCCGATTGCCGACAAGCTCCTGCTGAGCACCATGTTTCTGGTGCTTTCGATTCTGCATAGAATTCCCTGGAAGTTCACAGTGCTGGTCTTCAGCCGCGACATTTCCATTTTGGCCGCCAGCGCCGTGCTGTTCGCCATTGCCGGACTGCGCAATTTCAGTCCCAGCATTTTTGGCAAGGCGAACACGCTGTCTCAGATCGCAGCAGTATTTTTCGTGCTCCTGCTCGAAGTCCATCGCACGCGCTGGATCTGGATCGCGCGCACGGTCTTTCTGCGCGCCACTTTTGCCTTCACGATAATTTCTGCCGTGCACTACGTTTTTCTAGTGCAGCACCGGCTGCGGGAACACACCCCGAGTCATAGCACTCCTCAGTCGGGACCGTCGAGCCGATAATCAATGGTAAGATCCAGACTGTGGATTAACGTCTCCTGCTGCCGCCGCAAACTTCACAATGGCTCGACCAAAGATCGACCTATTTCTTCCTTACGCGCGAGTAATCGCTTATTTCGACAGACCGACAGCAGGAACTCCCGTCGTGTTCGTCCAGGTGTTTCGAGAAATGTCTGACCGGAAATCGGAAGTTGGCCCGCGTTTGTCAGTGATGAAAATACTCGCCCATGCTTGCTTGTTCGCCGCCATCGCAGTCGCGTTGCCTGGCTGCAAGTCGCGCCGGGCTCCAACCGCTGACACTGACCTCCGCGCAAAGATAGTCCGCAGCAATTTCGCGCAATACTGCCATAGCACTGAGACCGGCTGCGTCAATCCATCGATTTTGGCCATCGATGATGGCTTGTTCGTGACCGACTTCTCCAGCGGTAAAGCTCACCATTCGCAGGTATCCCCGGAATCGTTGGCGGGCTATCTCATTTCTCTTCCACCGTCGGCCTGGCCGCGCGGACCCAGCATCATCCTCACGCCGTCTGACGACGTTATCTCATCCGAACGCGTCAATCACAACCTGAACGAAGCCGTTCGCATTTGTAAATCTTTGCATCTTGATACCGAAGTCCGGCCGGGCGGTTAGTTCGTAACCCCAGCGATCTAATTTGACCCCTTTTCTCGCGCACCCCTAGAATCGTAGGTTCTCAACCCAGCGCCACGATGCCCCTGCGCCTCTACAACACGATGTCCTCGAAAGTGGAAGAGTTCCATCCACTTCAGGACAACGAAGTCCGCATGTACGCCTGCGGACCAACGGTCTACGACTATGGGCACATTGGAAATTTTCGTACATTTATCGCGGTCGATATTCTGCGCCGCTACCTTCGCCAAAGCGGGTACAAAGTTCATCACGTGATGAACATCACCGACGTGGACGACCGCATCATTCACAACTCGGCTGAGGCGGGCGTCACCGTGCAGCAGTACACGGCGAAATACCAGAAAGCGTTTCTCGAAGATACGGTGACGCTGAATATCGAGCAGCCGCAAATCGTCCGCGCCACGGAAAACATCGAGGCGATGGCGCGATTCATCGGAAAGCTGGCGGAAAAAGGCATCGCCTACCGGGCCGACGACGGCTCCTATTATTTCCGCATTGCGAAGTTTCCCGCCTACGGCAAGCTGTCGAAGAAAGATTTCGCCGGAATGGAAGACGGCGCGCGCGTCGATTCCGACCGTTACGACAAAGAAGAGGCGCGCGATTTCGCACTTTGGAAGGCGCCGAAACCGGGCGAGGCTTTTTGGGAGAGCGTGATCGGGCCGGGGCGTCCCGGCTGGCACATCGAATGCTCCGTCATGTCGATGCAGGAACTCGGCGAGAGCTTCGACCTGCATGCCGGCGGCGAGGACCTCATCTTCCCCCATCACGAAAACGAGATCGCCCAGTCAGAATCGCTCACCGGAAAACCCTTCGCGCATTTCTGGTTTCACGCGCGCTTTCTTCTCGTCGAGGGCGAGAAAATGTCGAAGAGCCTGGGAAATTTTTTTACGCTGCGCGATCTGGTGCTCAAAGGACACAAGCCGTCTTCGATTCGTTATCTGCTGACCTCGGTCCCTTATCGCAATCAATTGAACTTCACCTTCGACGGATTGAAGCAGGCGGCGGTTTCGGTCGAGCGCCTGCGCAATTTCCGGTCACGCTTGAAGAGCACTCAGTTTGCCGAAGGCACGAATTCTGAAATGCAGGCATTGGCCTCTGACACCGCCGCCCGCACGCGCGACGCGCTCGACGACGATCTCAACACGGCCCAGGCCCAGGGCGCGGTTTTTGAAATGGTCCGTCGCGCCAACGCTGCGCTTGATGCCGGCCAAATGAAGAGCAGCGACGTCGCCCCTCTGCTCGCGGCACTCGACCGCTTCGACGAAATCTTCGCCGTGCTGAATGACGACGATCTGCCGAAAATGCAACGCGTTGCCGAGTGGGCAGGCGCCGAAGGACGCGAGAAAGACATCAGTCCGGAGCTCCATGATCTCTTGCAATCCGGGCAACTTTCCGACCAAGAAATCGAAAAGAAGATTGCGGCCATGAAGGCGGCGCGCGCAGCGCGCAATTTCCAGCTCTCCGATTCCATTCGCGCCGAACTCACCGCCGCTAACATCCTGATCGAGATCACCAAGAACGACATTCTCTGGCGACGAAAATAACTCAGTCTCGGCAGATTTGCATCGGAAGTGACGCCGACATTCTTGCGGCTGAGATGTTAGGCTGATGGCTGATGGCTGATAGCCACTCCATGAAATCCCTCGACGACTACCTCCGCGATGCCGAGCAAGCTCACGGACATCTCTGCGCCGGTCAGGTCCTCGGCGTGCGCCTGGCCATGCTCGGATTGCAGAAACTCGGCATCGACGATCCCACCGGCAAAGACCGCAAACGCCTCGTCACTTTTGTCGAGATCGATCGCTGTGCCACCGACGCCGTTGCGGTTGTGACTGGATGTCGCCTCGGCAAGCGCGCGCTGAAATTTCGCGACTGGGGAAAAGTCGCCGCGACTTTCGTTGATGTCGCGAGCAACAAAGCGATTCGCATTGCCGCGAAAGAATCCTCCAAGGCCCTGGCGCGCCAGATGCATCCTGAAATCGCGGACAAGAACCAGCAGCAAATGCTGGCCTATCGTGAAATCTCAGATGAAGACTTGTTCACCACGCAGTGGGTGCAAGTCGATCTCGCCCCAGAAGAATTTCCTGGATACAAAGGCGAGCGCGTCGTTTGCGAAGAGTGCGGCGAAGGCATCAATTTCCGCCGCGAAGTACGCCGGGGCGATAGAGTACTGTGCCGCGCCTGCGCCGGCGAGAGCTACTACAGCCTTGATCGGTAAACGTAGTTTCTAGTTTCTGTGGGACGGGCACTCCTGCCCGCCAAGTCTAAGTAGACGAACAGAGTGTCCGTCCCACATGGGCTTGCCATCCCGAGCGTAGCGAGGGATCTCGGTTTTGCGGAAGCCGGCTCTATGCTTTTTCGTACGCATGCGCCATCCGCAAAATCGTCGCCTCATCAAAATGCTTCCCCAGTATCTGCAATCCGATCGGTAACTTTGCTTTCGTTTCCCCGCAAGGAACGGAAATTCCCGGAATACCCGCCAGATCTGCCGTCACCGTGTAAATGTCCGCCAGGTACATCGACAGGGGATCATTCGACTTCTCGCCGATCCGAAACGCGGACGTCGGGCTAGTCGGCGTCACGATCGCATCTACTTTTCGGAATGCCTCATCGAAGTCACGCGTGAGCAGCGTGCGCACTTTCTGCGCTTTCAAGTAATACGCATCGTAGTAGCCGGCACTAAGCGCGTAGGTCCCCAGCATGATGCGCCGCTTTACCTCCGTTCCGAATCCTTCATCGCGGCTGCGGCGATACATCTCTGCAAGCGTGCGGATTCCCCGCGCCCGGCGGCTGTAGCGCACGCCATCGTAGCGGGCCAGATTCGACGAAGCCTCGGCCGTAGCGATCAAATAGTAGGCTGGGATCGCGTATGGCGTGTGTGGCAGCGAAACCGGCACGATCTCGCAGCCCAGGCCTTTGAGCTTGTCGATGGCAGACTCGACCGCGTGCCGAACTTCATCGTTCAGTCCCTCGCCGAAATATTCTTTTGCCACGCCGAGCTTCAATCCGCGGACGGGTTTCTCGAGTTCCGCAACGTAATCCGGCACGGGCACGTCGGCGGAGGTCGAGTCCATTGGATCGCGGCCTGCAATCACTCCCAGCACAGTCGCAGAATCCTTGACCGTCTTCGTCAGCGGCCCGATGTGATCGAGCGACGACGCAAATGCAATCAGCCCATAACGCGACACACGCCCATAGGTCGGCATCAGCCCAACCACTCCGCAGAACGAAGCCGGCTGGCGAATGGATCCGCCTGTGTCGGACCCAAGTGCCGCCACGGCCATGTCCGACGCGACAGCCGCCGCCGATCCTCCCGAAGACCCTCCCGGCACACGCTCCAGATCCCGCGGATTGCGAACCGGATGGTACGCAGAATTCTCATTCGACGATCCCATCGCAAACTCGTCGCAGTTCGTTTTGCCAAGAACGACCGCTCCGGCTGCTTCCAATCGCGCCACTGCTGTGCAATCGTAAGGCGGGACATAATTTTCCAGGCACTTCGATCCCGCCGTCGTGCGTACGCCCTTGGTCGACATCACATCTTTGATCGCTACCGGAACTCCCCCGAGCGGCGGCAGTAACTTCCCTTCTGCCGCCATGCGATCGATGCGGTTCGCCTGCTCGAGCGCGCGTTCTTTCGACAGCGTAAGGAACGCCCCGATCTGGCCGTCTTCCTTCTGAATTTTCGCGTAGCAATCCTGAGCCAACTGCACAGCGGTGGTTTTGCGCTCCTGGATCGCAGAGCGAGCGGCGTCGACGGTGAGCACGGTAAGCAAGGGGTCACTCATCAATGAGAATGGAATTTCCCGGAAGGAGTGGCGGTCGGAGTGTCCAGTTCGGCATTGAACACTCGCCGGATTTCTGCGACTGTTTCGGCCTGGTCCCACCCTTTGTATTCCCGCAGCGCGTTGGCCACATGCCGCACCACGTCTGTTAGAAGAATGCCCCAACCGACGCCCTCATTTTCGCCCCACTGGTCGACGTTGAGGCTGCAATGTAGCCCTTCATGCGCAACCCATGCGCGGACCATCTCGCGCGCATTCTTATCGGACCGGGCCTTGGGTGGGATGGGTAGTTCGTCAGCCATAAATTACTCCCGTCTCTACCGCTCAATCACCTTGGGAACTAAAAAGAACGTGCCGTCAGAGTCCGGCGCATTCCGTACGGCATCCTCGTGCGGCAACGATTTCCGCAGGCCTTCAGGAACATCCTGTCGCGCCGCATCGGCAAACGGCTCGGCCCCGAGCTTCGACTCGTCGATTCCGTAGCGATCAGAAACCTGCGCCATCGGCGGCACATTGGAGGTATCGAGCTCGTTGAGCCGGTCCACGTACTCGAGAATCGAGTTCAAATCGCGCAGCATGAGCTTGCGCTCGTCTTCGGTCAACTCGAGATTCGCCAGGTCGGCTACGTAGGTAACATCTTTTTCCGTAACTTTCATCTCTGTATCCGCAAACCCGCGCTTCCGCCGAGGATTTTAGCATCCGAAGTCTCGGCGCCCGCGCTCACACCGGAAACTCCCGGCGCACAAACTCCATTGCGTCGTCTTTCGAAGGCAATCGCCCCTCCAACTGCGCATCTTCCACCGCGTTCAGAATTTCGCGGAATTTCGGCCCCGGAGCGTACCCGGCGGCAATCAAATCATCGCCGCCCACGAGTGGCGCAGGACGTATCTGCTCTGGCGGAGTCTCTTGCAATTTCTGCCGCACAAATTCGTACGCCGCCAGATTGCCGTGGCTGGCCAGGCAATCGGCGCGATGCAGGGCCAGATGCTCTTCGAATTGCCGCAATCGCAGAAACTTCTTCAGCGTGGACTGATTCATGCGCGTGGCGTGCGCGAACCGCATGTGATGCTCCACCAAGGCTACGATCTGCTCCGTATCACGGGTCGAGAAACGAAGCCAATCGCAAATTTCCTCGGCCATCTTCATCCCCACATCGACATGGCCATCGAAACGAATGCGATCTGGCGCGACGCGAAACGTCGCCGGCTTTCCCACGTCATGCAGCAATGCCCCCCACGCCAAAGTTGCCGGACACGGCTGCGGCAAATGCTCCAGCAGCAGCAGCGTGTGCACAAACACGTCTCCCTCGGGATGAAACTGCGGAGGCTGTTCCACTCCTTTCATCGCCGAAATCTCCGGCAGCACTTCATGCAACAGCCCGCATTCATCCAGCAGCAGAAATCCGCGCCGCCCGTGGCCCTCGGTCAAAATGCGCGTCAGTTCGTCGCGCACCCGCTCGCGCGACACCACGCTGATCTGCGCCCCGAGTTTACGCATGGCGGCAAAAGTTTCCGGCTCGATCTGATATTCAAATCGCGCCGCAAAACGTACAGCACGCAGCATGCGCAGTTTATCCTCGCCAAATCGCTCATCAGGATGGCCGATCGTGCGAATGATTCCTGCTTCCAGATCCTTGCGCCCGCCCACGTAGTCCAGCACTTCACCGGTGGCGGGATCGAGCAGCATGCCGTTGATGGTGAAATCTCGCCGCAAAACGTCTTCGCGCGCATCCTGGCTGAAGCGCACTTCATCGGGATGCCGTCCGTCGGAATATCCCATATCGCTGCGAAACGTAGCCACTTCGATGGCGGCCGTGTGCTCTGGACCCGATTCTTCGGATCCAGCATCCTCCCGCGGCACCGGAATCAGCACCACGCCAAACTGCGCGCCCACGGCGTACGTCTCTGGGAAAATCGCCATGACCTGCGCGGGCGTAGCGTTGGTCGCAATGTCCAAATCTTTGGGCTCGCGTTTCAACAGCAAATCGCGCACGCATCCCCCGACCAGATACGCCTGAAAGCCGCGCTGGCGCAGGGTCTGGACAATCGAGTTGGCAAATTCGCGCGCCGTCATGATCTAAATCCATCATAACTTGCAACTGCAGACCAGAAACGCGAAACTGGAATTGAACGTGACTGACGCCTACATCCTTGGCATCGAAAGCTCCTGCGACGAAACCGCGGCCGCTGTCGTACGCTCGGGCGAAAAACTCATCTCGAACGTCGTCGCCTCGCAATTCGCTACGCATCAACCCTACGGAGGCGTAGTCCCGGAACTGGCTTCGCGCGAGCATTTGCGCGCCATTGTTCCTGTGGTGCGCAAGGCGCTCTGTGACGCTGCCCGTACCTATCAATCCGTGGACGCCATCGCCGTCACTCAAGGCCCTGGTCTCGCCGGATCGCTGCTGGTCGGCATCAGCTATGCCAAAGCGCTCGCCTTCGCCCTCGATAAACCGCTGATCGCTGTGAATCATCTTGAAGGCCACATTCATGCCGTGCTGCTCGAAGAGCGCCAGGAAGGCAATCGCGAACTGCAGTTTCCGGTGCTCGCGCTCGTCGTCTCCGGAGGCCACACCCATCTTTATCTCGCCGAGCAAAAAGATACCGGCTGGACCTATGCCAACATCGGCCATACTCGTGACGACGCTGCCGGAGAAGCTTTCGATAAAGTCGCCAAACTGCTCGGCCTCGGATATCCGGGCGGCCCGGTGATCGACCGCCTAGCGCCGCACGGCAATCCTCGTGCCGTGCAGTTTCCGCCGGCGCAGATCAAGCATCCGGACCGTCGCGACCGCTCGCGCGCACAGCCACCAGAAGTCGAACCGGATCGCCCGCGCTTCGATTTTTCGTACAGCGGGATCAAAACAGCAGTTCTGCGCTACGTGGAAACTCACGCCATGCAGCCCTCGATCGAGGCGCGGCGCAGGAATCTGGCGAGCATTACAAAGCCCAAGCTTGAAGATTATCTTTCGAACTGCGAACGAGCCACGCTGGACCTGATTGCATCGTTCCAGCGGGCCATGGTGGAAGATTTGGTGGGAAAGACTCTGACTGCGGCACGGGCTCACGAGGTCGCCACTTTGTTCGTCACGGGCGGAGTAGCCGCAAACGACGAACTGCGTCAGACCTTTGAGCGCGAGTCGGCGAAGCAAGGACTTCCCGTCTTCTTCCCTTCTCGGCCGCTCTCGACCGACAACGCCGCCATGATCGCCGCCGCCGCCTATCCGAAATTTCTGGCGAGAGATTTTGCGCCGATGGATTTTTCCGCGGAGGCAGGCTTGGCTTTGAAGTAGGGAGGCCTTATGCGCCATTTAAGGCTATGTCAATCTGTGATTCTCTTTGCAATGTACGCGGCAGCGTCGTCCGTGCACGCACAACAGTCCTCGATTCCGAACCACTCACGGGACGTTTTCATGAATAGTTCTGAAGCGAAAGAGATGGCCGCCAAACTGATTGGACGCTGTGGGGATGCTGAGACGCAAGATGTTATGAACGCATGCTTCGCTCTTGAGTTCAAAAAAGCCGATGAGGAAATGGTCTCAACGTATCGGACCATCATGAAGGGTCTGGAACATCAGGACCAAGAACAAGTTCGAACTGCACAGAGAGCGTGGATACGTTACCGGGAGTTCCATTGCCGGGCTCTTGGCTCCCTACAAGCCGGAGGAGGGAGCTTAGAGCCGACCGAGGTCTTTAGCTGCAAGGCCGAATTAACGAGAGCGCGAACCAAGGAGATCCACGACGGATACAAGACCCCACGATGATCTCGTATGAGTGGTCAGTAGGAGAAACCGGGTTGCTGCAGCGGCACTTACTTTCCCGCCGCATGTTTCCGAGCGCGGCTTCCCATCAGCATCCGCAATGCCTTGGCGAGCTGGTCCTCAATATCAATATCTTTATAGATGGCAAAGTTCGCCCGCTTCTCTGACTCGATGCAGCCGCTGGCCCCGCTGGAAACGACAATGATGGGAATCTGGGCCAGGTCCGACCGGCTCTTAATGGCGGTAATCAATTCGCTGCCCGACATTTTCGGCATCTGGATATCGGTCACAATCAAGTCAGGTTTGGTTCTGCCGAGCAACTCGAGCGCCTCCAGGCCGTTGGTGGCGGACTCCACCGTGAAGCCGCGCTCCTCCAGGAAGCGGCACACGGTGTACCGGATCAGCATCGAATCATCAACGACCAGCGCTATAACGGACATAACGCGACTTGCCACACTCCGTCCTCGCACACTAACAGAGGCCGGCGAGCGCCAACAATCGCGAATGCCTAACAGACATTACCTTGGTCATGCCGAATGTTAAATTTCTCTATCGCGGGTGCGCTCTTCGATGTTCATGTCCTTGAACTCACTGGACTCGAAGATCTCGCCGCATTCCTTGCATTCCACAAATTCGGCATCCTCATCGCGGCTGACGATCTGCACACGAAGATGCTTGCAAGGTTGCTGCTTATCCACGCTGGAGGGATGAGACGTCGACTTTGGGGTCATAAATCCGGAAGCGTACCCTCGAGGAAACGGCAGGAGGGCGAATTTCGCCGGAATTTTGGGTATTTTAGAACGGGCAGAAAACTTGTCAAGCCCCCGCCTGTGGAAGTTGCTTCCTGCGGGGCCTTGGTCCCGCCCATAAATCTCGCATACGATAGACTTTTCAGCATCATTATGAGTCAGCAACTCGAAGCTCAACCCACGCAGACCCACTCTGACGAGAGTTTGAAGCTGCCTATCTATCTTGATAATCACGCCACCACGCCGGTTGATCCGCGCGTGCTCGAGGCGATGCTTCCCTGCTTCACCGAACAGTTCGGCAATGCCGCCAGCAATACCCACCGCTTTGGCTGGACCGCTCAGGCTGCCGTCGAAACCGCGCGCCAGCAGGTCGCAAAGTTAATCGGGGCCCAGCCGAAAGAAATCGTCTTCACCTCCGGCGCGACCGAGAGTGACAACCTCGCCGTCAAAGGTGTCGCCGAAACTTATCATGAGAAGGGCGACCACATCGTCACCGCCGTAACCGAGCACAAGGCCGTGCTTGACAGTTGCAAGCACCTGGAAAAACACGGATACCGAGTCACATACCTGCCGGTGCAAAGCGATGGTCGCATCGATCTGGACGCCCTCACGCGCGCCTTGGATGACAAGACCATCCTGGTTACGATCATGGCTGCGAATAATGAAATCGGAGTCCTGCAACCCATCAAGGAAATTGGCCAGCTCTGCCGCGAGCGCGGCATCATCTTTCACTCCGACGCCACGCAGGCGGCAGGGAAAATTCCAGTCAACGTCGACGAACAGAACCTTGATCTGATCTCCATCTCCGCCCACAAAATGTACGGACCGAAAGGCGTCGGCGCGCTCTATGTGCGCAGCAGCAATCCCGCGGTGAAGCTTGCCGCCATGATCGACGGCGGCGGACACGAGCAGGGCATGCGTTCGGGCACGCTCAATGTCCCTGGAATTGTCGGTCTGGGCAAAGCTTGCGCCATCGCGCAGGAAGAACTGGAGCAGGAAGGCATTCGCCTCGCCGGTCTGCGCGATCGCTTGCGTGACCGTCTTACGTCCAGTCTCGAAGGCGCTCACATCAACGGATCGATGGAGCATCGCCTTCCCGGAAACCTCAACGTGAGCTTCGCCGGAGTTGACGGTCAGTCGCTGCTCATGGGCCTCAGCAACATCGCAGTTTCGACCGGAGCCGCGTGCTCGTCGGCATCGGCGCAAGCCTCGCACGTGCTCATGGCCCTCGGCATCGGATACGAATTGGCCGACAGCTCCATCCGCTTCGGCATTGGCCGCTTCAACAGCGAAGCTGAAATCGACTACGCCGCCGACCGCGTCATCGAAACCGTAAAACGCCTGCGCGAAGTCTCCAGCCTATAAACTCTACCTATCGCACTGCGACCTGAAGCGATTCCACCTCAAGCAATTGCACCTCACGCGATCGCAGGTCACGCGATTGCAGGTCACGCGATTGCAGGTCACGCGATTGCACCCACGTGGAAGAGCGGCGCTTCAGCGCCGCGTACCCTGCCCGCATTGAACCGGGCCTTCAGGCCCTGTTTATAGAGCGGCTGTATTTCTTCCCGGTGAACCTTCCTCGTCATCCCGAAAGCTGCGCGCGTTAAACATCATCCCCCTCGTCGCCCTGACAAGACATATCGCACCAGCGACCACAATCCCGCGAACCGATACGCCGAATCCACGTAGCGCTCCATCACATAAAACGCGAAGTAGTAGAACCGGCAGAAGGACCACACCGACACGGACAACAGGAAAGCGTTCTCGACACTCCAGTTCTTGAGAAGCATCAAGGTTAAAGCCAAGAGGCCGAGGATTAGAAACAGAATCCCTTTTGCGACGATCCATGTGGGGTTTGTCAGGTTTCGCATAGCAGAGCCGGAGCCGC
Source organism: Candidatus Sulfotelmatobacter sp. (assembly GCA_035710725.1). Taxonomy (GTDB): domain Bacteria; phylum Acidobacteriota; class Terriglobia; order Terriglobales; family Acidobacteriaceae; genus Sulfotelmatobacter. The sequence continues at coordinate 92,690 of DASTCY010000031.1, read as the reverse complement.
GCGGCATAACAAGAACGATCCGCTTGCCCCGCTTTGCGCCTTCAACTATCGCTCAGTGGAGAAACAAGTGGAGGTCTATCCAGCTCATTTCATGAACTAACGATTTTGGATTTGACAATTTCGTGACAAACCACAAAACACTCGGTTGTAGCCTCCCCTTCCATGCTCGTCGCGCTCGGCAAAGTGCTGCGAGTCTGAGGCTCTCCCCCTAAAGATAGCCAAAGATAGAGTCAAAAATAGAAAAGGGCACGATGCAAAGATCGTGCCCTTAATCTTTGGTGCTGAGAACTCTCAGCCTATCCCACCTGCGCCGGAACCGCTTCCTCGATATTCGCCTCGCGCATAAACTTCGCCGCCTCTTCCGGCGGCGTCGGATTGATGTAGAACCCGGTGCCCCACTCGAATCCTGCTGTTTTGGTCAGCTTGGGCATGAACTCGATGTGCCAGTGATAGTGGTCGTTGGTTGGGTCCTGTACCGGCGATGTATGAATCACCAGGTTGTAGGGAGGATTGTCGAGCACCCGATCAGCCTTGATCAGCAGCATCTTCAGCGCCCGCGCCAGGTTCTCGAACATGTGCGAAGAAGAGTTTTCGAACGCTGACTCGTGCTGCTTGGGCAAGATCCAGGTCTCGAACGGGAAGCGCGGCGCGTACGGCGCGAGCGTGATGAAGCTTTCGTTTTCAGCCACCACCCGAATGCCGCTGTCGAGTTCCTGCCGAATGATGTCGCAGAACACGCAGCGCTCTTTGTAGAGAAAGTATTGCTTGGCGCCTTCCAGTTCCTGCACCACGTTGATGGGCAAAATGGGCAGCGCGATCAGCTGCGAGTGCGCGTGTTCGAGCGACGCGCCCGCCGCCTCGCCGTGGTTCTTGAAAATCAAGATATATTTGAAGCGCCGGTCTTTCTTGAGATCGAGAATGCGGTCGCGGAACGTCCACAGAACATCTTCGATGCGCTTGGGAGGCAGAGTCGCCAGGCTGGCCGAGTGGTCGGGCGTTTCGACGATGACCTCGTGCGCCCCGATGCCGTTCATGCGGTCGAACATGCCCTCGGCTTGCCGGTTTAGATTGCCCTCGATGCCCAGCGCCGGGAACTTGTTCGGCACTACGCGCACCGTCCATCCCGGAGAGTCTCGCTGTCCCGGTGGCCCGCCATTCGGATTCGGCCGGTACGCCTGAATTTCCGGAGGTGTCTTGCCTTCGTTCCCATAACAAAAGGGGCAGAAGCCCCCTTTGATCTTCATATTTTCGCGGACGAAATCGCTGGGCCGCTTGGCCCGGTCAGTCGATATGATCACCCACCGGCCGACAATCGGATCTTTTCTTAATTCCGGCACGTACTAAATCCTTTCACTACGAAGTGTGCCTTGCAATAACTAGTGTGGCGACAGGTAGGCATTGCGAAACACGTCAAATTCTGGCTGGCTTTTGCTGGAACGATCATAGTATACGCTCACGATATCGAACCTCCACTGGCACGATGGTGGGCTCCGTCGCAGATAGTCGCGCGCTACAAGCGCGATCTCATGCCGCTTATGTCGATCGACCGCCGCTTGCGCGGTTGCCACATTGCGCGAAGTTCGCGTTTTAACCTCAATAAAGCAAAGTACATCGCGGTCCCAGCCGATCAGGTCGATTTCCCCATGGCACCGCGGTGAGCGAAAGTTTCGCGCCACCATGACGTAGCCCAGCTGCCGTAAATGGAAATACGCGTCTTCCTCGCCGCGCCGCCCAATGTGCTGGTGCGCAGCATCCCGTGGTAGCGGCAGTGTCCGCTCCGCGAGCCAGTCCATAGCCCGCAATGCCGCATGCGTCATGCGCCCTGAGAACATCCGCTCACGCGCCCCAAAGGATTCAGACTAACGAAAGCTTACGCCGCAGAAAGTGACCCAGCGCACGCGCGTACCTGAAATTCGATACTGTTCCCGATTCGGGACCGGCCTGCGTGCGTCCGCATTTGCTCGGTGCAGCCTTGTCCTGCCAGCCAATGGCCACGTGGGGACACTTTGTCAGGCCCCCACCGCGCGAATGCTCTCCTCCAGAATATTGACGGCGATGTCCGCCTGCTCTTTCGTGACGATCAGCGCCGGACACAGCCGTATCGAGCTCGGACCGCAGCCCAGGAACAGCACTCCGTGCTCGAAAGCCTTCTCGACGATCCGGTCGCGCTCGGCCGCGCCGTACTCTTTCGTCATTTTGTCTTTCACGATGTCGACCCCGATCATGAGCCCGCGTCCGCGCACATCACCGACCAGCTTGTGCTTCTTCGGCCAGTCCACCATGCGCTTGAGAATGTGGTCTCCCACGCGTGCTGAATTCTCGATCAGGTGCTCCTGCTCGATGACATCGAGCGTGGCGAGCGCCGCCGCGATCGCAACTGGATTCCCGCCAAACGTCGAAGCATGCGAACCCGGCACCCAGTCCATGATTTCCGCGCGTGTCACCGTGACCCCCAGCGGCATGCCCGAGGCAACTCCCTTCGCCATGCAGACGATGTCGGGCTGCACGCCTGTGTGCTCGATCGCCCACCACTTGCCGGTGCGTCCGATGCCGCTCTGCACTTCGTCGGCCACCAGCAGAATGCCGTGCCGATCGCAGATGCGCCGCAGCTCCTGCATGAAGATGGTCGGAGCGATGACGTATCCACCCTCGCCCTGCACCGGCTCGACGAAAATTGCCGCCACTTCTTCCGGCGCGAGCGTGGTCTTGAACAGCTTGTCTTCGATGAAGCGGGCACAGCCCAGTGCGAAATCGTCGGCGCTCTGCGAACCCACGGGGCCACGATACGTATCGGGATATCGCACGTGCGTCACGCCCGGCACGAGCGGCGAAAAACGGCGACGCTGCTGCGGTTTCGATGCCGTCAGCGAAAGCGCTCCCATCGTGCGCCCGTGGAACGCGCCGAAAAACGCGATGATGTTCTGCCGCTTGGTGTGATAGCGCGCCAGTTTCAGCGCGCACTCAATCGCCTCCGCGCCAGAATTCCCGTAGTAGACGCGATGCGGCCCCGGCATAGGAGCGATCTTCGACAGCCGCTCGGCCAGCTGCACCATGTTCTCGTAATAGAAATCCGTTCCCGACATGTGAATCAGCTCGCCCGCCTGCTTCTGAATCGCGGCGACCACATGCGGATGGCAGTGGCCGGTCGACGTCACCGCAATGCCGGCAGAAAAGTCGAGGAACTCGTTTCCGTCAACATCGGTGACAATCACGCCCCGCCCGCTCTTCGCCACCATCGGATAGGAGCGTGTGTAAGACGGAGAAATAAATTTCTGGTCGCCCTCGAGCACGCGCTTGGCGTTCGGCCCGGGCAGAGCAGTCTTGATGTTGGGACCGCCAGTCGCGGTCTTTACTTTGGGAGTCATCGTTTCGGTAGCCATGGCATCCTCCGCGGCAACTGCTGGGAGTTATCTGACAAATGATTTTGGGGAGTAAATGGTTTTGGGAGGTAGATGGTTTTTGGGTAGGGCACGGCTTCAGCCGTGCCGCCAAAGCCCACGAAATTCGCGGGCTTTAGCCCCTGAGGAAAACCGTATTCACTCTCTTGCATCATTTATGAGATAGCTCTATTCAGTCGCCAGTGTTAATCAGTTGGAAATCGAGTCCGCGAGCTCGCGTTCAAGCCCACGCGGATCAGGTAATCAGATGGAGGACGGAAACTTAGTCGCTACCGAAAAGGCTGGGACGCAGGCGCGAAGGCAGGTTGGCACGATACCGCCGCGGACACACCAGGCAGTGCAGCCAGCATTCCGGCAAATGCGAATTGGAGTGGCTGATCATCATCGCGCACCATCAACTTCACTCTTTCATTATAGCCAGCAAGGCTCGACTGCGTAACCCCCTTTGGTAACGAAACCAAACACATGGATAGCGGCGCTCGGGTGTAATAGAGATCGCCAAGTGAGGGCATCTAGAACATCGGCTCGACTTCCGCTACTGTAAGCAACCTAAACTAGGGCTTGGCAACCAATTCAGTGTTTTTCGCGTTTTGGTGTATTCGCACTGATCCGGAAGTATGAACTTTGGGGAAGAATGTCATGAAGACTCGAAAGCTTGGAACGCTGGAAGTTTCGGAACTCGGATTTGGATGCATGAACTTGGCCACAAACTACGGGCCACCCGTTCCGATCGACGATGCCATCCAAGTCATCCGAGCCGCACACAGCAACGGCGTGACATTCTTCGACACAGCTGAAGTCTACGGCCCGTATATCAGCGAAACCATTGTCGGCGGTGCGCTCGAACCATTCCGCAGCGAGGTGAAGATCGCAACGAAGTTCGGCTTCGACCTCACCGACAGGGGCGGGCTGAACAGCCGACCCGATCACATCAAGAGAATGGTGGACGGTTGCCTGAAGCGCCTGCGAACAGACCGCATCGACCTGCTCTATCAACATCGGGTCGATCCAAAGGTTCCTATTGAGGACGTCGCGGGTGCCGTGAAAGATCTCATCGAGAAAGGCAAGGTGTTGCATTTCGGCCTATCGGAAGCCAGCCCAAGTACCATCCGGAAAGCGCACGCTGTTCAACCTGTGGCCGCTCTGCAGACAGAGTATTCGCTGATGAACCGTGACCCAGAAGAGAACGGGCTGCTTGATACATGTGAAGAACTGGGAATCGGTTTTGTGCCTTGGGGTCCCATAGGCATGGGTTATCTCACACAGAAGCTTGATGCCAAGAAGAAGTTTGATCCGAAATCGGATCTCCGTTCTGGATTTGATCGTTTCCGCCCGGAAAGCATCACAGCGAACCAGCCGTTTGTCGATCGCGTCACCGAGCTTGCGAAGAGAAAGAACGCTACGACGGCACAGCTGTCGCTCGCATGGCTTTTAGCCCAGAAGCCCTTCATTGTCCCGATCCCCGGAACGGGGAAGGTCAAACACCTTCAGGAGAACATCGACGCCACGAACCTCCGACTGACCACACAAGACCTAGAACATATTGACAGCGCTCTGTCTGAGTTCAAGGTTCATGGCGGTCGTATGAACGCAGAGCAAATGAAGGTGGTAGAACAGTAAGGCATGCGCGCAACTTTCAAGAAACAATAGCTCACGCACGAATAACTGTTCAGAACAGGCGTCAGCGCTCAAAATCCCCTGCAGCCACGGGCCATGAATCAACTGGGTACTCAAGATTGAGGGTGACACTGGAGAGTCAACCGCGACCCAATCTTTAGAATCGTGAGCAACAGCCTGCTCGTCCAATATCTTTAGTGTTTCCCCTCTTTGCCCATGCATTCAGCCACGCACCCAAGCCGGTGGAAGGTGATTTTCGCCTTCGGACTCGTATACCTGTTCTGGGGATCGACTTACCTCGGCATCAACCTCGCCGTGCAGTCGATTCCTCCGGCACTGATGTGCGGCCTGCGCTTTTCGACCGCCGGCATCGTCATGCTCGCCGTCTGCTCCCTGACTGGCCACAAAGTCATCTACACGCCCAGACAAATCGCGTCTTCCGCCATCGTCGGACTTCTGCTTTTGATGGCCGGAAACACTGTGCTCGCCTGGGCCGAGCTTTCCGTCCCCTCGGGGCTGGCGTCCCTGATTCTTGCCATCTCTCCGCTGTGGTTTCTGGTGCTCGACACCATGCTGCTCGGCGACCATCACATCTCGCCCCGCGGCAAGGCCGGGCTGGCGCTCGGCCTCGTCGGACTGTTCGTCCTGTTTTATCCGGAGCTGATGTCGAACACCGCTCTCGGACACAAAGAACTCTGGGCCTCCGCCAGCCTGATCATCTGCTCGTTCAGTTGGGCGCTCGGTTCGGTGCTGGCCAAGAAGTGGCAATCGGGCATGGACCTGTTCAGCGCCGCCGGTTGGCAGATGAGCCTGGCAGGCCTGGTCATCCTGATCTTCGCCGCGTTCGTCGGAGATTTTTCGCACGTCGTCTGGAGCGTGCGCGGCGTCGGCGCAGTTCTCTATCTCGTCGTCTGCGGATCGTGGATCGGCTACACCGCGTACATCTACTTGATCGAGCACGTGCCCACGTCGAAAGTGTCGACCTACGCCTATGTGAATCCGGTGGTCGCGGTCTTTCTCGGATGGCTCGTCCTGCATGAGCGCGTCGACAAATTCATCCTCGCCGGCAGCGCCATCGTCCTGCTCTCGGTTGTTCTCGTGACGAGCGCCAAGGTACGTGGCCGGATGGTCGCGGAAGAGATGCCAGCACTCGAAAGCGCCGGCGACTAGGTAAGGCATTCGGCCTCGGGCCACATGTTTTTGGGTGGCGCAGCGGTTTACCGCTGCGATTAAGAAACAAAGAAATCAACTAGCTGGCTTTAGCCGCTGGGGATCATTCTTTAGGCGAGATAACCTCAGAGGCTAAAGCCCAATTCATTCTTTAGCTTGAACCGCAATGCTGAAGCATTGCGCCACCCAGAATCCAAGGGACCGAAATCCTGAGGCACCTTCCTTTGGGTGGCGCATCCCCTTCAGCGCCGCGATAAGAGGCTAGGAATTAAGATCAACCGGCTTGATGACCCTGAGGAAGGCGTTTCACTTCCCCGCCTCTTCCTCCTCCTCATCGCTGCTCACTACGTCCGCGACATGCCCGCGGATCGCAAACGTCTCCTTGGGCTTGCCCGCCACTTCAAAGCTCACCCGCACAGGCCCACGCTGCCACGCGGGCGCCGCACAGGCCGAATCCGGGGCCGAATCATCCAGCGGCTTGTCGCTGGCCAGCACTTTCTTGAGCACCGGCTTGCGCCGGCCAAGCTGGGCGACGATAGCGTAAACTTTCTTGCCATCATCCGAGACGCCGCAAAACGCCGCGTAGTCGCGGTACCAGCTCACCGCCGAGTAGAAGCCGTCGAACTCCGGCAGATTGACGGGCGACACCCGCCCGGTCACCCGGTCCACCAGCAGCCATCCCCCGCGCTGCCACTGCCATCGCGGAGCGCCGGTTTCGTCCGGCAGACTATCGTTCACTCGAAACGCACGGCGCATAACGAACAGCCGATCCGTAACCTCGTGCGTCGGGCCAACCGCATATTCTTTTACCCGCCCATCGACCAGCAGCGGACGTACCTTCATCGTCTGCGGCTGATGGTCATCGTCTCCAACCATCCAGGGGACCGAGATAGCCTTCCCCAAGGCAATGACATGAACTTTTGCCGCAGCCCCCGCAGGCAACGCGAGTGCCAGCACAACTGCCGCCCATCCAGCGACTCGTCCAAAAAATGTCCGCACACCCGCAGCCTAAGGACGCAGCCGACCCTGCCGCAAGCTCCTGGGTCACAAAACCGGCAGGCTGGATTCCGAACAGGTCCCGAAGCGGGAAAATTTGAGTCGGTGACAAAATTTTTACATGACATATTGTTTCTAGTAGACAGAACAAAAACGAGACACTGTAAAATGTAAATTTCACTTGGTGGCGCAATGAGCCTCCCCACAACCTCCCGCACTTCTGCTCGCCTCGAACCTCGGACAACTCTCGAACAACAACCCGCCTCCTACCAATCAATGATGGAGGAACTGTTACCGCGACGGAGACCCGCCAGAATTCTGGTCGTGGATGACCAACCTGGCATCGCCGGCCTCATGAGCCAGCTGCTGACCATCCGCGGCTACGACGTAATTACGGCGGCGAGCGCTGAGGAGGCCGAGATCGAAGTGAGCCATCAACTCCCGGACTTGATCCTGTCGGACGTGATGATGCCCGGCAAGTCGGGCTATGAACTGTGCCGTTCGTTGAAAGACAATCCTGCCACCCGGCTCATCCCCTTCGTCCTGATCACCGGATTGAGCGATAGCAGCGACAAGGTGCGCGGCATCGAAGCCGGTGCCGACGACTTTCTCAACAAGCCCGTTCTGGCGGAAGAGTTAATCGCGCGCGTGAAGTCGCTGCTCCGCCTGAAGGAATTCACCGACGAACTGGAAACGGTCGACTCTGTGCTGTGCACCCTCGGACTGATCGTGGAAGGGCGCGATCCCTATACCGAAGGGCATTGCGAGCGCCTCGCCCAGCGCGCCGTCGAACTGGGCCGGCATCTCGGCCTCGACGAAGATTCGCTGGTAGCCCTGCGCCGTGGTGGATACCTTCACGACCTGGGAAAGATTGCCGTGCCCGATGACGTCCTTAAGAAGGGCAGCAATCTCACCCCAGCCGAGTGGATCATCATGAAGCTTCACCCCATCACTGGGGAAAACATCTGCAAGCCGCTCAAGTCACTGCGCCTGGTGCTGCCGATCATTCGCCATCATCACGAGCACACCGATGGGACCGGCTATCCGGACGGCCTCGGTGGCGCGGAGATCCCCGTTCTGCCGCGGATTCTGCAAGTGGTCGACGTTTACGACGCCTTGGTGACGGCACGTGCTTACAAGCCGGCGCTGAGCCACCAGCAAGCGTTCCAAACCATGCACGAGGAAGCCGAGCACGGACTCTGGGACGCCGAACTCGTCGCCGAATACTTCTTCCTGCTCGAGCAGCAGCAGCACGCCGCCTAGTGGAAGAGCGGCCCTTCAGGGCCGCGTAGAGAGTTGCTATTGTTGACGGCTTCAGCCGCAGCGATCCAAACTTCTCCTCTGTTGTCATCCCGAGAGGCCGCCGGCCCGAGGGATCTCGGTTGCAACCGCAGCGTCGCGCCAGCCTGAGGCATGTCCGACCACCACAACGACCCTCCGCTTTCACCGGATTCCGTGGTAATCCGCGCTCTGACCGACGTACAATGACGCAGGCCCGTCCGACTCCCCGACGGCAACGTCGGACGCAAAAAACGAATCTTATCTCTGCTTCGACTGAGCGCCAGAAAATTGCCGGAACCCGCCTACAGCATCGTCATTCCCGCCTATAACGAGGGCGCACGCCTGGGCAACACGCTGCAGAAAGTTCTGGACTATGTCGCGCACAACGGCTGGAACGCAGAAGTGATCGTGGTCAATGACGGCTCCCGCGACAACACGGCCGACGTGGTGCGCTCGTTCGCTGCCCAAAATTCCTCGCTGCGCCTGGTGGAAAATCCCGGCAATCGCGGCAAAGGATACAGTGTCCGCAATGGCATGATGAATGCGCGTGGCGGAATTCTGCTGTTCAGCGACGCCGATCTTTCCGCGCCCATCGAAGAAGCTCCCAAACTGCTCGAAGCCATTGCAAGTGGTGCTGACGTTGTGATCGGATCGCGCTGGCTCAGCCCTGACTTGCAGACCGAACGCCAAAGCCTGCACCGGCAGCTCTTCGGGCGCATCTTCAACCTGATGCTCCGCCTCACCCTCGGCCTGCAATTTCACGACACACAATGCGGATTCAAGGCCTTCACCCGCCGCGCCGCCGACGCCATCTTCCCCCAGCAAAAAATCGAGCGCTGGGGATTCGATCCCGAAATCCTGTTTCTCGCCCGCAAGCGCGGATTCAAAATCGCCGAAGTCCCCGTCGTCTGGGGGCACAGCGGCGACTCCCGCATCAACCCTGTCCTCGACGGCGCGCGCATGTTCACCGAAATGCTACGCGTCCGCTGGTATGACATCTCGGGAAAATACGACGGCTCGCCTGTCCTCGCCACCGCTCAGCGCTAAGCAAGCTCCAATCGAGTTCCGCCTCTTTACGTTCTGTCATCCTGAGCGTAGCGAAGGACCCCATGCAAGTCGGCGCCAGCAGCGGCTTCGCGAGGAATCTCCACCACTGTCTCAGTTCGCCCGTTTTGCTTCGCAGACTTAATCAGAATTTCCCCAAGTCTTGACCAGCACCAGGGGAGCGCGAGGTTTGTGTAGGGGCGGAGTCATTCCTCCGCCCCGCGATGAGTCCCGGGACGAGCGCGCAGTGATACATTCATTCCGTGCTGAAGAAGCTCACCTTGTTGCCGGAGCGGGTGGCGAACCGGAACGTTTATCCCTTCACCGTTTCCGCGATCCGCAAACTGCGAGAGCTGAATTTCCAATCACGCATCTGCTTCTTCGCGGGAGAAAACGGTACCGGCAAGTCCACGCTGCTCGAAGCCATCGCCGCCCACTACGGCTTCGGCCGCGAAGGCGGCAATCGCAGTTTTCGCAACGATTCCACGGCGAGCAATAAGTCCATCGAACCGCTGGTCAAGGCGTTGCGACTGTCGTTTGACCGCCGTACCGGCGCGGGTTTCTTTTTGCGTGCGGAGAGTTTTTTCAATGTGGCTACACACCTGGACGAGCTAGGACCTGAAGTGCTTCGATTTTACGGCGGCCGCAGCCTGCATACTCGTTCTCACGGAGAGACCTTCTTTACGCTCCTCGACCTGAAGTTCCGCCGCAATGGCCTGTTCCTTCTCGACGAACCCGAGGCTGCGCTTTCACCCCAGCGGCAACTGGCGTTCCTCGTGCTGATTCACGATGTGCTGAAACAATACAAAGACGCGCAGTTCATCATCTCGACCCATTCGCCGGTGTTGCTCGCCTATCCCAAAGCGCAGATATTTTCGTTCGATGACGGCAAAATTCGTGAGATCAGCTACGAGGAAACCGGATCGTTCCAAGTCGTCCACCACTTCCTCAATCATCGCGATCATTTTCTGCAGGAGTTGTTCGCCGAAACGCCGTCGCTCTTCGAAGAAAAGTAATCGAACTACGCTCGTGTAGGGGCGGGCGCATTCGTCCGCCCCGAGCGAAGCGAGTTTTTCATTGCGCGCACCAATGGCAGGAGCTTGCCGCCTTTACAAATCGCTACCTTCTTTTTCAGACTTTTACCTGCCATCCAGATACCGTTCCGCTCCGGCGCCGAGTCCAATGGAATGAAAGCGGGTTGTACTAGTTGTAACTAGAGTTCCGCTTAGTTCGAAGGCGCCATTTCAAACTGCTTTCGACAGGAGGTGTACCGTGTTCTTTCGCCACCGTCGCCGAAGCGTACCGTCCCTGCCTAACCCTCAACACTCAGCCACCACGATTCTCGTCGCTGTATTTTCCCTGACGCTGTCGGTCGTCGCACAGTCACCCGCCAGCAACCCCCAGCCCGACGCCGACCCTCAAGCGCAACAAAGCCAATCTGAAAACAAACCCTCTACCATCACCATTCCTGCCGGAACGCGGATCGCGCTCGTCCTGACGCATCCCGTCCAGAGCCGATACCTTCACCGCGGAGATGACGTCTACGCGCAGATCAACTCTCCCGTGGACGCCGACAATGAAGTGGTGATTCCTGTCGGCACATTCGTTCAGGGGAAGCTCGATCGGCTGTCACGGGAAGGCGGACGCGGCGTCCTGCATCTTGCATCCATGTCGATCACGTTCCCCGACGGATATGTCGCTCCGGTTGCAGGGCCGGTGACTCTGCAGACCGACGAGGGCTACGCTCAAAAAGATCCGGGATCACGCCGCTCTTTTGCAGCCTTTGCCCTGCCCGTGGGCGGCGCAGGACTTGGCGCTCTCATCGGACACTCCGTCGCCAGTTCGCGGCCCGGCACTCTCACCAATTCGAATCCCCCAGGTTGCAATCCGTCATCGTTCGGATGTGTTTCGTCGAGCGTGAGCGTTCCAGCCGATAAAGGCAAAGACACCGTCATCGGCGCGGCTGTCGGCGCCGGTGTCGGAATGGTGGCATCGCTGGCGCTGCTCTTCCACTCCCATCAGTTTTATCTATATGCGGGATCGCCCGTGGAGATGGTCTTGCCCCAGCCGGTCTCGTTGCCTCAGGAGCAGGTGGCCGAAGCCGTGCAACAGTCGGCAGCGCATCCGGAACCGGTACAGCCTGTCGTGCAGCCGCCACAAACGCCGCCTCCGCCGGCGACGACGGATCACGGCACGTGCTATACGCCTGGAACTCCGGGCACTCCGCCGACAGTCATTCCGGGTACCCCTCCCAGTGGAGACTTTCCCGGCACACCGCCCACCATCATCCCCGGAACGCCTCCCACGCCGGGCACACCGTATCCCTGCCCGTAGTAGCAAATGAATGGGGATGCCCGTGTCTCGCTGTTTTCGCGAGACACGGGTTAGTAACGAAATAACCGTTATTGAAGAAATGACTGGGGTGCCCCACTTCTCGCTGGTTTTGCGAGAAGTGGGACGCTTCAGCCGATGCACCACCGTTCATGCTCATCCGTGGCGCCCACCACATAAGTTCCATTGACCCTGACTCGCGCCTAAGGTACACAAGCACAGTGCCCGTATCTCCGTCTCATAAATTGTTCTTGGGAAGGGCACGACTTCAGTCGTGCCGTCAAGTGCCGCATGAATACTGGGCTTTAGCCCCTGAAGTGAGCCGTGGTTCTTCCTGGATGCTATTTGTGAGACGAGTTCCAAGCCCCGAAAGCGCGCGCTGAGATCGAACAACTCAAAGGATTCGAATGCCAACCAGACCCCTCGGAGTCACGCTGCTCGCGCTGTTCTTCTTTCTCATCACGGTGGTGCTATTGGGCGTGCTGGTGGTTTCACTCTTTCATCCCGAGGGCATCTCCACGCGCCACCCTACCGACCTGCAACATGACATTCAGCAGGCCAACAAGTACAAGGGAGCACATCTGCTGATCGTATTGACCTTTGCGGCTGTGGGTTTCGGACTCTGGAACCTGCATCCCTTGGCACGCTATGCGGTGTTGGTTCTAACAGGTGTCAGCCTGGCTTGGCGGATCGTGGGATTGCTTCTCTGGTTTGGACTCCACCGAATGGGTCACGACCAAGATTTGGGAGTTCTATTTTGGATTGGAACGCTGGCCAGGGCCGGGATTTTTCTTTATCTGAAGAGAGCGGACATCAAGGAAGCATTTACAAAGGCAACCATCCAGCCCAGCCTCGCGGCCCGCTGAGGTTTTTGAGAGTAGCCACGGCGAACCGGCGAGTCAATGCCTAGCCGGAAGCCTGACCTCACTCCCACTCAATCGTCCCCGGCGGCTTCGACGTCACGTCATACACAACGCGATTGACGCCTTTCACCTCGTTCACAATGCGCGTGGAAATCGTCTTCAGCACATGATGCGGCAGATCGACCCAGTCGGCCGTCATCCCATCTTCCGAACTGACGGCGCGAATCGCGCAAGTGTAAGCGTATGTCCGCGCGTCGCCCATCACGCCGACCGACATCACCGGCAGCAGCACGGCAAACGACTGCCAAATCTTGGTGTACAGCCCGGCCTCTTTGATCTCGCTGACCACGATGTCGTCGCACTCGCGTAACACCCCCAGGCGCTCCGGCGTGACTTCGCCCAGAACGCGCACCGCGAGTCCCGGCCCGGGAAACGGCTGCCGCTGCAGAATTTCCGCTGGCATTCCCAGGTCGCGCCCGATGCGCCGCACTTCATCTTTGAACAAATCTTTCAGCGGCTCGATCAGCTTGAGCTTCATCTTCTCGGGAAGCCCGCCCACGTTGTGATGCGACTTGATTACTTGTGACGGCCCGCGCACCGATCGCGACTCGATCACATCCGGATAGAGAGTTCCCTGCACCAGGAAATCGACTTTGCCTTCTTTCTTCTCGATCCGGTGCGCTTCATCCTCGAACACGGAAATGAATTCGTTGCCGATAATTTTTCTTTTCTTCTCGGGATCGGTTACGCCTTTCAGCTTTCCGAGGAACCGCTCTGTCGCATCGACTGCATCGACGTGCAATCCAAGCTTCTCGCGCAGCGTAGCCTGCACTTTTTCAAATTCGTTTTTTCGCAGCACGCCATTGTTCACGAAAATGCAGGTCAGCCGCGACTTTCCGCTGGCATCCCGGAGCGCTCGGTCCACCAGCGTCGCCGCCACGGACGAATCCACGCCACCCGAAAGGGCGCAAATCGCCCGTCCAGTGCCGACTTGCTCACCAATCTGTGCCACGGTCGCATCGATGAAATGCTGAGCCGTCCACTCCGGCTTCGCGCCGCAGATACTGAAAACAAAATTCCGCAGGATCTCGGTTCCCTGCCGCGTGTGATGCACCTCGGGATGAAACTGAACCGCGTACCACTTTTTCTCGCGGTGCTGGATGCCCGCAACGGCATAGTGCGTCTTTGCCGTCAGCTCGAATCCCGGAGGCAATTCCATCGCTTCATCGCCATGCGACATCCACACCGCCAGCTTCTTCGCGAGTCCCTGGAACAAAACCGAATCTGAAACAACCTCGATCTCCGCGTGCCCGTACTCGCGCTTGTCCGCTGGGCGCACCTTTCCGCCGAGCGTATGCACCATGAACTGCAGCCCGTAGCAAATGCCGAGCACGGGCAGGCCCAGTTCGAACAGACGCGCGTCGGCCGGCGGCGCGTCCTTGTCGTACACCGACCATGGTGCTCCAGAGAGCACCAGGCCTACCGGCGAGCAGGCGCGAATCTCCTCCAGCGATGCCGTGCACGGCAGCACAACCGAAAAAACATTTTGTTCGCGGATGCGGCGCGCGATCAGTTGCGTGTACTGCGCGCCAAAGTCGAGAATGACGACACTCTCGATCTGCAATGAAGTGCGGGGAGTTGTAAGGGATTCCACCACTGAGTTTCTCAGATTCGCAAAGACGGTGTAAAGGGAGAGTTACCGAAACATGCAGCCCTATGGTCTTCTCCACGTACTCTGCGGCTCTTCTCAGCGCGCTCTGCGATTTCGCTTTTCTAAACCGTGTGTCGCATACCTTCTTCGCGTACTTGGGGAAATCTTCGCGATCTTTCCGGTCTTCGCCCCCTTTCGTTCTGTCATCCTGAGCGTAGCGAAGGAGCCCATGCGAGTCGGTTCCAGCAACGGCTTCGCGAGGAATTTCTTTCACTGCCCCGCTCGCCCCTTTTGTTTCGCAGACTTAATCAGATCTTCCCTAGATCAAAAAGTCACGGCGCCGCCATTCCCGGCACATCACTCAAAATCAATTCCTCGCAATCGATCGTGGATTGAACGGCAGGAACGACGGGCGCTGCCGGTGACGGCGGCAGAGGAATCCACAACTCCTCTGGCATCTCAGCGATGCAAACGTATCCCGCCAGCCGCGCCACGTAGAACCAATCCACCACGGCGCAGTACAAGAGCGTTACAACGATTACTCCCGCCGTCACCAAACGGCCTGGAACGACCCTCGCCAGACCCAGCGGAAACGCGACAACCGTCGTCGCTGCGAAAAAGGCCCCCAGGTGCCCGAGATCGCACCACGTCGAGACGGCAAGCACCGCTCTGAGTCGGTCACGGAAAAAACTTCCCGCCGCCGACAACGAGCCCAGAGTATCGCTGCGATCACGAACGGCAAACAACGACGCCAGCGAGACGAACCAATTCAGCATCACCCACGCTAGCCATACCAATCCAGCTAACAAAAGAAACAACAGGAACCCCGGCCCGGACTTCGAAACTAACCTCGAAACCAGTAACGCTCCGACCATCCCGAGCAGTCCCGCGAGCGCAATCACTGCCCGCAGAGAATTCAATCCCACCAGGCTGCGAAACGCCGCCCAGGAAAAGCCCTCGGCCATGTACGCACTTCCCTGCACGTCCACTCCCCACAACTTCCGCTCGGCAAAATACTCGAACAGCGCACGCAGTGTAATTCCGCGCCCAATCGACGCCACTACAATCCACAGCACACCCAGAAGGAGCCCAGCAAGCATCAGCGAAAACACGCCTCTGCGCAGGCTGCCACGAAAAATGTGTGCGATCGCCTGCCCCACCAGCACCGGCTGTCGCGTACGCAGGAACAATGCATCGGCATTGCTTACGGGCAGGGTGTTAAGAAATTCGAGAAGTCCAAAGAGGAAAACTGTGTAGGCTGTAGCGCCTACGGTCCAGCGCCAGGTGATCTCGGCCAAGCTGAACGCAGGCCGCCGAAACGCCGCCTGAAATCCTTCCAAGGTGGGGGAAATCCGCGCCATGTCTGATCAGCATACCTTAGGGCGCCGAAATTGATTCGTAGTTTCGCCTGCCGGGAGTGGCGGCTCTGCAGTTTTGAGCGGCTCGGGAAGATGAAATTTGGAATACCTCTGTTCCGGCAGGCTAGCCTCAACCCCGCCGTTTCGTAGCCAACCGTGATCCCCTTCGCGGAATCGAACCACAGGCAACCAGCCCAAGGATTTTTTATTTATGAAGGCTCCTTTCCTGATCGGACGCGTCCTGTTCGGCGGCTTCTTCCTCTACAACGGAATCCACCATTTGATGAAGCACAAAGAGATGGCGCCCTATGCTGGATCGAAAGGCATTCCGAAACCCGACGCCGCCGTCACGCTTTCGGCTATCCCCCTCATCGTAGGCGGGACCAGCTTGCTGCTCGGTGTCAAACCGAAGCTCGGCGCTATGGCTATTCTCGGCTTCCTGGCTGGAATCTCTCCCATCATGCATGATTTCTGGCGGAATGAAGATCCCAACGAGCGCATGAACAATATGACAAATTTCCTGAAGAACACGGCGCTCGCTGGCGGAGCACTGGCACTCATGGGAGTCGAGGAGCCATGGGAAGCAAGCGTGCCCGTAGCGCAGCCTGGGTTCGGGCGGAAATTGCGGAAGGCCTATCGAAGCATCGCAGCCTAGCGTGCGGCAGTGGTGATATGGCTGGTATGGTCGGTATTGTTGCCGACTGCGGCGATGCCGTTGCTAACGTATCGCCCCGGTTGCTCGCGCAAAAATCTGGGCCGCCCGCAGGCGGCCCATCTGTAGCTGAGAACTGACAACCGACAACTGGTTTTAGTCTCCCGCAACCGGCTCGGCAACCTCCGGCTTGGGCGTGTTAGCACCGTCGCCATTTCCGTTCGGTTTCACCAGAGCGCCCAGCGGAATAAAGCCATTCTCCGATTGCGCCGGTTTCTCTTTCAGCACGACTTCACGATACAACGCCGCCATTCGCGCGTTGTAAGCCTCGTCGTTCTTTTGCGGTCCCCGGTGCTGTCCGATGACCGGAAGATCAGTGGATTTGGCTGAGGGCTGAGAGCTGACGGCTGACGGCTGAAGTTTCGCGTCCCGCGCGCGCTTCTTCTCTTCGCGCGCATTCTTCGCGATTCCCAGTTTGTCTAGATCGTGCTGCTCCTCGTTGGTCACGATCTCTTCGCGCAGCCTGAGATAGTCCACGTGCTGCTCGTCCATCTTCACTTTCTTGCCGCCGGCGAAGATCTCGTGCCGCCCATGCTCCTCGTACCACTTGGTGAGCGTGGCCGTCATGTGCATCTTTTCGATGATGTTCCGCCATCCCACGCCCGTGTTGTAGGCGCAGAAGGAAATCTCGCCTTCCTGCGTCGCGTACGGAATAATGCACTGCTCGGTGCGCCGGAAGTCGTAGTTGAACAGGTCCTGGAACCACATGCCCGCGATGAACAGGAAATTCCAGCGGTCATTCTTGCGCCGCTTCATCACGTCGTCGATCGTGCGGTCCCCACCCACTTTCCCGTAGTTCGTTCCCGTCACGTTGTAGTTCTTGTCGAATTTCTTCAGCAAGTCCATCAACTTGAAATGCGTCGGCGCCTGATAGGGATCGTAGTTCTTCATCAGGCACAGCGCCATGCCGAACGCCGTTAGGAACTTTCCACGCGCCGCGTCGTTGACCTTGGCGATATCTTTCGCCAGCTGATCGCCGTGCAAAAACGCCGTGACCGGAACCGCTTCCTTCGTTTCCTTGTCGATCATGACTGCCATGCCTGTACCGCAATTGGGATGGCATCCGCACGACAGCTGGCCCCAGTCATTGTTCGCGTCCTGCGCATGCATGAGGTCGGCCCAGTCACTGAACGTCCCCATGAAGCTGATCGGGAACCAGTCGCGCGCCGGTTCGCCCAGGCCAGTCTGGCCTTTTACATCGTGCGCCAGATGCGACAGCGTGTAGCGCTGCGCCTGCCGGCGATCGTCCGTGACCGCTTCGTCGCGGCCGGTAAACGAAACTGGTTGGAAGCTGAGAAAACTGATCGTCTTCGGATTGTCGAGCGCAAACTTGATGACGCGCCCCACCTGCTCGTTGTTGATGCCGTTCACGATCGTGATGACGGGAACGATCTCGCATCCGGCCTTGTGCAGGTTCTCGATCGCCTTCAGTTTCACATCGAACAGGTTGCCCACCATGCGGTGCGCATTGGCCGCGTTGCCGATGCCATCAAACTGCAGGTAGGCATATCGCAAGCCAGCATCCACTGCCTGCTGCGCGAATTCAAAACTCTTGGCGAACTCGATGCCGTTGGTCGCGGCCTGCACCGAGTTGTATCCAACTTTTCTTGCGTAGCGAATCGCGTCCAGGAAATACGGCGACAAGGTCGGCTCGCCGCCCGAGAACTGCACGCTCATCTGCCGCCGCGGCTTGATCGTGACCGCGTTGTCGAGCATCGTCTTGATCTCTTCCCACGTCAGCTCATGCACGAAGCCAACCTGGTTCGCGTCCATAAAGCAGGGATCGCACATCATGTTGCAGCGGTTGGTCAGATCGATGGTCAACACCGAGCCGCGCCCGTACTTAACGGTAGACGACCCATGATGGTGCAGCTTCTCGTCGTTGTGCGCGCGAATGTCGCGGCCGGGAAAGACGTCTTCCAGGTGCTTCGTGAACTCAGTGTCCACTGACATCACGTCTTCGAAGTGGCCGTGCTTGGGGCAATCCTTCACCATCAGGATTTTGCCGTCGCGTTCAACAATCGTCGCTTTGATCTCGCCGATCTTCTCATTGAGCAGGATCTCGTGCGGCAGATGACCGTCGAGAATCTGCTGGCGAATTTCCGGGACACACTTTGGGCAGAGCGAATCTGTGCTGCGAGGCCAGCCGAGCGGGGGCTTGGACTTCTCGTACGATTTCAGCAGCGGCTTGTCGGACCACTTCGGCGTGGGAGACGCATTCGGTTTGATCCGGTTCAGACCGTCAAACACGACCCAGGCTCCCTTGGCCGCTACCGTCACTGCTTTTTCAACGTACTTAATCGGCTTGCGCATGATCGCTTTCGCTCCTGATGCAGCTATTCGCTGCTAACTTGTGGCTAAATCCTTGATGGACCAGTAAAACCTTGAGAGGAAACACATCTCCACCCGCTTACCGGCCCCAAATGAATATCTGTTCTTGACCTGGGAACCACCTGCAAAATCATTCCCTGAAACCGTGGCTCTCTTGCCCGGTTTCTTCGGGTTTTGTTACACGTTTCCCTTGGTTGTTCTGGATCTATGCTACGGAAGCACACGGTACAGGCGCATCCATATCCCAACGAATGGTGCAAAATCGTGGTTTAGCGGTTGAAGGAGACATTATTCGGAGGTAAGTGATTGAAAGGAAAGGAGAGTCTACAAGGCCGAGGCTCAATTTGTTGGATCGTATGGGGGTGCTCCCACTTCTCGCCTCGTTTGCGAGAAGTGGGAAGTTCGAGCAAGACGCGTCCACAAGAAATGAAAGTGCGTTCCCGGCGGAATACCAGAACACGGCCCGGCGCCTCCAAACGCATCAGGTGCGTTAGATAGGTGAAATGCCCCGGTTCCCCTACGGGCACGTCAGTTGGGCGGAGCCGAAGACGCTCATCTGGCGAGGACCGTCTGTCGGCATCGTCGACGCAAGTTTTCCGGCAAGGATGGTCACGTTTCCCGAAAAACCTGCCACGCATTGCGCCAACCCGTTCTGGTCGACCGTGGCACCAGTGTTTAGGACGTTTCCTGCACACTCCGTCACGCCGGCACCGGGGGCGGCGATGCACCACGCTATGTCTTTATTGGTGAGAACCTGCGGCGATGGCGGCTTGCTGAACACTCCCGTTGCCGAAAACTGCACGCCGTTGGCGGAATTCTGCGTCGCGGTGGCCGGCGAGACCGTCACCGACTTAAGAGTTCGGCTGCTGCCGCAAGCTAAAGTGAAAAGGCCGACAATGAGCAAGAGAGGGAAAGCTGCAAAACCAGACCAATGACGCATACGTTTCTCCTTAATGTGGCGCGGTGAAAATCGCTTTGCGATAAGGATGCGGAAAAAATCCGCCGAGGTGCCAGCGCACATCTACAAAGTTACAACTTCACACCAGCCCTACGGGCACGTCAATTGCGCGGAGCCGAACACGCTCATGGGACGGGGACCGTCCACGATCACCATGCCCGATTCAAGCTTCCCAGCAAGGATCGTGACGGTTCCCGAAAAACCCGACAGGCACTGGGCTACACCGTTTTGATCCACCGTCGCACCGGGGTTGATGTTTCCAGCGCAAGCTCCGCCACCACCGCTGACCAGAACGCCCGCGCACCACGTTATGTCTTTGCTGGTAAGCGGTTGCGGAGTCGAGGTGCCGCTGAACACTCCCGTTGCCGAAAACTGCACACCACTGGGCGAACTCTGCGTTGCTATGGCCGGCGAGACCGTCACCGACTTAAGAGTTCGGGTGCTGCCGCAAGCCAAAGTGAAAAGGCCGACAATGAGCAAGAGAGCGAAAGCTGCAAAACCAGACCAATGACGCATACGTTTCTCCTTGTGTGGCGGCAATCGCCATTGCGATAAGGATGCAAGAAGAATCCGCCGAGGTGTCCGGGAGTACCTGGGAAATAACAATTTTACATTTTCATTTTGCGATGAGCGTTTCCTGGCTGGCAACGCACAGCCATTGCCCATTCTGCTGAATCCAAGTGTCGGTAAAGCGCCCGCGTTCGGAGTAGGGTTTGCCCTTTTCGGTTCCCTGCTCGCGATACGAGCCGGTCACCACGACGACCATTTCTCCGTAGGATTCAGCTTTCATGCCCTCATTCACGATCTGGGTCGCCGTCTCTTCGCGCACTCCGGCAAGAAATTGGGCTTTGTCCATGAAGTTGCCCTGCGCGTCGGTATAGGAGAACGTGGAAGCGATCAAACTGGCCAGCGCCTTCTCGTCGCGGTGGGACTGCGCTTCATTCCAGGCATTTTCCAGCGCCAGCACTCGCACCTTTGCCGAGTCCTGTGCCGCAAGTACGATCGGGCTCGCCAAAAACAAACCTGCCAGTAAGATGCACACCTTCCCACTCTTCATGCTTCGGCTCCTTTTGTGGATGCAGGGATCGCGAACGCGACCAAATGATTAATCGCAACCTACGGGATTCCCCTCTCATTTGCAAGGAGGAAGGGAGTGATTGGGAATGTACCTGGCGAGCGGCGTTTGAATCACGCCCCTGCTGTTTATCGGGAATGATGAAACCAGATTTTCGCCGTCAGAAAAACAGATTCGCTACTTCGCGGGTCCGAATAACAACTCGAAGCCCTACTTCTGTTTCTCCAGCACGAATGTCGCTTTCTTGGCGAACTCGTGCTCCTTGCGATAAGCCCGCGCAATGTCGCCCAGAGGCACCCAGTCCGGAACCATTCCCAGTTCCCACAGCGGACGTTCGCCCTGGGCATAGAGATAGGTCGCGGCCGGCAGCAAGCTGTGCTCCGTCGCCATATCATGCTGCTGCGCACGCAGCTCGTGTGAAGGGCTCCAGTAAATTGCCGGCTCGCCGGAGATGACGCTGCCGCCAGCCTGGGCGAATGCCGCGGTCGCACAGAAAACCAGAAGCAGAATAAAGATCTTCTTCATTGTCGCTCACCTGCTCTTGCTCAGGGCAAGCGCCCTGCCAAAACCGCATCGCATCCATCACCACTTACGACGCATTTTCGGCAAGAATGAAACTGTTTTGCGCATGTTAGGACAGCGAATTCCTCGTTGCGCGGCCATCTCGGAATAGTGGAATACGATGATTACCTTCGTAACCGCGCGGCAATCGGAAAATCACATCCCGTGCAGCCCGCCCTCGTCCAACTCGCGGCTGGCGCTCAAAACGGTTTTCAGGTATAACGTTGCGTCTATGGACACCAAGGAAAAGAATCCCACCAAAGACATCGTTCTGTGGATCATAGCCGTGCTCCTGGTCGGGCTCGCCATTTATTGGTATAAGCGCTGACTCGAGTGCTCGAGCAGGAGTCGAGTGTTCAGGCCCGCGTCGAGAGCAGGTTCTCGCCTGCTACCAGGTCTTCCAGTGCGCATCCCACGCTTTTGAACAGCGTGATCTCTTCTCTCTTCGTCCTGCCTGGCTTTTTTCCGCTCAGCAGTTCGTAAAGATCTCCAATAATGTGCTCGCGCGCGATCGATCCTTCCCGAATCGGCATGAGCAGGTCTCCAGCCTCAGTATCCGCGCCTTCGTGTGTATCCACAAAAACGCGAGCTCGGCGCACCGTAGTGGTGTCCACTTCGCGAGCGTTTGGGCGAAATGCCCCGGTCAAATTCAAATGCGCGCCCGGACGAAGAACTGATCCATCGAACAGCGGCGTGTCGCTGGTCGTGCAGGTGCAGATGACGTCGGATTCGGCAGCGCAGGTGCGCGGGTCGGCTGCCTGCACAGGAAGATTCTGCGCCATCGGCAAATCAGCAATGAAGCGAGCGCTCCCAGCCGAATCGCGTCCGCAAATCAGCGCACGCTCGAACTTGCGCACTAAAGGAAGAAACTGCAAGTGCGCTCGCGCCAGCCGCCCGGTGCCGAAAATTCCGAGCGTCGAACAATCCGGGCGTGCCAGAAACTTGGTCGCGATGGCCGAGGCTGCGGCTGTCCGGGCATCGGTTAGAAAATTGGCCGCGATCGTGAGTCTCGGCTGCGCGGTCTGCGGATCAAGCAAGAAGTAAGTCGCGTTGACCCGCTCTTTCCCCGGTCCCGGATTTTTCCTGACTGTGATTAGCTTCATGCCCAGCGCGTTCTCCACCGGATCAAAGCATGCCATGACCAGGAAAATTCCATCTGCCAATTCAAGCTGAGTTCGCGCCGGAATCGTTACCCGTGGATAGCGCTCGCGAAACGCCCGCTCGACCGCATCCAGCAGCCGCACTGGATCGAGGCTTCGCCGAACATCGGTTTCGCTGAAGAACGCGTTTGCTTGGACGGTGGGCTGCATCGCCGCACGATTCTACCCAATCACGACCTGCTGAGTTGGAATTCATTCCGTCGATGCGTCATCCTGAAGCCTCGCGTACTTACCAGCGAAGCGAAGGATCTGGCGTGCAGAGGCAGATCCGCGCAAGATCCCTTCGACTTCGCTCAGGGCAGGCTCTTACTCCCTGGAAGGCGGCGCTGCTCAAGATGGTTTTTTACCCGAGTCGATAAACCCGAAACCTGCAAAACATTGCACAGTTGACACCGCTGCGGGCGGTCACTCACAATCGGAACATTCGGTTGCCACCCGTCCAGTCGCTCGATCTGGAGAGTTGTCCAAAATTCCACCACGCATCATCCTCAGGAGATCCCCGTCTATGAAAGTTAGATCGATTGCTCTCGTCCTATCCATTCTCGCCTGTCTTTCTGCTCTCACATTGGCCCAGGAAACCGGCCTTCCCGGGCAGCCCATGTACGCGCACCCGGTGCCGAACGTGCGGGCTGAACTGGCAACCGCCGCCACCCCGCTTGTGACCTGGAACGGCTCTTTCGTCGCCAACTCGCACACCTTCCGTTTCAACATGGTCGGAACCGCTCCGTCAACGGGAGTGTCGACGACGATCAAGACGTTTATCATTCCCGTTAAACTGACCTTCAGCGCCACGAGCGGAAGCGTGACGTTCAATCCCTTCACTCGGCTCTCAAACGGCCAAATTGCGGTGAACAACGTGCTCGCCTCGCCGCTGTTCCACAGCGGAATCGATTTCATCGAGGGCGGGGTCAATTTGGGCAACACGCAATATATTGATGCCTTCCAGCGCGGCAATTTCTGGAGCAAGGTTTCCAAAGCTCCGGGATACCACGTCTTGCTGGGAGCACCGACGGTTTTGCCGACTCTCTCGCTGACTGTGCCCAAAGCGTCGGGCCAACTGGGCACGGCCTTCGGCATTCGCGTCGGCTTGGCCGACATCAATTGGCTCGACCCGCACTTGCAGAACTACATGTCTTCGCACAGCGAGATCGTGCCCAATTCGCTGCCCATCTTCATGATTTTCGATACCTATCTTTTTGACGCTCATATCACCAAGTGCTGCATTGGCGGTTATCACACCTCTTTCGGCAGCCTTTCTACTCCACAAGCGTATGCGGAATTCAGCTATCTGAATAAATCGGGAGCATTCGGGGAGGATGTTTCTGCGCTGTCGCATGAGGTCGGCGAGTGGGTGGACGATCCTCTGGTCGTGAACTTGACTGGAAATCCGACGCCCTGCGGCGCCCTGGAAGTTGGCGATCCAGAAGAAACGGAGCCTAACTCCGGCAACTTCCCTTACACCTTCAACGGTTTCACATACCATTTGCAAGACCTGGTCTGGCTGCCGTATTTCGGAGCCCCGCGCAGCACTTCCGCCAACGGCGTTCTCACCTTCCACCAGAATCCGTTTAATTTGACGGTCTGCTCGAACGGCAGCTGAAGCGCTCAGAACCTACGCACGAATTTCTATCGGCATGTCCCAGTTTTCGCCTCTTTTGCCAGAACTGGGAAATCTTTCTTGGACCGGCGAATTGTCCTGCATGTCATCCCGACGAGAGCGTCAGCTCTCGGAGGGACCGAACGATGCGCGCGGGCAGCAGCAGTGCGGTGTGCGGGTTCATAACGCAGCATGCGAGATAAATCGTCCCTGTCATCCCGAAGGGCCGCGCACTTACCAGCGGCCCGAGGGATCTCGGTTGCCACGGACTCATCCGGGAAGCCCACCAAAAGAGATGTCATCCCGACGGCCCGCGTTTTCACGAGCGGGCCGAGGGATCTCGGTTATCGCGGGCTTTTCCGGCAAGCCCGGGAAAACTGTTCGGCCGCCCCTATGCTGAACGCTGACTACTGACCCCTGACTCCCGACTACTGACTACTATCAACAGTAGTAAGATACTCGCCGGCACGAGTACGCTCGTGTGCCGTCCTCCCAGTTCTCGAACTTGAACCGCGAATATCACAAGGCGTACAGCCACGAACTTCAGCGCGACATGGAGGCGCTTGTCTTCGGCCATGCCGGCACGCCACTCGTCGTCTTCACCACCTCGATGGGAAAATTTTTCGAATATGAAGACCGTGGGATGATCGGCGTGCTCGCCGCCAAAATCAATCGCGGCGAACTGCAGGTATTTTGTCCTGACGCTGTCGACACCGAGAGCTGGTACAACAAGGGCGTGCATCCGCGGGTGCGCGTGCTGCGCCATCTGCAATATGAGCGCTACCTGCTGCATGAATTTTTGCCGTTCGTGCGCTGGAAAAATCAGGCGCCGCAATTGTCGGTGACCGGCTGCAGTTTCGGCGGATATCACGCGGTTAACTTTTCCCTCAAACATCCCGACCTGGTTACGCACTGCGTCAGCATGAGCGGCTCGTTCGACATTCACCAATTTCTCGACGGCTACTACGACGACGATTGCTACTTCAACTGCCCGGCCGATTATTTGCCCAACATGCACGACGACTGGTATCTGAGCCGCTACCGGCAAATGAAAATCGTGCTGGGCTCGGCCGACTGGGACATGTGTCTCGATGCCAATGTGAAATTGTCGGACATGCTGAACGGCAAGGCCGTGCCGCACTGGCTGGATATTTATAACGATCATTCCCGCCACGACTGGCCCCTGTGGCTGCACATGGCGGGAAAATATTTCTGACGCTCGGTATTCGATTGTCAGCTTCGGGCCCCATGGTTATTGGAGGTTCACGATGAACAAGTCTGGCATTTCCCTCGCAGTCCTCGTGCTAGGCACGATATTCACATGGTCCGCACTTCATGCGCAGTCCGCGGCACAAACCGCACAGCAACCTACCTCGTCTTCAACCACGTCGACTCCCGCCGCCGCGCCGGTGACCACGCATCCGGTCACCGCCTACACGCTTCCTCCCGATCTTTACAAAAAAGCGCGCGACCGCAGCCGCATTCACTTTCGCCTCGCGCTGATCGGATTCGTCTACGGCCTCATCGTTTTCTGGATCGTCCTGCGCTGGAAGATTTCCGCCAAATATCGCGACTGGGGCGAGAAATTTTCGGCGCGGCGTTTCCTGCAGGCAGTCGTGTTCTCTCCATTGCTTCTGATCACCGTCGCCGTTCTGACCTTGCCGCTCGACGTGTATTCCGAGACCGTCGAAAAGAGATTCGGCATTTCGGTGCAGTCGTGGGGATCGTGGGTGGGAGACTGGCTTAAAGGGCAGCTGATCGCGATTGTAATTTCCACGATTTTGATTTGGATTCTGTACGCGGTCATCCGTCGCAGCCCGCGCCGCTGGTGGTTCTATTTCTGGCTGATTTCGCTGCCCATCATCGTTTTCATTTTCTTCATCAGCCCGTGGGTGATTACGCCGCTGTTCTTCAAGTTCGAACCGCTGCAGCAGAAAGATCCAGCGCTGACGGTGGCGCTCGAGCAGATGGTGCAACGGGCGGGCGAGGACATCCCGCCGCAGCGCATGTTCTGGATGAATGCGAGCGAGAAGACTACGGGCCTGAACGCGTACGTGACGGGCATGGGAGCGTCGAAGCGCGTCGTCATCTTCGACACGACTGTCGCTAAGATGACAACGCCGCAGATCGTGTTCGTCGCCGGGCACGAGATGGGACACTACGTCCTGCATCACATCACCTATCTGCTGTCGTTTTTTGCGCTGCTCCTGCTGATCTTTTTCTATCTCGGATATCGCACGATCGGTTGGTTCCTGGCGCGCTGGGGCACGGGATGGGGCGTTCGCAGCATCGACGACTGGGCCTCACTCCCGGCGCTGCTGCTTTTGCTTTCCGTCTTTTCGTTTATCTTCAGTCCGGTGGCGAATGGATTCAGCCGCCATACCGAGCATCAGGCCGATCAATACGGACTCGAAGTCACCCACGGCCTGACTCCCGATTCGTCGCAGGTTGCGGCCCAGGCGTTTCAAACTCTGGGCGAAGTGGATTTGGCCGATCCTGCGCCGAGCCGCTTCGACGTTCTCTGGTTCTACAATCATCCCGCCATTCCCGACCGCATTCAGTACAGCCTGACGTACAATCCGTGGGCCAACGGCGGGCAGGGCGAATTTGTAAAGTGATATAACGCGAGTTTGATCCAAACAGGATGATGGGCGTCATCCTGAGCGGAGCCGTTCTCTCCAGGCGAAGCGAAGGATCTCGCGCGCATCTGAAGCCTGTGTTATGGAGATGAATCGTGAAGAAAATCGGACTCCTATTCGGCATGGAGAATTCCTTCCCACCCGCCGTGGTGGAAAAAATCAACGCGATGAACGTCGACGGCATCACCGCCGAATTCGTCAAGATCGGCGGCATCCGCATGGACGAGCCGAAGAAATACGACGTCATCATCGACCGCATCTCACAGGACATCCAGTTCTACCGCGCTTACCTCAAGAACGCCGCGCTGCACGGCACGATCGTGGTCAACAACCCTTTCTGGTGGACGGCGGACGACAAGTTCTTCAACTATGCGCTCGCGCACAAAATCGGCGTGGCCATTCCGCCCACCGTGATCCTGCCGCACAACAAGCATCCCGAGGGCACCACCGATCAGTCGATGCGCAACCTGATCTATCCGCTCAACTGGCAGGAAATTTTCGATTACGTCGGCTTCCCTGCTTTTCTGAAACCGTATTCCGGCGGCGGCTGGAAGCACGTCTACAAGGTGCACTCGCCCGACGAGTTCTTTCAGTATTACAACCAGACCGGCGACCTGTGCATGACGCTGCAGCACGGTGTCGAATTCGAGGAGTATTACCGCTGCTATGTCATCGGCCAGGAAAAAGTCCACATCATGAAGTACGATCCCCGCGTGCCGTTTCACGAGCGCTATGTGAAAGGCAATCCGCCGCCATCGTCACCGGCGTTGCGCGATCGCATCGAAAAAGATTGTCAGACTCTGTGCCGCGCTCTCGGATACGACTTGAACACCGTCGAGTTCGCTGTCGAGGGCGGAGTTCCCTATGCCATCGACTTTCTGAACCCCGCGCCCGATGCGGAAGTGACCTCAGTAGGCCGGGAAAATTTTGACTGGATCGTCAACGCCGTCGCGGAAATGGCGATCAAGTTGGCGCAAAGCGGCACAAGTCCCACCAAAGATCTGCGCTGGGCAGGATTTTTGGCCGGGGAAGACGCGCCAGCCAAGCGGTCGGGAAGAAAGAAAACGAAGAAACAATAGAGAGGCCAGGGACCAACGAATGCCGGGTCAAATACGAATCACCTTCAAGAATTTCAACTCTCTCGATCTATCATCGGCGCGGAAGGTGAAGATCCCCGGGAAGAAGAACAACTCCTTCGGGGAAGAGACGATGCTACGAAACGCGCTTAAGATCACGCCGCGAAGCGTGGGATCAAGACTTTTCGACGACATGTTGAATGTCGCCAGTCCCCCGCCGGCCAGACTGAATATCGTAGGGACGGTGCCCGGCGCCTTCATTCGCTCTCCAGTATCAGATTTCACCGTGACTTTCGGCCCGACTGGATCCGTAGGAGCCCTTTGGGCGTTAGGGGCGAGCGGCGGAATTTATTTCTGGAATAAGACGCCGAATGGAGAAGTAGGACTCTTTGGCAGCGTTTCGATTGGCATCATCGGGAACGTGGGGTTCGGCGCAGGAGGCGCGATCACGTATCTATTCGGAGATGCTCCGACCGCGCTCGCGGGAGACGCAATCGTGATTTCGGTGGACGCGGGCCTCGATGTAGTGACGGTCAGCGGTCTGCTGATACTCAACGCACCCCCCGGAACCCTATGGCCACCCGCGATCACCGGGTCATGGGTCCCGCAAATCATCGGGGTAGGGTTTGGGGTTTCTGCCGGTTTAAGCGCGCTGCCGACGGATGTGTCGATCATGCCCAGCCGCACCTGGATCAAGCCGATGCCCTAATCGGAATTGCGTGTAGAAGGCGGCATTCGTTATGCCATCGACTTTCTAAATCCTGCGCCTGACGCGGAAGTTACGTTGGTCAGCGCGAACATTTCGACAGGCTGACCCAGCGCAGATCCTAGACGTGACTTGTGCCGTGCTGGCGGGACCTGGAGCGGCCAACCAGCAAAGCGGGCGAGCCCAGGAAAAAAGCAAGCGTTTGAGCTATGGACGACGTCAAGAGAAAATTTCTGTGGGGTATCACGCTTGCATGGGTGCCATGGATTCCAACCGTGATTGGTTTCGCCACTTCAATTGCGGCCATTACGCATAACAAGGCAACGGGGCTTGCCGCAGTAAGCGGAGGTCTTCTCGAAGTTTTCGTCACGTGGGGAATCGCCACGATGCTGATTGCTCAAGTTACCGCGATCATCTTTCTCGTTCGCGGACTTGAGAGAAAGCATCTTTTTCGAAACATCTTCGCGCTGGTATCGATTGGCCTGAGCATCTTGATGGTCGGCCTAATTGCTGGTTTTGCATGGCTGTCGTGGATCGAGCGACGTCACAGTTAATAGATCGGAAAGGCGCTGCTATGTTGCTATACTAGGGCGACCTGCTCCTCTCCCCAGGCTCTAGAGCTAGCCTTTGAGGCTGCTTTTCGCGGGCGAGGGCGCCCGCGCCACACGAGTAGTTCCCATGACGTTGCCAACCTTCACCATCGGAATCGAAGAGGAATATCAGACCGTCGATCCGGAAACCCGCGACCTGCGCTCGCACATCCACGCCGAAATCCTGGAAAAAGGCAAGCTGGTCCTGCAAGAGCGCGTCAAGGCCGAACTGCATCAGTCCGTCGTGGAAGTAGGCACCTCAGTCTGCGCCAACATTAAAGAGGCCAAAGCGGAAGTGAAGAAACTTCGCCGCCACATGGTCGATCTGGCGCGCGAGAACGGCCTGCGGCTGGCCTCGGGCGCGACCCATCCCTTCGCCGACTGGCGGGTGCAGGAAATCCATCCCGACGAGCGCTACAAAAATATCGTCGAAGACATGCAACTGGTGGCGCGCGCCAACCTGATCTTCGGCCTGCACGTGCACATCGGCATCGAGGACCGCGAGACCGCGATCCACATGATGAATCACGCGCGCTATTTCCTGCCGCACATCCTGGCGCTCTCCACCAACTCGCCCTTCTGGCTGGGCATGAACACCGGCCTGAAATCGTATCGCTGTAAGGTATTCGACAAATTTCCGCGCACCAACATTCCCGATTATTTTCCCAGCTGGGGCGAGTACGAAAATTTCATCAAGCTGCTCATCAAGACCAACTGCATCGACAACGCGAAAAAGATCTGGTGGGACATTCGCCCGCACCCCTTCTTCAACACCCTCGAGTTCCGCGTCTGCGACATTCCCATGCGCGCCGACGAAACCATCGCGCTGGCCGCGCTCATTCAGGCCACCATCGCGAAACTTTACAAGCTCTATACGGCGAATCAGGGATTCCGTCTCTATCGTCGCGCCCTGATCATGGAAAATAAGTGGCGCGCGGCGCGCTACGGCCTCGATGGCAAGCTGATCGACTTCGGCAAGCAAAAAGAAGTTCCGGCGCGTGACTTGGTCCGCGAATATCTCGACTTTGTCGAGGACGTGGTCGACGAACTCGATTCGCGCGAGGAATTGGACTACATCCACGAAATCCTCGAGCACGGCAGCGGCGCCGACCGGCAACTGCGCGTCTTCCGGGAAACCGGCGACCTGAAGAAGGTGGTCGATTATATGATTGAGGAAACCGAAGCGGGGCTGAGCGAAACCGAACCTGCTTCTGTCGAGAAAGCAGGGTAATGGAGAATTCCGTCGAACAAGACAACTTGCCCACTCTCTCGCAAACTAGGCGAGAAGGGCGAGGCAACCAAGGCATCCAACTGACCCAGATTCCTTTCGATCCTGAATTTACTCCCGGCGCGCGCAATGCCGTGAATGTGTGCCTGCGCGTGCAGCCCAACGAAAAGGTCTGCGTCATCACCGATCGGGCGACCGCTGATATCGCCGCCTCGATCGTTCGGGAACTCGAGACCGTCGGATGCCCTTACCGCGCCTGGGTGCTGGAAGAGCTTGCACCCCGCCCGCTGAAAGATTTGCCGCACGAAATCCTCGACGACCTCGAAACCAGCCAGGTCTCGATTTTCGCTGTGCAGGCGCAGACCAACGAACTGCGCTCGCGCATGCAGATGACCGACGTGGTCAACCGCCGCAAGATTCGCCACGCGCACATGGTCAACATCAACCGGCAGATCATGCTCGAAGGCATGCGCGCCGATTATCGCCGCGTCGATCGCCTGAGCCAGAAAGTGGTCGAGATGGTGCGCAAAGCGTCGAAGATTCGGGCCAAGACCGCTGCCGGAACTGATCTCACCGCCGACCTGAATCCCGCTTACAAATGGCTCAAGACCAGCGGCATCATCACGCCGGAAAAATGGGGCAACCTGCCCGGAGGCGAAATCTTCACCACTCCCGGCGAAGTCAACGGAACGTTCGTGATCGATGGCGTGGTCGGCGACTATCTCTGCGCGAAATTCGGCAGCCTGCGCGACCATCCATTGACCATTCGCATGAAAGGCAATCGCCTAACCGAAGCGCACTCCGAAAACCGAGAACTGGAGAACGATTTCTGGAAGTACACTCACACCGACGAGAACAGCGACCGCGTCGGCGAGTTTGCCATCGGCACTAACATCGAACTGAAAGATGTGATCGGCCAAATCCTCCAGGACGAAAAATATCCCGGCGTGCACATCGCTTTCGGCAATCCTTACGGCGCGCACACCGGCGCCGAATGGGATTCATCGACGCACATCGACGTTGTCGGCCGCAAATTCAACATCTGGGTCGACGACCAGCAGATCATGCGCGAAGGCAAGTTCCTGATCGAAGCGTAAATCCGGATTAATTGAAGGTTGCGTCATCCTGAGCGTAGGCGTATTTCAGCCGGAGCGAAGGATCTCGCGCGCACACAAGATGACCTGTCCGATCGGGCGGCTTGACACTGGCGACTGCGGGTGCCCCATTCTAGTCGCGCACTGTGCGGCTCGAGTGGGTTTTAATTGTCATTCCGAGTCGGGCGGAAGCGCAGAGCCGCCGGAACGGGCGAGGAATCTGCTTTTGCTTCCGGATTATACTGATCCCTCGCTGCCATGATCCCCTCGCTGCGCCAAAGTTTCAACCGCGCCTTCACCCCCGACAAGTACCAGGACTTTCTCCGCCGCATTGACGCAGCCTGCGGCACACACGTGCAATTCCGGCTCTGCGAAACACCATGTTTTTTCCCCAAAGAGTTGCTCGACCAGATGTCGCGCGACGGCGAGAATCTCATCCGCCAGCTGGTCGACAATCCCACATATCGCGCCAAGTCCGACGAATCGATTCCTCCCGAGTTCAAAGTTCCCAACGAATCGCCGCATCCCATGTTCGTGCAGGTCGATTTCGGCCTGGTGCGCGATGCGCGCGGCACGTTGCAACCGAAGTTGGTTGAACTGCAGGCCTTCCCTTCCCTTTACGCCTACCAGCCGCTGCTGGCGCAAACGTATCTGGATGTCTACGGACTGCAAGATTCGCGTCCGGAACTGAAATATTTCCTCGGCGGACTCGACCAGAATTCCTATCGCGATCTCTTACGCCGCGCAATCCTCGGCTCGCACGATCCCGAAAACGTGGTCCTGATGGAGATCGATCCCCACCGCCAGAAAACGTTCCCCGACTTCGCACTGACCAGCAAGATCCTCGGCATCCGCACCGTCGACATCACCTGGATCAAGAAAGATGGCAGCCGTGTTTACTACGAACTCGACGGCCAGCGCGTGCCCATCCGCCGAATCTATAATCGGGCTATCGTTGACGAGCTCGAGCGCAAAGGCGTGAAGCTTGCTTTCGACTGGCGCGACGATCTCGACGTCGAGTGGGCCGGGCATCCCAACTGGTACTTCCGCATCAGCAAATTCTCCATCCCTTACTTGAAACACGAATCTGTGCCGAAAACTTGGTTTCTCGACCGACTCGACGCGATTCCCGCCGATCTCGACAACTACGCCCTGAAGCCGCTTTATTCTTTCGCCGGACTCGGCGTCGTCATTGCGCCCAAAGAAGCCGACATCAAAGCGATTCCCGCCGAAAAGCGCGGCAACTACATTCTCCAGGAGCGCCTGCATTTCGAGCCGGTGATCGAAACGCCTTTCGGGCCGACCAAAGCGGAAGTGCGCGTGATGTACATCTGGATCGACAAACTCACGCCCGTCTTGACCATCATCCGCATGGGTCGCGGCCTCATGATGGGGGTCGATCACAATAAGAATATGGAGTGGGTGGGAGCTTCGGCTGGGCTCTATGTCACGTAGCCCAATTAGTGGCGAACGCGCTCACAAAAAAACAGGGGCCATTTGCGGCCCCCTCACATCGAGCGATTTTTCGAAGCCGACTTCAATGCCGGTCATCGTCACGGCGGTCGCGATCGCGATAGTCATCGCGGTCCCAGTTGCGTTCTGTCTCCCAGCGATGTTCGCGACCGTTCCACCACTGGTGGTGGCGGTCCCAGCAGCGTTCCCGCTCGGCTCGCAGCTGGTGCCGGCGCTCTTCGGCTTCATGACTGCGCTCTCCATGTCTTTGGATCGCGCTGTCCAGCCTGCTCTCAGCCTTCTCAACAGCCCGCTGGCAATGTTCGCGTTCGTCATCGGCGTGTACGCGCGGTAGCGCAGCAAATAAGGAAAGCGTGCATGCCAGGGTAGCGATTCCAGCGGTCTTAAATATTCGCAGATTCAAGCAGTTTTCCTCCTGTTTCGGATTACCCATAAACCGGCAGCTCGAAGGGTATCCGAGTCACCCGTACAAAACTCGCGCCTGAGTGGAGCCATCACAGGCGCGGAGTTGATTCTAGAAACTCAGCGCTCCCCCAGCCATACAGCCTATGCGGTATTCGCCTGAGGATTTCTCCACCAGCCCAGAATCCCTGCAACCGTAACAAATCTTTGGTAGTGGTGCAGTTTGATTGTCATTCTGAGCAAGCCGCTTTTGCGCAGCGAAGGATCTGAGCGATCCGCGCGACGCGGCGCGTTCTCTGCGACGCAAGAATTGCGCGTTTGGATCGCATCCTTGTCAAACTGCACCATTACCAAATCTTTCGTAACCTTCGCGTTTCGTTTTGCTTGCCTCGCCCACGGCCCGCCGGTGCGAAAATCAAATCAGACAGAACGACTCTGGCACGATGAATTCGCAGCCCACCCCAAACGACTTCGAGCAGGATGCGCCGCAACCAGCTCGCTGGTTTGGTTGGAAGGCCATGGTCGCAATCTTTGCGGCTCTCTCCGCTATCGGCCTCGCCGCGGCAGGCCGGTATTATTTCGCGACGCAGTCCGACGACCCTTTGCCAAAGCCCGCAACCGGCCCGGCACGCGCGATCGCGGCCCTCAGAGTGGCCTCTGGACAACCGCTGACAGGCCAGCCCCCGGCGAACTCTGGCGACGCTTCGACCGACGAACGGTTGCCCACCCAACCGGCTGTACAAGTCACGGCCGAGCCGCTGCAGCAGTTCCGCGAAGATTTGCGTAAGACGCTCGTGCAGCAAATGGCGCTGGTGTATCCGCAAATGCCCGAGATGGACAACGAGAAGGCAAAGGGCACCGACACCGCCTACCGTGATTCGGTATTTCAGTTTCTCTCCGCCGCGGAAAAAGCACCGGTCGAACACCAACCTGCAATGCTCCTGGCTGCCGATTTCATGCTGATCAATGTGTGGTGTCCGTCGCCTACTACATCAGAACCGAAAGACCAGTGCGGTGAAGTCAGGAAACAATTCGCCGAGCATAAGTTGACCTTTCAATATGCCGAACTCGACGGAGGTTCGTTCTATCAGCACGATTTGCTGTGGCGCGTTTGGCAGAATTTTCCTGCCACGGATTGGGGCGAGCGCGCCTTCGTTCTTCTGCTCGATGCCGGGTGGGACACCAGCGGCACCTGCTCCAAAGGCGGGGCCGATCAATTCCGGCAAGTCATCAGCCAGGGCGAGACGTTTCTGCAGCAGCATCCCAACAGCGAAAATCGCGCCTTCGTCACTCATCTCGTCGCCCAGGCCTATGCCACCTGGTGGACGCTGAGCAGGACGCCGGCTAGTGGCATGGAAGACTACGTCGATCCAAGCACCTATGTGGAAGGATCCGAAGCGGCCAGGCTAAAGGCAATTGATGATTTCGAACAAGTCCAGCAACTGGCGCCCGGAACCCCGCTCGCCGAATACGCTCAGCAAGTCCTGCCTGCTCTGCGCGAGCAGCAGACCACGACCGACGGCTACCGTTTCTTCTGCGTCTACGACTAGAAAAGCAGTGAATAAATCCCCTTTCGCTCTGTCATCTTGGGGCACAATGGCGGATGAAAACGGCCGCGCTGATCCTGGTCGCACGGTGCGGCCCTCTTACCAATGGACAAACGAAAGAAAACGATATAAAAAGACAGCTGCTCGCAATCGCCTTAGCGCGGTGCGGGCGCGCGCTTTCCTATGTCACGCGAACCCGTGCTGAACGAAGAACGACGCCGCGCCATCCTCGATTTGCTCACTCACCAAGGACGCGTCCTGGTCACCGAACTCGCCGCGCAATTCAAAACCTCGCAGGTTACGATTCGCAAGGACCTCGAGATCCTGCACCTGCAGGGATTGGTGCATCGCACGCATGGCGGCGCGCTGCCGTCGCGACAGGGTGCACTCGACGATCCCACGTTGCGCGAAAAAGAACGCCTGCATCGCCAGGAAAAACTGCGCATCGCCGCCAGCGCCGCCTCCAAGGTCAAGGAAGGCCAGGTCGTCATTCTCGACTCGGGCACCACCACAACCGCCATCGCCCGCGCCCTGCGCAATTTCCAGACGCTCACCATCATCACCAATGCCGTGAATATTGCGGCCGAGCTTTCGGGGACCGCGGTCGAGGTCATACTCACCGGCGGTACGTTGCGCAAGAATTCGTTTTCCCTGGTCGGCCCGATCGCCGAAGAAACCCTGCGTCACCTGAGCGCCGATCTGCTGTTTCTCGGCGTCGACGGATTCGACACGCAACACGGTTTGAGCACGCCGAACCTTCTCGAAGCCAAAGTCAATCGGGTGATGGTGGAAATCGCGAAGCGCACGGTTGCGGTCTGCGATTCCAGCAAGTTCGGACGCCGCAGCCTCTCCCAGATCGCGCCGCCCTCGGCCGTGCAGGAAGTGATCACCGACCGCGGGATCCCCAAGCCCGATCTCCGCGCCCTGAAAAAAGCCGGCATCGAAATCACGCTGGTATGACGCCATGTCATCACGGACAGCTTTGGCGTCATCCTGAGCGGAGGCGCTTTTCCAGCGGAGCGAAGGACCTCGCGCGCACAATCCATTGCTGATGTCGGACTTGCCGATTGGTGTCCCTAGCCGCGTTCTTTGCTGGAGTGAGATCGATTTTGTCATTTCCGAGCCGCACACAGCGGCGCAGCGGCGAAAGAATCCTGCACACGGCGCAAGCCGTGCTGAGAAATCTGAAACAAGCACGCACAGAAGGTGCGAAACAGACACGGTTGCGCCCCTGCACGCCTGGACGGCTAGTTAATGTGCTGCTTAGTCACCTTGCCCGACAAGGATACCTGCTGTGGGCTGCCCCCGCCGTTGTCGGTGACTGCAACAGCACCACTGTAGCTCCCCGCCGATGACGCGTCGAAGCTCACGGTGATAGTGCAGGACTTTCCCACCGCAACACTGCTGCCGCAGGTATTCGTCTGCGAAAAAGGAGGGTTGGCGGTGGCCTTGATGCTGCTAATGCTGAGGACTGTGGTACCTACGTTGGTCAATGTTACCGTCTGCGATGGAGCGGAGCAGCTAGATTTCAAAATTGGGATCACACAGCCAAACTGCAGGCCGCGCGGACTCAACTCGACCTCTGTTCCCGGGCCGCTGAGTGAGACCGTCTGAGGGTTGCCGGGCGCATTATCAGAAATTGATAACCTGGCAGTGCGCGTATTGATGGCTTTGGGCGTAAAAGTCACCGCGACGGTGCAGCTCGCTCCCGCAGCCACGGAGCTTCCACAGGTATTGGACTGATGAAAATCGCCGGCATTAGTGCCTGTGAAGCCAATGCTTGTGATGTTGAGCGCCGTCGTGCCATAGTTGCTTACCTTTACAGTCTGTACCGCACTGGTGGTGCCCAGGAGCTGAGTGGCGAAAGTTAGGCTGGTTGGTGACAGAGTAGCGTCCGGCCCAGAAATTACGCCTGTGCCACTTAAGGCGATCACCTGCGGAGTTCCCATAGCATTATCGGAGATGACGAGCGAGGCTGCGCGCGGCCCTACGTGATTCGGAGTGAAAGTTACTGTGAGTGTGCAACTCGCTCCCGTCCGTAGACTCGAGCCGCAGCTATGCGTTTGGCCAAAATCGATCGCGTTTGTGCCGCTTATTGCTATGCTGCTGAAGTTCAAGGTGAGCCCGCTGGTGTTGGTGAAGGTCAGCGTCTGAGGAGTGCTGCTCGTTCCGATCACCTGGTCGGCAAAAACAAGGCTCGTTTTCGAGAGCGAAACGGTTGGAGTTTGCAGCAGAACGGAAACCGTCGTCCCCCCGCCTACGGGGGGAAGGAAGGATTCGGGTGTCTGAAATCGGCTGACAATCAGGTCGGGCCTACCGTCGTTATTCACGTCCCCGATCGCGAGGGATAGAAGATCGGCCCCGCCGTTGTAAGTCACGCCTCCCTGGAAAGTGCCGTCGCCGTTGCCCAAAAACACGAAGATGCTGCTGCTTAGCGCGATGAGGTCCGGCTTGCCGTCGCCGTTAAGGTCGGCTACCGCGATGGCGAAGGCATCGTCGTTCGTGCCGTAATTTACGGCGGGCTGGAAGGTCCCATCGCCATTGCCCATGAGCACGGTGATGTTTTGCGTGCTGACGTTCGCGAGCGCCAGGTCCAACTTACCATCGTGGTTAAAATCTCCCGCCGCGATGGAAAGGGGTTGCGCCCCGGCACTGTAGTTGACGGCCGGCTGGAAGGTCCCGTCGCCGTTACCCAGCAGGACGGAGACATTACCGCAAGGCCCTGTGCACCCACAGTCTGCTGCAGCCAGATCCAGTTTGCCGTCGCCGTTGAAATCTCCCACCGCTATTGAGGCTGGGCCGCCTGCCGCACCCGGACCGTATTTCACGGCTGCCTGGAATGTCCCATCGCCGTTGCCGAGCAGCACCTCGATATCGCCTGGATCAAGACCATTGGCCCCGGAAACCGCAACTGCCAAGTCCAGCTTGCCATCGCCGTTGAAATCTCCCACCGCAAGGGAGTACGTTCCCGGTCCGGTACTGTACTCTGCTGGAGGTCCGAACGTGCCATCCCCGGTACCGAGCAGAATGGATACTGATCCAGGCCCGCAGGTATTGTTCGGGCAGTTTGTGTCCGCGACCGCAAGATCCAGCTTTCCATCCCCGTTGAAATCCCCGACAGCTACAGCGCTTGGCTCAGGGCCGGCCGGGTAGTCGACATGAGTCTGAAAGCCTCCATGACCGTCACCCAAAAGTATGCTGACGTTGTTGCTGAACTCATTTGCCACGGCCAAATCGGGTTTCCCGTCACCGTTAAAGTCGCCGACTGCCATCAACGCGGGGCCTGACCCCGTAGTGAAGCTTTTTGGGGCGCTCAGGCCGATCGAGCTTGTAGAGGGAGTGACCTCGAAGAACACTACGTTCGAGCTGCTACCGCTGGGATTGACCACCTTTACCGAAGCCGTCCCAGGATTGGCCACATCCGTAGAGAGTATGCTAGCGGTCAATCGTGACTTGTTTACAAATGTAGTTGCTCGGGGACTGCCGTTCCACTTCACGACCGACCCCGCGACAAATCCCGTGCCGTTCACAATCAGGGTGAATCCTGTCGCTCCCGGGCGCCTTGCTTCGGGCACGAGCGGTTGATTGATCAGCGGAACTGGATTTGCAGTGCTCGCAACGTTGCCTGTGTCCTCAGTCTGCTGCCATTCCTGTGCCGCTGGCAGAATCGAGCTCACCAGCGCAGTGAATAAGGTCGTCGCGGTAACGAACGTCAATGTTCTGCATGTCACGATGGGCTCCTGTCTGCATGCTCGCGGAGAAGTGCAGCACCAGTCGCCGGAACGGAACCGTATTGCGAACTAGCTGCGATTCTGGCATTCCTGAGGCCGCATGCACAGCGTGGAGGTGCCTAAGCCTGACAGCTGGCTTCCGCGGGACTAATCCTTCTTGGATCTACGGGCCGCTTGCTATAAGGCCGATTTCTTAACGGAAGGAAACAAGGTTGCTGAGCAACGCGAAATGCCGGAGAGCGGCTGCGTTTCCCAAACCGGTTGGAATTGTACGCCTCAGCGGAGCGAAGTCAACAAGAACAAGGCGTTAACGTGTTTCGCATCTCGCGAAGGGGACATACGTGCACCAGATAGGTGGGACCAAACACTTCGGCCAACGCTGGAAGCCGGAAGCCGAACCGCGCCTGCGTTATCCTAAAACCCCATGCCACGCTTCGACGTCACCATTGCCGGAGAACTCAACCTCGACCTCATCCTCTACGGAGTTCCGCCAGAACTCCCGCCCGAACGCGAACTGCTTGCCGACAACATGATTCTCACGCTCGGCGGCTCGTCGTCTACCGTCGCCCACAATCTGGCCGCGCTCGGCAACCGCGTCGGATTCCAATCGCGAATCGGTGACGACGATCTCGGCCAAATCGCGCTCGACCGGCTGCGCGAAAGCGGTGCCGACATTTCCCTCGTCCGCAAAGTGCCCGGCACCACCAAGACCGGATTCACCGCCATCCTGCATCACGGCGCCTGGCGCAACATCATCACCTATCCGGGTACGATCGCCAAACTTTGCTGGGACGACCTCGACTTCGACTATCTCACCGACGCTCGCCACTTTCACTACTGCTCGTACTACCTGCAGCAAGACATGCTTCCGCGTGTGAAAGAACTATTTCAGCGCCTCAAGGCAGCAGGACTCTCCATCTCGTTCGACACCAACGACGATCCGAGCGACCAATGGGAAGGCGACCTCAATAAAATCCTGCGTTATGTCGATATCTTCCTGCCCAACGAGCGGGAGGCCAAAAAAGCCGCGCGAACCGACGATCTGGAAGCAGCGATCGCAAAGCTTGCCGGAGTCGTCCCGCTGGTCGTAGTGAAACTTGGAAAAGATGGAGCTGTGGCCCAACGCGGCCGCGAGCGTTTCACCAGCCCCGCACAAAAAGTAGATTTCGTTGACCCAGTGGGCGCGGGCGACAGCTTCGACGCCGGCTTCGTCACGCAATATATTCGCGGCGCCGATATTCCCACGTGCCTCGCCGCCGGCAACATCGCCGGAGCGCTCTCGACTACGCGTCCCGGCGGCAGCGAAGCCTTCCGCGACGCTGCTCAACGCAAGCAATTCCTCGCCGCGCACGGCTGGAAGTGAAGCAGTCAGGGGTCAGGGGTCAGGAGCCGGCATTCAACAGTCAGCATTCACCCCCTGTCCCCAAAATGTCATCCCGACGGCCCGCGTTTTCACCAGCGGGCCGAGGGATCTCGAGTGCCGCAAACCTGTCCGGCAAGCCCCACTAACTCCTGACTACTGATCCTGACTACTGACTCCTGACTCCTGACCACTGACGGCTGAGCGCTGAGCGCTGAATGCTCCCCCACTCCCGCATCCAATAGAATGAAGGCAAGCCGCCCCATGGATCTTCTGCAGAAAATTCGCACCATCCCGACCGAACCCGGCGTGTATCTCTACAAGAACGCCGAAGGCGACGTCATTTATGTGGGGAAGGCGAAGAACCTGCGCAGCCGCGTCTCCAGCTACTTCCACGAGGGTCGCTGGACCGATGCCAAGACGGGCACGCTGGTGCGCGAAGCGGTTGACGTCGACTACATCGTCGTCGCCAACAACAAGGAAGCCCTCGCCCTCGAAAACAATCTGATCAAGCAGCGCAAACCGCGCTTCAATATCCTGCTGCGTGACGATAAGACATATCCGTACGTGAAGCTCACGCTGGGAGAAAAGTTTCCTCGCGTCTACGTCACGCGCCGCCTTCGCAAAGATGGCAGCGCCTACTACGGCCCATATTTTCCTGCAAACCTCGCTTACCGCATCACAGATTTGATTCACCGCAACTTTTTGATTCCGTCGTGCAAGGTCGATCTGACGCGCTTTCATGCGCGGCCGTGCCTGCAGTACTACATTCGACGCTGTCTCGGCCCCTGCGTGCAGGACCTGACCACGCCAGAGGCTTATCAGGAAGCCGTGCGCGACGTGAAGATGTTTCTGGAAGGGCGCCCGACTGATCTCAGCAAGTCCCTGCACGCGCGCATGGAGCAGGCCGCAGCCGCAGAAGAATTCGAGCGCGCCGCGCGCTACCGCGATCTGATCTCGACCGTCGAGCAGTTGCAGGAGCGCCAGCGCATCGCCGCCGCCGAAGGCGACGACGCCGATGTCTTCGGCTATCACTTCGAAAACGGCATGCTGGCGGTCAACCTGTTTCACATGCGAGGCGGGAAGATGGTGGATCGCAGAGAGTTCTTCTGGGAAGACCTGCCGGAACTTGTCCCAGATTCCACTCTCGCCACAGACCATGTGGGGACAGCCGCCCCCGGCTGTCCGGGCGAGCAAAGCTCGCCGGCGTCTACCGAAGCGATGGATGAAGACCCGGCCGGTGATACGAGTCGAGCTTCGCTCGACTTGGACGGCCGAGGGCGGCCGTCCCCACATGAGCCGACCTCGCATAATCAGTCTTTTCATCCTGGCGAATTTTTTTCTGCTCTGCTCAAGCAGCTCTACATCGGACAGCCATATGTGCCACGGAACTTGTACGTTCCCGTCGACTTCGAAGATCGCGAAGAACTCGAAGACCTTCTCTCCGAGCAACAGTCGGACAAGAGTGTCCGACCCACAAGAATTCACATTATCGTGCCGCAACGCGGTGACAAACGCTCGTTGATCGATCTCGCGGGCAACAACGCGAAGCAATCGTACGACCAACGCTTCCGCGTGCTGAAGCCGAACGCGCGCCGCATTCAGGAAGAATTGCAGGAGGTGCTCGGCCTGCCCGAATTGCCCAAGCGCATCGAGTGCTTCGACATTTCGCATATCCAGGGAGCCGAGACCGTCGCCTCGATGGTGGTTTGGGAAGACGGCAAGATGAAGAAATCCGATTACCGCAAATTCATCATCCGCACCGTCGAAGGCGTAGATGATTTCGCTTCGATGCGCGAAGTGGTCACCCGCCGCTATAAGCGCGTGCAACAGGAAGAAAAGGCGATGCCCAGTCTCGTGCTGATCGATGGCGGCTTAGGACAACTGCATGCTGCGGCGGAAGCTCTCGAGTCGCTTGCGATCATCAACCAGCCGTTGGCTGCCATCGCGAAGCGGGAAGAGATCCTCTACGTCTACGGGCAAGAGAAAGACCCGGTTGTCCTAGATCATCACTCGCCTGTACTGCATCTGATTCAATTGATTCGAGATGAAGCTCATCGCTTTGCCGTGACCTTTCATCGCAAACGCCGGCAGATGCGCGATCGATCCACGCAACTGCTTGAAATTCCAGGGGTAGGAGCGAGCACCAGCCGGCGGCTGCTGGAACATTTCGGCAGCGTGCAGGCAGTCAAGCAGGCCGACGCGGCTGCATTGTCGGCGGTGGTCTCCCGCTCCCAAGCGGAAGCGATTCGCAATTACTTTCAGAAATAGTTAGATAAGTTATCTATTCACAATTGTTTGCATCTGCGGGCCACGATTAGCTCCATAGCGGGGTGGGGTCGGGGACCGACAGGTTTTCGTGAAAGCGGTTTCAACCTTCGCTCAGAACGCTGTTTACTGCGCACAGGAGGCCCAAGGAGCGACGTTGTCGCTGGAGATGGAGGCAAAGGTCGTTTTTGATCCAACGTCGCTCTAATCGCTTCCACAGCGTCGCAATAGCATGTATAGCTTATTGCTATATCTAGCTGATTCGCACTCACAAATGCTGACCGCTACGTATCATTGCCGTCATGCTGTGTAAGGTACTGATTCACCAGGATCATTGAGTCCGGTTGGTGCTCGAGCGCGTTGGGGCTTACATCCTTTGTGAGCACGAAAACACTAGCAGTCGGGCTGGAAATTTTACCGCTAGGTGTGAGACGATCCCCTGCTGTACCTTCGTCCCCAGATTCCTCGTCGACATGAAGCTTCGCCAATGGATCATTGCGATCGTGCTCCTGGTGCTCATCGCGGGCGCCGTCGTGGGCATTTTATCGACGCGGCCGCCGAGTTCTCATTCCCCCGCCTCGCGTTCCACGAAAACCGTCAGCACGGTGAGCACTGCAGTCGTCGACCAGACTCCGCTGCAAACTGCGCGGCGCATGTCGGCGCTGGCTGCTGCCGACGAAGAACGCTCACTGGGACACGAGGCCGAAAAGATTGCCGATCACGAGGTCGATCTGGCGTTCGCCGATGCGCTGCGCATGGCGGCGAAGAATCCTCCCAAGCCCACACCTGCGCTGAAAGCGTTGATGGACCGCAAAGCCAAGGCAGAAGCCACGGTCAAAGCCGATCAAGACAACATTGACCAGCTCGGCAAAAAACT
Organism: Candidatus Sulfotelmatobacter sp.; assembly: GCA_035710725.1. Taxonomy (GTDB): domain Bacteria; phylum Acidobacteriota; class Terriglobia; order Terriglobales; family Acidobacteriaceae; genus Sulfotelmatobacter. Next base: position 49,596 of record DASTCY010000031.1, on the reverse strand, counting down.
GGCGAAGGCTGGCGAGGCGCAGAAAGATAACATCAACGATCAGATCGCTGTGGCCAAGGGACAATTCGAACTTGACCAGGATGAATTCGAGGACGCGAGCGAAGACCTGGAGCGCGCGGGAGGCGATCCTCAAGCCAAGATCAAGCAATTGCTGGAGCAGCATGAGGCCGGTCACAACGAGGCGCAGGCCCCTAATACGAAAGCGATCGCAACGGAACAAGAGTATGCGGATCACACGCTGCTGGCGGTCTTTCGTGCCTGGGCCGCTCTTCGTGCAACGACAGCCCAAATCGAGCAAGCGCGCCAGGAAGCTCTCGACAAAGCGCAGCAGCTTAGCGCGCAGCACGAAGCGTTCGAAAACGAAATCGCTCATGAGAAAGACGATCGCGAGAACACAAAGCAACAGGCCGCAGGCTTTGCCGGCGGCGGGAAGGCAACGGCGAGTCACGAGGAATCGAAAGCTGCGGCGCAGGCGGCTTTGGCCTCACTCAGGCACCACAGCGAAAATCAAAAGCAACTCGCCGACCTCGACAAGCGGGCGCAAGACGAGGCGCAGCTGGCGGAAATTTACGGCAACTGGCTGGGAGCGGTCGGGGTTCGCGAACGGGCAGCACTACACAACGTCATCGAATCGATCCTGTGGATCCTGCTCGTTGTGCTAATCGTCTATCTGGCTGGAATGATTGTTGATCGCGCGTTCACCGGAGTTTCTGCCGAGAACAAGCGCGTCGACACGTTGCGCACCGTGGTTAAGTTCACCGCGCAAGCGCTGGGAGTGATTGCCATCGCCTTTCTGGTGTTTGGACTTCCCACGCAGACCACGACAATCCTCGGCCTGGCCGGCGCGGGATTGACGGTGGCGATGAAGGACTTCATCGTCGCCTTCTTCGGCTGGTTTGTGCTGATGGGCAAAAACGGAATTCGCGTGGGCGATTGGGTCGAGATCAATGGCGTGGGTGGAGAAGTGGTCGAAGTCGGATTGTTCAACACGGTGCTGCTTGAGACTGGCAGCTGGACCGACTCGGGGCATCCTACGGGGCGGCGTGTTTCGTTCGTTAACAGCTTCGCTATCGAAGGCCACTTCTTCAACTTCTCGACCTCCGGGCAGTGGATGTGGGATGAGTTGCAGGTGCTGATTCCACCGTCGCAGGACCCGTATCCGATCATCGACGGAATTCAGAAGCTGGTGGAGCGTGAGACCCAGGCCAACGCCAAGGCCGCAGAAGACGAATGGCATAGCGCGACGACACGATATCGCGTGCAGGCCTTCTCGGCCACGCCGGGGTCAACGTGTTACCGACGGCCGGCGGTATCGAGATCCGAGTGCGCTACATTACACGCGCGTACGAGCGGCATGAGACGCGCAAGCGGCTGTATGAAGCCATTGTGGGATTGATGCATGGGAAGCGGGAGGCGGTGGCGGGCTAACAGACGGCCAGCAGCAATTCCTGGCTTGCCGGACGGTTCTGTGGCATCCGAGATCCCTCGGCCCGCTCGTGAAAACGCGGGCCGTCGGGATGACATTTTAAGAAACCGACTACTGACTCCCGACTACTGACTCCCGACTACTGACTCCTCGATTGCAGTTCCTGCCTCAGATAGCTCTTCATTTTTTCCGGCAGCTGCGAGGAATGCAGCACGTCGCGCAGCTGGCGCGGCGCAAGGGCACGTGCAAATTCGAGGGCGCGTGCCAGTGGAGTCTTCTGGTTGCGCAGGAGAGCCACACGAATCTCCGGCCGGACGGACCACTTGTCGTGGTGGCAGACGGCGCGTACCAATTCGGCGGAAATATTTGGACGCAGTAAGGCGCGCACAACGAAGGCTTCGGTAAGGCGCGGATTTTCGAGTGCCGGCTTCCACACGCGAGCTTCTCTGTCGAGCAGGAGCGCGGCGGCGACAGAGGCCGAGGCGCGGCGCGCCAGAGAAGTACGCTCCCCGAGTGAGATCGATGGCAAGCGCGAGATCAGCAGTTCGTCGGCGGTGCGCTTCAAATCAGCGGCAACACCAGGCGAGAGCGTGAAGCGCATTAGATCGAAGGTATAGAACTCGCGAATCAGACGAAGAGAAATCCTGCGAGGACAATGCGGGTGCGAGGCAAGCGCCAGGCGCACCTTTCGAGACTTCATCGCTCTTTCGTTTTTCCGGAGGAAATCGAGCGTCTCAGCGCTCAGATCTCTTTGCTTGAGCAACGCGAGTGCGGCTTCTTCGGTGAGGGTGGGATCCAGTGTACGCGCGACTTCGCGTGCCGCTGCCAGTTCCGCTGATTCGGCAGTTCGCTTTGTAGACTGAGTCCGTTCCGATTCCATTCTGACCAGCAGAGTTACGATTTCCGCGCCAGGCGCAGCGCGCCTCCGACCGGGTCGACGAGTTGTGGATAGATTTCCACGCGCGGGTCGAGCCGGCGCAGTTCATTGTAGAAATCCCCCTTGGTAAGAGAGGCATGACGAAAGACGCTGCCCACCATGGCCACCGGAACCACCTTGTACTCATCAGCGGCAAACAGCCGGCTGATCACGACCGCGGCGATCCTGGCGAGTTCCAGACCGGCGTTGGACAAAACCTGCAGAGCAAGAACATCTTTGCTCTCAGCGACCGCAGGAAAAAGGGCGGCGAAGTCCGGAGGCGGGCTGGCATTGGCCGTGCGGGCAAGGTCGAAAATCGATTTCACGCCCCACGCGCGGCAAAGCGCCGTCGTGAATTCTGCGTGCAAAAGGCTTTCCGCTGTTCCGTAAGTCCGATCAGTTTCCCTTAGAACGGCGCTGACGGCGCTGCGGCCGATCCAGTGCGCGGAACCTTCGTCTCCAATCGCGAAACCCCAGCCGCCCGCGCGCGCGGTCGTGCTGTGCGAATCGCGGCCATAGGCGATCGAACCCGTGCCGGCGATGACGATGACGCCGGGGCCAGCACCGAACGCGGCTTCTAGCGCAATCTCGGTATCAGTGACGACGTCGATCGCCGGCGGAAGGATTTTCTCGAGAATGCGGCGAACGATGCCTGCGGTTTCCTCGCGCGCTGCCCCGGCCGCTCCGATGCAGGTTCGAGTTATCTGCTGCGGAGTGATTCCCGCGGCCGTACAGGCCTGGCGTACTCCTTGATACAAAGATTCGCAGGCGCGCGCTTCGCCGACTCGGACGACATTGCTTGGGCCTGCGGTGACGTTCGCGAGAACCGCGGTCTCGTCGCCAATGGCGCAAGTCGTCTTGCTTCCGCCTCCGTCAATGCCGAGGTAGTAGGACACCGAGTAGTTCTATCACAGCAACCAGGAGTCAGGAGTCAGGACTCAGTCTTTATGCAATCAGCAATCAACAATTAGCAGGTGGAGTGAGAAACTCATGGGAATTTACGGAACCCGCTGCGGCTTACGCCAGCTGCCAAATGCTAATGGCTGACTCCTGACTACCGACTCCTGACTACTGCCTGTCTCAAGAGTCTCACTCGTGCGCGATCCGCGCTGCCGCCATAATTGATTGCGCTACCTCATGGGACTGAACTCGACTGACTACGCGATCATCGCGCTGTATCTGGCGGGCATCACGCTTTTTGGGCTGCGCTTCCGCAAGCGCCATCGCTCGCTGCGCGATTATTTTCTGGCCGGACGCGACATTCCCTGGTGGGCGATCGCGCTTTCCATTGTTGCCGCCGAAACCAGCACGCTAACGATCATCAGCATTCCTGGGCTGGCCTACGACACGAACCTCACTTTTTTGCAGGTCATTCTGGGGTACATCTGCGGTCGGGTGGTCATTAGCTTCTTGCTGCTGCCGCATTACTTTCGAGGCGATCTCTACACTGCGTATGAACTGATCGAGCGGCGATTCGGGAAAAATCTACGGTCGGTGACCGCCGGGCTTTTTCTTTTGACCCGCGCCGCGGCGGAAGGCGTGCGCGTCTATGCCGTTTCGATTGTGGTTTCAATTGCGTTGGGAACAGGCGAGGTGGCGTCGATTGCCATCATCACAATATTGACGCTGATCTATACGTTTGAAGGCGGGCTGGCGGCGGTGATCTGGACCGATGTGGTGCAGACCGCAATTTATGTCGGCGGCACAATCGTGGGATTGACCACGATTCTGCATCTGGTTCCCGGAGGATGGACGGCGATTCACAGCGCCGCCGCTAGCGCGGGAAAACTGCAGGTTTTCGATTTCACCGCCAACTTCTCACTTCCCTACACATTTTGGGCCGGCGTGATTGGCGGAACGTTTTTTACCGTCGCCAGCCATGGCACGGACCAACTCATCGTGCAGCGACTGCTGGCGGCACGGGGGCAAAAGCAGTCGATGACGGCATTGATTTCGAGTGGAGTCGCGATCCTGTTTCAGTTCGCGCTGTTTCTGATCGTCGGCGTGATGCTGTGGGTGTTTTACCGCACGCCGTCGGCAAGCTTCGGGCGGCCCGACCGGATTTATCCGACGTTCATTGTCTCGAAGATGCCGCACGGCATTTCAGGATTGCTGATTGCGGCGATCCTGGCGGCGGCGATGTCGAACCTGAGCGCGGCGCTGAATTCGCTTTCGTCCAGTTCGATTATGGATTTTTATGTTCGTCTGCGTCCGCAGACGGACGAGTCGCGGCGTATGCGGCTCTCGCGGGTGATAACTTTGATCTGGGCGCTGGTGCTGTTTGGGCTGGCGGTCATCGCGCTGCACAGAGCCGGACGCGTGGTCGAAGTGGGGCTTCAGATCGCGTCAGTGGCGTATGGCGCGCTGCTGGGCGCGTTTCTGCTCGGCGTACTAACTCGGCGGGCGAACGACCGAGGCGCGATGGTGGGCATGATTTGCGGGTTCAGCATGGAATTATTTCTGTGGCTCCGCACGACGGTTCCGTGGACGTGGTGGGTGATGATCGGGACTGGGGTGACGTTCGCGGTGGGATGGATGGTCAGCTATTTTTGGGGTGGAAAATCAGGCCGGGACGGGCTTCAACCGGCCAAATCTTAAATCGCAGAGCGCGCTGAGGACGCAGAGAAAAGCATTTCAAGAATCTCTGCGATCTCTGCGCTTTGAGACTTCTAGTCCCTCTCCGATGTCCAGGCACCTGCCTAACCGAAACCGTGACGAACACGGCAAAACTCACTTCTTGAGCAGCAGGTCGCTGGCGACAAACAAGAAGAACACTACCGAGATCACGCCGTTCATGGTGAAGAACGCTGCGTTCAGTTTGCTCAAATCGTCGGCATGCACGAGCGAGTGCTCGTAGGCGAGCAGGATCGCGACCGCGACGACTCCGAGGAGTGCGAGTTTTCCCAACCCGAAAACGAGAACTAAAGTTAGCAACAGCGCGAGCATGAGCGCGTGAAACGCGCGGGCGATCCACAAGGAGCGATCAATGCCGAAGAAGCGCGGGATCGAGTGCAAGCCGGTCTGGCGATCGAAGTCGTAATCCTGGCAGGCGTAGAGGACGTCGAAGCCTCCGACCCAGAACGTAACGGCTGCGGTGAGAAGCAAAATGCGCGGATCGAGCGAGCCGCGAATGGCGATCCAGGCGGCAGAAGGAGCGATTCCTAACGCTAATCCCAGCACGAGATGGGACCAGCGTGTGAACCGCTTGGTGTACGAATAGAGCAGCAGCACGGCCAGGGCGATGGGCGAGAGCACGAGCGTCAGTCGATTGAGCTCCGCTGCGGCAACGACGAAGATGGCGCTCGAAATTATCACGAACGTCGCTACGAAGGCGGGGCTCAGGTTTCCGGCGGGAAGTGCGCGGGTGCGGGTACGGGGATTGGCTGCATCGATGGAGGCGTCGGCGAGGCGATTGAACGCCATCGCGGAAGAGCGAGCAGCGACCATCGCGATCACGATCCAGAGCAACTGGTGCGCGCCGGGGATGCCTCCCGCAGCCAGCATGGCGCCACAGAGAGCGAAGGGGAGCGCGAAGACCGAGTGCTCCCACTTGATCATTTCAAGCGTGAGGCGAAGATTGTGGAGGACAGGCACTGGAAAGATTGTAAAGCAGGCATCAGGTTGCAAGCTTCAGGCTCCAGGCTTCCGGCGTCAGGCTTCCGGCATCAGCCCCGACGACTGCATCGGTCGTGCAAACTTTTCGTAAGGTCCCTCCGAGAGCTTCCGCTCTCGTCGGGATGACAGGGCATAAGAACTGTGCCTTCCGCATTCCGGGCTCCAGCGTCCGGGTTCGATTCTCGGCACTCGCTTATCCCGAGACCAAAGGGACGAAGCGGCAGGGTTCACGTAGCGAAATCTGCGGCTGGCCGTTTTCGATTCGGATCAGTTGCAACTGCTGAGCATCGTCAGGTCCAACAGGAACAATCATGCGTCCGCCCTCGCGTAATTGCGATACTAAAAGCACGGGCAACTGCGGCGCTGCGGCTGAAACGATGATAGCGTCGTAAGGCGCGGCGGGCGCGAACCCCTGGGTGCCGTCGCCGACCACAATTCTCACGCGGTCGTATCCCAGCGTTACAAGAGCCTGCTGCGCCTGCGCGGCGAGTACTTGGTGGCGCTCAATGGAAACCACCTCCGCGGCGAGTTCGGCGAGCAACGCGGTCACGTATCCGGAGCCTGCGCCAACTTCGAGAACTTTGTCGGAAGCCGCGAGATGCAGCGCCTGCAACATGCTGGCGACGATATAAGGCTGCGAAATCGTCTGGCCCGATCCAATGGGCAAGGGATGATCTTCGTACGCTTCATCGCGGAACGGTACGGCAATAAATTCGTGGCGAGGAACACGCAGCATGGCGGCGAGCACGCGATCATCCGTGATGCCGCGATCGCGTAGTTGCGTCTGCACCATCGCCCGCCGCTGGTCGGCGTAGGGATCGGATTGCGGGGGAAGTTGCATTCGAGCTTGAATAAGGCCCAGTTGTTGAAGCTGCTCGCGTTCAGCACCAGGAACTATGGGCGGCACACGCTAGATCCGTCGCTCCGCCGGAAGAACGGCTCCGTTCAGGATGACACAAACTTCTTTGAGCCCCGAGCTCTAACCTCAGATTCGGCCGCAAAAGCGGACGCGGTGGCCAGCTACTTCTTGTGGCGCCGCACGCGAAGATCGAAGCTGACCACGCCATTTTGATCGCGCGTGCCAACGGTAGAGATGTTGGGGGTGAGGAAGTATTCTCCCTGAATAATCTGTTCACCCGTTTGCGACACGTTGGTGCTGTAGGTGAGTGAAATATTGTTGGCGAATTGCTGCTCGATGGTCACCTGCGGACCGCGCGCCGTCGGGTTGGTTTCGGTGGTCAATCCCTGAGGGTCGATGCGAATTCGACTGGCGCCAAACAGCTTCTGCACGCGACTGGTTTCGGTAGCATTGATGGCCTGATTCAGAATCATGGCGGTGGTGGCCTCGTCGGCGAAAGGAGTCGGCGTGTATTGTTGCTGCTCCTGCAGGCGGCCGGATTCGGCGCTGCGCCCGAGCGCGAGCATGGCCAGAATGTCGGACTTAGGCAGCGGCGGCTCGGAACGGTAGTTGATGGCGAGGCGGTCGGGAGTTCCGGTGATGGTCACGTTCAATTCGTACTTGCGCACGCGGGCCGAAGCCTGCAGGTTAACCAGCGGCTCAATGGTCACGGGATTGGAGAAGGTGATGTCGCCGCGTTCGAGATTGAATTTTGTGCCGTTGAAAGTGGCCTGGCCCTCGAGGATGTCTGCGCGTCCTAGAACGGTGGGACGGGCCACCGAGCCGCGCAGGTGGAGATCGGCGTCGCCGGAAAGTCGGGCCACAGCAGTCTTCATCTGCAGCTCGGGCGCGGTTTGAACACGAATATCGAGTTTTACATTTTGCAGCGGAGAGTTGACCGCGGTGACGGTCCCGATCTGCCGGCTGCGCCCGAGATAGCTGCTGAAGTCGAAATTGGGCGTGACCGCGAGCTTGTTGACCAGAATGTCGCCCGACACGGTCGAGGCCGACTGGCTGCCGGCCCAGCGCAGTTGAGCCGTCGCGGTTGAGCTGACACCCGGTGGGTAACGCAGGCGCACATCTTTGGCGACAGCAGTCAGATCGAAATTCAATTGGCCGCTGTAGGCCGTCGCGTCGCCACGAAGATCAAGTGTGCCGCCGCCGGTGCGTGCGGTAAGCGTTTCGATGTGAAGGCGTTCGCGGGTAAACACAAGCGATCCATTCATTTCACTCAGCCCGCTCGGCACCCCGGCGTACGCGAGCGAGGTATTGGATACCTGCAATCGGCCCTGCGGATATGGGTCAGAAAGTGTGCCGCCCACGCTCATGTTCACAGACAGCAGGCCGGAGGCGGTGATATCGGGGTCGATGCGGTTTAGCAGCTTTAGATCTACGTGACCATCTGCGCTCAGGTTGATTTCGCGAACGTCAGCGAACTCCACAGAGCCGCGCGCGGCCAGGTCCGTAGTTTCACCCGCCATGTGCAGTTGTTCTATCTGCAGCTTCTGTTGCGCATAGTGGAAACGCAGAGGGCCGTCATTGTGCAATTTGGCGTACTCTACGTCGACCGATACATCATTCAGATCGCCAGCGACCTTCCAGTTGCGCCAATCGCGCAGAGGTCCTTCAAAAGTGAGGGTGCCTCCGACTGCGGAGTGACCGGTGAGTGTTCCGCGCAGGTAAGCGAGCCAGAGGAAGTCGAGATCGAGATGGTCGGACCGCAAAACGAGTTTAACGGGGTAGTCGTTGCGCATGCCGATCGAGCCATCAAGCGCGAGCGCGCCATGAGGGAAGCTGGAATGACCGGAAAGATGAAGATCATTGCCGCTCGACACAGCGTCAACGTCGAGGTCTCCTTGCAATTCACGGTCGAGGGTGAGATTGCGCACATGGGCGGAGGCATTGATGACAGGCTTGCCGGGCGTCCCCGAGGCTCGCAGCGTAAAATCGCCGCGACCCTGGAGATCGACGCGGCCGCGCGGAATCTGGCGCACTTCGGCGAGATCGAAATTATTGCCCGCGAGGTCGAGCTTGAATTGCCGCGTACTCGGCGTGAAGGCGGCGCTACCGGAGACCACGGCGCCGTCGTGAATCAGATGAATATCGTTGAGGGCCGTTTCTCCGTTGGCGACATTGAGTGAGGCGTCGAACTGATCGATGGACTCTCCGTAGGCTGACGCGTTATTCGCGTGAATCTTTCCCTGCACGCGAGGGTTGCTGCGCGTCCCGCCGAGGTCAAGAAAAATATCGGCCGTTCCGGTCACGGGATAGTCGTAACCGGCCAGGGCGGCGGTGGATGGCACATCGACGTTTTGCAAGTTGATGCGCGCGGTAAACGGGCTGTTCATGGTGAACTCGCCATCCTGCAGAGAGGAACTCACTTCGAACTCGGCACTGGTGTCACCCCGACGCAGATTGCCATTGCGCAGCGTCATTCCGGAGGACGTGTATTGCAGTCCGGCGCTGAGAGAATCCCAGTGCACGTCCTTCTCCGGAGTTTGGGACGTCGCGGGAAGAGTGAAATCGAAATCCTGAGCCATGAGGCTGCCGGAAAAACCAGGCGACTCCGGCGAGCCTGTAGCCAGGCCATTAAAAGTTGCGTTGCCATGGATGGTGAAGGGCACGTCGGCTGGTCCGTGCAGAATGGCGATGACTGGCCGCAGCTCGTCCAGGTTCGAAGTGGATACGGAGACGCGCAGAGAAGATGATCGGGAAAGACGGCCAGCGGCTTGAATGCGCGATTGCGGCGCGGTCACGAGCGCCTTGGCGAGGGCCAATTCGTCATTGGCGGTGCTGTACGTTCCCTGCAAGTGGGCCATGACCGGAAGCTCGCCCTTGGCCGGGTGCAGCGGCGGGTTCACGTCAAGCACAAAGCCGACTTCGGCGGCGCGCGGAGTCCCGCGCCAGCGCGCCTCAAGAGAACCGGTGGCAAAGCCGGCGGGACGAAAACGTCCGAAAGGATGGCCGGCACGGTTCAGCGCGTTCACCAGTCCAGCGGCTGAAACATCGCGCAGGTGTAGGCGCAGAACGCCAGATTGGATTTCCTTCGTCTTCTGGGCTTTTGCTCTCGGCTTGGCCGCGCGGATGACAGCGCCATCCGTCACGGGCGGGCTCGATGGCTGGGAGAAATTCATCCAGTGTTCGATTTGCGCGTCGCCGGCGAAGCTTCCGTCCAAAATCTTGCCTTGAAGCTTGGTGAGCTTGACCTCGTCATCGCTGATGGAGTACTCGGAACTGCCGCTGGCTTTCGTGAGCTGAACATGAGCATCTTGCCAATGCAAATCGCGCAGAGCGGCGGAGCCGATAGCGGCGAACTTCTCGAGCGACCAGGAGCCGCTTCCCTTGAGCTCGAGCGTGCCTTCCCGAAGCTGCGGACGGCGCATAATCGCGGCCCACTCGCCCAGATCGAGTGATGCATCGTAGTCGCCACGCACCTGCGGCGAGCGGAAGTTGTCGACGCGACCGTTCGCCTGGATGCGCGATTTGCCCGAATGCAAGTCGATGGATTTGATTTCGGCGAATGATGAGCTGAAGTTGAACTGGAGTGTAGTCATCCAGGCGAAAGGGCGGAAATCGTCAAATTTTGTGTCCACTTTGCCCAGCAGCAGCCGGCCATCGTAGCGTGAGTGGAGATGCGAGTAGTCCATCTGCAGGTCGGAATCGTGCAGGGTGAAGTTCAGAGGAACAGTCTGATTGTCCCAGATCAGCTCGCCGTGCCGGACGTCGAACTTATCAATGGAAAGCGCGAAGAGCCGTTGGGTCGGATTGCCAGCAACTGCCTGATGAATGGCCGCACCGGGAATGTTGGTCGTGTTGTCGGGATAAAACGCGATGTGAACCACAGGATGGTCGAGCACGACTTCGTTGAAGCCGAATTCGGTGCGCAGGAAAGAGATGACTTTCAATTCAGCGACCAGCCGATCGGCATGGGCGAGCGGCACATCATTGGCGCCTTCGCGCCCGTGGACGGTAATGTTGCGAACGTCGACCAGCATGTGCAAAGGAACGGTGTGGAAGCTGCCGACCTCGGCGTGTCCACCGGAGATGCGCTCGATTTCGGCGACCAGGCGCCGGCGAACCAGCGATTGGAAAGAGTCGGTGGTGACATACCATAATCCGGCCAGAAAAAGAACGATCACGCTGCCCACGGTGTAGAGGAGAACTCGGGACCACAGGCGCCGGCGGGTGCTGGCGGCAGGTTCGGTCACTGGAGCTCCTGAATGGATGGGGCAGCTCCGGGCACGCGCACCTCCGATTCAGAACGCAGGGTCTGGAGCCACGAGACCAGGAGTTCGTTGACTCTCTGCGCGGTCAACAGTTCGCGAATCTTTCCAGAGACGTCGGACAGGGCTACTTCGGGCGCGCCGGCCTGCGTGAGTTGCGGAACGAATTTTTCCCGGTAGTAGTCTTCCACGGTCTTGGAGTCGATCTGCACCGAGGGACGCAGACGCGCATCGACCAGGCGCAACAAGTCGATTTGTTGTTGGACGTGGGAGACCAGATCCTTCTCGGTAAGGCCGAATTTTCCGAGCAGGGCTGACCAACCGTCGTCGGTGGCGGCCTCGGGATATTGCTTGCGGGCTTCGGCAACGCGAGCTGTCGCTTCGGTTTCGGAAGCATGCTTGAAGTCGGCCGACTTCATCTGCTCGCGCAGTAGTTCCTGATCAATGAGGCGGTCGAGCACGGCGCGGCGGTCATCTTCGGTGGACTGGTTGGGTGTACGCCCATTGAGCACAGCTTCATAGGAGAGTGCTTCATCCAGATCACTCTGCAGGATGATGCGGCCGTTCACCGTGGCCACAATGCGGTCGATCACTTCCCCGGCGAACGAGAGCTGGATGAAGAGAAGGGTGATTGCAAACCAGAGCGCGCAAAAATGGTAGCGGTCCAGGCGCGCGAGGGGTGGGCCGCAATAGGCCCGCTCGCAGTTGGGTACTATCGAAACTCCCACGTCTCGCAAGACCAGCGAGACGTGGGGCACCCCAGCGTCATTGGTTCTTGCAACAAAATCAGCGGCCGCCATTGTCCTGCTGGCTGCACTGCTGCTGTCTGCGGACGTAAGGTCCCTCGCTTCGCTCGGGCTGACAACGCTGAGGAAACTTTTGCGATCAGCGTCTCTCTGGCTGCGCGAAATACAGCGCGAATTTCTGCGGAAAAATTTCATCAAAATGGCTGACCAATGCTAAAGAAGACGTTGAATCGGCGAAGATGCTGGGGCGCGAGGTTCGGATTTCCCTTGAACGATTGGAGATACGCCGTCGGATTCAGATTGTACCCGAAGTCAAAACGAAATGGACCAATGGGTGTCTTGTATCGCACCCCCGTCCCAACCGCGTGGGAAGTGTAGTCGAAGCCGGAATTATCGAAGCCGCCGAGGCAATTGTTGTTAGTAGCCGATACCGGGCAGGATGGCAACGTTGACTGATGCCAGCGCAAAAGGCCCTTCAGCATGTCATGCGGCGCGGTGAAGACGTTACCGAGGTCATCGAAGAGGGCAAAGCCCCATCCGCTTCCAAGGAGCGGCAAACTGGTCGGAGGGAAACGCAATTCAAAGTTATTAACGAACATGGCGGTGCCGCCGACGGGAAATCCGGATTCGGGATCGCGTGGCCCTGCCTGGTTTAACCCGAATCCGCGGTGCGAGTTGCCGCCGCCGGCAAAGAAAAGTTCCGGCAGTGGAATGACCGAGATTCCCGCGCAAGGCGTTGGGTTCGTGGGCGTGGCCGCGCAGGCTCCGGGCACAAGCTGACGACTGCTGCGGACCGGCTGCTCCAATCCGATGGTGGTGGAGCGGGCGAAAACAAAGCCTCGTCCGGGGCGTCCCTTGCCGCCGAAGGGGTGATAGGTAGAATTTTGCGCGAGCAGACGGACGAAATCGGCTTCCGAACCGAAGTAGCCCGACGAGGCAAAGCCGTCCAAGGTGAAATAGCTCCCCTTGGTGCTTTCGAGGGGATTGTCACGTTTGTCACGAATGAAGGTGAAGCCGGGGCCGCCGACGCGCGCCGGCGCAGAATACAAGGGAACAAGGGCCGGTGAAAATTGGGCAGCGAAGTTGGTGGCATTCACGCGGCGATAGTCGAAGTGGTAGGTCAAGGAGGTGTTTTTCGTGATCTGGTGATGGAGATCAACTTTTCCTTCCAGCCGCTGCGAGGTAAAGGTAGCCACGTTTAGGCTGTTGTCGTACAGGATGCTGAAGATCAGCTTGAATTTTTCGCTGCCCAGAAATTTGGGAATTTCATAACTGATCGAGCCACGCTGCTGCAGACGACCGACGTGAGATTGAAAGGTGATGGTCTCGTCGCGGCCGAGGAAATTGAGCCGGGTTATATCCAGTCCGACGCGGGGGCTGACGCCCGTGGTGCCTTGCGGGGCGCGGGTTCCAGCCGGTAAGCCGGTCTGAAATTCGAGTCCGCCAACATAGGTGAAGGTGTAACGATCGGCCTCTCCCACCTGCACCAGAATATTTTTCTGCGGATCGGTCCCGTGCGGATTCTGCACCGCAGTATCGACCTGGCTGAAGATACCCAGATCGTAGAGACGGGTTTGCGTTTCCAGAAGGTCCTGCTGGCTCAGTGGATCGCCAGGGTGGACCTGAATCTCGCGCTGCACGACGTAGTCGTGGGTGTGATTTAGACCCGAGACCAGCACCTGATCGACGGCAAAGCGCTCGCCTTCGCGGATGTTATAGGCGATGTCGACGCGATCGGGCTGCGACGAGGGACTCACCAAGATATCCATCGAGGCATTGGGAAATCCGCGATCGAAGTAGAGATTCAGAATGGCTTCACGATCGCTGGCCAGGTTCTGATCGGAGTAGGGCTGCCCCTCGCGCGTATTGAGCTCCGGAAACTGCGCTGTGGGAATGCCTTGATTTCCCGCGAGGTGGAAAACTCCGACAAGTGTCTGCGGCCCTTCATCGATGTTCAAGTGAACGGCGAGATGGTTCTGCACGCCTTTATAGTTGTCGTCGACCTTGGTCGTGATTCGCACCTGCCGGAAGCCGTTGGAACGATAAAGTCCTTCGAGCGTAGCCACGTCGCTGCGCAGCAGGAGATCGCTGTAGCGGCCGTGGCTTAAGGCTCCGGTTGCGGCTTGGATCTGCATGCGCGATCGCAGAGAGGCGGTGTCAAGAAACTTGCGGTTGCCGGTAACTTCGAGCAGGACGAGTTTGTGCAGCGGACCGGGATCGATTTTGTAGACGACCCGCAGCGTGTGGGGATCGTTTTGGCGAACGATGTCGACCGCAGCATCAAAGTGGCCGCGGCCCTGCAGATAATCGAGCAGGTTGCGCTTGCCTTCATTGAGTAGATCATCATCGAGCGCGTTTTCTTCGTACACCGGAATTTCTTTTTTGAGCGTGCGGCGGCTGATGTGGTATCCCTCAGCCGTGATGATGACGACGGGTCCGGGATCGATTTGAAAGGTGTAGTCGACGCTGTTCTTCCTGGGCTGAAATTGCTGCTGCGAGATGGAGACCTGGGCCAGTACACGCTGCTGCTTTTGAAATTTCTTGCGCAGCCGCTGCAGAGCGTCGTTCACCCGCCCGGAGGTCACGGGATCGCCGGGATCCATCTTGGTGATTTCCTCCACCCGCTCGGCGGAGAGTTTGGAGGATCCGGTGACCATGATTTCGCCTACGTGAGCGCGATCTCCGGAATGGATGCGAAACAGAATATTGGATTGCTGATTGGCCGCGTTCGAGGTGGTATCGGCGGTGACACGCGCCTCATAGTAGCCGTGTTCGATCATGAGCTGGCGAATGTTTTCGAGCGCGCGGTTCAACTTGTCAGCGGTGTAAAGCTCGCCCAATTGCAACTTTGAGGCGTTCACGACCTGATTGGCATTGGGACGATTGGGAGCGCCGTCGACATCAAGAGCTCCAATGAAAAAATTGGGCGAGGTGCTGAAGGTGAGGGTAACCTGATCGTCGGAAGACGCCGCCTCCGCCTGAATGTCGGCGAAGCGGCCCGTGGCGTAGAGCGTACGAATCGATTCGCGCACCTGGTCGCGGCGGAGAGGCTGGCCGGCTTTCTGCGATAACATCGCAGCCAAGTGTGGGCGATCCCGCTCGGCCACCTGCGGAAGTTCAATCGACCGCACCAGCTTGCCTTCGAACTGCGCAATGGCGGAAGAAGAGGGCTGCTGCGAGCCTGCAGAGACGAGGGAGGATGTCAGCAGCAGGAGCACGGCGAACAGTGGCGCATGGCGTTTCGGCAACAAAATTCCTATCTCTCGGGATAATGCCTTCGATGAAATGCGCGCAGGTTCGCGTTGCACCAGTGTCGTTTTGGCCTCTCGGTGCTGCTCGGGCAAGCTAACAACCAGCCCCATATAATAAAGGCTTTACTGCTCAACACTGGTGATCTCTTTGGCACAGGAGCCACAATTCGCAGCGGTCGCCAGCGTTGGCACGCCGGGGACCTCGACCGAGGACCGCTATTCGCGGCAGATTCTATTCCGCGGCATCGGCGCCCAAGGTCAGCAGAAAATCAGCGCGGCCAGCGTCGCTATCGTGGGCTGCGGGGCCACGGGATCGGCTTTGGCGGGACTGCTGGCGCGCGCGGGCGTGGGCACGCTGCGCATCATCGATCGCGACTACGTTGAGCCGAGCAATTTGCAACGGCAGTCGTTGTTTGATGAAGCCGACGCGGCGGAGTCACTGCCGAAGGCGATCGCGGCAGCGCGCAAGATCGGGGCGCTCAATTCGCAAGTCAAAGTTCAAGCAAAGGTTGAAGATTTAGTTCCGGGCAACATTGAAGTTTCGCTTCAAGGGATGGATTTAATTCTTGACGGAACCGACAACTTTGAAACGCGTTATCTGATCAATGACTATGCGTTGAAGTATGGCATTCCATGGGTGTACTCGGCGGCAGTCGGCAGCTATGGCGTGACTTTGAACATTGTGCCGGGCGAGTCAGCGTGTCTGGCGTGCATCTTTCCAGACTCGCCGCAGGGCATGGTGGAGACCTGCGAGACTTCGGGAATTCTGAATTCGGCGGTAAACCTGGTGGCCTCGATCACTGCCACGGAAGCGATCAAGATGATTGTGGGCGGAGTTGCAGGCGGACGGGGTCGCTCTCCAGAGTCGGATCTGGATGCGCCAAAGCCACGCGATGCGGAAGTGGCAGCCAACGCGCGCAATCAGATCCGGCGCACGCTGTTATCTTTCGACGTCTGGACGAATGAGCACGCGGAGATTTCGGCGGAGAAGCCACGTCCCAGCTGCCGCGCGTGTGGCGAGCGGAAGTTCGTTCATCTGGCGGGTGAGGGGCGTCCGCACATCACGCTGTGCGGGCGGAACTCGGTGCAGATTCATGAGCAGCGGCGGCCCATCGACTTTGTCGAGATGGAGCGGCGGCTCATGCCGCACGGCTTGGTCAAGCACAATGATTTCGTGCTGAAGTTCTGGCACGATCCCTACGAGATGACGTTGTTCCCCGACGGACGGGCCATCATCAAGGGAACATCGGACGCGGCGGTGGCGCGGAGCTTGTACGCGCGGTATGTAGGGAGCTGACGTACGATTGACCGCGAGCCGACTAACCGGCACGAGTGAAACTCGTGCCTTCCCGTTTAGTTCAACTCATGGCTTTCCGGACGAGTCCCAGCACGCTTTCCCAAGAGACTGGGGCCTGGTGCATGGCGAAGACCGTCTTCACCTGCAGGCCTTCGCGCTGCACGGCCTCGATCACCTCGCGCATGAGTTCAGGATCGTAGAGGCTGCCATCGTCGTTCAGGGCGAGTGTGTCGCTGGCGTAGAGCAGCTGGTGCTGCGGGAAGTAAACCATGTACTGGCGCTCGGTGCAGGGGCCACGAAGCGGATAGAGTTCCATGCGATTGTCTCCGCTGCCCAGGATGGTTTTTTGCGCGACGATCTTCCACACGGCTTTTTGCGGAACCTTCTCCAGCGGATCAGGTTGCAGCGTGTGTTTTGCGCTCACGAGGCGATCAAGCAGGGGCTGGTTCAAATCGAGGATGTAAACCGGAAGCTGGGAGGCCACAGCTTGACGGACGCCGCCCACATGCGGCCATGAATCGGAGGTCGACAACGCCGCTTTGAGTGGAAGATTGGGATAGCGGTTTCCTGCCTCTGCAATGACGCCGCCAGTGTAGGTGCCGGAGATTGGGGCTTCGAGGACCACGATGCCGTCATCCTGCTTGACGACCGTGGAGTTCCAGGCTCCGGGGAAGAACGTGATGCCTGGGGCGAGATCGGTGGCGCCTTTGGGATCGAAGGACCAGCCTCCCCAACCCGTGGATTTTGCGCCTCGTCCCGAAACCTTCGCGTCCATGTCGAAGAGCGAAGAATCGGCGGGGACATCGAATTTGAGATCGAGGTATTGAGTCGACTTCCAGAGAAGTCCGTTGCGCTCCTCGATCTGGTTGGTGGGATAGCGGACGCCATGGAATGTCTGATAGTTGTCGAGATAGATGCGGCGCTGCACATCGCCCCATTGGTACCAGTGGTCCTGAAAGACGCCGACGGTCTCGACCGCGTCGGGAAGATGGTTGAAGGGATTGAGCAGAATCTTCACCGGCGTGCCTTGCCAGTTGAAGGCCAATACCGTGTGCGGAGTAGAACGCAGCATCTCCGGGGCTTCGAAATGCAGATCGGTGGCTTCGAGTGCGGTGGGCAGCAGGCGCAGAGGACCGAGGCTGAGAGTGTCGCGGACCCAACCGACGTCCGCTGATGAACAGGGGTTGTCGGGAGCGGGTTTGTCGGAAGCTGGCGCTGGGGATTTCTTCACACATCCTTCGAGGCTAGCGACCATCGTAATTCGCGCCTCGGACTGGCCGGGATCAGCCTCGGGCCAGGTCAGCAGAGTCTCGACGCGGAGTCGGTTGTTGGCGAGGTCGAGCGTCCCTTTAGCGCGTTCGTAGGAGGAAATGAAGGGAGCTTGCCGATAAGACTGCTCGACGAGTTCGGTGCTGCCCAATGATTCGTAGCTGACAGATTTAATCGCGTCCAGCCGAGACGCTCCACCCATCGCCTCCAAAGCAAGGGTCGCGCAGCCTTTCGGGCCAGCCTTTTCGCAGGCGGGGTCAGCCTGAGCGGCGGCTTTGGCGGCGCGAGCCTGCGGGCTAGAGAACAGGGTCAGGGATAGCCCGACCGTCAAAACACAGAATGTCACGTTTCCTGAGATCACACGTAGACTTGCAGGGAACATTGGCAGACTCCAAAGAGTTAGTGGGGGGGTGCGGAAAAACATTAGACGAAGACAATTGAGCTTGGATAGGTGATTTTCGAAGAACGTTAATCGCAGAGAGCGCCGAGGATTCGCAGGGGACGCCGAGAAGGCCGTGTTGTTTTTTGTTTGACTCTGGCGCGTTTGCTGCTCTCGTCTGCGGCAGTGCTGGTTCCAACGTCTCGTCGGGTCCCTCGGAGAGCTCGTGCTCTCCTCGGGATGACAGTTTGGCTAGGGCTGGGGCCAACAAAATCGGCCCCCTGCTCGGGACGACAACGCTTCTGAGAAACATTAAGTGCGCGTGGGCGTCCGGCTCTGCTAAGCTTCTTGGCTTCGAGCTCCCAGAGATTCACGTGCTCGGAAAACAACGCGAATGACAGAGACCACTCGCCCGGAACCGAGCCGCGCATTTCGCTGGCTGGCGTTGATCTTCGCCAGCGTGGCGGTGTTCGGAAACTATTACGTCTACGACTGCATTGCTCCAGTGGCCGACCTGCTGAGCAAAGAGCTGGGATTCTCCGATTCGAGCATTGGATTGTTGCAGGCGATCTACAGCATTCCCAATGTCTTCATGGTGCTGATTGGCGGCTACATCGTCGATCGCATTGGCACACGGAAAGCCATCTTCATCTTCGGCGCGCTGTGCTTTATCGGATCGGTGGTCACGGTTGTTGTGGGGAAGCTGGCTGTGATGGCGGCGGGACGCCTGATTTTCGGCCTGGGGGCTGAGTCGCTCATTGTCGCCGTGACGACCGCGGTGGCGAAGTGGTTTCGCGGCAAAGAACTCAGCTTCGCCTTTGGCATCAACCTGATGATCATGCGGGCGGGCTCGCTGCTGGCGCAGCAATCGCCCTCGTGGGCGGCATTCGCCTACAACTACTGGCGCAATCCGCTGCTGATCTCGGTGGGATTCGGCTCGCTGTGCGTGATTGGCGCGATCATCTACTGGGCGCTCGAGGTCTATGCCGAGAAGCGATACCAAGTGGGGCCGGCGGGCGCAACCGACAAGGTCGTGTTCCGCGACATTAAAGATTTCGGGGTTTCGTATTGGTACATCGTCGCGCTGTGCGTCACGTTCTATTCGGCCATCTTTCCGTTTGAGACCTTCGCCTACAAATTCTTCATGGATGCCCACTATGTGACGCGCGAGGCGGGCGGCGACCTGGTTGGCATGCTGACGTTGTTCACGATGTTCGGGACGCCGATCTTCGGGCTGTTCGTCGACAAACTGGGCAAGCGTGCGCTGCTGATGATGCTGGGTTCGCTGCTGCTGATTCCGGTCTACCTGATGATGGCTTATATACGGTCGTCGAATTACGTGACCGTCTATTTGCCGTCGTCAGCCGATGGACACTTCTCGTTCGTGGCGCACCACCTGCCTCCGATTCTGCTGGCGACGATGGCCATGATGGGGATTGCCTTCTCGCTGATTCCGGCGGTAATGTGGCCGTCGGTCGCGTATCTGGTGGATCAGTCGAAGCTGGGAACAGCGTATGGCCTGATGACCATGATCCAGAATATTGGGCTGGCAGGATTCAACCTGATGGTCGGCTGGGCCAACGATCACAGCCACGCCGGTCCGGACAATCCGGGCGGCTACAATCTGGGCATGTGGATCTTCTCGATTCTTGGTTTCCTCGGACTGACGTTCGCGTTCCTGCTGCGACAGAGAGAGATGGGTCCGCACGGACACGGACTGGAAACGATCAAAGCGTGAAATCAGGCTTCGGGCTTCAGCTTTCAGCTTTCAGGCTTCAGGTGTCCGGTTCTCGGCCTATGGGAGTTTGAACCGCAAAGGACGCCTAGACGTCGGACTATTTCTGTCTCATCCCGACCTTCTGCTACCCAGGGAACTCTGACTAAGTCTGCGAAGCAAAGCGGGACGGGGCAGGCAGTGGAAGAGATTCCTCGCGAAGCCGGCTACTGGAGCCAACTTGCAATGGGGTCCTTCGCTTCGGTCAGGATGACAGGACGAAGCGGGCAGAGCTTCCCTGGGTTTTGATTTCGCTACGAGTGGAACCGAATCGCAGAGAACGCTGAGAACAGCCGCAGAGAGTGCGGTTTCGGGTTTTGGCTCCCCGGTTTCTTCAGCCGAATATGGCGCTCATTCGGGATTCCAATCTTTCAGAGTGCCGCGAAACCTCCCAAATTCTGAAGAAAGCAACATTGAATTGCGGATCGGGTTTAAAAGAGCGGAGTCAGGCAGCTGTTAACTCTCAATCCAGCAACAAATTTCTAACAAAATAGTGACAGCTGTAGACATCCGCGAAACTGTAGAATGGCTGTGATATTCGGAATGCTGACCCAATCTGGTACGAGCTGGGATTGCTTGCAAGCCATACAACAAAAAGATAGTTATGCCGCATCTGAACAAAGAGCGGCCGGAAAAGGCAACTTGACCGACCCCCGACAGCGACAGACGAGTGAGTTCAACGAAGCGGAGGCGATCGAAAAGGCAAAGCAGGGTGACGCGGACGCGTTCCAGGCTTTGTACGATCGTCATAAGCGGCGTGTCTATTCGCTATGCTTGCGGATGACGGCCAATACGGCTGAGGCGGAAGACCTGGCACAGGAAGCGTTCCTGCAACTGTACCGCAAGATTGGAACCTTCCGCGGCGAATCGGCATTTTCGACCTGGCTACATCGGCTCTCGGTAAACGTGGTGCTAATGCACCTGCGGAAGAAAAGCCTGCCGGTGGTTTCGCTCGAAGAAGCTACGCAGGGTGGCGCCGAAGAAGATACGCCGAAAAAGGATTTCGGGGGCGAAGACATGGTCTTAGCCGGGTCCATCGACCGCCTGCAACTGCAGCGGGCCGTGGACGATCTCCCTCCCGGTTACCGCACGATCTTCGTGCTGCACGACGTGCACGGGTACGAGCATAATGAGATTGCCGAGATGGTAGGATGCTCGATCGGCAACAGCAAGTCACAGTTACATAAAGCGCGTTTGAAGTTGCGAGACCTACTCAAGATCAATAGAGCCGAAAAGGCCGCGTCTTGAGTAGCGAGAGAAACTGCCGTACCTGACAGAGGCGGAAGTACTACATCCAAAAACGAAAACGAAGTAGACTTTGCCAGTCGGGTCTCTTGGGGAGAGCGGTATGACGTGCGTTGAGCTGCAGCAAAGCTTGGCGGAGAACGAAGCAGCAACCAGCTGGGAACAAAAAGCGCATCTGCGGACGTGCCCATCTTGCGCGGTGCTGGTGGAAGAACTGACGGCCATAATCTCGTCCGCGCCGGCGCTGCTGGAAGACGCGGAGCCCAGTCCGCGAGTCTGGAATTCCATTGAAGCCACATTACGACAGGAAGGCTTGATCCGCCCGCAGTATGCGCATCGACACTTCAGCTCGTTCAGCGCCCGTTGGGGCTTTGCGCGCTGGCTGGTGCCGGCGGCAGCGGCGTTGCTGATCGGAGTCGGAATTTTCGTTCATCATCGTTCCGTGTCGAGCGAGATGGCAGTGACAGCTCCGTTGACGACAACCGTTTCCGAAGCAGCTCTGGATGGATTGAATGACACCGATCTGCTGCAGGAGGTCGCCAGTCAATCTCCCGAATTGCAGGCGCGGTACACCGAAAATCTTCACCGGGTCAACGAGTATATTCACGACGCCAGAGTGAACGTGGATGCGAACCCGAACGACGAAGAGGCGCGGCGTTCGCTGCATGAGGCGTATCGGCAGAAGGCCATGCTTTTTGACTTTGCCATGGAGCGTTCTTTGCCATAATCGTAGTGCTTTCATCCGCGCGCTCGGGCGATGGCGGGTGGAAGCGAGGGATCGAGGACCTTATGAGGGGCACGATTGGAATTGTTGCTGTGGTCACATTCTCCGTCGGCGTGCTGGGCGCTGAGACCCACAAGGAGTTTCGCTACAACGTCGGGCCAAAGGCCGGAATTTCGGTGAGCAATCCTTACGGTTCGATCACGGTGAGACCCTCGACCGGCAACACAGTAGTGGTGAACGCGGTGCTCCATTCCGATCGAGTCGAAGTCGACAATAGTCAAACCGGGAACCGGGTGGATGTGCAGTCGCACCTATTGCAAGGTGCAGACGCGGAGTCGGGGCGGGTTGACTATGACGTGCTGGTTCCTGCCGATGCCAGCATCACGCTGCATTCCAGCACCGGCCCGCTGCATGCGGAAAAGCTGCACGGCGATGTAACGCTGGAGGGCACGGACGCGACGATGGATGTCCGAGACATCAACGATGCGCATGTGCACGTAAAAACGCTTAACGGACCTGTGACCCTGAGCAACATCCACGACGGACACGTGGAAATCGACTCTCTTAGCGGCGAGGTCACCTTGAAGAGCGTGACCGGGCGGCTGGTGCAGGTCAACTCGACCAGCGGCAAAATCAGCTACATAGGCGATTTCGGTAGCAGCGGCGAATATCGCCTGACCAGCCACAGTGGCGACATCGACGCCACGGTTCCGGAAACCACCTCGGCAGACGTGAGCGCCCGCTCCGTACGCGGCGAGGTGCAAGATGATGTTCCCCTGGCACCGAAGTCGCATATCCCGTATGCGATTAAACAGGGGAGTGCCTTTGTGGGCACGATGGGGAAGGCCGCGTCGTCGGTTGTGCTGCGCACCTTCAGTGGTAGAATCCACCTCAAGAAACGCTCAGAAAAATAGCAGCAAAAAGAAAACCGGGCGGGATGAAAGTACGTCCTAAGAAGGCGCTGCGCGTGCGCCGCGAAGCGGCTTCAGCATCGACTGGCCCGCGGATGATCGTGCTGGTTGGTTTTATGGGTGCCGGAAAAACCAGCGTGGGACGCGCCCTAGGTCGAAAGCTGAACTGGCGCTTTGAAGATTTGGATGACCGCATCGAACAGCGGGAGGGGCGGAAGATCGCGGAGATTTTTCGCGAATCCGGCGAAGGCGAATTTCGACGTAGTGAGCACTTAGCTTTACGCGAGATGCTCGCCGACTTACAAAAAGAAGCAGGCAAGGTGATGGCACTGGGCGGCGGCGCTTTCGTACACCAAGATAATGCTGAACTACTCAGAAATGCGGGCGTACCTGTAATTTTTCTGGATGCGCCGGTGGAGGAACTGTGGCGCCGCTGCTGCGAGCAATCTGGAGGAGCGGAGCGGCCGTTGTTGCGCAGCCAAGAGGCATTTTGCGAATTGTATGAGAAGCGAAAGTCGGCGTACGCGGTCGGATCGCAGCGCGTGGAAACCTCGGGGCGGAGCGTGGACGAGATCGCACAGGAGATCGCGGACAACTTATTAGGGAACTGTTAACCACAGAGGACACAGGGGCTCACAGAGAAATCTGCGGTCTCCGAGCGAGGCGCGAATTGGTGAAACGCGGGTGGAAATCGGCGGCGGTTCTGGGGATAGCGGCTACTGGGATGCTGATGCTCCTTTCAGCGGGGCGGCTGACAGCAGGCGCTGGCGATGAAAAGAAGGACAAGGCGAACGCGTCGGGTCCGACGGTCGATTCCGGATCATTTGGCATTTATGTCCGGGGGCAGCGGGTGATCACCGAGACTTTCGACATCCGCCAGACGAACGGCGCCAGCAGCATTAGGTCGCAACTGAAGGAAGTGGCTGGCTCTTCGCCGGTCGACCAGAAATCGACGCTTGAGATGTCGGCGACCGGAGATCTGATCCGTTACAACTGGAGCCAGGCCGGCGGGGGATCGATTGAAGTGCAGCCCAGCAACGAATTCCTGATCGAGAAGATCGTTGCGGGAGCTGGCGCAAAGCCGGCGGAGCAGCCGTTTCTATTGCCCAGCACGTCGCTGATCCTAGACAACAATTTTTTCGTGCAACGCGAAATAGTGGCCTGGCGCTATCTGGGCGCCGACTGCAAGCCGGAAGCTGGTCGGCTGAAATGCGCCCAATCGCCCCTGGAGTTTGGGGCGCTGGTTCCGCAGGACCGCACCTCGATGCGCATAAAAGTGGGATTTGTCGGCATGGAGAAAGTGTCGATGCATGGCGCGGAACGGGAACTGATGCGGCTGAATTTGAGCAGCGAAGGGTTCGATTGGGCCCTTTGGGTGGATGACCAGGACCACTTTAAGCTCATGCGAGTCGCGATCCCGGCCGATAGTACGGAAGTGGTCCGAGATTAGTGCTGGGAAAACAGTGTGGTATTGCTTGACTCACGTACGGCGCGCGTCATCGTTACGGCGTTGGTCTTTGCGCTGGGGCTGGGCTTCCTTTACGTGGCGCGCGCTACGCTGATTGCCTTTCTGTTCGCCATCTTCTTTGCCTACCTGATGAGCCCGCTGGTTTCCTATCTGGAGAAGTTGCTGCGCGGACGCGGACGGGCCATCGCGATAATTTACTTGCTGCTGTTGGCGGGCGTGCTTTTTTTCTTTGTGAAAATGGGTCCGCGGGTGACGCGCGAGGGCGCGCGCCTGTGGCAATCCTTGCCGAGCCTGCTTACGCAGTTCAGTTCGGGCCAGATCGCCGAACAGATCGGGGAGCAGCACGGCTGGAACTATCGCACCACGGAACTGCTGCGATCGTTGCTGGCGACTCATGGCCGCGAGATCAGCGAAGTGGCGCAGAAGGTCGGGCTGCGCATGGCCGATGTAGCCAAGCAGGCCTGGCTGCTGGTGATTGTGCCAATCCTGGCAATTTTCTTTCTGAAAGATGGACGGAGCTTCAGCGACGTGGCGCTGGGACTGGTGCAATCGCGGCCGAAACGCGAACTGCTGCAGGGCGTGATTAACGACCTCAACCAGATGCTGGCGCATTTTATCCGCGCGCAACTAATGCTGGCGGCTTTGAGCCTCGCCATCTATTCGGTTTCTCTTTATCTGATGAAGGTGCCGTATTGGCTGGTGCTGGGCACGATTGGAGGATTGCTGGAATTTGTGCCGGTCATTGGACCGCTGGCCGCGGCTGTGATCATTCTTGGCTTCTCGCTATTGCTGGGGTATCACGGCTGGATTCCCCTAGTGATTTTTTTAGTTTGTTGGCGACTGGTGCAGGACTATGTGCTTTCCCCGCGCATCATGGGCAGAAGCATGGAACTGCATCCGCTGGCGGCGATCTTCGGCATCATGGCAGGAGGCGAAGTGGCCGGCATTCTTGGGATCTATCTTTCCATTCCGGTCATGGCCAGCTTGCGTATTGTCTTCCGGCGATGGCGGCTTTACGCGGAGAAGAAAAAGTTTGGTCCGCTGAACGAGTACGTGGTGAGCAGTGAAATCATGCGAAAGTGAAGAAGCAAGAGTCAGCACTCAGTTGTCAGTTCAGATGTCGTGACGTTTAGATTAAAAGTCCCCCCGCGAAGTGGGCCAAGTTTTCGCCAAGGACGCAAAGAAGCAAGGCCTCCAACCTTTCCCGCAGTTACGCTGGTAATCCGCTGCTCGGCGCAGTCCAACGCGTGATGTAAAATTCTAGCTACCTGTTATGAATCAGAAAATTCCTGTAGGGATACTCGGCGCGACCGGCGTCGTCGGACAGAGGTTTATCCAGATGCTGGAGCGGCATCCTTGGTTCGAAGTGGTGTGGCTGGCCGCTTCGGACCGGTCGGAAGGCAAGGCTTATGGCGAGGCCGCGCGCTGGCGGCTGAAGACAGCGGTGCCCGCGAAGGTCGCAGCGATGAAGGTTTCACCGGCGACGCCCGACGGTGCGCCGAAAGTGATTTTTGCCGCGCTCGACGCCGCGATCGCCGCCGAACTCGAGCCACGTTTCGCCGAGGCTGGCTGCGCAGTCGTATCCAATTCCAGCGCTCTGCGCATGAAAGAAGATGTGCCGCTGGTCATCCCGGAAGTGAACGGCTGTCATATCAAGTTGATTGACACTCAAGCCTGGCGAAAGAAATCGGGCGGCTACGTGGTGACGAATCCGAATTGCTCGGCGATCGGACTGGTGCTGGCGCTGGCGCCAATTCATCAGCGCTTTGGACTTTCAACCGTGATGGCGGTGACGATGCAGGCGGTGAGTGGTGCGGGGTATCCGGGGGTGGCTTCGCTCGATATCCTGGGCAACGTGATCCCGTACATCCGCAATGAAGAAGAGAAGATGGAAGAGGAAACGCGCAAACTGCTTGGGCAGATCAACGGATCGAAGATCGTTCCCGGCAACTTTGCCATGAGCGCGCAATGCAACCGCGTGGCTGTTGAGGATGGCCACACCGAGTCGGTATCGATTGCGCTGAAGACGAAGGCCAAGCCGGATGAGATGATTGCGGCCTGGGAGAACTACCGCAGTGAGCCGCAGGAATTGAAACTGCCCAGCGCTCCGGAACGTCCGGTGGTGTATCTGGAAGCGAGCGATCGTCCGCAGCCGCGATTTGACGTGGATATGGGGGCCGGCATGACTGCGGCGGTTGGGCGTTTACGGCCTTGCGGCGTGCTGGACTGGAAATTCACGGTGCTGTCGCACAACACGATTCGCGGCGCTGCCGGGGCGGCATTGCTCAATGCCGAACTGCTCAAAGCGAAGGGATATCTCGGGTGAGTGCTCCGCGCATGCTTCGCAAAGTTTGCGGATCTGGATCGATGAAGCCAGAAGCGCAAAGTACGCCAAGGCTTTCGCGAAGAACGCAGAGAAAGACGCTTTTATGATCCGAGAAAGGGCCCGATTCGTCCGCAGGCAGGAGTCGCGCCGATGATCGTAATGAAGTTCGGCGGGACGTCCGTCGAAGACGCCAAGGCCATCGAGCGCGTCGCGTCAATCGTTGAGAGCCGAATTCCGCAAAAGCCTCTGGTTGTGGTCAGCGCGATGGCCAAGGTCACAGACACGCTGCTGACCATGGCCCGGGCCGCCGGCGCCGGAGAGCGAAAAACCGCACTCAAGCTCTGCCGCTCGCTGCAGGAGCGGCACTACAACACGGCCAGCGAGCTGCTTGGGACCGCGCTGTTCACCGAATTTCATTCCGAACTGGGCACCGACTTCGAAACGCTGGACGAACTGCTGCGCGGAATTTCCGCGGTGGGAGAGATCACGCCGCGCACTACCGATAATGTGGCGGCATTCGGCGAGTTGCTTTCCAGCAAAATCGTGGCGGCGGCGTTCGCAGCACGAGGGCTGAAGGGCGCGTTCGTGGATTCACGCGAGGTGTTGGTCACCGATAGCAGTTACATGCAGGCAGTTCCGCAGTTTGAAGAGACGAACGCGCGGCTGCAGGCGCAGGTGCAGCCGCTGCTCGAGTCAGGCCGCATACCGGTGATGGGCGGGTTCATTGGCGCAAACCGCGCGGGAGTCACGACGACGATTGGCCGTGGCGGCAGCGATTTCTCGGCGGCGATTTTTGGCGCGGCACTCGGAGCTGAGCGCATCGACATCTGGACCGATGTGGACGGTATTTTGACGACGGATCCGCGCATCTGCCCGGAAGCGCGGCGGATAAAGGTGATCAGCTTCGATGAGGCGGCGGAGCTGGCGTACTTCGGCGCGAAGGTGTTGCATCCGGCGACGGTGTTGCCGGCGATCCAGAAAAATATTCCGGTGTATGTGCTGAACTCGCGGAATCCGTCGTGCGAAGGAACGCGCATTACGACGCGGGCCCCGCAAGGGAAGAATATCTTCAAAGCAATCGCAGCGAAGAAGCGCATCACGATCGTCGATGTGGCGGCGCCGCGTATGTTGCTCGCCCATGGATTTCTAAAGTCAATCTTCGAGGCCTTCGATCGTCATCGGGTTTCGATCGATGTGGTTTCGACGTCGGAGGTCAGCGTTTCGCTCACGGTCGATTCCAACCAGGCGATTCCCGCGCTGGCCGCGGATTTGGCCAAACTGGCCGATGTGAAATATGAAGGCCGAAAAGCAATTGTTTGCCTGGTGGGAGAGAATCTGCGCGACAAGCCGGGCATTGCTGCGCTGGTTTTTCGTGAGCTGGCGGACAAGAAGATTCGCATGATCTCGCAGGGTGCGTCGGAGATCAACTTGACGTTCGTGATTGAGGAAGACGATGTGCCGGAGGTGCTGCAGCGACTGCACAAGACGTTTTTTGCGGAAGTGGACGAAGAAGTGTTCGCGTGAAGTCACATCAATCGGATAGTCGCAGCATTGTCCAATGCTTTGTGATGTCCATCGAAGGCAAAAGCTTTTCCGCGATATCGGGGAGCGCGTCCTGCAGTGCTGCAATAACTTCTTCGGCCTGCTCCTCGGACAGGTAGTCGGCAAACTTGATGGTTTTCCACCGTCCCACTCTGCATTGCAGACCTCCAACATGGCCTTCCTCGGCTCGGGCCTGAAAATCGCTGCAGCGGTCAATTGGGTACTCCGTGGTACGGTTCCAGCCCAGGATCTCTTTGGTGATTTTGAGCGTGGAAGAATCGATCTCAATGATTTCCTCCGACCCGGATAGCAGCTTGACCATGGCAACCAGGCCTGAGAGCACGATAAACAGGCGCAGCCCGCGTTCGAGCAGAGACTGCGTGTGCCAATTGCGGAGAAGTAAAAAGTCTACAAAAACAATCGTGACGATCTCGATCCCGAGAAGTGCGCCACTCGGTCGAAGGCGAAGCACCGCGCGCAGTAGGCCTGGCCCGGAGACGACCTCCATCTCCACGTGATGCTCAAAGAGGGCCATGGTATGCCTATGATGCCACTGATACATCTGAGAACCAAAACATTACTCTTGGTAGGTGTGATCGATTCCGTCGTGAATCTTTCTTTTTGCGGAGGTGATGCAGAAGTGTCACATGAAGGACTAGAAATCCCACGTCTCGCAACCACGGCGAGACGTGGCGCACCCATAAGGTAGGAGATCTCTAGACCGATAACAGCCGGTGGAAGAAGGTCCGATAGCGCTGCAGCGCGACTCGCAAATCCTCGGTCGAAATCGTATCGCCGCGGTCCCACTGCTTCTCCAGCTTGGCGCGTTCCTCGGCAAAGACTTCGGCTAGACGCTTCATAGCGGATGCCACCAGGCCGTCTGCCTGTTCGACGGCTTTGCGTGGTTCATCGACGAACGCGGTCTGGATTTCTTTCCAGCGGGTGCGCAGACCTTCGAGTTCGTTGTTGGGAAATAGGGGCGTCGAATCTTCAGCCATCGGCATTTGTTGGAGATTGCGGTCGTCTGACCGCTGCTCTCCGGTAGGCATGGCTGGCGTGGCGCCGCGCGGGCGCTCACCGGAGACGGGTTGCGGCCCTTTTGGTTCGTTTGCCGGACGCTGTCCTTTGGCGATATCGGCGGTGGTTAATTCTTCATTTTCTGGTCGATCTTTTCTCAGCGGCGTAGCCATTTCTTATGCTCCTCTTCTTTGTTGTTCTGGTTGGCCTTCGTCCAGCAATTCCTGGAACAGCGCGCGATAGTGGACCATGGCCTGGCGCAGGTCTTCGGTGCTGGCCTGTCCGGCGCTGTGCCGGACGGCAATTTGATGGGCAGCGCGATAGTTTTCAACCACCACAGGATGGTCCACAGAAATATCGGCGGCGCGCTGCTCGAACTCGCCGATAGGATATCCACGGGCCTGCATCACATCGGTGACAAGGCTCTCGGCGACGGTCACTGCTCCACGCGGATCGTCAACAAAGCGAGCCTGGACTTCGTTCCAGCGAACCCTGAAGCTGGATTGATCGGTGGGAGATAGCGGGCGAATCTTGAATTTCTCTCTCCGCTTCTCGCGAAATTCAAGCACCCCTTCGGCGCGCCGGGAATCTCCCTCTTGCCGTACGACGCGGTCATACTCGGGACCAAAGCGCTCGCGCAGTTGCCGGCTGCGGCGTTTGCGCGACACAGAAAATGCGATTGCGGCTATGACTATAATTGCAATCACAACCACGACGATCAGAATTCCAACGTGATTCATGCGCGCCCTCCCGGCAAAGTCAGTTGCTATGGGATGCGGGCCGATTCTGGGATGTTGTCGAAACCGCAAAATACGATCGTGGCGTGTGGTTGCCGCGCGGTGACCCGGCGATTGCATATTTCAAGCTCGCCCCGCCATAAACTGCAATCCCTCAGGTAAGCTGTGTAAAACAGTTCAAGTTTCAATTTATGAATGTTCTCGTGTTGGGGCGTGGAAAAACGGGTTCCCTGGTCGCGGAAGTTGCGCGCGAGCGAAAACATCACGTCCAGGCCGCGGGTTCGGCGGAGAATAGTAACTGCGCCGCGCTTACGGAGGAACGGCTGCGCCAGGTGGATATCGTGATCGATTTCACCGCGCCGCACTGCGTAGTTCAGCACATTGAAGCTAGCGCCCGGGCCGGGAAAAACATGGTTGTGGGCACGACCGGATGGTATGGCGAGCTTTCCCAAGTCAAGAAGCTAGTCGAAGGTTCCGGAATCGGTTTGGTGTGGGGAGCGAATTTCTCCATTGGCGTGAATTTATTCTTCGACATTGTGCGCGCTTCCGCTGGCGCTCTTCGGCAGCAGTACATGGGACAGATTTTTGAGCGGCACCATGTGCACAAGAAAGATGCGCCTTCGGGGACGGCGATCGTGATCCAGAAGATTTTGACGGAAACCGCCGGGAAAAATAACGATGAGGTCGAGATCGTATCGTTCCGCGAGGGCGAAGTGGTTGGATTGCATGAAGTGGTGTTCGAGTCGGACGCCGACAGAATTTATCTGTGCCACGACGCCAAGTCGCGGCGCGGATTTGCTGAAGGAGCGGTGCGGGCTGCGGAGTGGCTGACCGGGAAGAAGGGTCTCTACGAGTTCAAGGATGTGTGGCGGGAGATGTAATTCTTAATGAGGATGCGATCCAAGCGCGCTTTATGCGTCGCAAGAACCGCGACGCTTTGCGCGGATCGCCCAGATCCCTCGCGGCGCAAAAGCAGCTTGCTCGGGATGACATAACAACTGGCCTGTTCCTTCTGCATCATTTTCCCTGACCGAGTATTCGCGCTATCTTATTGCTATGCAATTGCGCGGATGTGGTACGGCACTGGTCACTCCGTTTCGTCAGGACGGATCGATCGACGAAGCGGCGTTGCACAACCTGATCAATTGGCAGATCGAGTCGGGCATCGACTTTCTCGTGCCTTGCGGGTCGACGGGAGAAACGCCAACCCTGAGTCACGATGAGTGGCTGTACGTGATCAGCACGACGGTAGAGATCGCTGCGGGGCGCATGCCGATTGTCGCCGGCGCGTCGTCGAACTCCACCCATGAAGCGGTTGACAAAGCGAAGGAGATCGCCGGCCGGCCCGGCATCAGCGCAATTCTTACTGCTTCGCCCTATTACAACAAGCCCACGCAGGAGGGCCAATATAGGCATTTCCGGGCGATCGCGGAAGCGGTCGGCGAGATGCCGATCATTCTGTACAACGTGCCCGGGCGCACGGCGGTGAATATTGAACCGGGGACGGTGGCGCGGTTGTCGGAAATCCCGAATATCGTTGGGATCAAGGAAGCCAGCGGCGATGTGGCTCAGATTGCGGAGGTCATCCGGTCGGTTCCGGAAACGTTTCTGGTGTTTTCCGGCGACGACGCGCTGACTCTTCCGGTAATTTCGCTGGGCGGCGTGGGGATTATCTCGGTCGCGTCGAACGAGATTCCGCAAGAGATGGCGGCAATGACACGGGCTGCGTTGGAGAACGATTGGGCGACCGCACGAGGGCTTTGTCGCAAATATCTGGCGCTGATGCAGGCCAATTTCATTGAGTCGAACCCGCTGCCGGTGAAAGCTGTGCTAGCGATGATGGGAAAGATCGAAGAAGCATATCGCCTGCCGCTGGCTCCCATGCGGCGCGACACGCGCTCGCGCCTGCAGAAGATCGTCACGGAAGCGGGCCTCATCAGCAAGCCAGCGGTTCCGGCTGCGGACGCGGTGGAATTTTATATCTACGAAAACTGGGCAGCCGGTCCGCACAAAATCGTGCTGCATCGGGCATCTTGCGGGCAATGCAGCCACGGCAAAGGACGGCCCAGCGGGCACGATGCGAATCACGCACGCTGGCATGGGCCATACTTGACCCTAAGCGAGGCCCGCGGCGTGGCGCACGGCATGACGGGAGTGCTGATTCGCAGCGAGTGCAAGTGCGTGTGAAAGGCGAATGCCCCGCACCGTTCTGCGATACATCTCCGGAGAAGAGATCGAAGCTGGCGACCACGTCGTCTTTCACGGCAATCCGGCAACGATCGAATTTGTCGCTACAGATCCCGATGATCCAAGCTCTGCCTGGTACGTGCGCGAATACGGTGGTGGAGTGATGGTGTGCGATCCTGCTGTTTCCGGCAGAACATTCATTACCGCTGATCATCTTGCCGAATATGAGGACTTGGAATTTAGATCCCGCGCTGACGGGACTTCGGTCCGCGACTTGGGACGGCTATAGGTCACAATCCCGTATACTTTTTCCCGCATGACATCTTTGAAAGCTTCGATCGAGCGTCTCGCTGCGGCGGGCGAGGTTGAACATCATTCGGAAGCTCGGGCGGTATTTCTTGAGTTCCGCGAGGAACTTACAACCGGCAAAATTCGGGCTGCAGAAAAAGGAGTGGATTCTGCAAATCCGGGCCGCTGGGTGGTCAATGCCTGGGTGAAACAGGGCATTCTGCTGGGCTTTCGGCTTGGCGAGCTGACGCGCATGGAAGCCGGGCTGTCCTTCGTCGACAAAGATACTTTTCCTCCACGCGAATTTTCTCTTGCCGACCATGTGCGCGTCGTGCCGGGGGGATCATCGGTACGGACTGGCGCGTACGTCGCGCCTTCTGTGATTTGCATGCCCCCAATGTTCATCAACGTCGGGGCGTATGTGGATGAAGGCACCATGATCGATTCGCACGCGCTGGTCGGTTCGTGCGCGCAGATTGGCAAGCGCGTGCATCTGAGCGCGGCGGCGCAGATTGGCGGCGTGCTGGAACCAGTGAATGCCGCTCCCGTGATTATTGAAGATGACGTGCTCGTGGGCGGAAATTGCGGCGTTTACGAAGGCACGCTGGTGCGAGCGCGCGCGGTTCTGGGCGCGGGAACGATTCTGACGCGGTCCACGCCGCTGTACGATCTGGTGCGTAACGAGGTTTATCGCGCCACGGAAGACAAGCCGTTGGAGGTTCCAGAAAATGCGGTGGTCGTTCCCGGCTCGCGCGCGGTGAAGAAGGGCGCGGCGGCGGAGTGGGGCATCTCACTCTATGCGCCGGTGATTGTGAAATATCGCGATGAGAAGACCGACAGTGGGGTCGAGTTGGAAAATTGGCTGCGGTGATTGGCTCGCGGATGAGGATGCGGGAAACAAAACCCAGATTCCTCGCGCAAAGAACTCGCTCAGAATGACAACGACGATCTCCCGAACGACTGCGCTCAGATGAGAAGTTCTCGATAGTGCCGATGATCTATGAGGTAATTTTGACGATCAGAGGTCGCTTGCCATTGAGAGAAACTTGGATTTCGCCGAGCCTCGGCGCGACGGCGTTCGCGTCTCTCAATTCCGAGGCGTCGTAAGTACTGGACAGCGCCACAACTTTCATTCCTGCTTCGCGGGCCGATTGAATGCCGGCGGGCGAGTCCTCGATGACCAAACACTCTGATGGAGGCAAACCGAGCTGTTCCGCTCCCTTCAGATAGGGCTCGGGATGGGGCTTTCCATTGGCAACATCATCCGCCGCAACGAGGACTTCTGGCACAGGCAAGCCGACGAAACGGAGCCTCGTGCTGGCCAGCAGTCTTGGGGCCGAAGTCACCACGCCCCAGCGGCCATCGGGAATGGCGCGAACCAACTCGATCGCACCGGGCATGATTGCGACACCGTCGGTAGCGGCGGCTTCGCGATTTTCGATGGCTGCAGCTTCTGCGGCCGCGTCGAGATGCGGAGCAACCTGACGGATGATTTCGATCGTGCGCACACCGTGCGCGATGGCGATCACCTTTTCTTCATCCACACCTTTGCGTTGCGCCCAGGCGCGCCATCCCTGGTCGACCACGCCCGTGGAATTGACGAGCACGCCATCGAGATCAAACAAAATCGCGGAGCAGGCAAAATTCGCCATGATTCTTTTTTATCACAGGAATGCCAGACTGCTGTCTGCGGGAAACCGTTTAGGCACTCGTATTCGGAAGAGCATGGTCATCACTCGGGGCAATGTTTAGGGCGCGGACCCGCTCCCGAAAAGCGAGATGGCGTCCGCGAAAATGGGACTTGGCGCGTTCGCCCCAGGCGCGCACGAACCAATAATTCAGCCCTGCGCCAATGGCGGAACTGGCCAGCGGAATCATGCGGCCCGCCCACTTTTCCACGACTTCAGCGCTTGCTCGCGCGGCGATACGCTGGATTACCCGCGGCACAAATTTATTCACCACTTCTTTTTCCAGCAGCTCGCGGCTGATGTCGACGCCGGCGGCGCTGGCGGCAGCGATCCAGAGTTCGGCAATCTCGTTGTCGGTGTTGAACTCGAATCCGTAGACGAGACTTAGCTTTTGAATGGTGCGCATGGTGATAACGGAAAGAATCCCGAGATCGGGCACAATGGTGAGCAGCCCTCCTAAACCCAAACCTGCGCCTTCTACAGCGGCGAGTTTCATTCCGCTGCGGATGATTTCTTCGGCGACGACATCGACTTCTTCGATGGGCAGCGAATAAACGCCGTGATAGCCACTGATCGGAAGGCGATACGCCGCACGAAGCTGGAGAAGAAAGCGCGCGGGATCGACTTGCACGGTGGAGTAAGCGCGCGTCAGGCCTCGGGTAACCGCGCCCTCGAGGCGGCGCCGCAGCCAGAATTTCGGTTGGTCCGGCATGTCTCTCTTCATTCTAAGGGACGGGAAGGGCCGGGGTTGCGGCTTCGGGCTTCGGGCTTCCGGTTTCAGGCCCTCGGATGTTCGAAATCAGAGTCAATGCGCAAACTGACAACTGGGGACCGGGAACTGAGAACTGGTTTCCGTGCTAGCATCATCGGTTAGATTCTTGTTATGGCCACGGGAAAACTTCAGATCGTTCCGCTAGGCGGACTGGGCGAGTTCGGCATGAACTGCATGGCGGTCCGTTGGGGCGACGACATCATCGTCATCGATGCCGGACTGATGTTTCCCGAAGCTGAGTTGCTGGGCGTCGATATCGTCGTTCCCGACATTTCCTACCTGATTGAGAACCGGCAGCGGGTGCGCGCGATCGTCCTGACCCATGGCCACGAAGACCACATCGGCGCTTTGCCGTGGATTCTTTCCGAACTCAACGTGCCGGTCTATGGCACAGAGTTCACGCTCGCCTACGTGGAAGACAAACTCGACGAGCATGGCTTGCTCGACAACTCCGACTTGCGCGAGATTCGCGCCAATGAGCGCTTCAAAGTGGGAGCGTTCGCGATTCATCCCATTCCGGTGACGCACAGCCTGGTCGATTGCGTGGCGCTCGCGATCCACACGCCGCTGGGTGTGATCATACACACCGGGGATTTCAAAGTGGATCCCACGCCCACTGACAATCGCCTGTTCGATCTGCATTCGTTCGCCGAATACGGCAAGGAAGGCGTGCTGGCGCTGTTCCAGGATTCGACAAACGTCGAGCGTCGCGGGTATACGCCCAGCGAGCGCGCCGTTCGTCGGAAATTTGACGAAGTCTTCAGCCATACGAAACGCCGGCTGTTCATCTCGTGTTTTTCATCTTCGATTCATCGCATCAAGTTGGCGGTCGAACTCGCCTACGATCACGGACGCAAGGTCGTATTTGTCGGGCGCTCCATGAATAACTCGGCGGAGATTGCCGAAGACCTCGGCTATCTGGAGATTCCGGAAGGATTGGTGATCAACCCGGGGGAGATGAAAAATTTCGCGCCGGAGAAAGTCTGTGTGCTGATCAGCGGGACACAGGGCGAGCCAATGTCGGCGTTGTCGCGCGCGGCGGTCGACAATCACAAGCACGCGAAGATCGAAAAGGGCGACACGGTTGTGCTCTCGTCGCGAATTATTCCGGGTAACGAGAAGACGATCTATCGCATGATCGATCACCTGTTTCGGCGCGAGGCGCACGTGATTTACGAAGATGGATCGTCGCCGCCGGTGCACGTCAGCGGACACGCCAGCCAGGAAGAACTAAAGCTGATTATCAATCTGGTCAAGCCGCGGTATTTCATTCCGATTCACGGCGAGTATCGGCAGCTAAAGCTGCAGACGGAAATGGCGTCCGCGATGCATGGATCGGTCGGGAAAGCCATGCTGATCGAGAGCGGCGACGTTCTCGAATTTGACGAACTGGGCGCGCGCAAAGCCGGACGCGTCAACGTCGGACGGGTTTGCATTGACTCGGGCAATCCGACGGATGTGGTGGAAGATTTGATCATCAAAGATCGCCGGCATTTGAGCGAAGACGGGATCGTGCTGCCGATTATCGCGATCAACAAGCTGAGCGGGCGAGTGGAAACACCTCCTGAGATCGTGTCGCGCGGATTCAATGTCGGCGAAGATGGCTTTATGGCAGGCGCGCGGCAGGTCGTGATGGGAACGCTCGAGCAGTCGAGCGACGAAGAGAAGGCCGATTACGGCGTGATCAAAGAAAAAATCCGCGCGGATTTGAAGCGATATATTTCGAAGCAGACGCAGAGACGACCGCTGATTATGCCGGTGATACTGGAGATCTGACCTTCTAGCTCAGCGGGTTCACCCACCGTAGCCCCGGAAACCGCGCAAAGTCGCGGTCGGTCGAGTAGAGGACCGCTCCGTTTTCGATTGTAAGTGCAGCAATCTGAGCATCACTGACAAGTGGTCCGAAAGCTTGTCCCTGAAACATCATGTGCCGCAGCACCGCCCAATGGTCTTCGCCCGGTGTGACGATCCGTACATTCGGTTGCATGAGCCAATTCTCGATTTCGTGAGCCGCTTCAGTCGCTGGGCGTGCTCCGGGCAATCGTGGATTCGTGCTGATGCGAAGAAAGGCCGCAATCGTCTGCCACGGCAAACCAACCAATTCCGTGCCCGAGAAAAGCTTTTCGACGCAAGCCTTGGCTTTCGTGTATTCCGGGGAGGCCGTTGAGTAGCTGTAGAAGAGAATGTTCGCGTCGAGAAGGATCACCGGTGGTAAGGCCCTTCCAAGAACTCGATCAGCTCCTCGACTTTATCGAAGCTTTGCCCGGAAGGTGGCTGCAGGTTCCACGGCGTCACCTTGAATGGCTTCCTTGGCTGTTTTGGAGCGGTGAGTCCCAACCGCACGGCCCGGTTTACGACCTGCTTGAACGGTTCGCCGGACTTCCGCATTTCCTTGTTCAACAAGGCGGCAACATCATCGTCGAAGGTGACTGTAGTTCTCACATCATGATGCTAGCATATATAGCATCATGATGTCAACGAGCTTTCAAGTATACTTGCCTACGCATGATCCAGCCTATCGCTCAGGCTTTAGTCGATTTGTCCGATATTCGGGACGCGCAGTCGCGCCTGAATGGCATTACCGTCCGCACGCGGCTCATTAAGTTCGATCACACCGACCCAGTCCGACAGCTTTACCTCAAGCCCGAGAACCAGCAGCCCATTGGCGCTTTCAAGCTGCGTGGAGCGTACAACAAGATCGCTTCCCTTCCTGACGCTGAGCGTAAACGTGGCGTGATTTCTTATTCGAGTGGGAACCACGCGCAGGGTGTGGCGTATGCGGCGCGAGCGCTCGGCGTGAAGGCGGTGATTGTGATGCCGAACAACGCTCCGCAGATCAAACGCGACGCAACGGCCAAACTGGGAGCGGAGATTGTGCTAGTGGGCCCGGGCAGCGAGGAGCGCAAGAACAAAGCCGAAGAGCTGGCTGCTCGGCATGGATATGCGATCGTGCCTCCGTATAACGACGAGCACATCATCGCCGGCCAGGGAACGATCGGGCTAGAGATTCTGGAGGATCTGCCGGAAGTGGAGACCGTGTTGTTGCCGGTCGGCGGCGGAGGGCTGATCAGCGGCGTGGCGACTGCGATCAAATTGAGCAAGCCGTCGGTGAAAGTCATCGGCGTGGAGCCGGAACTCGCTGCCGATGCGCAAGCCAGCCTGCGGAGCGGGAGCCTCGTGCAACTGTCGGCCGAGCAGGTTTCGCGCACGATTGCCGACGGATTGCGCACGCAAAGCATCGGGGCGATCAACTTCGAGCATATTCGCAAATATGTCGATGGGATCATTACCGTGAGCGAAGACGAGATTCGCCAGGCGATGAAGGCTTTGGCCGGGAATCCTGAAACAGTTGCGGAGCCGAGTGGCGCTGTGGCAACCGCGGGATTCCTTTTCCATCGGGATGAGTTGCCGAAGACGGCGCTGACCGTCGCAATCATCTCGGGTGGGAATATTGAACCGGGGATGCTGAAACAGTTGCGGTGCAGCTAGTTGTTACACGCCAATAGTTCCGTTCATAAAAGCACTCAGGCTCACGCGAAATGTCGTCTTGCAGGGAGATCCTTCACTCCGCCTGAAGAACGGCTCCGTTCAGGATGACGTCATTGAGGAGGGCGCTGCTTCCGGCGCGAGTCGTGGCTTCGGCCGCTGTCGGCTCACCGAGCCATTGCCGATCTCTGACGCGCCATGCTCAAATTAAGTTTATGGCCCGTATCCTTCCCGTCCGCCTCGTCGTATTCATCACTTTTCTGTTGATTGCTCCATTCTGTCTGGCCGACGCGCTGCGCGGCACGCTGGTCCATGAGGAAACGCTGCACGTCTCACCCAATGATGACGCCGCCAAATTGAGTTCCGTGGGCCGGGGTCACGAGCTCGTCGTTATGGACGCAAACCATGATTGGATGCACGTGCAAGCCATCATCATGGAACCACGCCGCGAGAATGACGAAGATGACGTCGCCGAGGCAAAGACAGTTTCCGGGTGGCTTCCGGCAAAAGCGGTGGTGACCATGAGCACTCCGAATGGCGACAAAATCATTTTCGGCGAGGCGGCGGATTCGGAGGATGAGGCCAGCCGCCGGCGTGGGCGACGGGATGCCGCGCAAGATGCGATGCGTCTCTACTATCGTGTGTACGATCTGTTTCCGAACTCCCCGCTGGCGGGCCAAGCTCTTTATCGCGCCGGTGACATTCGCTGGCAAATGGATCGCGCCGACGTCATGACTCGTCCCTCGGCGCGCGAGCGCGAGAACTACATGCGCGGGCAGATGAACGAAGATTGGATGCGGCTGGTGATCAAGAAATTCCCCGGAACAAAGTGGGCCGATCTGGCCGCGTTTCGTCTGCTCGAGAACAAATTGTGCGGAGACTGGCAAGGACTGCCGAAGTGTCCCGATAAGGAAGCCGATGCCTACGAGAAATATGCGAACGAGCATGCGCAGTCTCCTGCAGCGGCTGAGGCGCTATACGACGCGGCGTGGCGGCGGGCGGCCCTGATTGAAATTTACAAGAACGAGCCGAACCAGAAGAAGTCCGACGAATCGAAGAGTCGAGCGCTGGATCTGGCGCAGAAGATTGTTAGTCAATACGGGCAGAGCGATTGGGCATTGCGCGCGCAGAGATTGATCTTCTACATTCAACAAGGCGTCCCAACTTACGGAAACGCGGACTGACCTTGCCTATCTACCAAGCGATTGTACTGGCCCTCGTTCAGGGGATCGCGGAATTCCTGCCGATCTCAAGCTCGGCCCATCTCATCATCGTGCGCCGCTTGCTGGGGTGGAATGAGCTTTCTCCCGCGCATGAACTCAGCTTCGATGTTGCGCTGCACTTCGGGACTCTGCTTTCTGTGATCTTCTACTTTCGC
This sequence comes from Candidatus Sulfotelmatobacter sp., assembly GCA_035710725.1. Taxonomy (GTDB): domain Bacteria; phylum Acidobacteriota; class Terriglobia; order Terriglobales; family Acidobacteriaceae; genus Sulfotelmatobacter. The sequence continues at coordinate 10,033 of DASTCY010000031.1, read as the reverse complement.
CGGACCTGGTTCCAGATTGTGCGGGCCGCGCTGGGCGGAAAAGTTGTTCGCTTTTCCGAATCAAGCTCCGCCGACACCAACCTGACGGCTGAAGAACAGAAAGAAGAGCGGATGCTGCTGTGGTTTCTTGCGATCGCGACGATCCCGGGAGCCATAGCCGGCAAGTTGCTGGAACATTCGGCCGAGGATTATTTTCGCGAGCACATTTTCCTGATCGCGACGGCGCTGATCGTCGTGGCGCTTTTGATGTGGCTGGGAGAAAAAGTCGGCCAACTACAGAAGCCTCTTACCCGCATCTCTTTCGTCGATTCTCTGATCGTCGGCGTGGCCCAGGCTTTCGCGCTGATTCCCGGAGTCTCGCGTTCGGGTTCGACCATCACCGCCGGGCTTTTTTGCAATATGACGCGGGAAGCCGCGGTCCGATTCAGCTTCCTGCTTTCGACGCCAATCATCGCAGGGGCTGCGCTGGTGAAGGCGCACGAACTTCACAAAGAAGGTCTGCCGGCGGGCATGCATGCTCCGTTTCTGGTCGGGATTCTCGTTTCCGCGATCGTCGGGTATGCGGCCATCGCCTGGCTGATCCGGTATTTGCAGTCCAATTCCCTGCGACTGTTTGTGATTTATCGGATTATCGCCGGCGTGGTGGTGATTGCGTTGGCGGCAGCATGGCACCTGCAATAACCTCAGGCGCTAAGGAAGCTCTGATTGAGTCCGCGAAGCAAAACGGCGCGAAGCCGCTGCTGGAGCCGACTTGCATGGGGTCCTTCGCTACGCTCAGGATGACAGAACGAACGAGGGAACTTAATAGAGTCGTGCTTTCCCAAAGCCATTCTTTCCCTAAGCCATTCTTTCCAAAAGCCATTTATGAGATGGCTTCCAGCCTGATTTCCTGCATTGTGGGAAGCGGTTCTTCTTGGCATAATAAAGGGGCTCTGGCCGATTGACGGCATCGGAATTCTTCTCCGGTGTTTATCCGGCCTTCATGGGTTTTCTGGAACGGATCTTTGTCCCTACCGCGAACCGGCGGCTGAATGAGCTGATCGGTTTGCTGATGTGCGTCTCCGCGCTCCTTCTTTTCCTCGCGCTGATTTCCTATTCTCCCCTCGATCCCTCGCTGAATAGCGCGTCGGTTCTGACCGGGTCGCACGCCGCTCGCAACTGGATCGGCGTGGTCGGGGCTTATGGATCCGACATTGTGTTGCAGTTTTTCGGGATGGGCGCATTTTTGCTGCCTATTTTTCCGGCAGTTCTGGGCGCGCGCTGGTTCCGCTCGCGCAAAGTGCAATCGCCGGTGGCGAAAAGCCTGGGAACGATCTGGCTGGTGATGTTTGTGCCGGCGATGCTGGCGCTCATGCCCGGAAATTTCCGCTGGATGAATGTGATCCCCGTCGAAGGCCTGATGGGCCGCGTGGTCGGCGACTTCCTGATTCACTACTTAAACGTCATAGGCGCTTATATTGTGTGCGCCACGTTGCTGGCGGCGGCGCTCTATCTCTCCACCGCATTTTCGTTCGCGTCGTTTCAGCTGTGGGCTCCCACGCGTTTCGCGTTCGTGACCGCGATGTGGAACCGCTATCAGGATTGGCGCGAAGAGCGCGTCAAACGCCATCAACAGAAGGAACTGGAAAAGCGCCGGTTGACCAGGCCGGTGGTGAAGACACAAATGATTCCGTCGCGTCCGCCATCCGGGATTGCGGCTGAGCCGCGGCGGACGGGCATTGAGCGAATGATGGAAGAAGAACGAGTGGCCGAATCGCCGACTCAGGCTGCCAGCGGTGGGATTCTGCACGAACCACTTCCGCCAAGTGCCCTCGCGGCGGAACCGGCTGATCCGGAAGTCACCGAGCGCGCCGACACTGGACACAAAGCCAAGACCACGATGCCGAAGATTGCCGGCGGCTACAAACTGCCGTCGAGCAGCCTGCTGCAGCGACCCGATGAACAGCATGCCGTGGATGCAGACGAACTCAAGCTGTTGGCGCAGGTTCTGACGGAGAAGTATGCCGAATTTGATGTTCACGGGCAGGTCACGCAGATCAATCCCGGACCGGTTGTAACTACATTTGAGTTCAAACCAGAAGCCGGGATCAAGTACAGCCGGATCACCAATCTGGTCGACGATCTGTGCCTGGCGCTAAAGGCCGAGAGCATCCTGGTTGAGCGCATGCCGGGCAAGAGCACGGTCGGCATTCAGGTGCCGAACCGCGAGCGCGAAATCATCTGGCTGCGCGAGAACATCGAATCGCAGGAATTCATGGGCTCGAAGTCGAAGCTCACCATCGCCATGGGCAAGGACCTCAACGGTCGCATCGCGGCGGCCGATCTGGCGGGCATGCCGCACCTGCTGATTGCAGGCTCGACAGGTACCGGCAAGAGCGTGGCGATCAACGCCATGATTATGTCGATCCTGTACAAGGCGACACCCGAACAGGTCCGGCTGATTCTGGTCGATCCGAAGCGTTTGGAATTGGGCAATTATGAAGGCGTGCCGCATCTTTACACGCCGATCATTACCGAGCCGAAGGTCGCAGCGAATGCCCTGCGCAATGCGGTGCGCGAGATGGAGCGGCGGCTGAAACTCCTGGCCGCAAAGGGCGTGCGCAATATCGATCAATACAATCGACTATTCGACCAGAGCGACACGCCGAGCCTGTTCGAAGAAGGTTCCGACGAGAAGCCGATTCCTTATATCGTCATTGTGATCGACGAATTGGCCGATCTGATGATGCTGGATTCGAGCAACGTGGAGGAATCGATCACGCGGCTGGCGCAGATGGCGCGCGCGGTGGGCATCCATCTGGTGCTGGCGACGCAGCGGCCGTCAGTGGATGTGATCACAGGATTGATCAAAGCCAACTTCCCCGCGCGGGTTTCGTTCCGCGTGGCGACAAAAGTCGATTCCCGCACGATTCTTGACGCCAATGGCGCAGAAGCCTTGCTGGGCAAGGGCGACATGCTCTATCTGCCATCGGGCTCGGCGAGGGTGCATCGGCTGCATGCGCCGTTTGTCACGGAAAAGGAAATCGCCGCAGTGGTTGAGTTCTGGAAAGCGCAAGGCGCGGCCGAGTATCAGCAGCAGTTCCTGGAAGCTCCGAAAGACGAGCGTGAGTCGGTCGCCGCCGCAGAAAGCGGAGAAAATGGTGCAGAGGGAGAATCCGAGAACGATCCGCTCTTCGAGGATGCGGTTCGCCTGGTGGTGGAATTTGGGAAAGCGTCCACTTCCCTGCTGCAACGACGGCTGCGCATTGGCTACGGCCGGGCCGCACATCTGATCGACTTGATGGAACAGGACGGGATTGTCGGAGCCGCCGACGGTCCGAAGCCACGCGAGGTGCTGAAGCGTCCGGATTGGATTTCGGAGATTGAAGGGTCGATGCGGTAGCGCACTAGGCGAAATCAGTGGCGATCAGGAAGAAAACATACCGAAGAAGTGATCCCTGAGCCGCCGCACCCAATCGGGCAGCCAACTCTTATACCGCAAGATGACTTCGGCGTGAACGCTCTTGGGTTCCTTCGCCGAGAACTTGTTGTTGAACGCCAGATAATAAATTCCTGCGCCGGAGGGAAGTTGCGCTTCAATTTTGCCCGCGTTCACGCGCCCGCTGTCATAGAGTGAACCGGTCCCATACCCGTTTTGCCAGTTAATGAAAGCCGGCTCGGTGAGAACGTAGACCTGAATGTTTTGATTACTCTCACTGCCAACGATTTTGAACTCCCCCAGAACGTCGGCATGGGTTGAATTTTCCGGCAACGAAAACTTGAAAACTTGAGAGTCTCGAGATTTGACGGAAAAAGAATTTTCCACAATCGATTGGCTGTGCCGCCAGCCAACGAACTCCTGGAACTGCAGGGCGGATGAGTTGTCGCTGTTGGCGGCCCAGATCACTATCCCGGCTAAGACTGCCAGGGCAACCAACGTGGTGAGGCGACGTTCGAGTTGGAAACGGGACGCCGGCTTGCGTTGAGCTGGCAGTTCTTCCACCTCGGTGACCAAAACTTGGGGAACTTCGTGCTTGTGCGCGGAACGCCCGCAGTTCGGACAACGCTGAGCGCCCTCAGGAATTTCTCTTCCGCAATTGGCGCAATTCAGAGCAAGTGGAATCGTGGCCAGGGCTGTGCTCTTGGCGCCCGAGACAGGCTCTCCACACTTCAGACAGAATTGCGAACCAGCAGGCAGGTCCGATGCACATCTACTGCACGACACGAGTTCCGCCCCCCTGGGAGAAGGTCGAGGGGATATTAGCACAGGAATTCGGAAATATGATGTGAGCCCATAGGTTCATTCCGGGTTGATTCCCGTAATAGCCGAGGCGGCAACAATTTAGCAAGAGATCCGTACCCCTGAGCCGTGCCGCCGATTAGGGCACCCGGCAAGACTTGGCGGCAAGCGATGCGCTAAGCGAGTCGCGTCTCAGCCGGCTTCTTTCCCTCCAACTCGTCTTTGCGCCAGGCGCGGAGGTTCCAGGCGTAGAGGACGATGCAAAAAATGTTGGCCGGTATGAAGCCGAGCTGTGAGGTTCTTAGTCCGATAATGCAGAAAATTATGCTGTTGAAGCCTGCCAGCACGAATCCTGCCCAATATTTTCTTCCGATCAGAATGGTTGAGACGACGGTCAGCGCGCAAGAGAGATAATCAAGGCGGATCACGACGAAAATGGCCCTCCACGGCTTTATTATTAGCAGGCTTGGCTGTGCGCAGCCCGTAACGGGAGTACAACACTGGAACACGAAGGTAATAGGCGAGCCAAAGTGGGCGGGAACAGGAGTCAGTTATCAGGCGTCAGCCGTGGTGTCCCGAAATTCGTGGTGTGGCAGGCACGCGAGCCAAAAATACGTAACCTTTCGCCCCGAGTTGTATGTCCGGCTCCAAGCGCTGACGTCTGACTCCTGACTACTGACTCCTGGCTACTAGCTCCCGGAGATCGACATGAAAGTGCTAACCGAATACTTGAAGTTTCATACCAAGAGCCATCGCGCCTACGTGCACATCACACCGCAGGTCGAGGAGATTGTGCGCAAAAGCGGAGTTCGGGAAGGCATGGTGCTGGTTTCGGCCATGCATATTACCGCCGGGGTCTATGTCAACGACGACGAGAGCGGCTTAATCGAAGACATCGACCAATGGCTGGAGCATCTGGCGCCATTTCGCAAAGACTACAAGCATCACGAAACCGGCGAAGACAATGGCGACTCGCATCTGAAGGCGCTGCTGATCCATCACGAAGTCATTGTCCCCATCACGGCCGGCAAACTGGATCTGGGCACGTGGCAAAGAATCTTTTACGCTGAATTTGACGGGCAACGCAACAAGCGCGTAATTGTGAAAGTCATGGGGGAATGAGGGCGAGACTCGGCAAAGGATCGGCGGAATGGACCGGGCGGACAAGAGTGTCCGCCCCACAATATGAAGGGGGAGAAAGCATGAGTTCAGAAGATCTGAATGAATTACACGAGCATGCCGAGGCGGCGCATCATGACAAGTCGCTGGCGCCGGTATCGCTGACGATGGCGGTGCTGGCCGTCCTGGTCGCCGTGGTGGCGCTGCTCGGACATCGCGCGCACACGGAGGAAATTGTGCTGCAGACCAAGTCGACCGACCAGTGGGCCTTTTATCAGGCCAAGAACATTCGACGTCATAATGACGAGATTATCGCCGACCTGGCATCTGTCATTTCTACCCGAGATACGGCCGCATTAGAGAAAGTGCAGGCCAAATATGCCGCCGAGGCCGAGCACTATAAGAACGAGCAAAAGGATGTTCAGGACGAGGCGCGCAAACTGGAGCAGGAGTTCTCGGTGGAGCGCAATCGCGCCGACCGTTTCGATCTGGCGGAAGTTTTTCTCGAAGTGGCGCTGGTGATCACTTCGATCACGCTGCTATCTGGAAAGCGAATCTTTTGGATGATCGGAATGATTCTGGGAGTGATCGGAATCGTTGTTTCGATCACTGGATTCATGGTGCGCTAAAGCTGAAAAGTCGAGGTGCGCACAAGTTTCCGTAAACAGCAGCGAGAGATTCTCGCAACGCTCGATTGAACCTCACCGGTAGACTCTCGCCGATACTCACGCGAATGTTTCCTTCCCTGGAATTGAACATTCTCTGATCCAGAAAACCAATCGACCATCAACAATTCCGGCGCATCGGGAATACTGCGACTGCGCGTCTGTTCTCATAGTGAAGACAAATGGGGGACCACAGTTGTGACACGTCCGACTGAAGATTTGTATCGAGCTTCGATAGTGGCGCCCACGATGCAAGCGAGCGCAAATAAGATTCAACGATTAGCCAGGTTACTATCTGAATCGCAAACTGAAGTCCTTGCCTGCATCTTTTCTTGTCAGCTTTCATCTGATCAGTAAAGTTACTTAGCCGGCTGAGTAATTCTACGATTTCAAATATTGACGAACTAAGGAGAGTAAGGGCCATGCGTCGTATCGTTGTACTTGTTGCATCAGTGGTTCTGGGCTTGACATTGGGAGCGAGCGCGCAGGAGGGTCGCTCTGAGGTCAGCGTGCAGGGCACAGGATTTTTCACCAAAGACTCAACCGGCAACAATATCCTGCAGCGCACAACCGAAACGGGCGGGGTGCTCGCGGGTTATCGGTATCACATCAATCATTGGCTCTCGGCGGAAGCCGTGTACGGTTACGATCGCAACTCAACGCAGTTTTTTGCGCCGTCCGGAGCTGCGCGAGTGCAAGCGAATGTTCATCAGGCGACAGGCGGATTTGTGGTGAATCTGCCGCTGGCAGCCCGGTACCGTCTGCATCCGTATGTTCTGGCGGAAGGCGGGGCGCTCGTATTCGATCCGACCACGAACACCGCGTTTGGCGGATTTCAGAAGCAGGCCGTGGGAACGTTTGTGTATGGCGGTGGAGCAGACTTCCCGATCATTAAGCACGTATCGCTGCGAGCGGAGTATCGCGGGCTGGTCTACAATACGCCGGACTTCGGCATCCGCAGCCTGAACGCGGACCGGATCACACACACGGCGCAGCCCTCGGCTGGACTGGTATTCCGCTTCTAAGTCCACAAGCCAAATCAATCGCAACCGGGCCAGCTCCAGGGCTGGCCTTTCTTTTTCCCCAGCGGTTTCGTGCGTGGAGTTCTTCTAGGGCAGAAATGTCTTCATGCAGAATGCGCTGCCGCCACCCTTCTCAAATTCCGAAGTATCCACCAGCAGCGGTTTTAGCGACTCTTGACGAAGGATCTCTTCCAGATGCGGTGTGGTGTGCGAGGTGATGTAGTTTCCGTTCGCGACGATTCCGTTTCCCATGAATCGGTGTGCTTCGGCATGCGTGAGGCAGTGCACTCGCTTCCAGTACTTCGTTAGCGCGTCGAGATCGGCCGGGGCAAAGGCGTCGGGATAAATTAGGGCCGCGTCGTTATTCAGCGGAGCCAGGCAGGTATCGAGGTGATAACAAAAACGATCAACAAGCTGGAGAGGAATGACTGGTATCTCCATCTCAGTCATCGCGGCGGCGAATTTTTCGACACCACCTCGGGTGCTGCGAAATCCATAACCGGCGTAGACGCGAGAGCGATCAGGATGCCAGATCAGATCTCCTCCACCTTCCAGGCGGTCGTCGCCGAAATCGAGATCGATCACGCGATAGCCGCGCTGGCGAAACCAATCCACGTAGAACGGAACCTCTTTCTGGCGGGAGTCGTAGACCATGCGGCTGGGAACGACGAACTTGCCGTAGCCGTCCTTGGCACCGACAAAAGTCTGGTTGGCGGCGAAGACCATGTCTTCGCGATCGGGAACTGGATCAATGGTGACCGGCTCGTATCCGCTCTGCTTCAGAACGGAGCAGAGCGCGAGCCACTGACTGCGCGCTTTGGCCCGGTCGACTGTGCTTTTTGGCGACATGTAAGGATTTTTTCGATCAACTACATCGAAAAAATCAGGAGGACAAACGAGGACTTCCTGGGGCATCGTAGGCTTGATGGTAAGGGCTGCAGCGTGGAAGGTGCAAGACCGGGCTGAAGATGTTTAAAAGCGCAACAGTCAACACGCCAAATTGGGAGTTTCCCAACCTGGAACTGCCGGCCTTCAAATAAAACGAAAGTATGCAACAAAAGGCCGAATTTTCCTCGGTTCTCTGGCAGAGTAAGTGCTGGATCCGTGGAAGCGGCCGATTTTTGGGCGTGCGGAGGTTGATATGTTAAGCCGTTGTGCCAATTCGCAATGTTCGAAGCGCTTCCTGAGATTGCGCGAGGGCAAGCTGTTTCAAGTGGAAGCGGGAGCGATGGGCAGACCCAGCGGCTCGCATCTCAACTGGGATTCTCCAGAAAAGAGACGCCCGCCTCGAGTCGAGCGTTATTGGCTTTGTGACGACTGCTCGAAACTCTGGACGCTGGTCTACGACGTCCGTCAGGGCATTCTATTGGTTCCAGCACCGCGGCCAGTGGAACGGGAAGTAGCGGCGGCACAGGCACAATCTGCGGGCGCGGATTAAGATTTCGTGGTTTTTCTTCCGGGGCTAAAGCCACATTCTTGTCAGCCCCGAACGGCTCGGCTGAAGCCGAGCCCCTTCAAACAACTCACGAGCTGGCTTCAGTACTCTTACGCTCCGCACAATTTTCAGATCCAGCCATTTTTCTTCCACTTTCTCCAGTCGGAGCGGACTTGCTTGAGCATGTCATCGGTGGCGGCGTGCAGCCAGTCCGCCTTGCGCTTTCTCAGATCCTGAAGAATTCGTTTGGGGGCGTTGGGAGTTCCCAGATGGATGTTTGCCGTCTCCCATCCCATCGCGCGGAGAAGGCGCAACTCTTCATTCTTGGCGTTCAGCGTGGCAAGTTCGATGCGCGAACAATGTGGCGAGAGGCGGCGCACAATCCAGCGGCCGCGCAACTGCACGAACGGATCGAGGCAGCGAACGGCGCGAGTGATAGCCGTCTGATAAAAAATCTCCGCCGACCGGGTTTCGTCTTGCGCCCAAGACGAGGCCGAAGCGACCAGCACTTTGGCTTCGCGGGCGATGCGCCCGCCGTGCCAGTCGGCGATGGCGACGTAGCGGGCATGTCCGAGGCTGCCGAGCCCAGCGACTCGGTGCGCAACGCGATAGGAAATGCCCTTGGCAGGCATGAGATGCTCAAGCGCGTCGATGGCGCTGATAGGAACGTTCTTCACCGTGGGCAGCCCATCCATTTTTTTCCAGAAGCGCACCGGATCGCGCAGTTCGCTCTCAGCGATCAGGCGCAACCATTCGTGTTGCTCGCCCAGAACGAACGGGCGGCCGCCTTCTCGAACTGACTCGGTGTAGCCCTCCAGAATCGAATCGCAAATATCTTCTTCCTTGATCGCGATATGACCGGCTTGCGCCGCCAGGTGCGCGCTCACGGCAAGGCGAACCAAATCGTTGGTGTAGGCCATGGGAAAGACTTCGTCGAAGTCGTTCACTCCCCAGATGAGGCGGCCCTCGCTGTCGCGCCAGGTGCCAAAGTTTTCGACATGCAGGTCGCCGACGGCGAGCACTTCGGGAGCACAGGCCAGTTCTTGACACATCTCAGGCCAGATCTGCGCCCAGCGGTAGTAGGTCGCCCGCAAGAACGGGAACACACCCTCTTTCATGCGCGTGTGCTTCAAGCGAAGATCAGGTTTGACGATATCCAAGCGGCAGGAGAGCCAGTGTTCGAACTTGCGCGTGGACTTGACGATGTTCATTGCGCGCCACGATAGCGAGGACGGGCGAGAGAAGTCAAACGACAAGATTTCGCGCAAACCTATTCAGCACGTCATCCCGACCCGTTCTCGGATGGAACGGACGATGCGTATGAGTCAGCGGTGCGGTCGGCAGGTTCCGCAATGCTTCATACGCTATCGTTAGACCTTTTCGCTGCACCTCGGTTCAGGCAGACGTAAGGTCCCTTTCTCGGCTTTGCCGAGTTTGATTGCATAACGACGTTGGCCCGTCACAGCGAGTAGATTGGGTTGTGACGAACAAGACCAAGGCTCGTGAGAGGAGCCAACGTCATGCTGATTATAGGCTGTGATTTTCATCCTGGGTTTCAGCAGATTGCGATCTT
>DASTCY010000030.1:0-63486 GCA_035710725.1 Candidatus Sulfotelmatobacter sp. | reverse complement strand
AGCAGTCGCCGATGAACTGGCCTGCGCCGCCGCCCTGGTGTGCGGCAAGCTGAATCGCACTCCGGCATGTCTGGTTCGCGGATTCAGCTATGAAGCAGGCCCAGGTCATATCCGCGACCTGCTTCGCCCTGCAACCAATGATCTCTTCCGTTGAACGTAGCCCGGGGAGTAATCTGCCCTCGTGAAGAAGAAGCACGTCGAACGTTTCACTAGCCAATATCTGCTTCCGCACCTGGAGGGCTTTCGGGCAGGAGGCAACCTTTTGTACCAAGTCCCCGTCGGAGATATTCTCCGAGCGTTCTTGTTCGACAGCTCCGCCTTTAGCAAGGAGTCGTTCTATCCGGAGGTTTTTGTGCAGCCATTGTACGTGCCTGTCGACCACGTGACGTTAACTGCGGGCGAGCGGTTTCTAGGCTCCTGGGAGTTCGCGGTCGGTGAGGAGGAGAAGCTAAAATCCAGATTGCTCAACGAAATGCGCAATTTCGGCCTTCCGTTTCTTCGTCGACACGGGAGCGCCGAGGGATTGGTCCGAGAATTAAGGAGCAGCAAAGGCATCGCTTTGAACCCTCGCCTACGGCAGGTGCTTGCCTACTCTTTGTTAATTCTAGGCCAGAACGACGAAGGCCTTGACGAACTCGACAAACTCCTTGCCATGCTGGATCTGACCCCCGAGGGGCCGCCCTGGCATCGCTCTCTCCACGAGGAAGTAGGGGGCCTTCGAGAGTTGCTCATGAGAGCCCCGGCAGACGTGGTATCGACTCTGCGGCGGTGGGCAGCGGAAACCAGGCAAAAGCTTGCGTTGGCGGAGTAGGGCAGTTTCGCTCTGCTCCGCATCCAGCCCGGCATTCCGCTAGACTGTACGGGGACGCCTCGCGGGCAGCCAAGGAGGATTTTCATGCTCCGCGCTCTTAAGAACCCTGAACTTGAGTCCTTCCCCTCAATCGGGTGGGATTGTGTTGCCCCGCGCCTCGCGCCTCCCCTGCGCCAATCACTCGAAAAAGTTCTGGAAACCCAAAACGGCGGTTCGCTTTCTCTCGATGAATCGTATGCGCTCGCCGAGGCAGACGGCGATGACCTGCTCGGCCTGCTGGTCGCAGCCAACCTCCTGCGCTCTGAAATCTGCGGCAATCTCGTGACCTACGTCGTCAACCGCAATATCAACTTCACGAACATCTGTTTCGTGGGATGCAAGTTCTGCGCCTTCAGCCGCGGCCCGCGCGAACACGACTCCTATTTCTTGTCGCTCGAAGAAGTCGCATGCAAAGCAACGGAAGCCTGGCAGCTAGGCGCAACCGAAGTGTGCATTCAGGGCGGTCTGCCACACGGACTGCCCCCGTTTTACTACCGCGACATTCTGCGCGCCGTAAAAAATGCCGTTCCGCGCATGCACATCCATGCCTTCTCGCCCATGGAAATCGTCTACGGCGTCGAACTCACCGGCATGTCGCTCCCAGATTATCTTGCGATGCTCCGCGACAACGGCCTGGGCACGCTGCCCGGCACTGCCGCCGAAATTCTGGACGACGAAGTGCGGCAGGTGCTCTCGCGCAACAAGCTTTCCACCGCGCAATGGATCGAAGTAATACGCACCGCACATCGCTGCGGCATTCGCACCACTTCGACAATGATGTATGGACATCGCGAGACCCCAGGGCATTGGGTGCGGCAGATGCGTTTGCTCCGCGAGATTCAAGACGAAACGGGAGGCTTCACCGAATTCGTGCCCCTTGGCTTCGTCCACCAGAACACGCTGCTGTTCCAGCAAGGGCTCGCACGCTCCGGACCAACTCTGACCGAACATCTGAAAGTCCATGCGCTGGCGCGTGTCCTGCTCGCCGGCTCGATCATCAACATCCAGGTCTCATGGGTGAAGTTGAATCGCCAGCTATCGCAACTCTGTCTGCACGCCGGGGCAAACGACTACGGTGGCACCTTGATGGAAGAAAATATCTCGCGCGAAGCCGGTGCGACCGCGGGCCAGTACACCAGCCCTGAGGATTTTCAGTCGCTCATTCTGGAAACTGGCCGCATTCCGGCCGAGCGCAACACGACCTATTCGCGGATCAAGATCAAAGTCCCAGTGGACGAACTCACGGCCGAGCAGACGCTGTTACCAGAATTCGCATAAGGTCTCAGCGACCTCTGCGGACTTTCTCCGCGATCTCTGCGATTAAGATTCTAGTTTTCGTGACAGAATTCGTACCCCAGGGGCAATTTGAGCAAGGAACATTCGCGTCCGATCGCAATCATTGGCGGCACTGGCCCAGCAGGAACAGGCCTTGCCCTGCGCTGGACGCATGCCGGAGAAGCCATCATCATCGGCTCGCGCGATGCACAACGCGCGCAGCAGACTGCCGCCAATCTCAAACAAAAAGTCGGCGCACATGCCCAGATTTCCGGCATGGAGAACTCCGAGGCCTGTCGCGCGGCGGAAATCCTCATGCTCACCGTCCCCCTCGAGGGACAAGCTTCGCTTCTCAAGCAACTCAAGCCGGCCATCCGCCCCGGCAGTGTGCTCATCGACGCCACAGTTCCACTGGCCGCCGCAGTTGGTGGGCGTGCCTCGCGCACGATCGGGGTCTGGCAAGGCTCAGCCGCCCAGCAGGCTGCCGAACTCGTGCCCAGCGGCGTGCACGTCGTCGCTGCGTTTCACAATTTATCCGCCGAGTTGCTCAATGGAGACGATCCGCTCGATTGCGACGTCATCGTCTGCGGCGACGATCCCGACGCGGTGAAACTCGCCCGAGAACTCGCTGCCAAAATTCCCGGAGTTCGCGCCATCGACGGAGGCAAGCTCGAAAACGCGCGCATCGTCGAGCAGATCACAGCCCTTCTGATCGGCTTGAACATCCGTCACAAAGGCCATGCCGGAATCCGCATCACCGGCTTGCCGCCCGAAGCTTACAAGTCATGAAGTAGATGAAGTGAAGTAGCTGAAACGGAGTTGTGTCATCCTGAGCGGAGCCGTTCTTCAGGCGGAGCGAAGGATCTCGGATGCAACGGACCGCGCGCGGGAGCACTGGTCTGACTCAGCCCACTAAACAATTCCATGCTTCTAAAACGACCGAAAATCAATCTTCCACCACCCTCGCCGTCATCTCCTCTGCCGGCGCCCCGCCCGACATCATCTGCGCCATGATGAGCTGACGCGCCTCGCCGCGAATCTTCGGTAGCTGCAAACCGAACCACCACGCGCCGAGTACGGCCGTCGCTCCGCCAAGAGCCACAGTGACCGGCGCGCCCAGGCGATCGGAGAGAGCGCCACCCAGCAGCGCTCCAATTGGAGCCATCCCCATGAACATCATGGAATACACCGCCATCACCCGCCCACGCAGCTCGTCGGGCACCATGGTCTGGATGAGCGTGTTCGAGCACGCCATCTGCAGCATGATGAAATATCCGACCGGCAGTAGCAGAATGACCGACAGCCAGAAAATCTTCGACATGCCAAACAGGATCAGGCTCACCCCAAATCCCGCACAGCAGATCGCGACCCAGCGGCCCAGCCCTTTCACTCCCGAGCGCGCTGCTAATGTCAGCGCTCCGAGCAGGGCGCCGACTCCGGTCGATCCCATCAAAATGCCGAGTCGGACTGCGCCCAGATCATGCGAGCCAATCAACGTCGCCAGTTCCTGGCCGCCGGCGCGCAGGACCTTGTCGGCGAAAATCGGCATCAGCACCACATACGGCATACCTGTAACGCTGACGATCCCGAGCAACAACAACAACGCGCGAATTGGCGCGGTCCGGTCGACGAACCGGAACCCCTCAATAATGTGCTCGAGCGCGGGAGTTTTTGCCGACGCTCGCGCCGGCGCGTGGACATTCATCAGCACCAGCCCGATAATCACCGCGATATAACTCACGCCGTTGGCAAAGAAGCACCAGCCTTCGCCCAACCTCGCCACCAGAATTCCCGCAACCGCCGGGCCAATGACGCGAGCACCATTGAACATCGAGGAATTCAGCGCGATCGCGTTCATCAAATCTTCTTTCCCCACCATGTCGACCAAAAATGCCTGGCGGCCGGGGATGTCGAACGCGTTCACCACACCGAGCAGCGCCGCCAGCACGAAGATGTGCCAGACCTGCACGTTGTGCGTCAGGGTCAGCGCCGCCAGGATGAACGCCAGAATCATCGACGCGGTCTGTGTTGCGATGACCACGCGCTGGCGATTGTTGCGATCTGCCGTAATACCGCCGATGGGAGCCACGAGAAAAACCGGAATCTGGCTCGAGAATCCAACTGCCCCCAACAGCAGCCCCGAGCCGGTCATTCGATAAACCAGCCACGACTGCGCCACGCTCTGCATCCACGTGCCGATCAGTGAAATCAGTTGTCCGCTGAAAAAAAGCTGGAAGTTGCGATGGCGGAGGGCACGTCCGGCCGCTTGCCACTTCGACATGCGAGGTTCGATATTCGCCGGGACCTCCGCCGTACCTCGTTCAGTCTGGTTCCGTTCCGTCACAGTGCTTTTGTTTGGATGACGATCTGCGGTTCAGGGAGCAAATCTATGTGACGGTAGCAGAAGTGTGCCGATGCGGGCCAGTAGGGTGATTTCGCAGCTGGATCACTTTTCGGCCGGCCGCCAGTTCAGCAGCATCATCAGCGCTGAGCCTTGCCGGCCGATATAGCGAGACATGTAGATGCTGCCGTCACGACCAATGTCGTAGAAGTCCCACGCCGGATGAAGCGGGAGATCGAACAACTTGCTCGGATTGCTTGATTCGAATTTTCCACCTTCTGCCTTAATGCTGGTCACGTACAACGCCGTACCCGACGGGTTGGCAAAGAACAATTCCTTAGCAACACGGCTCCATCGCGGCTGGTTCCCACCTTCCGTGCTCACCTGCCAGCGACCTGACGCCAAAGCGTTAGCGGGCGTCCCCAGGGGATGGAACGGAATTACGTAGACCTCTAGTCGGCCCGATTCTTCCGATGTATAGGCTAACCACTTGCCATCGGGCGACAGATCAGTGCCAAACGAAATGACGTTGCGAAGCAATAGGTGCGGCGGCTCATCCGACTTGAGTGGTACTACCCAAATCTCTCCGGGGCTGTTGGGATCAGCGGCGTGATGCTCGATCACGATGTAGTTGCCGTCAGCCGACCAGCCTCTGGCTAAGACGTCTCCTTGCATCCTCGTGATCACCTGTTCTTGACCAAGCCCGTCGCTGGTACGGACAACAATCGAATCTCCTCCGACGCCATTCTGGTACGCTACTCGGCGTCCGTCTGGCGACCAGATGCCATAGGCCCCGCCCTCGTTCTCGAGGCTGATGCGGGTGCGGATGTCACGGCCTAACTGTGCCACCCAAATATCGCTGCGCGTGCCATGCGCTCCGATATACAGAAGCTGATCGCCACGCGGTGAAATCCGCACGGACGTATTGTTGTTAAGGCCCTGTATCGACAGCTTCCCGACTTCCCTCCCTCTATGGTCGAACCACACGAATTCATTGGCTGTAGATCCGGTGCCTTCCTCATATGCGATGGCGCCTGATGGCGAAACGCTAAACGCTGCGTAATTGAACTGGCCATCGTAGCCGACGGGTTTGGCCACCACTTCCAGGTCTGGTTCGAGAGAAAGCCGTTTGAAATCGAAGCGCTGTGCCAGCAAAGTGCCGTCCGGCCGAACGTAAAAGATCCGCCCCTGACTGAACGCTACATTGGAAATAACTCCCGGCAGTACTGCCGGGTGGGGATCATTCAGAGAGATCACCTGCACTTCGGCCAGCAATGGCGACTGCACAACATAAGCGAGATGGTCGCCATCCGGCAAAAAGGTTGGAAATCGATGGTTGGCTTCCCTCGCCGTTCGCTTCGTGAGCGGAACGGGAGTACCGCCCGCAACTGACACTCGAAATAAGCCAGTGGTGCGCGTGCCGAAGACAATCTCCCCGCGACTACTCCACGTCCCGCCGCGCCCCTGCTCGATTGCGCATAGATCCATAACCGATCGTCCGGCTACGTCCACGATTCTTAGAGCACTGCTGGTGAAAAAACCAATATTCTTGCCATCGGGCGACCAAAAAGGATAGGAGGCACCCTCCGTTCCGGGCAGCGGCGTAAGCGTAGTACGGTCGAGCGAGCGCAGCAACAACATACGAGTTCCGCTGCTGTCAGAGCCCACGACAACAACGCGAGTGCCATCGGGAGAAATCGCGGGCGCGCCATACAGCCCACTGAAATTCAAAGTGATGCCAGGCGAAGGCAGGACACCCAGAGCGACCACTTGCACCGGCGGCGGCGTGTTCAGGAAATGCACCGACAGCACTCCTACTAGCGCACCAACAAGCAGCGCCGCTGCAATCCACAGCTTGGGTACTCGCGTTTTGCGCGCGACGGGTTCCTTGGCAGTTTCAGAAATCCATTTGAGTTCCACCGCAATATCGTGAGCCGACTGATAGCGGTCCTCGGGATTCTTCTGCAAGCATGTCCGCACGACGTGGTCGATCTTCGACGGCAGGCCCGGATGGACCTGGGAGACCGGCTGCGGTTCATCTTCCAGAATCGCTGAAACTACTTTGATCTGCGTCTTGCCGACGAACGGACGTTTGCCCGTGGACATCTCGTACAGCATCGAGCCAAAGGAAAAAATATCGCTGCGCGCATCGGCCTCTTTGCCTTCGAACTGCTCCGGCGCCATGTATTGCATGGTTCCGACCAGGGCTCCTGATGAGGTCAGCGGCGATTGCGGGCTCGGCGAAGACATCGTCATCGCCACCGAGAGTAGGGGCGCAGACTTCGCACCTGCCGAAATACCGCCGGCACACGGCTTGGCAAGGCCAAAATCCAGCAACTTCGCCCCGCCTTTCGTGAGCATTACATTACCCGGCTTCAAGTCGCGGTGCACAATGCCGGCCCGATGTGCCTGTTCCAGACCGTCGAGTATGTCGATGGCGATCTTCAGAAGCTCCGACAAAGCCAGTGCGCCTTTGCTCAATCGTTGCGCAAGGGTTTCTCCTTCCAGATACTCCATCACCAGAAAATCAGTGCCATCCTGATGCCCAACATCGTGCAAAGTGCAAATGTGTGGATGATTCAGCCGCGAGATGGTGCGGGCTTCGCGCTCAAACCGTTGCTTCAGCTCGGCCGTCGCGATGACAGAAGAATTGAGCACCTTGATGGCGACGGTCCGCTCGAGCCGCGTGTCGCGCGCACGGTAGACTTCTCCCATGCCGCCCGCCCCAAGCAGCGCCAGAATTTCGTACGGCCCGAGTTTTGCGCCACAGGTAAGGGACATCCGTGCGCGACATTATAGTCCCAAGCCGCTTCTTGAGGATTGTGGCCTTCGTCTCTGCCCTAGTCACCAACTCGCCAACTTCCGCTCGGCCTGAAGCTGAGCTAAAGTGTTTCCCACACCGGCGAGAGGCGGAGGATATGATCCCCAACATGTCCACTTCTTCAGTCCAAGTCGAACGTCGCGTGGGACAGCGTTTCCCATTCCTTCTTCCCGTTTCCTTTCGCACCACCGACAACGCTATCGTCGGCGTCGGTTTCACTCAGGACGTCGGCTCTCGCGGAGCCTTATTCCTCACGGACGCGCCATTAAAAGCCGGCATCACCATCGAATTGACGCTCAACATGCCGGCGGAAATCACGCTCGGCGACAGCATGCGCGTCCGTTGCCGAGGACACATCCTGCGTGTGGCGCGACCTGGCGCCAAGAATTCCATCTCAGTTCCGCCTGCCGATTCCAAAGTATCTGTGGCCGTGCGTTTCGACGAATACGAGTACCTCCCAGATTCACTTCCCGCGCCTTCGCGCCTTTCTGCCCTGCGGCCCGAGCCCTCGAGCCAGCCAACCCCCTAACGCCCTGACAGCCAATGGTTCCAAAATCCGTGCCAGCCGCACGATTTTTCGTCTTTCTCTCTTTCCAACTCGCCGCGCTTGTCTTAGAATGAGGGCAATCGAAGAAAGGATCCTCCCCTCGGGCTCCTCGGTTGTGTGTCCACTTCGCGATCTCCGGCAATTGCTTGTGACCGGACCTGCACGGGTGCACCCTAATTACTTAGGTCACTTGGCGGGAAGTGTTCTCTCTCTCTAACATGCAAACACCGAGAGAAATCAGCGAGAACCGCGCTATGCATGGGATCGCCGTCGCCCTCCTCAGCGAGGACCGCGAGCACTTATCGGAGATACAAAACCGGCTCGAGGCCACCCGCCTGGGACGCACGGTCTTTGTCCACGCTGGGTTTCCCATCGGCCCTACCGACTCGATTCTTCGCCAGATCCAGGATGCGCGCGCCGAAGTGGTCATTGTCGATATTCCGTCCCACGACGCGCAGCGTGCTGTTCGATCTATCGAACTGATCCATTCCACCACTCATCAGATCGCCATTTTCGCCAACGGCACCATGACCCAGCCGACCACGATCGTCGCTACCATGCGCGCCGGGGCTTGCGAATATATCGACGATTCTGCCGGATCGGAGGCATTGCTCGACGCCCTGACCCGCTTCAGTTCTACTCGCACTCGCGCTCACGGAGGCGCGGGCAAGGGCCGCATTTTCACTTTCCTGAGCGCGAAAGGGGGCGCTGGCGCGACCACCGCTGCGGTAAACACCGCCATGGCCCTGCAGCAGAGGCATAGCGATGTCGTCCTGGTCGATTTCGCCCCTATCGGACATGCCGCTCTTCATTTGAACTTGCGCCCGCAGTTTGGGGTGGCGGATGCGCTGCAAAACTTACACCGGCTCGATGTTTCCCTGCTCGATGGCCTGATGACCACTAGCAAAGAAGGCCTTCATCTTTTAGCCGGACCCCAGCAGCCATATCAATCGATTCCCACTCCCGCCGAACTCGCCCGACTTTTCGATCTGCTCGTGAACCACTACCGATTCGTGATCGTCGACGCATCCAGCCGGCTCGATCCCACCACCCGCCTGCTCGCCGACCTCTCGAACGCCGTGCTCATCGTCGCTCAGACCGATGTCGTTTCGCTCTGGAGTGCCGGGCGCATTCATGGTTTTCTGGAAGAAGGCACAGGCCGCGACCGCATTCGCATCATCCTGAATCGTTTCAAGAAAATTCCCGGCTTCACCGACGACGACATTCAGCGCGCCACCAACTGCAAAGTATTGTGGAAGGTGCCCAATGCTTATCAGGCCGTTTCTCCCGCTATCGATCACGGCACTCCGGTCGTGCAGCAAGAAGGATCCGAAGTCAGCCGCTCCTTCCGCGCTCTCGCCGCTGCTCTAGCGGAGGCCTCCACCCATCCCGACGGCGGATCCGATCTCGTCTATGGCGCGGACCGTGCCGACACGCGCAAGAAGCCCGTCGGACGTCCCAATCTCTCCCCCCTGCGCGCCAGCGAATAGCCTTTGTTATCACGGCGTGGCTTCACAGCCTGTGGGAAATCAATCACTGAGTAATGACAAGTGGGTAATAATCGGGAAGGGCACGAGTTCACTCGTGCCGGTAAGCATTGAAAATGCGTTCGCGCTTTAGCGCCTGAGGGCTGCTTTTCCTTAGCAAAGGACTTTCTACCCAGCCTCTTCAGGCGTGCCGTTTCAATGCCACAAAAAGATTCGGGCTTTAAGCCGCTCGCCTCGCCTTTGCTATTTGGAAAACTTTTCCCGCAGGGTTCAGATATGCCGAGAAGCACCGTGGAAGAACGGCCCTTCAGGGCCGTGTAAGAGTCGCAAGCGATCAGGCGCTTTAGCGCCCGCGGGCCCCCATTCCACCGCTTTCCCGAGGCATGAGACGGGCAATTTCTAATTTCTCGCCTGCGGTGCCGGGCCCGCTTCCTGCGGAAACAGCTTGAACACCACGTCCCGTGACCTCGAACTCACTTTCTTGTTCGCGTCGGTCGTATTCTCAATCAGCTTGCCTTTGAGCACGTAGAATGCCTCGTCCCCTGGATTCTTGCCCTCACCGCGTTCGATCATCCCCCTAAACTCGAACCATACCCCGTGCACCGTTTCGGTCGTAAAGCTCAGCTTGTTCTGCGAGAGATTGCCCGTCTTGAAGAACTGATCCAGGAACGCGCCTTTGTCACTCTCGCCATCACCGTAACGCGAAACAAAGCCGGTGACATGCCCTTCATCTTCGACCGTCAGCTGAACGAATTCGCCTTCCTTCAGGAAGGAATACATTCCCGAATAACTCGGGGAGTTCGGTGGGTTTTGGGAAGCATCGGCAGTCGTCGAACCGGTTTGCTTGCCCGTTTTCTGCTCCCCCTGATGTGCCTGTGCCGCAATCAAAATCGGCATCAAAACGGAAGATGCAATCGCAACTCGAAGCGCAAGCTGAACTCTACGCATACACGATTTCCCCGCACCCATCGTACTACGTAGTTTGCACTTCGGTGACGGTCCCGCCGAATCGGAACTGGGTTCCAATCCGTTCGTCCCTCGATCCGGAAGGCTGGAGCCTGAAGCCCGAGGCCTGAAGCCTGATTCTGCACTCCCGGTTACCCCAATCGCGCGTCCGCCATCTAACATAGAACAATGCCTGAAGTTCCTTCCCCTGAAGTCATGGGCCAACCACGCGACCTGAATCTCCTCGTTGAGCTCGCCCCCCGCTCCTTTTTCGGAAATTTGAAGGTGGCATTCACGCCTGCGCGATGGCTTGCGTATGAACCCGGTTTGGCTTCCGCGCCCTTCTGGCCTGATGTTTTCGTGCACCAGCCTCTGCCCTGGCGGCGATTTGCCGAGTCCGTAACCTATCACCTGCTTGCGTTCGGATCGCTGGTCGTGCTCTCTCACTTTGCCGCGCTCCAGCCTCGAGCGGTTGTGCACCCAACATTTGAGCGCTCGCAGGTGATCTACTACGAGCCCTCGGAATATTTGCCCCCGCTCGATACTCGCAACCAGGACGATTCCCAGTCCCAGAAGGCAGATCCCGAATTTTCCCCTCAGCCGATCATTTCCGTGCCGCCCGAGGCCGACAATCACACCCAGACAATAGTCACTGCTCCCAATGTACGACTGCAGCATGACGTACCCTTGCCCAACATCGTTGCCTGGTCTGACCAACCGCAGCTGCCCATCGCTCCCGCTCCGCTCGTTCCAGCCGCGGAGATCACGCGCATGACGCCGCAAATGGAAAGCTCCGTGGTCGCGCCTCCACCTGACGCACGCATGCAGAACGAGCGCGAACTGCTGAGTTTGCAAACCTCGATCGTTGCGCCGCCGCCCGAAGTAACGAATTCCGCGCGATCCGTCCTGCAAGCTCCGCAAGCCTCGGTGATCGCACCGCCGCCTTCGGTTGACAACGCTGTCGCACGTCCAATCGGAGAGATGAATATTGCGCCCAGCGCCATCGTCGCGCCCGCTCCCCGGCTTGCGGTCCCCGCGCAGCGTACCCTTCCTGGAGCATTGGCCGGAACCGCTGCCGCACCGCAGGTCATTCCGCCCCCGCCGGCATTGTTGGGATCCCGAAGCGGAAATGGCGGAGGTCGCCTCCTTGCCCTGAATTTGCACCCATCGGTTGGCGCGCCGCCAGAGCCGCCTGCCGGCAATCGCCGCGGCAGCTTCGCGGCGACTCCGGGCGGACACACAGGAGCCTCGGGAACGCCGGGCGCGTCAGCCGGGTCCCCCTCCGCAACCGGCTCCGGAACCGGCAATGCACACGGGAACGGAGGTCCCTCAGGGAGCAACGCAAAAAACGGAAACTTGCCGTCCGGTCTTTACGTGGGCTCGGGATCCAGCGCGAAAACATCGCCCGTTGCCGGCGATCCCGCACCTGCGAGTTCGACTCCCGCGGTCAATCCCAAATTAATTGCCAGCCTTCCTCCGCCGCGCGTCAGTACTTCTCCGACCCGCACACTTGAGCCGGGAAATGAAGCTCGTCTCACGGAGTCCGAGCGCGCCATTTTTGCCGGACGCAAGTTCTATTCGTTGATGCTGAACATGCCAAACCTGAACTCGGCCGGAGGAAGCTGGGTAATCCGCTTCGCCGAACGCAAAGGCGATGCCGCCCCTGGCAATCTCTCGGCGCCTTATGCCACCCGGAAAGTTGATCCCGCCTATCCGCTGCAGTTGATGAAAGAGAACGTTGCCGGAACCGTGATTCTTTACGCCATCATCCACGCTGACGGAAGCGTGGGCGAGGTGCGCGTTCTTCGCAGTGTGGACGATCGTATCGACCGCTTTGCCCAGCAAGCCGTGTCGCAATGGAAGTTCCAGCCGGCCACGAAAAACGGCGCCCCAGTGGACGTGGAAGCCACCTTCCAAGTCCCCTTCAAACCTGCCAGCAATTTCTAAGCAAAACAGGGAGGTGCCCCCGCACAAACTGCCGTGGGCGCAGTTGAACTTCTCGCCGCGTTTGCAGAGTGAGGATGTCTACGTCTCGCCGCTTTCATCCATGTTCGAAATAGTTTTCTTCCAATAGAACATCTACCTAAGTATAATGCCCGCATGGCAAAGGCAGGTAAACCTCCACTTGATGGGGACATGGTGCAAGGTACGCTGGATCTGTTGATTTTACGTACTCTCTCTGCAGGCCCAGCGCACGGTCACACCATCGCGTACGCGATTGAGCGGCGTTCAGAAGATGTTCTTCAGGTCGAGCACGGTTCGCTCTATCCCGCACTCCATCGGCTCGAAGACCGAGGATGGATCGCCGCCTTTTGGGGAACGTCGGAGAATAATCGCCGCGCCCGCTACTACCGACTGACGGCCTCAGGTAGAAAACAACTCCTCACGCAGACCAATCGGTGGGAGCAGTTGGTAGCGGCGATCGGGCGCGTTCTCCGCCCGGCGGTCGAGTGACAATTCGGAGCTGAATCCATGAGTCTCTTACGATTCTTTCGCCGCAAACGGTGGGACGCCGAGCGCGCTGCTGAACTTGAGTCCCACCTTCAAATCGAGACCGATCGCAATGTTGAGGCTGGCCTGTCTCCCGTCGACGCTCGGGCCGCAGCTTACCGAAAGCTGGGAAATCCGTTCCGGATCCGCGAAACCATCTACCAAATGAATTCCATCTCCTTTCTTGATGCACTTTGCCGTGACCTGCGCTTTTCCGTGCGCAGTCTGTGTAAGAGACCAGGATTCACCATCGTAGTTGTGCTTTCTCTAGCCCTCGGCATTGGGGCCAATACGGCCATCTTCAGCTTGGTCGATGGCATCATTTTTCGCCCCCTGCCGGTTCCGAATCCGAATGGCCTTGTCACCGTCGACATAGCCGCATCACGTTTGACCAGGTTCGGAAGTTCCTCGTACTTGGACTGGGCCGACCTTTCAGCTCGTAGCAAGTCGTTTCAAGCTCTGTCTACACGACAAGACATGTCTGCGGGAATGAATCCTGCGGGCGCTGTTCGTGAGGGCAAACCTCAGGTGGTCTGGGGACAACTGGTTTCAGGAAATTTCTTCTCCATGCTTGGGGTGCAACCTGCGCTGGGCCGGGCTTTTCTCCCGGAAGAAGACCAGACTCCCGGCAAGTACCCCGTCATGATCATCAGCTACTCCCTGTGGAAGCGGACGTTTGGCGGCAATCCGGAAATTATTGGCAAGCAGGTCGAACTGAGCGGCCATAGTTTCACCATCATTGGCGTCACCCCTAAGTCATTTACCGGAGTTGATCTCTGGTCTCGTCCCGACGTTTATCTCCCTATGATGATGACTCCAGCCGTCGCGCCCGAAGGTAGCGACACCCTGACCCACCGAACCTACCGGGGATGCACGCTGCTGGGTCGGCTTAAGCCCGGAGTTACGATTGCGCAGGCCCAGGCCGAGATGAACGTGATCATGAGCGCTCTTGAGCGTGAATATCCCGAGAGTAACAAGGACACCGTTGCCATTGTCCGCAATGAGATGAGCCGTCGTTTGCAAAGCGAGAGCGCAACCCAGGCTGGAATTCTCATGGGGCTCGTCGCGTTGGTCCTGATGATGGCTTGCGCGAACGTAGCCAGCCTGCTGATGGCAAAGGCCACGTCCCGAATCCGAGAAGTCGCTATACAACTGGCGTTGGGGGCATCCCGCGCAGCTCTGGTGCGTCAATTTCTCACCGAAAGCACGGTCCTCGCCATCTTGGGTGGTGGTTCCGGCATTCTGATCTCGGTTGCCTGCATCAAGGGATTTACCGCCCTCATCCCCTTCTCGATATCACCCGCCGGCCCTGATTTTCACCTGGATACGCGAGTCCTGGGCTGTGCCGCGTTGGCATCGATGGCGGCGGTTTTCCTGTTTGGAGTTGCACCCGCGGTCATGGCCGTCAAAGAAGCCGGAAGCGTTGCCAACACAAGAAACACATTGGGAGGCCGATTTCACAGCGCTGTCGTTCGCCGCATCCTGATCGGAGGACAGGTAGCTCTCTCGGTGGTTCTGCTGGTTGCGGGCGGATTGTTCTTGAAATCCTTTTCGCGGGCCCAGAGCGCCGATCTCGGTTTCAACCCAGACCACATGCTGCTGGTCTTCCTAGACCCCGGCTTGCGCGGCTACAAAGACGTGCGGTCGATTCAGCTCAACCAGCAGATTCTGGGCCGAGTGTCCTCTCTGCCAGGAGTACAGTCCGCCACCATGGCCGCTAACGTCCCATTTCTCGGAGGTGGCTCCTGGGATCTCGCCATCGATGGCTATGCTGGTGCAGGCGGGGAAAGGTTCGTGGACACCAACACCAATCAAGTCGGTCCAAACTACTTCTCCACCATGCAGATTCCCCTGCTCAATGGACGCGAGTTTACCGCCCGTGACAGCGAAAAAGCGCCGCAGGTTGCCATCGTGAATGAGACCTTGGCGCGCAGGTACATTGTCGGGAAGGACAGCCTGGACCGGGCTCTTGGGCACATCCTCCGACTGCGCGACAACGTGCCCATACAGATCGTCGGCGTAGTGAAGGATTCCAGTAATGGAGCCATCGGCCAACCGCCGCCTCCAGTCTTCTATCTGCCTTATCTGCAGCAGGGAAGTTCCCGAGTGACCCTGCAACTGCGTACCAAGGGCGATCCGGCTGGGCTTACCTCGCTCGTTCGTCAGCAAATCCGCGCACTCGACTCGGAAGTCACTCCACTTTCCGTGTTTACCATGGCGGACGCGTTTTCCAGCGACGGCCTTTTTGCATTTCGCATCTTTGCGATGTTAGGCGGAGCTTTCGGACTGATCGCCTTGTCATTGACCATCGTCGGACTCTACGGCGTGGTCTCGTTTGTGGTCGGCCGCCGAACTCAGGAAATTGGGATTCGCATGGCCCTTGGAGCACAGCGAGGCAGTGTTCTGCGGATGGTCCTGGCAAACGGTATTTCGCTGTCCATGGCGGGCATTGTGATCGGGATGATTGTGGCGCTGGCGGTTGCGCCTCTGATGCGTAGTTTGCTCAATGGTGTGAGCCCGCGGGATCCCCTCACCTATGTTTGCATCGGTCTGATTCTTCTGACCGCCACATTTGTCGCCAGCTGGATTCCTGCTTACCGCGCCGCTCGCCTCGATCCCAATGTGACGCTTCGTTGCGAATAGAGGTTATGGGATTCGCCGTGCTGGTCACGATTCTGGATGCGACTTTCTAACGTCCGGCTCCGCGGCTCTTCTCCAGCGCAGCGTAGATCGCGGGATCGGTGCACACTTCGTAGTAACGGCGATCGGTCCAGCCTTTGACGGAAAAATCCTTCGCGTCAACCCGCGGCACGCGGCTTTCCCGCACCACGATCTTGCGGAAAATGTCTCGGTCCACCGGGACCATTCCCGCCAGCAGCTTGTACTCTGCTTTGTCGGACGATGACAACGACTTGGGCAGTTTCACCGACAGCGGCTGCAATGAAATCTCCTGCTGCAGCTTCTTGAATGCGGTTTCGTTCATGCGAATACCGCCCAGATTGAAATTCAGAATCGAATCTTCCGGATTTCCCCCCGGCTCAGGCTCGCCCGACTGAAACGCATAGACGTGAAACAGCCCAGCCTGCGACTCCATCAGCTTGCGCGCTTTCTTGTTGCAGCCCGAGAGCCGGTCGCTCTCGTTGAGCGCCTCGGAGATCATGATCTGGCGCTCGCCATCCATCAGGTAAAGCGGAGCCGATTCCTGCAAGGTGATGCCGACGCCCAGTTCCAGCGGCGGCAGGCCCGATCGCTGCACCAGTTCGTTGTATCCCCGGACAATCTCGATCATCTCGCGCGCCAGCACGCAGGCACGGCTCACCGCCAGTCCCGTCTCGCCCTCGCGCTCCAGGATCGCCAGAATGATGGCGTCGCCTTCCAGAAACACTTTCTGCGCGCCGTACTTTCCTAACAATTTGTTCACCGGATCGTAAAAATTCAGGCTGAAGTACGACGCCGGATTCATCCCTTTGTCCATCATAGTGCGCGTCAGCCGCGTCGAATCGCGAACGTCAGCCTTCATCACCACATGGCGCAAGATCCGGTCGGCGCTCGATTCTTGCTGCTCTTCCGGCAGCAGAAACTCATATAGGGTCCCATTCACGCGCGAAAGCTCGCGCACACGTTCGTTGCCGGCGAGGTTCACCGAATCGAGCGCGGAGTTCAACGTCTCCAGTCGCCGCAGATCGCGATGGTAGCGCAGGAAATCCTGCAAAAATCGCGCCGCCACTTTGGCCCGCTCTGCGCCCCGGCAGCTCGCCACCTTCGCCACCGCGCCATAGAGGCTATTGGGCGAAAGCCGTCCATGTTCCTGAATCATGCGCTCGACGCGATCGCATTCTGCGCGTTCGATCAGAGCATTCTTTAATTGCTGCGGATTGATGCGCGGCGCGTATTCGCTCAACAGCGGCACAACGTGATACGAGGCGATGACGTTCTCCATCACCTTCTCGTCTTCGAGCAGGCGCACCCACGCCGCCAGCCGCTCCTGCTGCATAATTCCATCTTCGCTCGAATCGTCAGGCGTGCCCGTGCCGACCAGCGTGGCGGCATTCTCCGGAACGTTCATCCAGCTATCGACGGTCTCAGCCGCCGTCTCCTCGCCGTAAATCGAGCGCAGGAAGGCCGCGACGATCTCGCGCATCCGCCCGTAACGATCAGGGTCCCGGTCCCAATTGCCGAGCATGACGTAATGCTCGGCGCACAGGTAGTCGTCGCGCCCGTCTTCACCGAATGCCAGCCGGTTCAAAAAAACCGGGTAGCTCTGATAGCTACCGTCGTCGCTCTCTTCTCCAAAGAGCGAACGCCGCGTACGCGCCAAGCTTTCTTTCTCCACTTCGCGGAAGGTCTGGAACAAGTCCTGTCCCACTTTTCGCAAAATGATTTTTTTGCGCACCTGAAACGCAGCCAGGCGCTCGCGCTGCTCGATGTTGTTCTGCTGGCGCATGGCGTCGACACTCTTGAACATCACCCGCCCTCGCTCCAGCACCTGCGCAAACTGCGCGTTCATCTCCTGGCGAAGAAATTTGGTCAGCGCCAGCCGCGCCAGGATGTCGATGCCAAGCATCCCATCCCGCTTGGCTCGATTCAACGTCGCCACCAGCAATTCAGCCAGCAGCTTCTTAAGATCGGACGGCTCAGCCGCCCTTGGCGTCGCCCCTGCCTTCTCCCGCAGCCAGGAGGGCGCCTGCTGCAATCTTTGTGGTTCGGAGCTGAGCAACCCCTCCAGTTCCCCGTGGCGTGCTATCACGCGCGCCAGGTGCGCCCGCGCCGCCTCGCACACTTTTGCACTGAGCACAACATCATGTCGCAGGTTATCGACGCCTACCATCAGCCCGCGCAGCAAAACCACGGGCGTGGATGAAATCAGGGTAGGTGCGGGTCGTTGCGACCCTCCCAGCCGAAAAATAGGAATTCGAGGCATGCGGCTGCTAGCCGGATTCTTGGAACTTACTGATTACACAGCTACATACTGAGGCTAACACGGGGCGGGGACCGGCTAAAGTTACCCAAGTTACGAGTCCTCCAACGACGCGAGATTCCTCTCTTGTTCCATCTATTACATTTTCCGGAACGCGAAGTCGTGATCTCCGACACGGCAACTCCGGAACTGCACACCTACACTAATCGCGCATGGCGACCCTCCCCAGTGCTGCAAGCCGCCTCTGTGAACCTCTGCTCGTGCGGTGGCGCGCCTTCTGTTTTCCGCAGGGAGAAGAACTGGCCAAAACCATTCGCTCGCTCCGGATCGAAGAAACCGGCCAGATGCGTATGTCCCGCGAAGCGCGCTGGATCCCATTCACCTCAGAGCAGATTCTCGACTGCACACGAAGCAGTTCGCGTTGGGAAGCGAAGCTCGATCCGGGAAGGCTCACGTCCCCCACGGTCATCGACGCTTACGAGCAAGGGCACGGCTATCTCGCTGTGAAGATTGCCGGCCTGCTGCCGGTTCGCAAAATCACCGGCCCTGACGCCGACCGCGGCGAACTGCAACGGTATCTCGCTTCCGTCATCTTCTGCCCGCCCATGCTGCTCAATCATCCCTATCTGGACTGCGCCGTGGTGGCCCCAACCACAGCACGCCTGCGCGACCGCAATGACCCGCAGGCCGCGACCGTCGACATTGAGATTGACGAAACTGGCAGGCCTCTCGGATGCCGCGCCATTCGGCCGATGACGGTTGGCAAGAAAGCTGTGCTGACCCCGTGGAGTGGAACGTGCTCCTGTTTCAAGACCTACGAAGGCATCCGCGTCGCGAGCCGCCTGGAAGTTTCATGGGATCTGCCGGAAGGAAGCTTCCTCTACTACCGCAGCGAAGTGAAATCCGTGCGGGCACTGCGCTGATCATCCATCGAACGCGGTATCCTGTTTTCGTGGCCCGGCTCAAGCTCGCAACATTTCTCCTGATGGCGGTGCTCGCATTTTGGCAAGAACGTCCGGCTTGTGCCGAAGAGCCCCGTGGGACCGAACCCGCGCTCCCACTAGTCGACTACAATGCCTGCCCCTTTGAAGGCTGCACTTTCCGCGAGTGGAAAGTCACGAAGGCGTCGACAATGTATTCCTCGTGGCAGCAAGAACGGAAGGAACTCCGCAAGCTCCAGTTGGGAGATACCGTGACCGGCCTGACCGGCGTCCACATCACGTTTCGGCCCGATCGAATTTTAGTGAAGCAGGCCATGGCTGATCTCGGCTTACAGCCCGGTGACGTGATCCTCCGCTATATGTACCTTGGCGAGGGTTTCGCCAACGTCTGGTTCAGAGGCGCCTGGCATAAAGAGTTTGACTGTACTTTCATCACCGAAAAGAACGGCGGGGGATGTCTAAGAGACTGTTCGGCAGTTGTGACCGAAGAGGGCAAAAAGGAATGGTGGGTAAAGATCAAGACTTCAACCGGGCAAAAGGCTGGGTCCTGGTCGACGAAAACTTCGAGGGGATGGACATTCTGGCGGACTTGGTGCGGAGCACCGAGTCGTGAGTGCCGAAAGCCTCCGTAGTTGCTTCCGCTACTGGCTCTTCTTCCTTGCCGCCTCGAACTCGTCGCCCTTCTGCCACTCCACAAGTTTCGGCAGGCTAGCCGCTTCCCAGCCCAAGGCGAATCCGAAGCGCGCCATCGCGGAATCCGCGACAAAGTCCATCTCGGGATGATACTCATCACTCGGCTGGTGATAGTGCTTCGCCGTGTATTCGTTCTCTTGCGCAAGTCCCCACGCGGCGTCGTGTCCCTTGAATTTTGTGCCTTCGTTGACGGAGAAGGCGGGAATGCCGACCCGCGCCAGGCTGAAGTGATCGGATCGATAGTAGTGTCCGGCCTCGGGGCGCGCATCCGAGCGAATCGCCAGCCGGAAATCCTTCGCCATCGCCATTACGATGGGATAGAACGATGTCCGCTCCGCGCCTGAGACCTCGGCCTCCTCCGGCGCTCCCAGCGGCTCCACATCGTCATAGTTCAGATCGAGCGCGATCTTACCCGCCGCAATCGGCGGATGCTTGCCCAGATACTCCGAGCCGAGCAGCCCCTGCTCCTCGGCCGTCACCGAGGCAAAAATAATCGACCGCCGCGGACGCTCCTTCGAAACCGTAAACGCTCGCGCTAGCTCCAGCAGAATGCCGCAGCCTGTCGCATTGTCGTTTGCGCCGTTGTAGATGTTGTCGCCCGGCATCTCTGAACGAATTCCGAGATGATCGTAGTGCGCCGTGTACATCACAGCTTCGTTCTTCAGGTTGCGGTCCGACCCTGTCAGCATCGCGACCACGTTGTTCGACTCAAAGTTGCGCACTTTGCTGACCATGCGCGCCTTCAGCTTCGCCCCCAGCGCCACCGGATGAAAGTCACGCGACCGCGCATCGGCCATCATCTTGTCTATGTCCGTTCCCGATGCGCTCGCCAGTTTCTTTGCCACATCAAGCTGCACCCATGCTGCAACTTTCAGCGCCGGGCCTTCGAGCTTCAGAAATGACTTTTCTCCGGAATTCGAATTGCGCACCACTTCCCACGGATAACTGGCCATTCCTGTTTCATGCACCAGGATGACGCCCACCGCGCCTTTGCGGGCCGCTTCTTCATACTTGTAGGTCCAGCGGCCGTAGTAGGTCAGCGCTTTGCCTTTGAAGAATTTCGGATCGTCCGAGGGCGGCTCGTTCACCAGCATCAGCAGCACTTTGCCGCGCACGTCGACGCCCTTGTAGTCATCCCAGCTATATTCGGGAGCTTCGATGCCATAGCCGACGTAGACGATTTCGGCGTCGACCTCTGACTGCGGTTGCTGCGTCTGGTCGTAGGCGACGTATTCATCGAGCGGCTTCAGTTTCATCGTCCCGCCGGATTTTGGCCGGATCTCAAAAGAAGTTTCTGGCAGGGTCGTGATGCCGACCAAAGGCACCTTTTGCAGAAAAGTTCCGTTGTCGCCGACCGGCTTCAGTCCATATTCGGCGAACTGCGTGGCGATGTACTCGGCGGCGACGTCGCCGCCCCGCTGGCCAGTGCCGCGGCCTTCCAGCAGATCGTGCGCCAGAAAGCGCACGTGCCAGCGAATGTGTTCCGGATCGATGGTTTCGAGCGCCGCGAATGCGGGCCCGGGGAGCCGCACCGAGACTTGTTTTGGATCTTTCGATCCGGCAGCCCCGCCCTCGGCCCAAACCAGCAGGCTGAACAAGACAAGAGCTCCGGCAAGTACACCTCTGCGACCAAGTGTGCGCATCAATGGATATCTCGCCTCCCCACGAACAAAGGCTAGATGGAAGGGCTTGTAAGAATGCCCTTGCTAAGGCTGCATGAATTGTAACGGACAACTTAAGGGTTCTCGACCCCTGAACCAAGATCGTTCTTACACCACAGTTCACGCCCTGTCGTGACAAGAGGGTTCAAGTAAAGCAGTTATCGGCCCTACGTGCGAAGTGCCCCTGCATCCCCTGTAGAATCGTTGCATGCTCTTTTGGGACGTAGACACCCAAGTTGACTTTCTGTCGCCCACCGGACGGCTATACGTTCCAGAAAGCGAGAAACTCATCCCCAACCTGCGCCAGCTAACAGAATGGGCTGCTAGTCATAACGTGACCGTCATTTCTTCCGCCGATGCACACCTGGCGGGTGATCCGGAACTACAAATTTATGGCCCACATTGCATGTTGGGAACACCGGGACAGCAGAAAGTTCCTGAAACGCTGCTCGACGATCGGTATATCATTCCGAATCGCGCGATCGAACTGCCCGACTTGCACCGGTTTCAGCAGATCATCCTCGAAAAGCAGGCCTTCGATTTTGCCACGAACCCTAACTCCGGCAAGGTGCTCCAGCAATTTGCCGCCGAAGCAGACGTTGTGCTCTATGGCGTGGTTACCGAGATTTGTGTTTCCGCCGCGGCGCAGGCCTTGTTTGCCGCCGGACGCAAGCTCTTCCTGGTTCGCGATGCCATCGCCGAACTGGATCACGCCAAAGGCGAAGCGTTTTGCGCCGAGTTCGTCAGCCGTGGCGGTAAGGTAGTTACCACCAGGGAAGTTACATCTTCGCCGAATCCCCGGCTAAACTAATATCCGACAACCTATGTCCGAATCACCGCTCCACTCCGCGCTGCTGACCGACCTGTACGAACTCACGATGGCGGCGGCGTATTTCGAAAACAAATTCACGCAGAAGGCGAGCTTTGAGTTGTTCGTGCGGTCCCTGCCCAAAGAGCGCGGATACTTGATCGCCGCTGGCCTTGAGCAAGCACTCGAATACCTTGAAAATCTGCGCTTCCGCTCCGAAGACATTGCATATCTCCGCAGCCAGCCCGTATTTCAAAACGTTAGCCCTGCATTCTTTGAATACCTGAAAGATTTCCGCTTCAAAGGCGACGTCTGGGCCGTGCCGGAAGGAACGCCCGTCTTCGGCGAAGAACCGCTGCTGCGTGTGACTGCCCCGATGATCGAGGCGCAGGTCGTCGAAACATTCCTGATCTCAACCCTGACTTTCCAGACCATGATCGCCTCGAAAGCTACGCGCGTGACTTCGGTCGCCCAGGGCCGGCCGGTCGTGGAGTTCGGATCGCGCCGCGCGCATGGTCCCGCGGCTGGAGCGCTCGCAGCCCGTGCCGCGTTCATCGGAGGCTGCTCCGGAACTTCCAACCTCGAAGCCGGGCGCCGCTATGGCATTCCGGTTTTTGGGACCCTGGCCCATTCCTTCGTGATGGCCTACGGCGACGAAGATGACGCCTTTCGCCGCTTCGAACAACTTTTCCCCAAACACAGTGTCTTGCTCGTCGACACCTACGACACCTTGGCGGCGATCGAGAAGATTGTGCGCAGCGGTCTGCGTCCTTCCGCGGTGCGCATCGACAGCGGCGATTTGCTGGAAGTTTCCAAGCAGGTGCGTGGACGACTGAACCAAGGCGGGCTCAGCGGAACGCAGATTTTCGCGAGCGGCGACCTCGACGAGTTCGCAATCGCCGACCTGTTGGCCCAGAGCGCGCCCATTGACGCCTTTGGTGTTGGGACCGCGCTTGCCACTTCCAAAGACGCGCCCGCGCTGAGTGGTGTCTACAAGCTGGTAGATCTCGAATCCGACTCCGGCGTCTCCTATCGCGCGAAATTCAGCGAGGAGAAAACGACTTATCCGGGGCGGAAGCAGGTGTTCCGTTTCTCGAATTCCGACGGAGCATTTCGCGAAGATATCATCGCCTGCGAAAGCGAGAAGTTCGATGACGGCGAGCCGCTGCTGAGCAAAGTGATGGAAGCCGGAACCAGAACCGGACCTCCCACGGATCTGCGTGAAATTCAGAAGCGCGCGGCAACCGAAATGAAGAAGATGCCCGCCGAATACACTCGGCTGCGCGGCTTTGAGAAGTACCCCGTCACCTTCAGCCGGCACTTGCGCGCTTTGTTACGCGCCGTACACAAAGAGATGGTCGCTCGTAGTTGAGCCAGCCCGCAGCACGTACACGCACTGGTCATCCCGGAAGGGCTGCGGTTTCATCGGCGGCCCCGGCCCCCAACAAACACAAGTGGTCGCGCTCCGTAACTTATTGAAATTATCCTCAAGCTATTGAACATTGGTTCTGCGTGTTTGAAAGTTCGATGAAATGCGACAGGATGCGATTAGAGCGCCCACTTTGTCTGCGATGAGGTTTCATGCGATCCAGACCGCGATCGTCGATTGTAGGGTCGTTTCCGGCCCAGCAATGGGCATTCTAGAGGTCGGCTGAAACGCGATTCACGGGGTCCAGCATTCGGTGGCAGCTTTTTATTATCTTAGCTATAAGATATATAAACTGATCGCGATCACTTTGTGGGTGACAATTCGTTATGCCGTCTGCAACTTCTTCTGCATCTCTTCCAGCGTGACCCCGCTCGTCTCCGGATAGACAAAGAGCACGACAAAAAACTGCAGCACCATCATCGCGGAAAAGAAGACAAAGGGAATCGACTTCGACCACGCCGCTACGGTGGGAAAGACGAATGAAATCGCGGCATTCATCAGCCAGTGCGTCAGGCTGCCCAGGCTTTGTCCTTTGGCGCGGACGCGGTTGGGAAACACTTCGCTGAGATAGACCCAGATTACTGATCCCTGCGAAAACGCGAAGCTGGCGATGAATCCAACCAGCAGCCACACCAGAAGCTCGTGATGCTGATTAGCCGAGAAGATCGCCGCCACGCCGGCCAGGCAGATTGCTGTGCCCACGGCTCCAATGAGCAGCAGTCTCTTGCGTCCGACTTTGTCGATCACCGACATGGCAATGACCGTGAAGATCAGATTCGTCAGCCCGACCACGACCGCTTGCACGTCGCCCGACATCCTGCTGAATCCGGCCGCCGCAAAAATATCATTGAGGTAGTAGAGAATCGCGTTGATCCCCGAAAGCTGATTGAACATGCCCACCGTGATTGCGAGAAAGATCGGCAACCGGTACTTGCGCGAGAACAGAGGCTCGTCGGCGTGTCCATGCTCGGCGTCGATGGATTCAACAATTTCTTGCAGCTCCTGTTCGCAATTCTGTTCGCCGATCAGCCGCAGGACAGCTCGCGCTTCCGCCACGCGCTGCTTTTTCACCAGCCAGCGCGGACTGCGCGGGATCGTGAATAGCAAGATCAGAAATAACGCCGCCGGTGCGGCTGCGATGCCCAGCTTCCAGCGCCATTCCGCATCGACGTCCAAACGCCATGTTCCAATCAGAAAATTCGAGAGATAGGCAAGCAGGATGCCGCTCACGACATTGAACTGAAAAACTCCGACCAGCCGCCCGCGCAACTTGGCCGGTGCGATCTCGGCGATATACATCGGCCCGAGCACCGACGAACCGCCAATCCCCAGCCCGCCAATGAAGCGAAACATCACCAGCGCAGACCAATTCCAGGCGAATGCGCATCCCAACGCGGAAACTACATACAGCACGGCCAGCACGCGAAGGCTGTCGCGACGCCCGTAGCGGTCGCCAGGGACGCCGGCAAACATGGCTCCAACGATCGTTCCGGTCAGCGCCGATGAAACCGTAATTCCGAGCAGATGAGGGTTGAGCCGGTAAATTTCGGTCAGATTGCGGGTCGTGCCGGAAATCACCGCGGTGTCGAAGCCAAAGAGCAGCCCGCCGAGCGCGGCTATGATCGTGCTTTTCAGCAGTGCGGCATTCAGTTGCATGCAATTCGCTGATACGAACGCACATCATCGCACGCGGATCGCGCGGTACCCTAGCGAAACCTTTGATCGCAGAGATTGCGGAGGGCGCGGAGAACACCCGCTGAGAGGCCACCGGTGATTGCCGAAACAGCCGCAAAGTCGCGGCTAGAAAGCATTCGCGGAAGCGCCGGTCCCGTCCCAGCGTGACCACGATCACTCCGGCGGGTGATGCCCTTCACTGCCCTTCAGGACATCCCCACGAGAGCATGTCAGCGTAGTGCGCTGTTCTGCGGGGTGATCCATGGGATTACATAACTTCCTTTCTATCAAGGACTTCTCTCCCGAAGAGGTCCACTATCTGCTCGATCTGGCTGCCGAAATCAAGTCGCATCCGACCGCTCATACCGGCGCTCTGAAGGGCAAAACCCTGGCCATGATCTTCGAAAAGCCCTCGTTGCGGACCCGCGTCTCGTTCGACGTCGGCATTCAACAGCTCGGAGGATTCTCGATTTATCTTTCGAACGCTGAAATCAATCTGGGCAAGCGCGAGTCGGTCTACGACATCGCCAAGAATCTGGAGCGCATGGTGCAGGCGGTCATGATCCGCACCTACGCCCACGAGATCGTGGAGAACTTTGCCAGGTTCGCCAACATCCCGGTCATCAATGGACTGACCGACTACAGCCATCCCTGTCAGGCCATGGCCGACTATCTGACGATGATCGAACTCAAAGGCCGCGTCGAGGGATTGAAAGTCGCGTTCATCGGCGACGGCAACAACGTTTGCCATTCGCTGATGTTTGCCGGCGCGCAGCTCGGCGCTCATGTCTGGGTCGCGACGCCCGCCGGATACGAGCCTAAGCCCGAAGCCTTGGAATGGGCGCTCGATCGCGGCTCGCATACGGGAGGAACGTGCACGCTCACGCATGATCCTGCCGATGCCGCCGCCGATGCCGACGTGATCTATACCGACGTCTGGGCCAGCATGGGCCAGGAGTGCGAAGCGGAAGAACGGCGCCGGATCTTTCTGCCATTCCAGGTGAATGGCGAGCTTCTCCGACGCGCCAAGTTCGACGCGATTTTCATGCACTGTTTGCCGGCGCACCGCGGAGACGAAGTCACCGACGAAGTCATCGATTCTCCGCACTCAGTGGTTTATCAGGAAGCCGAGAACCGCCTGCATGCGCAGAAGGCAATTTTGTTGGAACTGATGCAGTTCCGTGAAGTGCTGGAACCGGGACGGGAGTCAGTAGTCAGTAGTCAGAAGTAAGGCGAGTTCCCTCAGGGGCTAAAGCCCGCGGGTTTTGTGGGCTTTGGCGGCACGGCTGAAGCCGTGCCCTTCCCGTGCGCTGACTCCTGACTACCGACTCCTGACTACTGGAGCCAAATGTCTTCCATTCTCATCGCCGTGGGTGGCAACTCTCTGATTCGCGCGGGAGAGAAGGGCACCGTTGTCGAGCAGCTTGCCAACGCGCGCCGCACCGCCGCCGCCATTGTCGGCCTGATTCGCGACGGACATCGACTCGTCATCACCCACGGCAACGGGCCGCAGGTCGGCGCGCAACTGCTGCGGTCCGAGCAGGGATCCGACCAGGTCCCCGGGCAGACTCTCGATGTCTGCGGCGCGGCCAGTCAGGGCGAGATCGGATATCTGCTGGCGCAATCGCTACAAGGTGAGCTGGCGTCCGCGGGATTGAAAGTTCCTGTCGTCAGCATCGTTACGCAGACCGTTGTGAGTCCTGACGATCCGGCGATGCAGCATCCTACGAAACCGATTGGACCTTTCTATTCGCGGGCGCGGGCGGAAGAGCGCCAGCGCGAGTTGGGATGGCAAATCGTGGAAGACGCTGCGCGCGGTTATCGACGCGTTGTTCCGTCTCCCGAGCCAGCGGAAATTCTCGAACTCGAAGTCATTCGCGATCTGGTGCGAGACGGCGTACTGGTCGTGGCTTGCGGTGGCGGCGGAATTCCCGTCGTCCGCCGTAACGGGCACCTGCACGGGGTCGAAGCGGTCATCGACAAAGACCGTGCCTCGGCGCTGCTCGCCGCCAAGCTCGGCGTCGATATCTTCGCCATTTCGACCGACATCGATTTCGTGTATCTCGACTACAAAAAGCCGACCCAGCGCCCGTTGCGGCAGATCACCGCCAGCGAACTTGAAAAACATTACCGCGCGGGACATTTTCCCGCCGGCAACATGGGACCAAAGGTAGAATCGGCGCTGCGCTTCTTGAAAACCGGGGGCAGGGAAGTCGTAATCACCTCCTACGAACACATGACTGAGGCGATCGCTGGCCACGCCGGAACTCACATTGTGCCGGATGTCGAACCTCCGGCTCGAAAAGAATCCGCACACTGGCATGTGCCGGTCGGAGATTGAGATCATGGCAAACACCACAATGGCACGCGCGCACGAAACCGAGCATGCGGATCATGCCAACCTGACCGGCGCCACCAAATTACGGCACGTCATCGAATCGCAGCAGTTCACCCTGCCGCTGCTGATGGAACTATTCCGCCGTTCGCGGGGTATGGAGCGCATTGTCGCCCATGGTGGCACACTCGAATATCAGAACAAGATTCTCGCCACGCTGTTCTACAGGCCTTCTACGCGGACTCGATTTTCGTTTGAAGCGGCCATGTACCGCCTGGGCGGAAAGGTGCTTTCGACCGAGCAGGCCGGCGCGTTTTCCTCCGAAGTTGAAGGCGAGCAGGTTGAGGACTCGATCCGCATCATCGGCAGCTATTCCGATGTGATTGTTGTGCGCCATCCGCAAACCGGAGGAGCGCTGCGCGCCGCCCAAGTTTCACCCGTGCCCGTCATCAACGCCGGCGACGGCGAAGGCGGCCAGCATCCCACGCAGGCGCTGCTCGATCTCTACACGATTTATCGAGAGCGTCCGCTGACTGGGTTGAGCGTCGCGATCATTGGAGAACTCGACAAGGGACGCACCGCGCGATCGCTCGCTTACCTGCTGGCCAAGTTCGAGCGCGTGAAGATTTACTTCGTCAGCCCGCCCGAACTGCAGATGAAGCCCGACATCCTCGCGTATCTCGACGAGCACGGCGTGCGCTACGAACTCGAATCGGACATCGAGCGCGTGATCGGCGAAGTCGATGTCGTCTATCAGACGCGCATTCGTCCCGAGCGCGTGGCGCATGGCCCTAGCTTGCGGCTCTACAGTATCAATTCGACAGTCTTGCGCAGGATGAAGCCGGATGCGCTGATCCTGCATCCGCTTCCGCGTACGGTGGAGCTGGATCGCACGGTGGATGACGATCCGCGCGCGCTGTATTTTCGCCAGGCTGCTAATGGGCTCTACGTGCGTATGGCGCTGCTGACGATGTTGCTGGATAAAGAGTAGTCAGGGGTCAGAAAAGTTTTGAATGTGTGTCGCGATTTGGCCGGTCATCCCGAAGGCCCGTGCTTTCTCCAGCGGGCCGAGGGATCTCCCTGCAAGGTCCTTTCGTTGGGAGATCCTTCGCTCCGCCTGTAAGACGGCTTCGCTCAGGATGACCCCAGAAAGAAAGGCACGTTGCGAAACACTGCAATAAGGCGCATCCATAACTAAAATAAGTGCAGCGCGCGTAGACGGAAGCGGACCAGATTGAGACATTGGCGGGATGAAACCGCTGACTACTGACTCCGGACTACTCGAGATATTGAAAGGTGCCCCATGCCGAATAACACCGCCCTCATCGACCGCACTCATACTGAAGAATTCGTCCGCCTGGAAAACGAATTCGGAGCCCACAATTACCATCCGCTCGATGTCGTCATCGAGCGCGCCGAAGGCGTTTGGGTGTACGACGTCGAAGGCAAGCGCTACATGGATTGCCTCGCCGCCTACTCGGCCGTCAATCAAGGACACTGTCATCCTCGTATTCTGCGCGCTTTGGTCGAGCAGGCGCACAAGGTCACGCTCACTTCGCGCGCCTTTCGCAATGATCAACTGCCGCTGCTCTATAAAGAACTGAACGACCTGACTGGTTTCGAGATGGCGCTGCCCATGAACTCTGGCGCCGAGGCGGTCGAGACCGCGGTGAAAGCCGCGCGCAAGTGGGGATACAAGGTCAAAGGCATTCCCGACGGCAAGGCCGAGATCATCGTTTGCGCCAACAATTTTCACGGACGCACGGTCACGATCGTCAGCTTTTCGAGCGACGCGCAATATCGCGACGGCTTCGGGCCCTTCACGCCCGGATTCAAGATCATTCCTTACGGCGACATCAATGCGCTGCGCAGCGCGATCACGCCCAACACTTGCGCATTTCTGGTGGAGCCGATTCAGGGCGAAGCCGGCATCGTCATTCCGCCCGCTGGATATCTGCGCGAGGCGGCGGCGATCTGCCATGGGCAGCGCGTGCTCATGATGTGCGACGAAATCCAATCCGGCCTTGGCCGCACTGGAAAGCTTTTCGCCTACATGCATGAAGGTATCAAGCCCGACGTTGTCATCATTGGCAAGGCGCTGGCCGGCGGATTCTATCCCGTGTCAGCGGTGCTCGCTTCGAAAGAAGTGCTGAGCGTTTTTCATCCTGGAGATCATGGCAGCACTTTCGGCGGCAATCCTCTGGCGTGCGCCGTCGCGCGCACCGCACTGCGCGTTCTCGCCGAAGAAAAAATGATTGAGCACTCGGAGTCGATCGGCGCGTATTTCCTCGAGCGCCTGCAGACGCTGCGCAG
Source organism: Candidatus Sulfotelmatobacter sp. (assembly GCA_035710725.1). Taxonomy (GTDB): domain Bacteria; phylum Acidobacteriota; class Terriglobia; order Terriglobales; family Acidobacteriaceae; genus Sulfotelmatobacter. The sequence goes on along the minus strand of DASTCY010000030.1, from coordinate 33,958 downwards.
CCCGCAACTGAAAGAAGTGCGGGGCAAGGGCCTGTGGATTGGAATCGAGTTGCATAGTCCCGCCCGCACATATTGCGAAAGGCTCAAAGAAGAAGGGATCCTCTGCAAGGAGACGCACGATCACGTGATCCGCATCGCCCCGCCGCTGACCATCACCCGCGACGAGGTGGATTGGGCCTTCGAGCGCATTCGCAAAGTGGTGTAGCCGCGAACGCGCGCGCGCAATGAAACAAGAAGCGCTCGCTTCGCTCGGGGCGGACGAATGCGTCCGCCCCGACATGACCCCGAGCAGCAAACAGTCCTCGTGGAAGAGCGGCCCTTCAGGGCCGCGTAGAAGGTCGAGAAAATTCGTGGCCCTAGCCGCTGGGGAATCGGACCAAGAACTCCTCAGCCAGGACGTGGATTTTAGCCCTTCGTCAGCGGGTATCCCTTCTCGCGCCACTCGCGAATGCCGCCGTCCATTGAGATGACATTCGTATATCCCATCTTCTGCAGATTGTCGGCGGCGAGGGCGGAGCGGAATCCGCCGCCGCAGTAGAGCACGATTTCAGCGCTAAGATCGGGCACGCGATGTTCGATGTCGCGCTCGATCACGCCTTTTCCAAGATGAATTGCGCCCGGCAGATGATCCTTGGCGAATTCACTCTCCTCGCGGACGTCGACCAGCAACAAGTTTGCTTTGCGATCCAGCCTGGACTTGATCTCGTCCACCGTGGTCTCGCGCACGCGCGTTTTCGCATCATCGACGATCTTCAAGAATCGTGGAGGGTGTTGATGGGCCATAAGCTCTCCTTTGCCAATGCATTCATCGTATCAATCGGGCGGCGAGGGAATCGAGCCGTGCTACAGAATCGCTTTAATGTTGACTTTCTTCGACGTGCCGTAATCCAATAGCCGTTCCCATGGAAACCGCTCCTGCCCAAACCGCCGCTCCACGCCTGCGCCGCACGCTGACGCTGTGGGACCTGATCCTTTATGGCGTAATCGTGATTCAGCCAGTCGCGCCGATGTCGGTGTTCGGAGTGCTCAGCGACCGCGGCCACGGACACGTTGTCACGACGATTCTCATCGCCATGGTCGCCATGCTGTTCACCGCAATCAGCTATGGCCGCATGGCCCGCGCGTATCCCAGCGCCGGATCGGCCTTCACTTACGTTGGGCAAGAAATCAATCCCGCGCTTGGCTACGTCACCGGCTGGAGCATGGTCATGGACTACATGCTCAATCCGATGATCTGCACCATCTGGTGCAGCCAACAGGCGCACGTCTTCGCACCCGGGATTCCTTACGCCGGCTGGGCGGTATTCTTTGTGGTTCTTTTCACAGCGCTGAATATTCAGGGAGTGAAGACCTCGGCACGAGTCAATTCCGGCCTGGCCGCTGCGATGGGAATTGTCATCGCAATTTTCTTCGTCACGGCGGCCCGATTTATTTTCGGACATCCTCATGACGGCGCCGGCTTTTTCAGCCGACCGTTTTATGATCCGCAACTCTTTAACGCTCGCGCCGTGCTCGGCGGCACTTCGATCGCCGTGCTCACCTACATTGGATTCGATGGCATCTCGACACTTTCGGAAGAGGCGGAGAATCCCCGCCGCAACATTCTTCTGGCCACCGTGCTTACCTGCCTGGTGATCGGCATATTGTCGGCCGTTCAGGTCTATGCGGCGCAACTGATTTGGCCTGCGTCACAGCCTTTCCCGGACATCGACACGGCTTTCACGTTCATCGCCGGCCGGGCTTGGGGACCGATGTTCGCCATTCTTGGATTCACGTTGCTGGTGGCGAACTTCGGCTCCGGCATGGGCGCGCAATTGGGCGCAGCCCGCCTGCTCTACGGTATGGGACGCAGTAAGGCGCTGCCGCAATCATTCTTCGGCGCGGTCGATCCCAAGCGGCACGTGCCTCGCAATAACGTGCTCTTCGTCGGCGCAGTCGCTCTGATCGGAGCTTTCCTGATCACCTACGGATTGGGCGCCGAGATGCTCAATTTCGGCGCGCTCATCGCATTCATGGGGGTCAATCTCGCGGCTTTCATGCGCTACTTCGTCCGGGAAGAGAAAAAGAAAATCAGCAACTTCCTTCCTCCGCTGGCTGGCTTCTTCGTCTGCTTGCTTCTGTGGCTTAACCTGAGCCGTCCGGCCATGATTGTCGGCTCGATTTGGATGGCAGTGGGCATCGCCTTCGGCGCGATCAAGACGCGCGGCTTCCGCGGCAACCTGATCGACTTCGAGCTACCTCCGGAAGAGTAGCAATCGAGGCAGCGCGGACGAGGGCGTCCGCGCCACATCTTAATCTTTATTCCGCGTTCCAGCCTTTCACTTCTATCGAGGGCTTCGCCGCCCCGAGCTCGCTGGCGCGATAGGTTGCCGTGACTTCGCGCTTTTCTCCCGGCAGCAGGGAAATGTAGTTGTCTTGCCAGAGAACCGGAAGGATTTCTTCTCCCTTGGCGCCCTTTTCGACCTTGAGCCGCACAAAGAATGCCAGGTTCTTGCTCGGATTTTCGAGAGTCACGTGCGTGACTTCATCCTCGCCCTTACGCTCGCTGCGCTCGGTGACACGAAGCTTCACTTTCGGCAACTGGGCGAGGGCGGTGTAGTCGGCATACTGATCGGTGGGAGTCATCCACCATGTGGTCTTCGCCCAGTCCAGTGTTTCGGGCTTGGTCGAGAGCCAATAGAAATTGGAGCCGACGAGCCGGCCCGCAGAGTCTTCCAATCGCAAAACAAGAAAATATGTTGGACTCAAACCGGGGACATCGGGAAGCGTGAAAATTTTCGCCGTGCTATCGGCGGCAGCGTCAACCGGATTCTCCTGCGAAAATTTTTCGCTCGCGTCGAGGTTGTAGATCTTCGTGACGAGCTTCAGCCCCTTGGCATCTTGATATTGGCTGCTGACCACCCAGATGGAGTGATCGTCATAGCCGTAGATGGGATGCAGCGCTTCCATGGCGCGCTTGGCGCCGAAATATCCGCCGCCCGGCCGCAGGTAATAGTCGTAGAGGTGCCAGATCATCGAAGGCCAGGCGTTGTTCAGCATCCATTGAATGACACCGGTCGCGTCGTATTTATTGCGGCTGTAGGCCTCGTACATGGCACGCACGCCTTCGTAAGTCTGCATCTGCGATTTCGCGGCGAAGTCTTCCACGTTGTCGGACTTGCCGTAACGATTGCCGAGCGCTTCTGAGAAAACCTGAATCGTTTTGAACTCGCCGCCGCCCGCGTGGTAATTCCAGACGTCGTCGATGGGCCAGAGATGTTCTTTGCCGACCATCTTGCGAATGCTCTCGATGGGCGGAACCGCAGGTCCCATACTGGTTTCGGTGTTGAATCCGTATGCGCCGCCGCAGCCGCCGGGATTGCACTGCTTGCGTCCGGGCTGACCCTGGGGCGTATCGCTCTCCCAATAAGCTGGCGCCACGTATTCGTAGGGACCAGTCATCTTCACGCCACTGTCGCCAGTCACGCTTGTGGGCTTGCCCGTCGCAGACGATACAACAGGATTGGGCCACAGCAGCTGCTTTTCAACATCCAGGTACATTTGCTCGACGTCCGGTGGAGGAGGATTGTCGCTTCCGTTCAGCCACATCACCAGTGCCGGATGGCTGCGCAGGCGATAGATCTGGTCGCGCAAGGATTGCTTCGCGATCTCGTAATCCGCCGGCTTCCAGCGGGGCCAGCGCTCCCAGAAATCGCAGCAGCACCATCCCGCCATGATCAACGTTCCTTGCTTGTCGGCGAGATTGAAGAACTCTTCGGTTTCGAGTTTGCCCTCGAGGCGGATGGTATTCAGCCCCATTTCGTGGACGTACGCGAACTCATCGTTCAGCCGTTCGGAGTTTTCGCGCAGCATCATGTCGGGGCTCCAGCCACCGCCGCGAATCAAGATGTTTTTGCCGTTGACTTTGAACAGGCGTCCGCCAACAGAATTCAGCTCAGACGCCATCTCGCGAATGCCGAAGTGGCTCTGGCTGCGGTCGCTAAACGCGCCGTTCGCGTCAAATTCCATGATCAGCGGATAGAGGTTCGGCTTGCCCATCTGCACCGGCCACCACAGCCGCGGATTGGAAAATACAAGTTGGGAAAACTGTTCGGGCGTGAAGGTCACGTCTTTGGTTTCGTTGGGCGCGAGTTCCACGTCCTGGGCGAAGCTGACGTCTTCGATTTTGCCTTTCAGCTTGCCTTTGACTGCCTGATTGGTTCCATTCTTCAGCTGCGCCGTCACGGTGAGTTCCGCGCGATCATTCGTTGGAGAATTCACTTTCGACACTACGGTCGGATAGCGCAGCGCCACCGGACCGCTGGTCGTCAGATATACTTCGCGCCACAAGCCCATGTTCTTGTCGGGCGGCGCGGGATTCCAATCCACAAACGTGATGGCCAGGTCGCTGTCGGTAGGCGCCCACACCTGCACGGCCAGAATATTCTGAGCGCCAGGCTTGATCGCATCGGTCACGTTGAATTCGTATGTACGCCAGGCGCCGGCAACCTGGTCCGAGTTCGCGATCTGCTTGCCGTTCAAAAAAATATTGGCGCGGTAATTAATGCCCCTGAAATTCAGCCAGATAGTCTTGCCGCGGTAAGTGGCGGGCGCGAGAAATTGCTTGCGATACCACCAGGAGACCGCGAACGGACTGTCGGTCTGCATCGCAATGTTCGAGAAGTTGCCACCGACGGGATAACTCATGCCTGGAAATTGCCGGAGGTTCATCCCGAAGCCGGGATCGGGAAGCTTCTTTTCCTTGACCAGCGCTGCGACTACAGTCGTTGGGACGGTGACTTCATTCCATCCCGTGGGCGTGAACTTGGCGGACGCAATGGTCTCGCCCGAGGCTTCGACCTTCGCCGAGGACTGCAGCGACCAGCCTTCGCGAAGCATGAAGCGGTTGTCTTCGATGGGCGACGCACTGTGTGCCGCACGAGATTTTTCCTGTGCGCCGGCCGAAGCAAGAATTAAGAAGCAAGCAGATACGCCGAGCAGGATTGCCAAGAGTTTTTTGGAGTTCATAGGTCTCCCGATAAAAGCTGCGGTCAGATTGAATGAAACAACGGGACTGCCGATCCCTTGGAAGGAATAACACTTCTATTAATTCGTTTCAATAGTGGAATTCGGCCCAACATCCGGGGCACGGCTATGATCGCGTATTAGGTTTTTGGCTTGGGGGCCGATCCGTATGATCAAGGTGATCTACTGCATTTCAAAGAAGGCAAGCTTAAGCGACGAGCAGTTTTTTGACTATTGGAAGAATGTCCACGGGCCCATTGGCGCTCGCATTCCGGGTTTGCGGAGATTGGTTCAAAACCACAGGGTTCCTCGCAGGGACGACCACGCGCCGGATTTCGACGGCATGGCTGAGCTTTGGTTTGACGATATCGAGTCTTTGCGGAAGGCACGACAGTCGCCGGAATGGAAGGCCTCGACCGAGGACGAGGCGAACTTCATCGATCACACCAAAGTTGCTTATTTTGTAGCGGAGGAGCACGTCATCGTTGGAATGTAGCCGCGGACGAATTCGTGGGGGCTGCGCGCCATGAAACAATGAAAAACGACAATTGTATTCAGCTCACCGGCAGGGCCCGGTTGCATGGAGATCCTTCGCTCCGCCTGAAGAACGGCTACGCTCAGGATGACGTCGAGGTGAAAAAAGGAGCCTCGCTCCGCTGGACAGCCGAGGGCGGCTGTCCCCACATGGCCATTGCTACCGCACAGTCGGCTGTCCCTACACGTGCGTCGTTCAGGAACGGCTATAATAGTGAATTCCGCATCATTCCTGGAGTGACTAGAAGATGATTCGATTCCTGCAGACCCCTGGGCCGACCAAGAAAATTGTTCTTGGCGGCCTGCTCCTGATTATTTGCGCGGCCATGGTGATCACGCTGATCCCCGGCGGCCTCGGCTCTGATTTGATGGGTCAGCCGGGCAAAGGCGTGCTGGCCAAAGTCGCCGGCACTGACGTGACCGCGGACCAAGTACACCGGAGCGCGGAACAGATTGCGCGGCAGCAGGCGATGCAGTATGGCCAGAACGCCGCCATGCTGATGCCGTTCCTGCGGCAGCAGGCGACGCGCACGGCGATCGAGCAACTAATCAGCCGACAGGCCATGACTGCCGAAGCCGAGCACATGGGCATTCACGTCACCAGCGATGAGGTACAGGACGATCTGCAGCACGGCCGCTATGCCGCGACCTTCTTTCCCGGCGGAAAGTTTATAGGCCAGGCCGAGTACGAAGTGCTGCTGCAGCAGAATGACCTCACTCCGCCGATCTTTGAAGAAAATGTGCGGCAAGATCTGGTCATCGCCAAATTACAAGCCTTGGTCTCTGGCAGCGCGACGGTCAGCGAGGGGGAAATTCGCGAGCAGTTCAACAAACAGAACACCAAAGTAAAGTTCGACTACGCGGTGCTGAAGCAGGACGACCTGCGCAAGGGCTTGCATCCCACCGACGCGGAGCTGAAGGCGTATTACGAGCAGCACAAGAACAGCTACGTCAACTCCATTCCTGAAAAACGCAAGATCAAGTACGCCGTAATCGATACCAGCAAGATTGAAAGCGGCATCCAGATCACGCGCCAGGAATTGCAGTCATATTACGACCAGCACCGCGATCAATACCGCCTGCCGGAGCAAGTCAAAGTGAGTCATATTCTGATCAAGACCCCGCTGCCCGGTGCCGATGGCAAGGTCGACGAAAAAGGCGTCGCGGAGGCTCAGGGACGCGCTGCCGACTTGCTCAAGCAGTTGAAAGCGGGAGCCAACTTCGAGGATCTCGCCAAGAAATATTCACAAGACGCGGGCAGCGCCAAGCAGGGCGGCTCGCTGGGATGGATTGGGCGTGGGCGCACCGTCCCGGAGTTTGAGAAAGCCGCTTTCTCGCTGCCGAAGGGGCAACTGAGCGATCTGGTAAAGAGCAGCTATGGATTCCACATCATCCGGGTCGACGACAAGCAAGAAGCGCACATGAAGACGCTTGATGAAGTGAAAGATCAGATCGAGCCGATCCTGAAGCAACAGAAGGCGCAGCAGCTGGCGCAACAAGAAGCCGACGCGGTGCTGAACCAGGCGAAGACGCAAGGACTCGATGCGGCCGCAGCGGCGAAGAACGTTCCCGTGATCACGTCGGATTTCCTGGGCCGCCGAGACTCGCTGCCAGGGCTCGGTCCAGCGTCGCAGCTCATGGACGCTGTTTTCAGCGCGACCGAGAAATCTCCGCCAGATATGGCGGGGACGTCACAGGGTTTCGCCGTGTACCAGTTGCTGGAGATCAAGCCGGCATCAACACCCAGCTTCGAAGAGATTCGCAGCAAGGTGGAAGACGAATTCAAGAACGAGCGCTCCAGCATTCTGCTTTCGCAAAAGACGCAGGAGCTTTCCGACCGTGCCAAGTCGGAGCACGATCTTAAGCGCGCCGCCAAAGAGCTCGGCGCGATTGTGAAGACCAGCGACTTTGTCCTTCCCGATGGGCAGGTGCCTGACATCGGTTCAATGACGGGCCAGGCATCGGTTGCATTCAATATGAAGCGGGGAGATATCAGCGGTCCGATCAACAGCGGCGCGAATGGAGTCGTGCTTGCACTGCTCGAAGTGCAGCCTCCAACAGAGGCGGACTATGCGGCCAAGCGCGACCAGATTCGCGAACAATTGCTGCAACAGAAGCAGCAGCAATTGTTCGTGATGTTTGTTACGAACCTGCGCGACTCGATGGAAAAATCGGGAAAGATCAAAATCAACAAGGAAGAGATGGACGCGCTCACGCGGACTGGCACCGAACAAGGCATGTAGCCCAGTATCAGGGTCCTTGCAATCCAACCGGATATTCGTTGACGGAAGATTTGATTGGCAATGTCGTTTCCGCGTGTCTCGGGAGTACTGCTCCATCCTTCGTCGCTGCCTTCGCATGGAGGGATCGGCGATCTCGGACCAGCCGCTTATGAATTCGTAGATTTTCTCGCCGCGGCCAAGCAAGGCCTTTGGCAAGTGCTTCCACTCGGCCCGCTCGGATATGGCAACTCGCCTTATTCCTCGACTTCGGCATTCGCCGGCAATCCTCTTCTGATCAGCCTCGATCGGCTGGCGGAACACGGCTGGATCGATCGCGCCAAAATTAAGGGACTCGACTCCAACTCGGGCCCGATCGACTACGACCACGTATTCACGCATAAGACTCCGATGCTGTTCGAGGCAGGACGGAGCTTCATCAAGTCCGTATCGGACCGGGCGCGCGAACGCTTTCAAAAGTTTTGCGAAGAGAATGCCTGGTGGCTCGACGATTTCGTTCTGTACGATGCCATCCGGGCGAAGCAGAAGCTGCATAGTTGGAATGAGTGGCCGCGCGGCCTGGCCCATCGCGTGCCATCGGCGCTCGAACAGGCACGGGCGGAACTCGCGACCGACTTGCAGATCCGCAGCGCGTTGCAGTTTGCCTTCTATGAGCAATGGCAGGCCCTGCGGCGCTATTGCGCCGAGCGCTCCGTTTGCATCGCCGGCGACATCGCAATATTTGTGAACTATGACAGCGCCGATGTGTGGGCCCACCGCGAGTTGTTCCGCCTTGATGCAAATCTGAATGCCGAAGTCGTGGCGGGAGTGCCGCCGGACTTCTTCAGCAAGACCGGGCAGCGTTGGGGAAACCCGCTCTATCGCTGGGACGTGATGAAATCCCGCGGCTATGCCTGGTGGATCGAGCGGCTGCGTTGGGCGACGCGCAATTACGATTGCATTCGCCTCGATCACTTCCGCGGCTTCGATCAGTTCTGGGAAATTGCTGCGGCCGAGCCGACCGCGATCAATGGACGTTGGGTCGATGGTCCGCGCGACGATCTTTTCGATGCAGTCCGCAACGCGCTCGGTGGACTGCCTTTTTTCGCCGAGGACCTGGGTTACATTACGCCCGAGGTGCACGCGTTACGGGAGCGTTTGCAGATCCCGGGCATGGCCGTCCTGCAATTCGGATTCGGCGACCCCGGCGCGCACATGTATTTGCCGCATTGCTGCGGACCTGAAAAAGTGATTTATACCGGCACGCACGATAACGATACGAGCGCGGGCTGGTGGAACTCGGGCGCAAGCGAGCACGAGCGCAAGCATGCTTTGGCATATCTTGGCCCGTGTACCGATGGAATCCACTGGGCCATGATCCGCGCGGTCGAGACCTCGGCGGCAAGCTTCAGCATCGTTCCATTGCAAGATGTCCTTGGGTTGGGCAGCGAAGCCCGCATGAATATCCCCAGCCAAAACGACGGCAACTGGAGATGGCGACTGGCTCCCGGAGCGCTTTCTCCCGATCTGGCGGACCGGCTCGCGCAGCTTGTGGAAGTGAGTGACCGTGTGCCGCCGCGAATCCCGGTCCCGCCCGCGCAGGATTTCTGCGCATAGATCATCGTCCCGTCAGTTTTGGCAATGCCCGCGCCGCTTTGCGACTTCGCGCGATTCGTGTATAGAAAGAGTGGGGGTTGGCGTGAGCGACGCGATCATCGAAGCCCGGGCAATTGAAAAGTCCTACGCGCAGTCGGACGGCACGAGCGTCCAGGTCGTGGGTGTGACCAGCCTGAGCATTGAACCGGGAAAGATCATCGCGCTACTCGGCCCCTCGGGATGCGGCAAGTCGACGCTTTTGCGCATGCTCAGCGGGCTTTCGCAACCGTCGTCGGGCGAACTGCTGTGGCATGGCCAGGCGCTCGACGGGCAAAAGCCGAACGTCGCCATCGTATTCCAAAGCTTCGCACTCTTCCCTTGGCTCACTGTGCTGGAAAACGTCGAGGCTCCGCTCGAAGCTCGCGGTGTCGCCGCGGTGGAGCGCCATAAGCGAGCCTTGCGGATGCTCGATACGGTTGGCCTCGACGGTTTCGAGACCGCATATCCGAAAGAACTTTCTGGCGGAATGAAGCAACGCGTGGGCTTTGCGCGTGCCCTGGTCGTCGAACCCGAAGTGCTCTTCATGGACGAGCCTTTTTCCGCGCTTGACGTTCTGACCGCCGAGAACCTGAGGCGCGAACTGATGGAACTCTGGCTCAGCAAGAAGATGCCGACCAGCGCCATCTTTATCGTGACCCACAACATTGAAGAGTCGGTCATGCTGGCCGACCGCATCCTCGTGCTGGGAAGAAATCCGGCGCTGGTGCGAACCGATTTCAATGTGCGCCTCAAACATCCACGCGACCGCAAGTCGGCGCGTTTTGTCGAGTTGGTCGACTACATTTACAAGGTCATGACCGAACCTGAAGTCGAGCACACATTGCCGGATGCCGATGCGACTGCGGAAATCGTGCTGCCGAGCGGCGGATTGTCGAAACAGGCGCCATTGCGCACTCAGCGCTATCAGATTCTGCCACATGCGCGGGTAGGTGGGATCGCTGGTCTGATCGAGTTGCTGCACGACAAAGGCGGACGTGAGGACTTATTCCGCTTGAGCGATGAGCTGGTCATGGACGTGGAGGACTTATTGCCAATCGTGGAGGCCTGCGCCGTGCTCGGCTTCGCTACGCTGAAGGAAGGCGACGTTCAGATCACGCCCGAAGGCGTGGCCTTCGCCGATGCTGACATTCAGCGCCGCAAAGAACTGTTCCGCGAGGCAGCGCTGCGGCATGTGATGATCCTGAAACAGATTTCGAATATCCTGAAGCGCAAATCAGACCACTCGATTGCCGACGAGTTCTTCCACGATATTCTCGACGAGCACTTTGCCGAAGACGAGGTGCACCGGCAATTTGAGACTGCAATGAACTGGGGCCGCTACGCCGAAATTTTCGACTACGATCGCGAGAGCGGACGGCTGGTGCAGACCGCCGAGACGTCCGCGGAAAACTCCCCTGCCGCAGTCGATCCCAAATCCTGAGACGAACTTTCCTGATGAAGCGAGCTACGAGTCTTCGAGGGTTTACGGCGTACCGTCTGTGGGCACAATTGCCTCGCCTCGAAGTGTCGCGTCTTCCCGATGTGTTGATGTTTGCGGCGGCGCTGGCGCTGTTTTATGGAGTGATGACGCTGGGGCGCACATGGCTGGGCCCTTTTCATCCGGTGGCGGAACTCTCCCACGACCCACGAGCGTTGCCGATCTATGCCGGGTATTCTTTACTGCGCATCACGATCGCGTATTTTCTCAGCCTCGCGTTCACGCTGATCTACGGCTACATCGCGGCTTATAATCCGCGCGCCGAGCGCTTCATGGTCCCTCTGCTGGACGTGCTGCAATCGATTCCGGTCTTAAGTTTTCTTCCTGGGGTCATGCTGGCCATGGTGGCGCTGATTCCGGGGCGGCAACTCGGTCTTGAGATGGGAGCCATCCTGCTCATCTTTACCGGCCAGGTCTGGAACATGGCGTTCAGTTTCTACGCTTCTCTGAAAAGCATTCCGAACGAGATGCGGGAAGCCGCGCGAATTTATCGTTTCAGCTGGTGGCAGCGCTTCATCCAGATGGAACTGCCGTTTTCGGCGATTGGGCTGGTGTGGAATTCGATGATGTCGGTCGCCGGCGGATGGTTTGCGCTGATGCTGTGCGAAATGTTGGTAATAATTTACTTGACTAACCATGGTGAGTGTGCTACCTTACCACCATGGAACATCCCAAGACACTCCAGCAAGCCATCCGGTACTACTCGGATGAGCAGGTGTGCATTGATGCCGTAGCAGCCCTTCGCTGGCCCGATGGCAAGCCAACCTGCCCAGCCTGCGGCCATAAAGAGCACTACTACCTGAAAACCCAAAAGCGCTGGAAGTGCAAAGAGTGCTGGAAGCAATTCACCGTCAAACTGGGAACTATCTTCGAGGATTCCCCGCTCCCGCTCGACAAGTGGATGTGTGCTCTGTGGATGCTGGTCAACTGCAAGAACGGTGTCAGTTCCTACGAAGTTGCCAAGGCTCTTGGAATCACCCAGAAGTCTGCATGGTTCATGCTGCATCGGCTTCGCTTCGCCTTGCAGGACAAAGAGACAGGCGGCAAGATGGGCGGCGATCCACACAGCAAAGTCGAGATAGACGAAACCTTCATAGGTGGCAAGGCCCGCAACATGCACAAGTCGAGACGCGAAAAGATGGCCCGCATGGGCAAGTACGCGTCCAAGACTGTCGTCATGGGAATGCTGCAACGCGGAGGAAAAGTTAAGACTCACATTCTCCCCCGCCTTGATGGCAACAAGATGCAAGAGATCGTGCGCAAGTCTGTAGCGCCTGGAACTTGGCTTATGACCGATGAGTTCATGGGCTACAAAGGATTGAGCACCGACTACACCCATTTGGTCGTGAATCACCTTGAGCGCTACGTGCAAGGCAATGTGCATACCAATGGCCTTGAGAACTTCTGGTCGCTCTTGAAACGCGGCCTCAGCGGAACCTACGTTGCGGTTGAGCCGTTTCATTTATTTCGATACGTGGATGAGCAAGCGTTCCGATTCAACAATCGCGGAAACCGTGAGCACAAAATCACCGATGCCGATAGATTTCAGCTAGCCTTATCGCAGATTGCGGGGAAGCGGTTAACCTTTGCGGAGGTGACTGGCAAGGTGGGCGAAACGCCGTTCTAATCCGTTTTATCGGAAACGTGGCCGGAAGGCCGTTTCCCGCGCTGTTTCCGTTCTTGCTTCTCCCGATTGAGTTCAGCCTTAAGGGCTGAATGTGGAACCGTCAGAACCTTCTTCAACGCAGCCTGAAACGTTTCATACTCTCTCGTTTCCTGCTTTCCGGACAACTGTTGCTTCATAGTCATATAGTACGCCTTGTCGTGTATGATTGAGCGCTCGTTTGGGAGGTTACGGCCATGCAAGATGATGCCGATGAACAAATGCGGCCATGGGTCCAAGTTGCGGCATTTGTGAATGTCGCGATGAGCGAGCCACCGCCTGGAGCGTGGGTAAGCCTCATTCGTATTTTGGACAGATGGTTCGTTCCGGGAACTACGCCAGAGATGCCACCGAGCGTCTTGCAAACAACTCTGGCCATCATGATTAAGTCCGGCAATATGCAAGGTGGCGCAACGCTAAAGATACGTCCGCTGTCTCCCTCTAAGAAAGAGCTGCCGAGTATCGAAATACCGATTCTTTTCGAGGGGGACGAGAGGGGCGTCAACATCATTCTCCCCGTGGTCATGCAGATTCAGGAGCAGGGCCTTTTTTGGTTCGATGTATTCGTGGACGAGCAATTATTTACACGGATACCGCTGCGCGTTGTGTATCAGCGAGCGCCTGGAATAAGTCCCCCTCTTGCAGGACCACAAAAACCCGGGGGCTAGGCGAGGTGTAATGGGCATCGGAGCTAGGCACCGCCGCCGCTGGCTGGCCGAAGGACACAACAGCGTTATAGGTGGTCACAAATGGAAGCAATTCCTCGCGAAGATCGTTCTCGCTCAGATGCCCCGAAGAATGTTCTGCCAGACGAAGTTCGATAGCCGAGGCGAGCTTCTGCGCTGCATCCATGCTGTCGCGGTGCATGTTCCAGCTGCGCTGAACAAACCAGTCCTCGAAGTGATCGAGTGACATCTCGTCGTGCAAGTACTTCGCTAGTTGCTGGCGAATTTGATGTTCAGCAATCATGAGCGACCTCCATACGGGGCGCAATTATTACACACATGAAACGAATTTCGGTTAATGAGATGCAAAAAATGTTCAACGAGGAAGGGCTATGGGAAAAGACGAAGTCCGGCGAATTTCAGGCGGTTACGCTGGAGCATCGGCACCCATCCCTTACTGCTGCCAACGAACCCTTTTGCACCTACAGTCAAATGATCTCATACCGAGATTCCGTCGGCAACGAGATCGCCAGAGTCCACCAATATCTTAGGCCGGACGGCAGCATCGGCGCTAGTGGGAAGCCTGATCCCAAGCGGGTGTTCCTCAATGGCACCCTGTATAGACTCGCAAAAAAGCCAAAGGTCGCAACTGCCCAAAAGACCAGTACGAACGACAGTCCTCCAGAATAAGCCCTGTCACGGTAAGTCCTTTATTATCACAGTTTGGTTAGCGTTGTATATTAATGCCGAAATGTTTGTGCTGGGATCGCGAGACTTCCGCCTGCCGGGACTCGGCTCATATCTGCAGACTGCGGCCAGCGCCGGCGACATGCATTCGATCCTGCTGGGCGTGATGACGATGGTCCTGGTGATCGTGTTGATCGATCAACTGGTGTGGCGCCCGATCATCGCATGGGCGGAAAAGTTCAAGGTCGAGCAAGTGGAAAGCACAGAGACGCCGCACTCGTGGATGCTGAACCTGATGCGCGGATCGCGGAGCCTGGCGTTGTTTCGAAAGAGAGCGATTCGCCCACTCAGCGAAAAACTGATGCTGCACTTTGCGCACGAACGACACGAGGAATCCGAAGAATCATCTCCGTGGCGGATATGGCTGGTGCGTTGCATCGGCATCGTGCTGCTGCTTCTCATCGGCTACGCTGTCGTGCGCGTCGCCATCCTGCTCAGCGGACTGCAGAAGGCAGAGTTGCGCGAAGCTGGTATTGGCCTGGTTGCAACCTTCTTCCGCGTCAACCTCGCATTGCTGATTGGTGCGGCCTGGACAATTCCAGCGGGTGTAGTCATCGGTTCGAATCCTCGGCTGGCGCGGATTGCGCAGCCGCTGGCGCAAATTGCGGCTTCGGTCCCGGCTACGGCGCTGCTTCCGGTGATCCTTCTCATACTTATTCGCCTCGGGGGCGGGCTGGGCCTGGCTTCGATCGTGGTGCTCTTGCTCGGCACGCAGTGGTATGTGCTGTTCAACGTGATTGCCGGAGCGATGGCGATCCCGACGGATCTGAAGGAATGCTGCTCTGTGTTTCGCCTCCGCGGATGGGAGCGCTGGAAGAAGCTGATCCTGCCGGGAATTTTTCCGTATCTGATTACGGGGCTGGTGACGGCGTCCGGGGGCGCGTGGAATGCGAGCATCGCCGCCGAATACTTTCACTTCAAGGGACACATCTATACGACGACGGGACTGGGCGCGACGATCAGCCAGGCAACCGACGCAGGAAATTTCGCCTTGCTGCTGGCGGCGACCATGATGATGGCTGGGACCGTGGTGACAGTCAATCGGCTGGTTTGGCGGAAGCTTTATGCGCTGGCAGAGACGCGCTTCCGGCTGGAGACGTAAGCCAGCGCAGGTTCGCACTGTTCGGCGCAGTACAACGAAAAAGGCACGGCTTGCGCCGTGCCTTGTTGGATGATCTAAATCCGTGGCAGTACTCGCGAGATCCTTCGCTTCGCCTGAAGTACGGCTACGCTCAGGATGACGGAAGACGAATAAGGGGTACGTCGAGGCGTCTATTCCTTCTTCTCGCCGCCTTCTTCTTTCGCGCCCTCGGCGGCGGCGCTTTCCTGTGCGGCCTGAGCTTCGGCTTCTTCCATCGCCTTCTTGGTCTCGGCGGCTTTCTTGGCGCGAGCCTCGGCACGCTTTTCGCGCTTCTCGTCCAAAATCTTCTCGCTGCCGAGAAGCTCGAGGAAGGCTTTATCCATGCCGTCGCCCTTGTTCCAGTGGGTGCGGATGATGCGAGTGTATCCGCCGTCGCGATCACCGAAGCGTGGACCAATGGTGTCGAACAGCTTCACGACGGCCTGGTCGGTCATCAGGTAGGCGGCGGCGAGCCGGCGGGCGGCGAGGTCTCCGCGCTTGCCGAGCGTGATCATCTTTTCGACCAGCGGACGTGCAGCCTTTGCCTTGGTAACGCTGGTTTCGATGCGCTCTTCCACGATCACCGAGGTGACCAGATTGCGCAACAGCGAGCGGCGATGCGCGGTGTTACGGCCGAGTTTATAGCCTGCAACTTTGTGACGCATTTCCAACCTCAGGGGCTAAAGCCCCGATTCTCTTGAATCGTGGGCGGCACGGCTAAAAGCCGTGCCCTTCCCGATCCTTTCACATCGCCTGTGCGATGCTGGATTCCGCCAACTGCTCCATAGATCCTTCACTCGGCAAGAAGAGCCTCGTTCAGGATGACAATTCTCTCTACAGTTGGTCGTCCGGGCCGTAGGCCGACGCGGGCAGCGGCACATTGGACGTGGGTCCAGGGACCGCGTTGCCGTGCTCGTCGATCTTCATGCCCAGGCTCAGGCCCATGGACGACAGAATTTCCTTGATCTCGTTCAGCGACTTGCGGCCAAAATTCTTCGTCTTCAGCATTTCGGCTTCAGTCTTCTGCACGAGTTCTCCGATGGTCTGAATATTCGCGTTCTTCAGGCAGTTGTAGCTGCGCACCGAGAGCTCGAGTTCTTCAACGGAACGGTTGAGGTTCTCGTTGTGGATCTCGGGCTTGCGATCTTCACTCGATGAGACGCCGGTTTCGATCTCTTCCTCGAAGTTGATGAAGATGTTCATGTGGTCCTTCAGCAGCTTCGCCGCCAGGCCGATCGAGTCAGCAGGCGTGATGGAGCCGTTGGTCCAGACTTCGAGCGTGAGCTTGTCGTAATCGGTGATCTGGCCGAGACGCGCGGCTTCGACCGTGTAATTGCATTTGCGCACGGGCGAGTGCACGGAATCGATCGGGATGAATCCGATGCCAAGGTCTTCGTCGAAATTCTTGTCGGCGGAGACGTAGCCGCGGCCGCGCTTAAGGCGCATTTCCATATCGAGCTTGCCGCCCTCGCTGACAGTCGCGATGTAGACGTCCTTGTCGAGCACTTCAACGTCGCCATCGGCTTCAACCATGCCGCTGGTGACGACACCGGGCTGATCGGCGCGCAAGTAGATGGCTTTCGGCGCATCGCCGGCGAGCTTGAACGGAATCTGCTTGAGGTTGAGGATGATGTCGGTCGCGTCCTCAACCACGCCGGGAATCGACTGGAACTCGTGCAGAACGCCTTCGATTTTCACCGCCGTGACGGCTGCGCCTTCGATGGAACTCAGCAGGACGCGGCGGAGGGCGTTGCCGACCGTGGTGCCGAATCCGCGCTCGAAGGGCTGCGCCCAGAAGATGCCGTACTTGTCGGTGAGAGTGGAAGTGTCAACTGCGAGACGTTTTGGCTTTTGAAAACCCTTCCAAAGCATTTGTTTCTCCTTCGACCATGTGGCTCAATCCGGCTCACTGAGTGATCCAACTCAGGTCGGTGCCGGAAAGGCTGATCTGGTGCGAAAAGTACTGCGGACCGAAAACCTGCCGTAGCTACTCGCGAGATCCTTCGCTCCGCCTGAAGAACGGCTTCGCTCAGGATGACGCAGACCATTCCAACTACTTACTTCGAGTAAAGCTCCACGATCAGCTGCTCGTTGACGGGCAGCTGAATATCTTCGCGCTTGGGCAAACTCAGCACGCGCGCTTTGTAATTGTCGCGATCGACTTCAAGCCAGCTCGGCATAGTGCCGTGGCTGGCGAATTCTTTCGCCAGTTCGAGCACCGTGAGCTTCTTGCTGTTTTCGCGAATCGAAATTTCTTCGCCAGCACTCACTTCGTACGACGGGATGTTGACCTTACGATTGTCGACGGCAACGTGTCCGTGACGCACGAGCTGGCGCGCCTGACGGCGTGATTGCGCGAATCCGAGACGGTAGACCACGTTGTCGAGACGGCGCTCGAGCTGTTGTAGCAGGCGCTCGCCGGTGACTCCCTTGGCGCGCGCGGCTTTTTCAAAGTAGTTGCGGAACTGGCCTTCCTGCGTGAAGTAAATGCGCTTCGCTTTCTGCTTTTCACGCAGTTGAAGACCGTAGCCGACTACTTTGGCTTTGCGGTCTTTCCCATGTTGTCCGGGAGCGAAGTTGCGCTTCTCGATGGGACACTTATCGCTAAAACATTTCGCGCCTTTGAGGAACAACTTCATGCCCTCGCGGCGACAGAGACGGCAAACTGCATCGGTGTATCTGGCCAAGTTTCTTCTCCTTTACTGAAACCGGTTTACAGGACTGGCTTCCCTTCTTCCCGGTTGAAATTTCGTCGTCGGTCGTTAGTGCTCAGCGAACCTTCCTTCACGTGCATCGTTCTGCTCGCAAGATCCTTCGCTCGGCCGGAAGAACGGCTCCGCTCAGGATGACGCAGGCACGTGTGAACTACACTCGGCGTCGCTTCGGCGGACGGCAGCCGTTGTGCGGAATCGGCGTCGTGTCGCGGATCGAACGCACTTCGATTCCGGCAGCAGCTAACGCACGAACGGCCGATTCGCGGCCCGATCCGGGGCCACTGACGCGCACATCGACGCTGCGCACGCCGTGCTCGCGCGCCATGTTGGCGGCGTTCATGGCAGCTTGCTGCGCGGCGAAAGGCGTACCTTTGCGCGATCCGCGGAAGCCGAGCGATCCGGAACTCTTCCACGACAGAACGTTCCCGTTCATGTCGGAAATGGTCACAATCGTGTTGTTGAAGGACGCTTGAACATAAGCCAGCCCGTGCGGGACGTGCTTGCGTTCCTTCTTCTTAAAAGTCTTCTTCTTGCCTTTTTTCTCGGGCGCGGCGGCTGTGCCGCCCGCTGCTGCTGGTTTTGCCATAAATTCAGTACCTAGTACCCAGTTGTCAGTTGCCAGTATTGCCGCGCACCCCATCCAGACTGTCCTGGCAACGGGCTACTGGCGACTGGCTACTAGTTTAAGTTTTTGCTGTCGCCTTCTTCTTCTGGGCGACGGTTCCCTTACGCGGACCCTTGCGAGTGCGGGCATTGGTGTGCGTGCGCTGTCCGCGGACGGGCAGATTTCGGCGATGACGGAACCCGCGATAGGACCCGATTTCGATGAGACGCTTGATGTTCATCGAAACTTCCTTGCGCAGATCGCCTTCGACCATGCCTTCGCCTTCAATGACCGTACGGATGCGGTTGACCTCTTCCTCGCTCAGGTCCTGGACCTTCTTCATCGCATCGACCTTGGCTTCGTCGAGGATGCGTCCGGCGCGCGGCTGACCGATGCCGTAAATGTAGGTCAGCGCGATGTTGATGTGCTTTTGGCGGGGAAGATCCACGCCTGCAATACGTGCCATGTTTCTTGACCTCAGCGGCTAAAGCCGCATTTCAACTTGTTCGGCGATCGCAGCGCTGAAGCGCTGCGCCACCCAAGAACAGCTATCCCTGGCGCTGCTTGTGTTTCGTGTTGGTGCAGATCACGCGCACCACGCCTTTGCGGTGGATGATCTTGCACTTGTCGCAAATCTTTTTGACCGATGCTCGTACTTTCATGAAACCCAGCCTTCAGCCGTCAGCTATCAGCCATCAGTAAAACCGGTTGGCTAATACAGTCGACAATTATTTGTACCTGTACACGATCCGGCCGCGGTTAAGGTCGTAAGGGGAAAGCTCCACTGCGACCTTGTCTCCGGGCAGAATGCGGATAAAATTTTTGCGCATCTTGCCGGACACATGCGCCAGCACCTGATGCTTGTTCTCCAGTTCGACCCGGAACATGGCATTGGGTAGCGGTTCCAGGACCACGGCCATAACTTCAATCGCGTCTTCTTTACTCATTCGCTCCTTGCGCCGTCAATCTTGAGATCCCTCGCACCAATCGCTCGGGATTTCGGCTGCGGGCTCCCGCTGCGCTCACGCCCGCAAGACGCCTCAACTTTATTGCGTCAAAATCATCGGCCCGTTCTTCGTCACGGCAACGCAGTGCTCGAAATGGGCGCTGAAACTGCCGTCGGCGGTGACGGCGGTCCACTTGTCGCCGAGCACGCGGGTTTCGGGCTTACCAAAATTCACCATGGGCTCGATCGCGAGCACCATGCCTTCTCTTAAACGCGCTCCGTGGCCGCGAGAGCCGAAATTCGGAACTTGCGGCTCTTCGTGCAATTTCGTTCCGATGCCATGTCCGACGAACTCACGCACGACGCTGAAGCCGTTGGCTTCGACATGTTCTTGTACCGCGGCGCCAACGTCGCCGACCGCATTGCCGATTCGCACCTGCGCGATGCCTTTATAAAGCGATTCTTCGGTGACCTTCATCAACTTTTGCAGCTCCGGCTTGATGGCTTCACCGACTGGAACCGTGATCGCCGCATCGCCATAAAATCCGTCAAGCACGACGCCGCAATCGATCGAAACGATGTCTCCCGCCTTCAGCGTGCGCTTTTCCGATGGAATGCCGTGCACGATTTCTTCATTCACCGAGGTGCACAGCACACAGGGATACTCGTAATATCCCTTGAACGCGGGCTTGGCGCCAAGCTCTTTGATCTTGGCATCGGCTGCGCGCTCCAGATCCATGGTCGTGACTTCGGGCGCAACGATCGTGCGAACGTGATCGAGAACTTGCCGCACGATATGACCACTGCGGCGCATTTTCTCGATTTCGGCCGCCGACTTACAAACAATCGCCATTACGCGTGGTGGTCCTCGATGATGTGATAGATCTGCTGCGTCACTTCATCCACGGGCAGATCGCCATTTACGACGATCAGCCTTCCAGTCCGCTGGTAATAGTCCGCCACAGGGCGAGTCTGCTCCTGATAGGCCGTCAGCCGGGGCTGGATGACCTCCATACGGTCGTCGTTGCGGGTCACCAGCTTCGACCCGTCAAAGTCACAGATTTCATCTGTACGGGGCGGCTGAAAGTGGACGTTATAGATCCGCCCACAGGTGGGACAAGAACGGCGTCCAGTAATACGGAGCAGTAACTGATTATAGTCGACATCGAGCTGGATCACAATTGGCCAGGCGCGAGTCGGGCGCGAGTTGTCAAAGAGCCGGTCGTCTAATAAAGCGTCGAGCCACCCGGCCTGGGCCGCAGTCCGGGGAAAACCGTCGAGAATGTATCCGCGCTTACAATCGGGCTGGCTCAGCCGATCGCGGACCATGTTGCAAACCAGATCGTCGGAGACCAGCTCGCCGCGCGCCATGATCGCCTTGGCGGCGAGGCCGAGTTCTGTGCCCTGCGCCACGTTGTAGCGCAAGATGTCCCCGGTCGAAATCTGGGGGATGAAATAATGCTCCATGATGCGCTTGGACTGAGTGCCCTTGCCGGCACCGGGAGCGCCCAGCAACACAATGGGACCGATGTCCCGCGAGGTTTCCTGCGCCATCGAGTTGGCCCCAAGCCTCCCGACCTGATCTCCTCGGCCGAAATTGCCAAGAATGCCGAGGTGCAGCAACCCCACTTCACAGCTGCCAGCCTTACCGGCAGACGTCTGTGCCACCCGAGATCCTTCGCTCCGCTTCAGATCCCTCGCAAAAACCGCTCGGGATTTCGGCGCGCGGCTCGGACGCCGCGCGAACGCCTCAAGCTCCGCTCAGGATGACACCACGCGAGTGCCTTCCGCGCAGAAAATGCCTCAAGACCAGTTGCGGCGGCCGCGAATGCGTCCGCTGCGCGGCGTGAATCCGTCGTAATGGCGCATGATCAACTGCGCCTCGATTTGCGTGACCGTGTCCATGGCCACGCCCACCACAATCAGCAACGAGGTTCCGCCAAAATAAAAGTTCACGCCCAAACCATTGGTCATCCAGGGCGGCAGATTTTCGAAGAAGCGGCCGACCGGACCATAAAGGTGGTTCAGATGGATGCCGGTAATCATCCATTCAGGGATGAACGAAATAATAATTAGATAAAGCGCGCCGACCAGCGTAATCCGCGTGAGTACTTCATTGATGAAGTCGGCAGTGCGGCGGCCAGGACGAATGCCGGGAATAAATCCGCCATATTTGCGCATGTTGTCGGCGACTTCGCTCGGGTTGAACACGATCGAGACATAGAAGTATGCGAAGAAAATAATGCCAATCGCGTAGAGGAGCGTGTAGAGCGGTTCGCCCCAGCCGAGCCAGCGCATCAGATCTCCAAAGTAGCGGTTGTTGCGCAGGCCATAACCGACGGTTTGCGGCAGAGTCAGGATCGATGATGCGAAGATGACGGGCATAACGCCGCCGGCGTTGACGCGCAACGGCAAGTGTGTCGCTCCACCTCCCATGACTTTGCGTCCGACAACGCGCTTGGCATATTGCACCGGGATGCGGCGCTCGCTCCGCTCCACCCAAACAATGAACGCAACCACTGCAATCATGAAAACGACGAGCCCGATCATCAAGGGGAAGGTCATCGCTCCCCAGGAGGAGTTCTTGGCTTTGTCGATCAGATCGACCACGCCGCGCGGCAGGCCGACGACGATTCCGGCAAAGATCAACAGCGACATGCCATTGCCAACGCCGCGCTCGGTGATCTGCTCGCCCAGCCACATGATAAAGGCGCTGCCCGTGGTGAGCGTCAGCATGGTCATCAAAATAAAGCCAATGCCGGGAGTAAGGACGAAGTCGCCTTGCTTCTGCAGCCCGTACGCAATGCCAAACGATTGCACGGCACTGAGGATGACGGTGATGTAGCGTGTCCACTGGGTGATCTTCTTGCGTCCCAGTTCGCCTTCTTTCTGGAGTTTTGCCAGCGGCTCATAGACCACGGTGAGCAGCTGCAGAATGATGGACGCAGTGATGTAGGGCATGATGCCCAAGGCAAAAATCGTGAGGCGGCGTAGCTGGCCGCCGGAGAACAGATCCACAAATCCCAGGAACGAGCCACGGTTCTGCTCGAAGAACTGCGCCAGGCGATCCGCGTTCACACCCGGCGTCGGTATGTGCCCGCCAATGCGGTACACAAACAGCAGGCCCAGGGTAAACAGGATGCGTTTGCGCAGGTCGGGAATCCGAAAGATGTTCGCCAATTTCTCAATCATCACTGCAAGACCTCAAACTTGCCGCCTGCCTTGGTGATCTTCTCTTGCGCGGACTTTGAGAACTTATGCGCGTGCACGGTGATCGCAGATTTCAGTTCGCCATCTCCGAGAATCTTGACCGGGTGTTTGGTCTTGATCACGCCGGCGGCCCGAAGGACGTCGGGATTGATAGTGGTTTCACCCAGAGCCGCGAGTTTTTCGAGGCTGACAATGGTGTATTCCTTGCGGAAGATGTTGGTAAAGCCACGCTTAGGCATACGGCGATGCAAAGGCATCTGGCCGCCTTCAAAACCGCGGATCATCCGCGAGCCGCTGCGCGAGCGCTGGCCCTTGTGGCCGCGCGTGGAAGTTTTGCCCATACCCGAGCCCATGCCGCGTCCGACGCGCTTACGCTTCTCGGTGGCTCTTTTTGGTGCGTGAATGTTGGATAAGTTCATAACTGGCTCCGAGCTATGAGCTCCGAGCTATGAGCAAAATCAAAAGCGGCGTTTCGCGCAGCTCGTAGCTCGTAGCTCATGGCTCATTGTTATTGCACGATCTCAATCATGTGCGGGACCTTAGCCACCATGCCACGAATTGCCGGGGTGTCCGGACGCTCGATGACCTGATTCAGACGCGTGAACCCAAGTCCCTTGATCACCAATTTCTGTTTCTCTGGTGCGCATATGGCGGAACGGACCCACTTCAGCTGGATCGTTGTGCCGCCCGCATTTGTTTTCTTTGCCGTCATGCAAAACCCCAGGGGCTAAAGCCCCGTCTTCCCGGCCGCCTTTCGCGGCCCTGAAGGGCCGCTCTTCCACGGCTTGTAAAACTCTTTCTTTTCCTTACAACGGTTTTTGCTTACAACTGCTCTACAACCTCTCCAAATTTTTTGCTCAGCAATCTCTCCAAGCGCTGCATTGCGCGACCGCAACACACGTTTACAACTCTTCTGCGGTCTTGCCGCGCATCGCGGCGACGCTTTCTCTGTTCTTCAACTGTTTCAGCGCGTCGAAGGTGGCCTTGATCACATTGTGCGGGTTGGTGGTGCCGATCGATTTTGTCAGCACGTTCTGCACGCCCGCCGAAGTCATCACCGCGCGCACCGCGCCGCCGGCAATCACGCCGGTTCCTTCCGGGGCCGGCTTGAGCAGCACACGTCCAGAGCCATAGCGTCCGAGGACGAGGTGGGGAATGCTGGTCTGGGTGAGATTGACCCTCACCAGATTTTTCTTCGCCGACTCAATCCCTTTGCGAATGGCCTGGGGAACTTCTTTGGCTTTGCCGGAACCGAAGCCGACCACGGCGGCCGAGGGATCTCCCACGACGACCAGCGCCGCGAAGGAAAGATTCTTGCCACCCTTCACGACCTTGGTCACGCGATTGATCGAGACTACCTGGTCCTTCAACTGAAACGAACCTGCATCGAGTTTCTTGATTACTGTTGGCATTCCTTAACCCAGCTTTCAGCTATCAGCATTCAGCTCTCAGGCTGTCGCTCTAGCCGATGGCTGAGAGCAGACAGCTGAAAGCCGCCCTAGAATTGCAATCCTGCTTCTCGCGCGGCGTCGGCCAAAGCCTTGACACGTCCGTGATAAATGTAGCCGCCGCGATCGAACACGACCTTCGACACACCTTTTGCCTTCGCGCGCTCGGCGATGGTTTTGCCCACAGCTTTCGCCGAAGCGACATTGCCGCCGGCACGGCGAGCTTCTTTCTTGCCTTCGGCGGTGCTGGCCGAGACCAGAGTTTTGCCGCTGAGGTCATCGATCAGCTGCACATAAATATGGTTCAGCGAGCGGTAGACATTCAGACGTGGGCGCTCGGATGTCCCGTGCAGCTTCTTGCGGATGCGCTCGTGCACATGGCCGCGCTTCGCGTTTTTGGAAATCTTGGTCAGCATAGTTCAGCCTTCAGCGTTCAGCCTTCAGCTATCAGCGAAAACCCTCAGTAATACCCGCATGACTGAGAGCTCAAAGCTGACGCTGAATGCAAATCAGATCCTTCGCTTCGCTCAGGATGATCGCGGCGGGCTCGAACGCCCGCCAAACGCGATCACTTCGCACCGGTCTTTCCTACCTTCTTCTTGAGGCGCTCGCCCGCATAGCGCACACCTTTGTTCTTGTACGGATCGGGCGGACGCAAAGACCGCATTTCTGCGGCCACCTGCCCGACCTTCTGGCGATCGATTCCAGCCAGCGTGATCTTGGTCTGCTTGGGATCGATGGCAGCGTCGACCCCGGTCGGCAACGGATACTCAATCGGGTGCGAATATCCCAGATTGAACACAACCGTGCCTTTGCCCTTCATCTCGGCGCGATAACCGATGCCCACGATTTCCAACTCGCGCGTCCAGCCTTTCGTGACTCCTTCGACGGCGTTGTTGACCAGAGCGCGGGCGAGTCCGTGGACCGCAGCCTGAGAATCGTTTTCGCGGACGGCAACGATGTGTCCATCTTTCTGCTCGACTGTGATGCCGTGCGGAAGCGGCGTGTCCAGCTTGCCCTTCGGCCCCTGCACCAGGACGGTGTTGCCTTCAATTTTGACCGTTACTCCCTTAGGGATGGCGATCGGCTTTTTTCCAATTCGTGACATAAGATCTTAGCTATGGGTGATGAGCTATGAGCTTTGAGCAACCCAGCTTCGTTTTGCTCATCGCGCACTGCTCACTGCTCATTGCTCCTCTACCAAATCTCGCACAACACTTCGCCGCCGACGCCTTCTTTGCGCGCCTGGCGTCCGGTCATCACCCCGCGCGGCGTAGTCAGAATGTTGATGCCCATGCCGCCGAGCACGCGCGGAATCTCGGTGCGTCGCACGTAAACGCGGCAGCCGGGGCGCGAGACTCGTTCTGCCTTCGAAATAGCGGCTTCGTTATTGGCGCCATACTTCAGGTACACGCGGATCACCTTGTGACCTTGTTCATCCTCGGTGGCCTTGAAGTTGGAGATGTAGCCCTCGTCTTTGAGGATGCGGGCAATCTCCACTTTCAGGCGAGAAGCCGGAATATCCACTTTTTGGTGCCGTGCCTGGAGAGCGTTACGCACTCTCGCCAGCATGTCTGCAACCGGATCGGTCAACCTCATCGTTTGTTTCTCCTCTGGCCGCCCGTTCGCTCCGCATAGTGCGGAGAACCTGCGACGGCGTTACACCCAAACCTCAGGGGCTAAAGCCCTGAGATTTTGTACGTCTCGGCGGCACGGCTGAAGCCATGCCCTTCCCAAATCTTGCCCTCGAGCGCCGCTAATGCGCGCGGAATGCTGTGCGGGCGAGGGCCCGCCCCACATGCCATTTACCAGGAGGACTTCGACACTCCCGGAATCTCTCCGCGCAAGGCCAGTCCGCGGAAACACAGGCGGCAAATGCCAAACTTGCGCAGGTAGCCGCGCGGGCGTCCGCACAGCCGGCAGCGGTTGTGCTTGCGCGTGGAAAATTTCGGTTTTCTGACGTTCTCCGGCTTTTGATGCAGCCCGACTCCGTCCTTCACTCGTTTTGCTGTAGTTCCCACTTAGCTCCTAGCTGCTAGCTTCTAGCTGCTAGCTACCTCTTTCGCAAATTGCTTTCAACACCAGAGACCCTTCATGCCCGGAACGGCATGCCCAGATGTTTCAGCAATGACCGTGCCTGGTTGTCGTTCGCCGCCGTGGTCACAATCGTCACGTTCATACCCTTCAGCTTGTCGACCTTCTCGTAGGAGATCTCGGGGAAGATCAATTGGTCGTGCAACCCAAGCGTGTAGTTGCCGCGTCCGTCGAACGATTTTGTCGACACGCCGCGAAAGTCGCGCACGCGAGGCAGAACGATGTTCACCAGGCGATCAAAAAATTCATACATGCGGTCGCCGCGCAGCGTGACCATGGCGCCGATGGGCTGCCCTTGACGTACCTTGAATGCCGCGATGGACTTCTTGGCGCGGGTGATAACCGGCTTTTGTCCAGTGATTTGTCCCAACTCGTTCACGGCCGGATCGAGCACCTTGGCATTTTGCGTCGCCTCGCCCACACCCATGTTGACGATAATCTTGTTCAGGCGCGGCACCGCCATCGGGTTCTTTAGCTCCAGTTCCTTTTGCAGAGCTGGGGCCAGTTCCTTTTCGAAACGCGAGCGGAGGCGCGGACGCTCTTTGGCGCTATGGCGCTGCCGTTCGGGAGCTTTCTGCTCCTGGGGCGCTTCCTTTTGTCCTTTTTTCTCTTTTGCCATGTTTCAGCTCTCAGCCTTCAGCCCTCAGCCTTCAGTCCCATCATTGCTTGATGGCTGACCGCTGAAAGCTGACGGCTATTTGTCTAATGTCGTTCCGCACTTTTTGCACACGCGCACTTTGCGGTCACCACGGACTTCGTGTCCGATGCGAACGGGGCCACAGGTCGGGCAAACCAACTGAACATTGGAAAGCGCGATGCGGGCCTCCTGCTCGGCAATGCCGCCCTTAATGTTGCGCTGCGGATTCGGGCGCACGTGTTTTTTCACCATCATCACGTGCTCGACCAGAACCTTATTGTCGTTCGGGAACACACGCAGCACGCGACCTTCTTTGCCCTTGTCGCGGCCGGTGATCACCTTGACCGTGTCGTTGCGGCGAATATCGACGCGCTTATGTCCGACCGTTGCAGTTGCCATATCAGTTCTCAATTCCCAGCTACAACACTTCAGGTGCTAACGAAACAATCTTCAAAAATTTCTTTTCGCGCAGCTCGCGCGCGACCGGTCCGAAGACGCGCGTCCCAACCGGCTCACCAGCCTCGTTGATCAGGACGGCAGCGTTCTGATCGAACCGAATGTACGTTCCGTCGCGTCGGCGATGCTCCTTGCGGGTGCGCACGATGACCGCTTTGACGACTTTGCCTTTTTGCACCTGGCCGTCGGGCGCCGCTTCTTTGACCGCGGCCGTGACTACATCGCCCAGACCCGCATTCAATCCGGTTGAGCCGCCGAGCGGCAGGATCATCTGCAGCTTGCGGGCGCCGGAGTTGTCGGCGACCTCGAGCATAGTCCTCATCATCACAGCCATAGCAATCTCCTGCCGTTGTCACCCTGCAGCTTCGGTGAATCCTAGATCCTTCGCTACGCCTGAAGAACGGCTTCGCTCAGGATGACCCATGGAATTAATCACTAGCCCGCCGCTTCGACCGCAGCTTCCGGAACCAGCGCGGCCTTGCGCACGATCTCTTTCAACTTCCACCGCTTCAATTTCGACAGCGGGCGCGTTTCCTCGATGCGGACGACGTCGCCGACATGACATTCGTTCTTCTCGTCGTGGGCATAGAATTTCTTGTTGATGGCGACCACGCGTCCGTAGAACGGATGCGACTTCTGTCGTGTAACCTTGACCACGATGGTCTTGTGCATCTTGTTCGCGACCACGTAGCCAACGACTTCTTTGCGGCGGCCTTGCGGCTTCTGCGTTGTTTCCGCCATTATTTTTTCTCCGCTGCGGCCGCGCGTGCGCGCTCGCCAATGATGGTCTTGACGCGCGCAATGTCTCTGCGCAGGCCGCGAATCTTTTTCAAACTCTCGGTCTGTCCCATGTTGAGCTGAAACTTCAGCTTAAAGAGCTGATCCGCGAGATCGCGCTCCTGGTGCCGCAATTCTTCTTCCGTTAAGTTTCGGACTTTATCAGCCTTCATATTCAGGTCTCAGCTATCAGCATTCAGCTCTCAGCTCTTTTCTGCCACTGCCATCGCTTCTTGATAGCTAACGGCTGAGAGCTGATAGCTGCATTTGTCAGTGTGTCGCTTCGCGCTTCACCAGCGTTGTGCGCAGGGGCAGTTTGTGCGACGCCAAACGCATGGCCTCAGCCGCATCCGTCGGCGTCACACCTTCCATCTCGAACAAAATCTTGCCCGGGCGGACCACTGCAACCCAATGATCAGGAGCGCCCTTGCCCTTGCCCATACGGGTTTCGGCCGGCTTCTTTGTGACCGGCTTGTCGGGGAAAAGACGAATCCAAATTTTTCCACCGCGCTTGATGAAACGAGTCATGGCCACGCGGCTGGCCTCGATCTGACGGTCGGTGATCCACCCAGGCTCGAGCACTTTGAGCCCGTAATCGCCGAACGCCAGCTCGCCGCCGCGCCAGGCCTTGCCGGTCATGCGCCCGCGCTGCTGCTTGCGGTACTTCACTTTTTTCGGCATCAACATAAAAGCAGTTCCCGGTTCTCAGTAGTCAGTTCTCAGCACGCTTCAAAAAGATGGCGCCGCCGCAGTCTGCGCTTCGCGCTTTTTCTGCTGCAGGATCTCGCCGCGATAAATCCAGCACTTCACTCCGATCACTCCGTAAGTCGTGCGCGCTTCGGTGAAGCCGTACTCGATGTCGGCACGCAACGTGTGCAGCGGCAGGCGTCCTTGCAGATACCATTCCGAGCGCGCGATTTCATTGCCGTTCAGGCGCCCGCTGACGCGGACTTTGATACCTTTGCATCCGAAACGCAGGGCGGAATCGACAGCCTTGCGCATGGCGCGGCGGAAGCCGACACGCTTTTCGAGTTGCAGCGCGATCGATTCGGAAACCAGTTGCGCATCGAGCTCCGGCTTGTGGACTTCCTGAATATCGACAAAGACTTCGCGCGAAGTGCGCTTCTGCAATTCGGCTTTTAGCTTGTCGATTTCTGCGCCTTTGCGTCCGATGATGATGCCCGGCCGCGCTGTCTTGATGATGATGCGCAACTTGTTGCCGGGGCGCTCGATCTCGATCGAGCTGACGCCGGCGGACTTGAGCTTGTCCTTCAGCTCATTCTTCAGCTTGACATCTTCATGCAGCAGCTTGTCGTAGTCGCGCTCGACGAACCAGCGCGACTTCCACGGCTTGGTATAGCCGAGACGAAAACCGTAGGGATGTACTTTTTGTCCCATTGCTTCTCCTAACGAGATCCTTCGCTCCGCTCAGGATTTCCGCTGCGGGCTCCCGCTTCGCTCACGCCCGCAAAACGCGTCAACTACCGAGCCGCCACTTTCTTCTTTCCTGCAGCCGCTTTCTTCTTTGCCAAGGGCGCGCGCCGCTTGGTTTTCGCAGGGGCTGGGGCTTCAGCTCCTACAACTGTTGCAACGTCGTGTCCATTCTTGCCGCGCTCGGCCAGCACCAGCTCAATGTGCGAGATGCGCCGCTGATAGCGATAGGCGCGGCCCTGCGGGGCCGGACGAATGCGCTTCATGCGGGGACCGTCGTTGGCAATCGCGTTCTTCACGTACAGGTTGTCGATCTCGACATCCAAGTTCTTCTCGGCGCTCAAGAAGTTCGCGTTGTCGAGGGCCGACTGCAGCAGCTTTGCGATCGGAGCCGCAACCCGTTTCTTGGTGAACAAGAGGGTGTTGCGTGCTTCCTCGACGCTGCGTCCCTTGATCAGATCAAGCACCAGTCGCGCCTTCTGCGGCGAGACGCGCAAATATCGCATTTCAGCTCGAAAATCCATAGTTCATCTCAGCTCACGCCCTCGGCTGCAGCTTTTAGCGGATGGCTGAAAGCTGACAGCTGAAAGCTGTTTTACGCCTTCGGTGCCGGCGGAGGCGCTCCGCCCGAAGCTGGGGCCGATGGGACAATTGCTCCCGGACCGCCGGGGATTCCGGCTGGCTTGGCCGCGGCTTCGGTGGCCGCCTTCATCGAGTGTCCTTTGAACTGGCGGGTGAAGCTGAACTCGCCCAGCTTGTGGCCGACCATGTTCTCGGTGACGTACACCGGAATGAATTTCTTTCCGTTGTGCACGGCAATCGTGTGTCCCACCATCTCGGGGATAACTGTCGAGCGGCGCGACCAGGTTCGCAAAACTTTTTTTTCGTTGCGCGAATTCATGGCTTCGATCCGCGACACAAGGTAAACGTCCACGAAGGGACCCTTTTTTGTTGAACGTGCCATATAAAACCAGCTCTCAGCCTTCAGCCGTCAGCTTTCAGCTAACAGCTTCTGAAAATTCGTTGTCGTTCCGAGCGACGCAAGCTTTCCTGTGGCGACCGCGAGATCCTTCGCGCTTCGCTTACGCCGGCTAAACCGCGTCACTTGCTTCTTCGGCTCACGATGAACTTATCCGTGCGCTTGTTATTGCGCGTCTTGTAGCCGCGCGTCGGCTGTCCCCAGGGGGTCACCGGATGGCGACCGCCGGAGGTCTTGCCTTCTCCACCGCCATGCGGATGATCGACCGGGTTCATCGAAACTCCTCGGTTCACCGGACGGCGTCCCAGCCAGCGTGTCTTTCCGGCCTTACCGATGGTTATGTTTTCGTGGTCGAGATTCCCGACCTGGCCGATCGTCGCCATGCAATCCTGCGAGACTTTGCGGGTCTCGCCAGAAGGCAACTTTACCAGCGCATATTCTTCCTCTTTCGCCACCAACTGCGCTGCGCCGCCGGCAGAGCGCACCATCTGTCCGCCCTTGCCCGGCTTCAACTCAAGATTGTGGATCTGCGTGCCAGGCGGAATATTGCGCAACGGCAACGCGTTGCCTACGAGAATGTCAGCGTCGGGGCCGCTGACCACTTTTTGTCCGACCTTCAAACCTTCGGGCTGAAGGATGTAGCGCTTCTCACCGTCAGCGTAGGCCAGCAATGCAATGCGCGCGGAGCGATTCGGATCATACTCGATCGTCGCCACGGTCGCGGGAATGCCAGTCTTGTCGCGCTTGTAGTCGATGATCCGCAGCTTGCGCTTGTGTCCGCCGCCGCGATGCCACAGCGTGATGTCGCCGGAATTGCGGCGTCCGCCGGTGCGCTGTTTTGGTTCGAGCAGCGGCTTGTGCGGACGCGTGCTGGTAATGTCGTCGTTGACCAGCGTTGTGCGGTAGCGCAAGGTCTGCGTGGTCGGTCTGTAAGTTTTGATTGCCATAAAAAAGCCTTCAGCTCTTGGCCATTCGCTTTCAGCTTTCATCACTCGCCCCACTGGCTGAATGCTGATTGCTGAGTGCCAATTGCTCCTTACAAATTCTGCGCGTACTCCGGCATCTTCTCTCCGGAGCGCAGGCGCACGTACGCCTTCTTCCAGTCCGGGCGATGGCCGGCAAATCGTCCGCGGCGGCGTTCTTTTCCCGGATACGTGGCCGTGCGCACCGAGTGCACTTTCACCTTGAAAATCGTCTGCACAGCTTCTTTGATCTCGGTCTTCGTCGCTTTCGGGGCGACCTGGAAAACCAGCGTGTTCTGGTTTTCCTTGATGGCCAGACCTTTTTCTGTGATCACCGGCCGGCGGATGATCTGGTATGCGGATTTCATGGGTTACGCCACCTCCGCCGCTTTTTCATGCTTCGCCCGGCGACGCGGCGCTGCCGACGCTTTCTTTACTTTCTCCGCCTCTCCTTCGCCCGACTTGCGCCGCTTTTTCGAAACTGAGGTCTGCAGCGAAACCTGCAGCTTCTCAATCGCGGGCTGCGAAAAGATCACGCGATCGTAGCGCAGCAGGTGATAGGGATGAACTTCGTTGCCGCGGACCAGTTCGAGTCCGTCGATATTCCGCGAACCGAGTTCCAGATTGCGGTTCTCTT
Organism: Candidatus Sulfotelmatobacter sp.; assembly: GCA_035710725.1. Lineage (GTDB taxonomy): Bacteria > Acidobacteriota > Terriglobia > Terriglobales > Acidobacteriaceae > Sulfotelmatobacter. Next base: position 1,978 of record DASTCY010000030.1, on the reverse strand, counting down.
GCTTCGGCGCTTCGACCAGCAAAACCGAAGAATCAACTTTCAGAGCATCCAGAGCCTTGCGGAATTCTTTGGTCTTCGGCTCTTTCACGTCGAAAGCATTGACGACGATCAATTTCCCATCGGCGAATTTGGCGGCCAGCGCCGAGCGCAATGCGCCAAGCAATTTTTTGCGCGGGAAGGTGTAATCGTAGCCGCGCGGAACCGGGCCATGCACGGTGCCACCGTGCCGCCACAGCGGAGAACGAATCGAACCGATGCGGGCGCGTCCGGTGCCCTTTTGTTTCCAGAGCTTTTTGCCCGAACCGGAAACCTCCCAGCGCGCTTTGGTCTTGTGAGTCCCGGCGCGCTGTCCGGCGCGATAGTGCTTTACCGCTTCCCAAAGCAGGTCTTCGTTGACCGCGCCGAAGATCACGTCGGACAAGTCCAGCGTCCCGACCTTTTCGCCGCTCAAATTGTGTATGTCAATCGTTGCCATATGCTTCTCTTTATCGTGGAGCGGGCGCCCTCGCCCGCCAAAGCCGCGGAGCCTCGCTCCGCCGAACGGCCGAATGCGGCCGTCCCCACATTGACTCTTACCCCTTCTTGGCCGCCCTCTTCGCTGCCTTCAGCGGGTCGACTGTGGCCGCGCCGGCGAATCCGCGACGCTCTCGTGGCGGTTTCTTCGCCTTAATAATGACGACGTATCCATCTTGCGGTCCGGGCACGCTGCCTTCGACGACGAGCAGATTTTCGTCTTTGTCGACGCCGAGCACGCGCAGGTTCCGAACTGTGACTTGCTCATGCCCCATGTGTCCCGACATGCGCATGCCTTTGAAGACGCGCGAGGGGAAGGCTGAGGATCCGATCGAACCGGTGATCTGGAACATCGAGCCGTGCGACTTGGGACCGCCGCCGAAGTGATGCCGCTTTACGACACCCTGAAAGCCGCGTCCTTTGCTGACCCCGACGATGTCGACGAATTTCTCGCCGTCGAAAATTTCAACCAGCACGCGATCGCCAACCTTTACCGCACCGTCTTGCTCGGTGGCATCGACCTCCAGCGGAACCTCGCGCATGAACTTCACCGGCGGAAGATTGTTCTTCGCCAGATGTCCCTGGGCAGCTTTGGTCAGCCGCGACTGCTTCACAAATTCGACCAGGCCGATCTGGGCAGCTTCGTATCCGTCTTTTGTGGCGGATTTGTGCTGCGTGACGACACACGGGCCGGCCTGCAGAACCGTGACCGGGCGAACGTCGCCCTTGGAGTCGAACAGTTGTGTCATGCCGACTTTTTTACCCAGAATGCCTGTTACTCTCGTTGCCATTTTCGTCTCCGACCAGCTTGGCGCGTCGTTTGTGACGGCTATTGGCTGGGAATGTGGCGCGGGCGCCCTCGCCCGCGAATGCAGCGGAGCTTCGCTCCGCCGGACAGCCGAGGGCGGCTGTCCCCACATCAGTTACTTATTTGTGCTCTTTCCCGAACGCCTTGATCTCCACGTCTACGCCAGCGGGGAGATCGAGCTTCATCAATGCATCGACCGTCTGCTGCGTCGGCTCGAGAATATCGAGCAGGCGCTTGTGGGTGCGGATCTCGAACTGCTCGCGCGACTTCTTGTCCACGTGCGGCGAGCGCAGCACACAGTATTTGTTCTTCATCGTGGGCAACGGAATCGGGCCAGCGATCTGTGCGCCCGTGCGCCGCGCCGTCTCCACGATCTCGCCCGTCGACTGATCGAGAATGCGATAGTCGTAAGCTTTCAATCGAATTCGGATTCTTTCTTTACCGTTCACGCTTGTCTCTCTAACCCCTCCCGGCTTATCGGGAGGAAAGAACTTGCGGCAGGTTGCGAGCCGCGATTTATGTGGCGCGGGCGCCCTCGCCCGCGATTCTGTCGTCCCTACGGGACTGTTTCCCTTACTGCTGACCTACCCAGGGCTGTCGCCCTGGGCTAAATTATTCCGCCCCTTCGGGGCTGCGGCATTGGGCCTCAGCCGCATC
>DASTCY010000029.1:0-48761 GCA_035710725.1 Candidatus Sulfotelmatobacter sp. | reverse complement strand
TGTCGCGGACCTTCGCGAATTCTTTTCCAATGAGTGCGAATGCTTCTTCCCACGTTGCCGCTGTGAGACGCCCATTCTTGCGGATGAGCGGCTGCTTGATGCGGTCTTCGTGGCTGGCAAAATCAAAGGCGTAGCGTCCCTTGATACAGAGAAAGTCGCCATTCGTGCCACTTTTGTCGCGATTGTCGCCGCGAACAATTTCCATCCCAGTGTCGGCGCGGCGCACGCCTAGTGTCGTTTTGCATCCGTCGCCACAGTGCGTGCAGATTGTGCCCACATGCTTCATTTCCCACGGACGCGTCTTGTAGCGATAGGCGCCCGAAGTCAGCGCACCGACGGGACAGATGTCGATGCACATGCCGCACTCTTCGCACTCAAGATGATCTTCCTTATTCGGTGCGATGATCGACGATACGCCTCGGTTCTGCACGCCGAGCGCCCACACGTCCATGCCCTCGCCGCAGATACGCACGCAGCGATAACAGAGAATGCACCGCGGACGATCGAAATAGACAATCGGCGACCATTGCTGCTCATCTTTGTGGTTCTTCGCTTCCATGAACTTCGATTCGGCGGCTCCGTATGCGAAGGTCATGTCCTGCAATTCGCACTCGCCGCCCGCATCGCAGACCGGACAGTCCAGCGGATGGTTCCCAAGCAGCAGCTCCAGCATCGACTTCCGCGCCTGACGGATCTCGTCGCTGTCCGTCGTGACCACCATGCCTTCACTGATCACGGTGGTGCAGCCGGTCTGCAGCTTGGGCATCTTGTCGATTTTCACGAGGCACATGCGGCAGGCGCCCTGCAATGACAAGTTCGGGTAATAGCAGAACGACGGCACTTCGATCCCGACCTTCTTGCAGGCCTCGATCAGCAGCGTCCCGGCGGGAGCTGTGATCTTCTTGCCATCGACTGTGAGGTTTATGTCAGGCATCTTTAGGCCGTTACCGGGACTGGCTCTGCCGCGCCGGCTTTTTCGAACGGGCACGGCTTGCCGTCCAGGTGATCCTCGAACTCCTTCCGAAACTTCTTCACGAACGCGATCGTCGGCATAGCGGCCGCGTCCCCGAGCGGACAAAATGTTCGTCCCAGCATGTTTTCCGACAAATACTGCATGTTGTCGATGTCTTTTCGTACGCCGCCACCGGCATGGAATCGGGACAACGTTTTTTCCAGCCAGTCAGTGCCTTCTCGGCAGGGAATACACCAGCCGCAGCTTTCGTGCCGGTAAAACTTCATGGTGCGCAAAGCAAACTTCACGATGCACTGTGCGTCATCGACCACGACCACCCCGCCCGAGCCGAGCATTGATCCCGCCTTCATGAGCGAATCGAAATCCATGGCCACGTCGATCTCGTCGGCGGTCAAACACGGCGTCGACGATCCGCCCGGAACGACGGCTTTGATCTGGCGGCCATTCGGAATCCCTCCCCCAACTTCGTAAATCATCTTTTTGAGGTTGTAGCCCATCGGCAGTTCATAAACACCCGGCTTGGCAACATTGCCACTGAGGCAGAACAGGCGCGTGCCGCCGTTTTTCGGCGTGCCCAGGTTCGCGTATCCTGCTGCTCCGCCAAGAAGAATGTGCGGAACGCTGGCCAGAGTCTCCGCATTGTTAATGACGGTCGGCCCGCCCCACAGCCCAACCACAGCGGGAAATGGCGGACGAATGCGAGGAATGCCGCGCTTGCCTTCGAGCGACTCCATCAATGCCGATTCTTCCCCAACTTCGTACGCGCCCGCCCCGCCATGCCAGTAAATATCCAGATCGCGCCCGCTTCCGAAAATGTTCTTGCCGACAAATCCCTTAGCGTAAGCATCCGCAATCGCCTTCTGCATGATCACGGACAAGTAGCGATACTCGCCGCGAATGTAGATGTATCCGCTCTTCGCGCCCACGGCGATCGCAGCGATCATCACACCTTCGATCACCGAATGCGGATCATGCTCGAAGATCAACCGGTCTTTGCACGTGCCGGGTTCGCTCTCATCGCCATTGCACAGCACGTACTTCGGCTTCGCCGACTGCTTGGGCACAAACGACCATTTCATTCCGGTGTTGAAGCCCGCCCCGCCGCGCCCGCGCAATCCAGAATTCTTGACCTCGTTGATGATGGTGTCCGGCTCCATCGTGAGCGCCTTCTGCACTGCCTTATAGCCATCAAGCTCGAGGTAGCGATCGACGTTGGTCGCACCTAGCCCGAAGCGCTTTGAGACCACGCGTATCTCGTCGGGATGGGAAACCAGGTAAGCCACGAGATTGGGTGATTTGGTGATCGGGAGATTGAGCGATTGAAACCCCAAAATCGCTCAATGACTCAATCTCTCAATCACCAAATTATTGCGTTCCTTTCTTCCTATACTCCTCGATCACCGTGTCGATCTTCTCTGCTGTCAGGTTTTCGTGGAAGTCATAGTTGACCTGCGCCGCCGGAGCCCAGCTGCACGCGCCGATGCACTCCACTTCTTCCAGCGAAAACAGACCATCGCCGGTCGTGCCTTTGTGCCCAATACCGAGCTTCTTTTTGCAATGATCGAAAATTTCTTCGCCGCCGCGCACCAGGCAACTGATGTTCGTACACACCTGCACGTTAAACCGACCGCGCGGCTTTGTGGTCAGCATCGAGTAGTAGCTGATCACATTGCGAACATCGAGTTCCGTAAGATCGAGACGTCCAGCGATCTCGGCGACGACTTCATCGCTGAGGAATCCAACCTCGTCCTGCGCATAAAGCAGCGTCGGTACCAGCACCGATCGTTTGGTCGGATAGTGCGTAACCATCTGCGCGAACCGCGTCTCGAACTCTTCAGAGAACCTCATAGTTGAGCGATTGAGCGATCGGGTGATTGAGCGATTAAGAACACTAACTCTGACTCCTGGCTGTGCGTTGTGATGCCGAAAAAATTGCTGTCAATTCGTTCGCTTCTTTGAGCAAAGCTTCGGTCCTCTCCAGTGGAAGAATTCCGGATTCGGTTATCAACTCCAACCACAAGATGGCCTCGTCAGCTTCCTCGACCACTACTCCTAGTCTGGCGACAAACTCAGCCCTCGATCTAGCACGGCAAACTGCGCGATAGTTCGCAGCAACCGACGTGCCACAGCGCAGAAGTTGTTTTCCCAAGACTTGCGTGTCGGTCCTGTAAGGCAGTGATTGACACAGCCGGATGATGCGCAATGCGAATGCCTTCGTCCGTTCACGTAGTTGCTCCGGCTGACTGCCTGACGCCGCCATGCTTAAATCCAATCACTCAATCGCTCGATCATCCAATCTTCAATTGTTTCACCGGTCGATCTCTCCCAGCACAATATCGATACTTCCGATGGCCGCAACCACGTCGGCGATCAGTCTGCCTTCGCACATCTTCTCCAACGCCTGCAAGTTCGCTAGGCATGCGGCTCGCATATGCACGCGATACGGTTTCGCGGTCCCGTCACTGACTATGTAATAACCCATCTCCCCGCGTGGAGATTCCACCGCCTGATAAACTTCGCCCGCTGGCACCGCGAATCCTTCCGTAATAATTTTGAAGTGATAAATGAGGGCTTCCATCTGCGTCTTCATTTTCTCGCGGTCCGGAAGCACAACCTTGGGGTCGTTGGCCTTGATCGGGCCTTCCGGCATGCCATCGAGCGCCTGCCTCACAATTCCAATCGATTCACGTAGTTCCTGCACGCGGCAGACATATCGCGCGAAGACGTCGCCTTCTTTCGCGACCGGCACGTTGAATTGGAATTTCTCGTAGCTGGAATACGGCATGTCGCGCCGCAGGTCGAAATCGACTCCGCTGCCGCGCAGCGTCGGACCGCTGCAACCAAGCGCAATCGCATCCTCCGCCGTGATCGTTGCCACGCCTTTGGTGCGCATCGTCCAGATGGGATTTGCGGTCAGCAGATTTTCGTATTCGTCGATCCGCTCCGAGAAGCTGCCGGCAAAATCGCGCACCCGATCGAAGAATCCCAGCGGCGGTTCGAGGGCAATGCCTCCGACGCGGAAGTAAGAGGTCATCATGCGCTGCCCACTGGCCATCTCGAAGATCTTCAGGATCTCTTCGCGCTCGCGGAAGCAATAGAGCAACACCGTCATGGCGCCAATGTCCATGGCGTGCGTGCCCAGCCAGACCAGGTGGGAATTGATTCGTGTCAGCTCGTTCAGCAGAACCCGCAGCCACTGTGCCTTTGGCGGGATTTCCATTCCCAGCAATTTCTCCACGGCCAGGCAGTAGCACAGATTGTTCGTCAGCGGGCAGAGATAATCGATCCGGTCAGTGAGCGGAACCACCTGCTGGTAAAACTTGGCTTCGCAAGTCTTTTCAATGCCGGTGTGCAGGTACCCAATGTCCGGCATTATGCGGATTACATTCTCGCCATCGATTTCCAGAATCACGCGCAACACGCCGTGCGTCGACGGATGCTGCGGCCCCATGTTCAGGATCATGGTTCTGTCCTGAGCTGGTTCCAGTACCGGTGTTGGCGTCAGGTATGCCATCATGTCTCGATTGAGTGGTTAGGTAATTTGGTAATTGTGTAATTGAAGACCCAACGTTCAAAACTTTCTCAATCGCTAAATCTCTCAATCGCCCAATTACCCAATTACCCAATGCCCAAACTTTTTCACCTGTATCCCTCCACTGGATAGTCTTTGCGGAGAGGATGGCCTTCCCAGTCTTCGGGCATCAGCAGGCGGCGCAGGTACGGATGTCCCAAGAAACGAATGCCGAACAGATCAAAGACTTCGCGTTCAAAAAAGTTTGCCGCCGGCCAAACCGAAGTGATCGAATCGACCGCGGGACTGGAGTCTTCCAGCCTTACCTTCACCCGAACGCGCTCTTTTTTCGACATCGAGAGCAGGTGATAGATGACCTCGAAGCGCGGCTCTGACGGATGCCAATCCACACACGTTATATCGGAAAGAAAATTAAATGCGCATTCCGGATCGTCGCGCAGCAAGGCGCAGGCTTCGCGGACTGCGGCGCGATCGAGGCAAATGGTCATCTCGTCCCGATCGAATTTCACGTCCTGAATGGCGGAATTGTTCCAGCGCGAAATACATGCAACTGCAGGATGGGTTTTCAATTGCTCCAGATCGGTGATGGCAGCGGAAAGCGGCACTAAAAGTCCTCCCGCTTCATCGACGTCGCGCCCCAATCCAGAACGCCCTTCTTCCAGACATAGAAAAATCCGACCACAAAGACGCCGATATACACCAGCATCTCCAAAAGTCCAAAAATGCCTTGGCCCGCGGCTTTCAGGTCACGCAAGATCACCGCCCACGGATAGATGAAAACCGCCTCCACATCGAAGAGAATGAACAGCATGGCGACCAGGTAGAACTTCACCGAGAAGCGCTCGCGCGAGTCGCCCACCGGGGTCATGCCGCATTCATAGGGGGAAAGCTTAGCGCGGGTCGGTTTTCGCTGCCCAAGCAGCCAGGAAAGCAGGACAATCGCAGTCGCAATTCCGCCCGCCAGCAGAACATGGATTAACAACGGCAGGTAGCGGGCGAAATAATTGTCGGGCATAGGACGAGCTATATATAATTCGCGCCAAGTACTGCGTAAACACTCTAGACTATGGGCTTGCGCGGAACAGTGTCAAGGGAACGCGCCTGTAATTTGCGATTGTGTGATTAAGTGATTGTAGGATTTTAAAATCGCTCAATCACCCAATGGCTCAATCACTCAATTTCTATGATCTTCGGCTTCAATACCGACGTTAAACACGGCGACACGATCTACCACGTTCAAAGCGAGGCCCGCGAAAGCGAACTGTTGCTGCAGACACAGGTCTTTGTGCGCGGGCGTTGCATCGGCAAGAAAGCCGTCTCCTATGCCGCAGCCGCGGGCCAGCCTCAATTCGGCGATGCGCAAAAAGAGCAGCAACTGCGTGAGCAGCACCGTCAAGTGCTCGACTCGATTCGCGACGGACGGCTGGAGAGCATTCTTGACCGCGCCGAACCGGAGACACTGGCCCGCGTCAAAGAGCTCGATTTGCAGTGGATCAACGCGGACTCTGTCCTTGCCAATCGAAATCTGAGCATGCAGCTGCGCGTGACCGAGGGCGGTGCGGCCGCCTCGGGTGCGCGCCTGACCTTCCGATTCTCACGCCCCGATGCTGCGCCGTTTTATACGCAAGCCGAGACCGATACCAATGGCTCTGCGGAAATCAAGATGGAGGTCGACGAGTCTTCGCTGGCTGATGCCTCTGTCCTCGTGCAAGCAAACTTCGAGGGCCGCACGGCCACCCGAAAATTTCTTTTGCGCCGTGCCGAATAAGCCGTTCAATCCGCTTCGTCCGTTTGACCGATCCCGGTCTCCTAATAGATGATTGGGGATCACATGGATTTGGAACAGACCATTGCCGAGATCGAGAGCTTGGAGCGTGTTTTCGCGCTGCCAGACACGCGACCCCTCACTTCCAATGACGTCTTGGCGGCCAATCGGCGACACGATGAGGAACTGGCTAACAGCCCTTGGTTCCGCTTGTGGCAGCATTTCGGCATCTGTTGCCGCCCTCAGTCGTCCGCCATCCGTCCCGGGGAATTGGACACCTGACCTTCGCCTCTATCGGACCTCAGCGTCTGAGGCGATAAGGATTTACCGAGCTCATCCCGAAGTCCGGCCCAGGTCGCAAACCCGTGAAACTTGTTATCAACGGCGAAACCCGAGCGTTCGAACCGATTACCCAGCCCTTCACCCTCGCCTCGCTTGTGGAGCACCTCGGCATGAAGTCCGACCGTGTCGCGATCGAACTCAATCGCAAGATTGTGCATCGTGACCAGTGGTCCGATACAAAGCTTGCGGATGGTGATCAACTCGAGATCGTCCACTTCGTAGGGGGAGGCAGCACTCCGGCCTGGTACCCGGCAATTATCCACACATAAATACCGGACCTAAATCCGGACCTGAATAGAGAATGTCATCCCGAATCGCGCGTAAGCGCGTGAGGGACCGTACGACCGCTGGCACCATCGATGGCGCATATAAGATCTCCCCGGAACGGTTGGTTTCGCAACCGCGATTCCGGAGGAACTCTCCTAGTCAACCCCACTCCCTGAATCTGCTCTTGTATCCCTCAAAATCATGCCTAAAATGTTTCAAACATTTTCAGAACCAATTGTTTGAAACAGAACTGGGCCTAAATGGATCAACTTTTCACGTCGCGCGAGGTCATTGCCATCACCGGCATCACGCCTCGCCAGCTGCAATGGTGGGATGAGCGGGGAGTGGTCCGGCCCCAGCGTGTGGGGCATCGCCGCTTTTATTCAATGCGGCACCTCACCGAAGTGGCCGTGATCTGCCAACTCCGGCGCAAGGGATTTTCGCTGCAAGGCGTTCGCAAAGTGATGCGCTTTTTGCAAAAAGAGTTCGGCAAAGGTCTGGCCGAGATCGTCAGCCACAGCTCGGACTATCACTTGCTGACCGACGGCAAACATCTTTTTGTCGAGACCTCGGCAAAACAGATTGTCGACATCCTGAAGAACTCGAAGCAGCCGATCTTGGGCGTCTGCCTGAGCGATGCGGTGCGGCAAGTGCGGGCTGAGGTCGTCTCCCGGAAGTCGAATACTTCGGTAACGTCGTCAGATTACCGGCGGCGTGTTAGAAGAATCTCGTAGGCTCGAAACAGGGGGAAGCATGGTCGGTGAACTGGAACTCTTGACGGAGTGGATTCCCGAGCAGATGCAGCCCGGCACTGTCTTTGTGCTTGAAAACGCCGGCGAGATCGGCGAAAAAGAAGATCCCTATTGGGCCGTACTTTCCTGCCCGTCCTGCGGCATGCTCGGCCTGATCACGCGCAAGCAAATCAACGGATTGATTCCCGTGATCTGCGGCTCCGAGTCCTGCTCGGCGCAGTTTTTCATCCGCGATGCCGAAGTCGTTGTGCGGAAACCATTCTAGTTGTGGCGCGGGCGCCCTCGCCCGCGCGATTGTTTTCAGGGACGCTATCTGCTCACCAACTCCGCAAACTTTGCCAGATCGATATTCCCGCCGCTGACCACGCAAACGACCTTCCCCGTCCCCGCTTTCCCACTCAGACCGGCCGCTACCGCGCACGCCCCTGCACCTTCGGCGATCACATGATTGCGTTCCGCCATGATCTTCATCGCTTGACGAGTCTCTTCCAGGGTGCAAACGATCGATCCCGCCAGTAGATGATGGACCAAAGCCCACATACGCGGGAAAACCGATTTGCCTCCGCTGCCGTCAACAAAGCTCGCTCTCCACTCAGGAAACTTCTGAGGAGATCCCATCGCGAATGAACGCGCCAATGGAGCGGCCGTCTCCGGCTCCGCGGCATACACCTTTGCCTTGCTGCCCCGCGATCTCACTCCTGAGGCAATGCCAGATGACAACCCGCCTCCGCCAAACGAAGCCACGATCGCATCCACCTCCGGCAGGTCCTCCACGATCTCGAGTCCTGCTGTAGCATTGCCGGCAATGAACTCGTCATCTTCAAAGGGATGCACAAACGTCCCATCCATCCCCGGATAGGTCCGCTCCTCCAGCGCCACCCAACAGCGTTCGTACGACGCTTTCACGATTTCGCCGCCCAGCCGGCGCACGGCATCCACCTTGGCGGCAGGGGCCTCCTGGATCATCAGTACTTTGCAAGGCACGCCCGCGCGACGCGCCGCTAGAGCAACTCCCTGCGCGGCGTTCCCCGCGCTGACCGTCCAAACCCCGAGTTTGCGCTTATCTTCCGGCAGCAGGCGCACGGCATTGTACGCGCCGCGAATCTTGAACGCGCCGATCGGCTGCAGGCACTCCAGCTTCAAATAGATCTCAGCCGGCCCGTCATAGTTCAGCCGCACCAGCGGTGTCCGGATCGCCGCCTCGTAAACATGCTTGCGCGCATCCTCAATCATCTCAGCAGGAATAGTTCGCCTTGGCTGTTCAACCGAGGCTGGGTTCGTTGCCATAAGGGAATTCATCTTACGTTCGGGACGAAGAGGAAGACAACCGCCTGCCAAACGACAAAACTCTACTAGAGGATTTCATCCCGAAGCGCGCGTGAGCGCGTGAGGGACCGTACGACCGCCTACTGCACCAAATGCTGTCGATAGGGCTACGTGGACTGTGAGTTCGAAACAAGCACGGATGCCTTACGTTTTTGTCAGGTCACGCCACGGCTGACTTTGTCCCCAGCGCTTGCGAAGGCGGCCCGCTGCGGATACGCGCGGAGGCGCATCATGGGAGAGCGACCCGGTCCAGACACGGGCCCAATGGAGATATGAGCCGGATGGAGACACGAGCCGAATTGAGACACGAGCCGGATGGAGACAGGAACCCAAGGGGCCACGTGGAAGAGCGGCCCTTTAGGGCCGCGTACTCCGTCCCCAACGCCGGGGGCTTTAGCCCCTGAGGTTGCTCTGCTCCGATCGTGTCAGCTCGACCGGAACCTGCTCCACAATTTCGATCCCAAATCCCTCGAGCGCTGCAATTTTCTTTGGCCGATTCGTCAACAGCCGAATCCGCCGCAAATCCAGATCCGACAGAATCTGCGCCCCAATGCCGATCTCGCGCTGCGTCTGCTTTTCATAGAGCGACGTGAGCTTCTGGCCATGATGGAAAGTGAGCGCGACTCGATCCCCCAATTTCTCCAAGCCGAAGCCTTTTGAAGTCTGGTGCAAATAGATGACGGCCCCGCGGCCCTCCTGCGCAATCCGCCGCAGTGATCCTTCCAGCGTGGCGTGGCACTCGCAGGCGGTCGCGCCGAACACGTCGCCCATCAGGCAATGCGCGTGCATACGCACCAGCACCGGAGATTCGCTATGCTCGATGTCCCCGCGAATCAGGGCCACGTGCGACTCGCCGCCGTCCACCTCGCTCTCATAGGCAATCATGCGGAATTCTCCGAACTGGGTGTCGACGAGTGCCTCGCCTACGCGATGCACATAACGTTCGTGCGCCATGCGGTAGCGAATGAGGTCTGCCACCGTCAGCATTTTCAGCTCGTGCTCACGGCAGAATTCGGTCAGGTCGGGGATGCGGGCCATGCTCCCGTCGTCCTTCATAATTTCGCAAATGATTCCCGCCGGGACCATCCCCGCCAGCCGCGCCAGATCGACCGAAGCCTCGGTCTGCCCGGCGCGCACCAGCACGCCGCCTTTGCGCGCGCGGAGAGGGAAGACGTGGCCGGGGCGCGCCAGATCCGACGGCTTCGTCGCCGGATCAATCGCAACCTGAATTGTTCGCGCGCGGTCGTAAGCCGAAATGCCGGTGGTGACTCCAACCCGCGCATCGATCGCCTCGCAGAAGGCGGTTCCGTATTGCGACGTATTCTCCGCCGTCATGGGCCCGATGCGCAGGTGCTCCAGCCTCTCCTCGGTCATCGCCAGACACACGAGCCCGCGCCCGTACCTCGCCATGAAGTTGATCGCTTCTGCGGTGACTTTTTCAGCGGCGAGCGTGAGATCGCCCTCATTCTCGCGATCTTCGTCATCGACGACGACGATCATGCGTCCGGCGCGAATCTCCTCGATTGCATCGGGGACGTCGGTAAAGGGAGTTTCGGGACTCATAAGGACGTGATTGTAGCAATTAAGCGGCGGCCCGCCGAACCTCCTTCGAAGCTCCGAGCAACAGCTTGCTCAAGGCTCGAATTACCCATCGACCGAGCATTATGGCCGCCATGACCAAAATTAACGCAATCCCTCCAGCCACATACGGATGCCGCATGGCTATCCAGGTCAAGCCTACTGCAAGAATGTCCTCTCCCAAGCTCAGGCCCATATTCGACCACGGCTCCGGCGAGGGCGTCACTGCCGCCCGCGCCGCCATCTTCCCCCCATGCGCGGCGAAGGCGATCCCAACTCCGAGCAACGTAGCCAGCAGTTGCTTTTCGGGCGACAGTTGCTTCGTAGCCTCGAACGCGATCAATCCGGCCACAGGCACCCGCACGAACGTATGCAATGCATTCCAAATAAGATCGAACGCCGGAACCTTATCGGCGAAGAATTCGATGACAAAGAGCACCAGGCTCGCAGCAATCACCGTCCAACTATCCAACAACTGCAAGCCTCCAGGCAGCGGCAAGTGCCCGAAACGTGCCAGCAATCCCAAAGCCGCTACCGTCGCGTAGACATTCAGCCCCGCGGCAAAGGCAATGCCCGCCAGCCAGGCAAAAAGGTCAGTAGGCGGGATGTGCAAGAATTCAGGCATCGCGGACCACTGGGCAATCAACAGAGCCCCACCGCCCCCCAATGAACTGGCTCGGATGGCTAAGTTGCGAACTCCTGACTGCTGCTTTTCATATCGCAAAGCAAAAAGGGTCGCTCACAGAGCGACCCTCCCAAACTACCAAATCAATCTCGGCTTACAGCGTGGATTCAATCTCGAAGCCCCATGCTTCCAGCAAAGGCTCCGGAATGTATTTCGAATTTTTGTTGCGGCGGGCCCACTCACGCAGGCGGGTCGACCGCAAGTACTGGTCCGGCGACAGTTTGTACTCGCGTACAACCTGCTCGAACTCAGTAACTGTAGGGACAATCGGACCGATCGGCTCGGGCTTGCCCCAGTTAGGATTTCCGCGTCGCTTTGCCATGAAGAAGATGCCTTTCTAAACGGGAGATTATATGCCTTTGTACGTCGCGCTTAACTATATGATTCTCCAAACGCTCTGAAGGATTCTCGCCGGGACAGCACATCATCAGGGACAGCCGGAACCGCTGACTTGTCCGCAGAAACTTAGCTCGTGGAGTCTCAGCATCTTACAAGGTTTTTCTTCGGAAAGTCAATGAAAATCTGCAATTACCAAAGAAATGGTTCCCCGTAAGCTACACTAATAAAAAGACTTACGCTGATCCCGAAAGGGTCCGGCCATCCCGTTCCGTTCTGAAACTCGTATCTTAAAGCCCTGCAAGTGGTTACCCGAGTAACCGTCAGGGCGAACGTCGGGATTGCCTACCCGGAAAAGCCATCATACAGTGCGATCTAGGGATTACCGCGGCGAGTGCGGTAGCGCTGCCGCGCTGCACGCGCCCTTGGCCAGTTTATGAGCCTGAAGTCACTGGTACTTTGCTCCGACGAGAAGATTCTCCGCGTGCTACGCCGCACTCTTGGCGACCTCGATATCGAGGTCGAGTTGTGCCCCAATTCTGAAGCCGCGCTCCGTAAGCTAACCCGCCAGCGCTTCGAGGCCATTGTGGTGGATTGCAGCGATTCGGGGGCTCCAGAAGTGCTGCGCAGTTCGCGCAGCGCTTTGTGGAATCAGCGGACGATCGCCGTCGCCATCGTGGACTCCACCGCCGGCCTGCGTTCGATCTTTGACCTTGGCGCGCATTTCGTGCTCTACAAACCGGTTTCGAGCGAACGCGCCCGGTCTAGCTTTCGCGCCGCACGAGCGCTGATGAAGCGGGAGCGACGAAGAAATTTCCGGGTTCCGATCAACATCTCAGTCTTGATCCAGGAAGACAGCTCAGCATCGACTTTGAAGGTGACCACCATCGATCTTAGCGAAGGCGGCATGGCCATCAAGCTGCCAAAGCGGACCCGCCGCAAAGGACGCTGCCAGATCCACTTTACGTTGCCGGGCGGCAATTCGCCCTTGGCGCTAGACGCCGAGATCGCCTGGGAAGGCAGTGCAGCCCAGTCGGGATTGCGCTTTCTTGATGTTCCGCTCGGCGCTGCCACCCAGTTGCGAGAGTGGCTGAAGCACAATTCACCAGAATCGGAGCAGGACGATCCCCCCGTACAATGCCGTTTGACCGATTTGAGCTTGCGAGCCTGTTATCTGGAAGTTTCTTCTCCATTTCCCATCTCGACTCGCGTAACCCTCTCCATGAAAGCCGCCGGAGTCCAGGTGTCCGCTCAGGGAGTGGTTCGCGTGATGCATCCCGATAAAGGCATGGGCGTCGAGTTTACGCACGGCACGCCGGAGCAGAGCGCTGCCGTGGAAAAATTCCTCAATCTGCTGACCGCCAATCGCGAGATTCAGCCGGAGCTGTGGGTCGAGCCGGAGGGCCTGGAAGAACGAGCCGCCGCATCGAGTTCCGCTCCCGGTGAGCAGCCCGACGACCCTCTGCTTAAGCTCTTTTGCACGCAATCGGTTATGCTTCCTGAAGCTTTCTTCGACGAATTGCGCAAGCAACGCGGAGCCGCCACACCCGCCTCAGCGTAGTTATTCCAAAACAACAGGATTGAAGGTCCTCTAAAACGGCATGAGTTGGAGGGGCTTGATCCGCCTAGCCACGTTCGGCCTACCCAAACGAAGCAACCGCCTGATCCTGATCGGTGAAGACTTCAAAGAGATTGAGAAGTCCGGTCATTCTAAGGGTTTGGACGGCAAACTTCGAGGGGTTCAGCAGCTTCAGTGAGCCGCCGTGCTCCTTGGCAAGGGTCAGATAGCGGACCAGCAGACCAATCCCGCTGGAATCTATCATCGATACCTCGCCCAAATCTACGACGACGTGAATTTCTCCGGCTTGCAGCAAGTCGTCGAAGGTGGCGCGCAAGCGGTCGACCGCATCGCCGAGGTTCAACCGGCCGCGGAGCTTGATAATCTTCACATTGGATTGACTGCGAACCTCGATTTCCACCCGATCCTCCTCCGGACCATGGCAATCGCAATTCGAGTGTCACTACGCAGAAGGTGCAATTGACACCTGTCAGGCTCTCTGCTAAAGTGCGTCCCCAACTTAGAAGAAGCGCGGTGAATTTGCAAATGGCAATCGTTCTTCGCTCGTGGTAGGAAAGCGAGCGCCGCTTTCAAAGGCCGCTTCGATGCCCATTCAGAGTTCGGGCCTAAAGTTCCAGATAGAAGATTTTTCCGCGCGGTTGCTTGACGAGCAGGAACTTCTGCCTCGGGCTCGCGTCACCGCGCAGGCATTCGCCACCGCTCATCCCGGCTCCGACGTAAACGTATACGCGGTCTCAACCTTGCCGGACGGCGAAAGCTGGGTATTGCTGGCCACGGCGGGGGACGCCACTGTTCCTGATGGCGCCATACCGTTAGACACTGGGACTCTGGGTATTCTCGCCCGCGACCCCAAATCACTCTGCTTCGAGGGACACACGCTCATCCGCGAGCAGTACGCACACCTCCACGTTCGCAGGACCTTACAGTCACTGTGTTATCTGCCCTTGCTGCGAAACGGGGAGCTCACGGGAGCAATCGAGATCCTGAGCTTCGACGAATCGTTGAACGAAGGACTGCTGAGCAGCCTGGCAGGCGCCGCGGAAGTGGCCGCCATTGCGTTGAACAGAGCACAACGCTACGAAACCGAACGGCAAGACACGCTCACGACTATTACCCGCCTGACCCAGCTCTACGATATCGAAAAGGTTTTCAGTTCGACGTTGGAAATGGACCAGTTGTTCCCGCTTATCGCTGCCAAAGTGCGCGAGATGTTCGACTGCGAAGCCATCAATTTATGGATGTTGGAAGCAGACGAGAGCGTGCGGCTGATGCACCAGGCGGGCGTGGATGACACCGTACAAGAGAAAGACACGCAAAAACCTGGAGAAGGTCTTGCTGGCGATGTTTCCGACAACGGCGAGCCAATTCTCATTGAGCATCCCGACGATGAGCGGCTGATTCGCCGCAATCAGGGCCTCTCATCCGGAGGAGTAACCTCGATCATGGTTGCCCCCATCGTCGACCAGGAATCGCTCGTGGGCGTGATCGAGGCGGTCAACAAGCTGGACGGAACTCCCTTCGATGACGATGAACTGTTCACTCTGAGCCGGCTGACCGAGTCGGCGGCCATTGCGCTGCACAATGCCAGTCTGCTGGCGGCAGAGCGCAAAGTCGAAGTTCTCGAGACCTTAGTCACGGTCAGCCACGAGATTACCTCCACGCTCAATCTGGATCGCGTGCTGCAGACGATCGTGAATGCGCCGCAGGCCGTGATCCCCTATGAACGGGCTGCGATCGCTTTAGAGCAGAACGGAAAATACAAGCTTTCTGCCGTGACCGGAATGACCCAGGTCAACCCCGATGCTCCGGAGATCGCACCCCTCAACGACATTCTCGTCTGGGCGCTGCTTTCTGGCGGCACCGTGCACATCGCGCAGCACGGAGACGAAATCGATACCCCCCGGGAAGAGACGCGCGCCAAATTCAAAGACTACTTCGAGAAGACCGGCACGCGCGGTTTTTACGCCATTCCATTGACCGACGATACCGGGCGCGTGGGAATCCTGGGACTAGAAAGCAGCGACCCGGACTTTCTGCTTCCCGCGCACATCGAGATTCTTCAGGTCCTCGCGGCCCAGGCGACGGTCGCCTTGCGCAACGCACAGATGTACAAGGAAGTGCCGTTCATCTCGGTGCTCGAACCTGTACTGGCCAAGAAGCGAAAGTTCATGGCGATGGAGAAGCAAAGGCGGGCTCTCTATCTCGCAGGCGCAGCTGCCATCGTGATCTTTCTCGCCGCCGTTCCCTGGAAATTGCGGGTTGACGGAGACGCGATTGTGGCTCCTGCGCACTCAGCCAAACTGCAACCTGAAATCGAAGGTGTAGTCAGCAAAGTATATGTGCGCGAGGGCGACCGGGTGCAGCGCAACCAGGTCGTGGCCGAGCTCGCCGACTGGGAGCCTCGCATGTTGCTCAGCGAAGCACAGTCAAAGTACCAGGCCGCCTTACTGCAGATGAACCGCGCGCTGGCCATCAACGACGGCACCGAAGCCGGAGTGCAGCGGGTGCAGGCCGACTACTGGAAATCGGAAGTGGCGCGCGACCAGCAGCGCCTGGAGCAGACGCGCTTGCGTTCGCCGATCGACGGCGTGATGGCGACGCCGAATCTAGAAACCATGATCGGACGGCGCTTGCAGTTCGGCGACACCTTCGCCGAAGTCGTCGATACTTCCCAGGCCGTCGTAGATGTCGCCATCGATGATACTGACTCTGGTTTATTGCGCACCGGAGAGGACGCCTCGGTCAAGCTCAACAGCTTTCCAACGCGCACGTTCAAAGGCAAAGTGACGATCGTAAGCCCCAAAGCGGCGCTCGAGGGGGAATCGCGCGTGTTCTTCGCACGGATTGCAATTCCGAATGCCGATGGCGCAGTTCGCACAGGAATGGAAGGTCGCGGAAAGGTGAAGGTGGGATGGTATCCGGCCGGTTATGCGTTGTTCCGCACACCACTGCTATGGATCTATGCCAAGCTTTGGTCCTGGTTTGGAATATGAAGATCGGAATATGAAGTTCGGAGTCTGAAGAGATGAAGCTACCCTGCATGCTCGCTCTCGCCTTGCCGGCATTTATTCTTGCGCTGACTGCTTGTTCTGACAGAGATACGGCCAAGGCTGCCGCTCCTGAGCCAGCGGTTGCCGCCCCCGCCACCAGCACCAAACCAGCCGACAGTGCTTTGTCCGTCTCGGGCCCGCTGATTGTCGAACATCAACTCGATCTCCTCGCGCAGCGCGATGGAGTTCTCGCCAAATTGTTCCTGGACGAGGGTGCGCGCGTGCAGAGCGGCGACTTGCTGGCGCAGTTGGATGATCGGCAGCTCGAAGCCGACCTGGAAGCGGCCCATGCCAAGACGCTCAGCACCGAGGCCGATCTCAATAACTGGAAAGCCGAAGCTAAAGTCCTTGAGGTCGATTACGAGCGCGCCCGCAAGATGTGGAACGCGCAGCTGATCACTCAGGAACAGCTGGAGCATGCGAAATTTAAAGCTGAGGCCGATCAATGGGACGTCAAGCGAGTGGACCAATTGCTCGTCAACGCTAAGGACAGTGAACATTCCCTCGAGATGGAACTGGAAAAGACGCGGATTCGCGCTCCCTTCGCCGGCATCGTCGCGCGCCGCTATGTGCGGGAAGGTCAGCAAATCAATAAGGGAGACCGGCTGTTCTGGGTGACTGCCGAGGGCCCGCTGCAGATGCGCTTCACCGTGCCGGAGAACTTTATTGGCCGCATCAAGAAGGGCGAAGAACTTCCTTTGACCACGCCGGACCTGCCCGCCCAGGAATTTAAGGCGAAGGTCAGACAAGTGAGTCCGGTCGTCGATCCGGCCAGCAGCACAATCGAAGTTACGGTGGAACTTGAAGGAAGACCGGGAGCGCTGCGTCCCGGCATGGAAGCCAATATCCGCCTCAACGAGCTGCGATGAACCTTACCGAAGCGCTGAACCAGGTGTTGCCGGAGATTCCGGCGCGCATGATCAGCCGCCGTTATCCCCGCCTGCATCCCGCGGCCGTATTTAAAGAGCACATTCAGGACGGGCACCCGATCGTCCGCGTATTCATCCCCGGGGTAGAGGCGCTTTTCAGTTTCACTCCGGAGAATTGGCAGTTCGCCCGTCTTTTCGATGGCCAACGCACGTACGAAGAAGTCACCGATCTCTACTTTCAACAAACTGGAATCGCGTATTCAGTGCAGCAGGTGAGGGAACTCGCGGACAGTCTTGAGTCCATTGGCTTTTGGTACAAGACGCCGCTCGAAAAGAACGTGGCGCTCATGCAGAAAACGGCTGAAGAGCGCCGCAAATTCTTCAAGCAAAAAAAGAAGTTTGGCGATCTCTCCCTAATCACATTCCCGGCGGTCAATCCCGACCGTTTCCTCGACTGGCTGCACGCCCGCATCGGCTTTGTCTATACCTGGTGGTTCACTCTCATCACCTTAGGCGCGTTTGGCTTCATGTGTGGTCTTTTCATCGTTCACTGGAGTGAAGTCGGCCGCGACACCTTCCAGTTCTATAACTTCGCCGACAAAACCTTGTGGGATGTCGCCGCATTCTGGTTACTGGCAACCGTGCTTATGGCGATACACGAGATCGCACACGGTCTGACTTGCAAACATTACGGCGGCCACGTCAGCTCCATGGGCTTCGCCCTCATCTACCTGAGCCCCGCTTTCTATACCGATACGACCGAGGGAATGGTTACCGGAGACCGCAACCAGCGCTTAATGATCAGCGTAGCAGGAGTATGGAGCGAATTAATGGTGTGCGCCATCGCGACTCCTCTTTGGTGGGGCACGCCGCCGGGCACGGCTGTCCACGAGTTCGCCTACACCATCATTCTGATTACCGGTATCGGCGTAGTTTTAATCAACTGGAATCCGTTGATGAAACTCGACGGCTACCACATGCTTTGCGAAATCCTCGGCATTGTTGATCTGAAGGAAGCGTCCACCATTTATGTTTCCTCATGGGTCAAAAAAAACGTGTGGCGCCTGCCAGTCGAGGTGCCTTATGTCCCGAAGAAACAGCGGCTGGGATTTGCCGTCTACGCAATCCTCTCCGGGATCTACAGCTATACGGTGCTTTATGTCCTGGCCAGTTTTGTGGGGAATGCCTTTCGCCATTTCAACCCCGAGTGGTCATTTATTCCTGAACTAGCCACCGCAGGACTCATCTTTCGCTCTCGCATTCGCACTCTGGTGAACTTTATGAAACTGGTGTATCTCGACAAGAAAGACCGCGTCCGGGCCTGGTTTACTCCCCGTCGCTCCCTTGCCGTCGCGGCCGCGGTCACACTGTTTCTACTCTTGCCGTTCTGGCATGAAACCGCGGACGGACGCTTCCTGCTGGAACCGGCGCATCGCGCCATGGTGCGTAATCTCGTGCCTGGCGTGGTTACTCAGATCTATGCCGATGAAGGGGAGATGGTGAGTGCGGGCGCTCCGCTGATGCAGCTTCGCAACCTATCGCTTGAATCCCGACTGGCCCGAAGCCAGGCAGATGCTCAGGTGGCCACGGGCCGCGCTGCAACCGCCCTGTTGCGCTACACCGACCTGGGGCCAGCCTACCAGGAACGCGATCGCCTTACGCGCCAAACCCAGCAGTTGACAGCCGAGGCGGCGACTCTGGAGCTGCAAAGTCCAATCTCCGGCGTCGTACTGACCCCGCGCGTGCGCGACGATTTAGGAGGCTACTATCCCGAAGGAGCCGAGTTGGTCGAAGTGGCTGATCTCGACCAGCTGCGCGCCCGCGTCTACCTTTCCGAGCACGATATGCACAAGCTGCGTCCCAACTCCTATGCCCGCTTGGAAGTGGATGGCAGGTTTGGGCTAAGGAAGGTAGACGTCGCGGGAATCGCTCCGGCTTCCGAACAGATTCCGCCGGGATTGATCGATCTTACGAAGTACAAGGGTCTGCGGCCGCCCACCTTCTACGTAGCCGATCTGATGATCGCGAACCGAGACCACGCGCTAAAACCAGGGATGGTCGGTACGGCCCGTCTCTACGGCAAACGCAGCAGCCTCGCGCTATTGGCCTACAGAAATGTGGCGGACTTTCTCGGCCGCAAGCTCTGGTAGAGCACAATTCAAGGTGGTAAAGCAGGTTTGGTCAGTTCGCTTCGTCATCGTGGAGCGAGCCGCTGGGCGATCCGCGCGAAGCATCGCGCTTTTTGCGATGCATAAATCGCGCGCTTGGATCGCTTCCTCTTCAAACTGACCCGCTACCAAAAGCAAAAGGCTGCGCGAATCCGCGCAGCCTTCCTGCCTTCTTAAGAAGTCTCGACTTGCCGCTTCACAACATCGGTTTCTTAAAGCTTACGCTAGCGAGGCTCTTCCTGGCTGGAGCGTGGCTGGCAAGGCTCTTCCTTGCTGGAGCGCGTCTGGCGAGGTTCTTGCTCGCCGGGATGTGGCTAGCTAGCTGCTTTCTCGCCGGGCTCTGCTGGGCTGCATTCTTGGTTGCGGGCGCATCCGCGTCCACCTGGGTGGCTACGATGGCCTTCTTGGTCGTGTTCAGGGTGTTGATCAAGGATTTCTTCTGGATGGTCACGGTGCGCTCCTCATTTTTCTTGGATTTTCGATTTCCTTCTACTGCACGTCCTGACATATAGCACGAGTCATACCAAACGAGTGCGGTCTCCGCGCAGTTTATGTAAGTTGAAACGGAGGAATGGGTTAGCCATTTCATCCGGACCCGACATTTCCCTTGGGGCGGGCAGTGAAGAATTGACCAGGGTTAATATTTAACCCGCATTAGGTTAATTTTTAACCCAATTCGGACGACGACGAGAGTCCGCGTTTGCGGCACAGGTATTTCATCTTTTGCGGATCGATGTGCAGCAATGCCGCCGCCGCCGATTTTTTCCCCGCGGTCCGCCGCAAGGCGGCATTCAGGTACGCGAGTTCGATGCGTTCCATCTCCGCTTCGAAATCCACACCCGATTCCGGAATCAGGATCGCTTCCTGGCTGACTGTAGTCGAGTAAAGCACCTGCTGCGGTAAATGATGCGCCGCAATGCTAACGCTGTCACTCATCAGCACCAAACGCTGCACCACGTTTTCCAGCTCGCGAACATTCCCCGGCCAGGAATAATTCTCCAGGATCTCCATGACCCCAGGTTGAATTTGCTTGGGAGGCTTCTGATTGGCAGTGCAGTAGAGTCGAACAAAATGCTCCACCAACAAAGGAATGTCGCCGGCGCGCTCGCGCAAGGGAGGAACGGCAATAGGGACAACGTTAATCCGATAGTAAAGGTCTTCGCGAAACCGTCCCTTCTGGACCATATCTTCCAGATCATCGTTGGTTGCGGTAATCAGGCGAAAATCAATCTTTTTTGCCGACCGGCCGCCCAGGCGCTGCACCGATTTTTCCTGCAGCACCCTCAGGAGTTTGCTCTGCAAGCCGGGCGCAAGAGTGCTGATTTCATCGAGAAAAAGCGTGCCAGCATGCGCGGCCTCAATCATGCCCGGCTTGGGCGTATCGGCGCCGGTGAACGCCCCTCTTTCGTAGCCGAACAACTCCGACTCGATCAGGGCATCGGGAAGGGCAGAGCAGTTCAGGCACACATACGGCTTGTCGTGGCGGGGTCCGCTTCCCACGATTGCCCGGGCCACCAGTTCCTTTCCCACTCCACTCTCGCCACGAATGACAACGCTGGCATTGCTTCCCGCCACGGCCTCGATAGCCTGATAGACGCGGCGCATGGCTTCGCTGCCGCCAATCAAATCGCCGAATGCTGCCCGATTTTCGACCTGCTGCAACAACCATTGCCCCTCGAACTGGAAGGCGCGCTTCTCGATAGTCTGCGATAAAAGCGTCGTCAGTTCGCCACAGTCGATCGGCTTCCGGAAGAAATGGTCGGCCCCCGCGCGACTGGCCAGCAGCGGCAATTCCGCGCTGGTCGATTCCGTAATGGCGACCAGGATCAAATCATCGCGCAGCCGGCGCATTTCATGGAGCACCTCAATGCCATCGCCCGCGTCATCGCCGATGGCCTCCAGGTCGAGGATGATGCCATGCACGTCGGCATCGTCGATCAGCGTCTTGATCTGTAATTCGGTGCTGGCCAGCACGACCCGGAAGCTCGCGGTCAGGGCCCGGCGCATCTCGCGAAATGTTTCCTCTTCCAGAGTGATGACGGCGATGCAGTAGCGCTCGTGTTGACGCTGCTTGCGATCGGCAGATTCGGGCGGAGGCACAGACATCGAAGAACCAGCGCCGGATTATACGGCAACTCGCGAGAGGTTGAGCATCGAATCCATCAGGTTCACAAACCTACAACTTAGGCGCCGGAATCTCTCCCAGCACACGTTCCAGGCTTAGCCCCAACGCCAAAAGCGCACGGTCGCTGCCCGCCGGACCGTCGAACTCCAACGCAATCGGCAGTCCTTCCGGCGCCGTTCCCGCAGGAAGCACCAGGCCGGGGAGTCCCGCCGTACTTCCCGGTGCGATATTCCGTGCCACCGCGGTTTCAAATGCTACTTTCTTCCCGTCGATGGAAACCTCAACATCCTCGCCGATGAGCGGCGGTGGGATCATCGTCACCGGAAACACAATCGCCGCCACGCCCGTCCGCGCAAAATACTGGCGATAGACCTCTTTCAGCTTGGGCAGGTGCTGTTCGCGCACGACCTGATACTCGGCCTCCCCAACGAACCACTTACCTCCCGGCAAGATATCGGCAAAATCTCGCCGAATCTCCGGGCTTGCCCTGGAGATCAATTGATCGAACGTGACCCCGGCCCCGTATTCCTCCAGGTATTTCGCCAAGGCAAAACGGACGTCATGGTTCTGAACCGGATTCGTGGTCCGTTCGATAAGCTGCGCCAGTTCAGGAACGTCTGCTTCGACAATTTCAACCCCCGCAGCTTCCAGCTTCTTCAACGCCTCATTCGTAAGCCGCTCCACTTCACGATCGAGACCCGTAAACCAATAGTTTCGCCCCACTCCCAGTTTCTTTCCCTTCAGTTCTGTCGCTGACAGCGGACTCCAATCCTCAGTCACCACCGAATCGAATAACGCCAAATCGCCCACCGTACGCGCTTGAGGCCCAACTTGATCGAAGAGCGGAGAGATCGGTACGACTCCCGTCGAGATATATCGTCCGGTCGTCGGTCGGAAGCCCGCGATACCGCACATCGCCGCTGGCACCCGTATCGAACCTTCCGTGTCCTCGGCTACTCCGAGCGGTGCCATTCGCGCAGCCACCGCCGCTGCGGTCCCTCCGCTGCTTCCGCCCGGAATACGCCGGATATCGTAGGGGTTGTGTACCGCGCCGAATGCCAGATTGTTGCTCGTCCATCCGAATGACAATTCGTGCAGGTTCGTCTTACCAAGCACAATAGCTCCGGCCGCAAGAAGCGAACGGACAACGGGAGCATCCTCCTTCGGACGGAAATTTCGCAGCGCGGGAGTTCCTCCCGTTGTCGGCATGTCCTTCGTGTTTACACTGTCCTTTACCGGAATCGGCAGCCCGTGCAGCGCAC
The DNA here is from genome assembly GCA_035710725.1 of Candidatus Sulfotelmatobacter sp. Taxonomy (GTDB): domain Bacteria; phylum Acidobacteriota; class Terriglobia; order Terriglobales; family Acidobacteriaceae; genus Sulfotelmatobacter. The sequence continues at coordinate 26,152 of DASTCY010000029.1, read as the reverse complement.
CCAGCTTTGCCCCTGAAGCACGGAGGCGATCAGCCGCTCTCGCCGCTTCCAACACTCGCTCCTGCGGTAGCGTGATAAAGGCGTTGAGGGCCCTGCCTTGTTGACAGCGCTCGAGAACTGCCGACGCATATCGTTGAGCCGTGATCTCCCCTTTTCTCAGCTTGGCAACTACATCAACTGCTGTGAGTTCTAACAACTCGTTAGCGGAGGCTTCCTTGCGCTCCGTCATGGATTTCTCACTTCTGCTACCCGCGGCGGCTGCCAAAGCCGACACCGAGGCAAGTGCCATGAACTCTCGACGCGATAGTCCGGGATTTTCCGTCACAGAGTAGTCTTCCTATTTTTTAGCGGAATGCGGAGCAGTGTAGTACGCGGAGCAAAGAAAGTACATTCCACGCCTCATGTGGCCGACGTCGTGTGGGTGCATGAGTTGGAATCGTTCAGCGCGCGCGCCTCGCGCGCGAAACGCTGCTGCGCTTCGAGGTTCTCGGAAAGATGCTGCAAAACGCAACACGTAAACGTACCTGCGCCAACTTGCGCCACATATGATCTCATTGAATTTTTTCTTTTTCGGATGGTAAACTGACGGCGCCAAGGGATTGCAATTTTCGCTAACAGCACGAGAGCCTCCCTCTCGGCGCCAGCGACTGGGGTTAGAAAAAACAACTCAGATGCACGACGGCACACCCCGCCATTGGAGAATTATCGCGGAAGAACTCAGCCACGAAACCGACAGCAAACGCATGCTCGAACTTTCGAGCGAACTCAACTTAGCGCTCGACAGCCAGTCCCTCGATACGCCCGCACCTCCAAGAAAAACTGTGGAGCAGTCGGCGGAAAAGAACGGTCATCGCTTCCAGGAGATTGTCGACGTTGCCGTCACCCTTATGCGCTCACACTATGCGAGCTTGCAGATGCTGTTTCCAGAGCGTGGGATAGGCGGAGAACTGCGCTTGCTCGCCTTCCGCGGATTTAATCCCGAGGCCGCCAGTTTTTGGAAGTGGGTGCGTGCAGATTCGAAAAGTACGTGCGGATTAGCGTTGCGCGATGGGCGGCGCGTAGTGGCGAGCGACATTGCCAACTGCGACTTCATGGCCGATTCAGAAGATCGGCAGGTCTACCTTCAGACCGGGATTCATGCCTGCCAGACCACGCCATTGGTTGCCCGCCCTGGAAATATCGTCGGAATGATTTCCACCCACTGGCGTACGCCCCATCAACCCTCCCCAGAAGACTTTCGCCAGTTCGATATTCTGGCAGGCCACGCCGCCGACCTAATCGAACGTAGTCGTGAAGAGATGAGTGGCGCACTGCACGATTGATTTAATATCCCCGATCTCACTGAAGACGTCCGGGCCTAGGGATTTTGAGCGCGATCAAGATTGCTCGTGAACGCCGAACTGTTAAGCTACCACTCCGTTAACCTGGGACCACGGGTCACCCACTAAATCTTGTCGAAGCCGTTCCATTTCAGCCGCTGCAGCCTTCATCTGTTCGGCATATTCGTGCCCCTGGCGCGGCAGAAAGCCTCCATAATTCTCCAATAGCAAGCAGGAGTTCGTGTTGATGGCGATGATGTTCGAACGCGCCTGGCCACTGAGTGCAGACGTTAGTTTGCCCAGTTGCAAATCCCGCACTGCCAGCTCATTCCGGCTCTGAGCTGCTTCTTCTCCGAGCAAGCGCACATGACGCCGGATCAGCCCAAACAGGCACGCTGCCAGCACAAACACAGCCAAATTTGTGATGATGGTTGTCGTCAATAGCCGCTTCAGGGCAACCTTCCGGTCATTGTGCAATCTGCCGAAATTGCTGGCCTCGGCTGACGCCAGCAGAGATGCAATCCGGCGAATCTCATCCATGTAGTTCTTGCCTTCATTGCTCTCGACGAGCTTGAACGAACGATGGCGATACCCTTGCTCGCGCAGATGAATGGAGCGCTCCATCTCGGCATGTTTTGATTGAAATAAAGACTCCAACTGTGCCTCACGTGACTGTTCGAGTTGGCCCCGGCCCGAGATCGCGGCTCGAAGACTGACAAAATCGTTTTCGATTCTGCCTCCGGCGTCACTGTACGACTGCAGGTACGATGGATCTCCGGTCAGCAAATATCCCCGCTGGCCCGTTTCCATATCGGTCACATCTCTCAGAACACCGGAGAGCTCGGCCTGGATGGCGGCGCTTCCAAGCGTGAGCGCCGTCATGGTTTCGATGCTTCTCAGGTGTTTGACCGCAAGGTATGCATTGCAAGCAATGAAACCCAGTAGCACGGGCACGCCGATTTGCAGCACAGCTTTTCGGATCATCAAAGTTCGCCTTTCATTCCGTTGAGTGCACCCTCAGTCGTCGTGATTCGACTGGCTTTGCAAATCTCTTCGGCACATTTGACCGCAGCTGTCTTGCTCTGGATCGACCCTTCCGCTGACATGACTGAGCTGGCAGCCAAAGTGAAAAGCAAAGCATCCTCCGGCTTGTCGAAGTAAAGCACGACTTGATTCGCTGCCATGAGCGCATCTCCTGGAAACTCTCTTTAGGGATAATAGGCCGATTCAACGGGAGAACGAGGTTATCTGTTTTGGTGCGAGGCGACTCCAAAGTCGGGCGCAATGCACGTGGCCTGTGCAAAAGCGAGCCGTTTTTCCGAAGCTATCTCATAAATGGTTTCGGGTAGGGCACGACTTTAGTCGAGACGCCAAAGCCCACAAAAATTGCGGGCTTTAGCCCATGAGGGGAAACCGGATTTACTCTCCCGCTTCATTTCTGGGATAGCTTCTTAGACCTGCGGGTTTGTCAAGTGAACGCGACCGACAAGGTCATTCGCCTGAATCGAGACGCGGGACGAACAGCCGCTGCAGTAAGATCATTACGTCTCAGTAATTAGCAATGCGCCGGGATGGCGAAATTGGCAGACGCAGCGGACTTAAAATCCGCAGGGGCCAAAAGCCCTGTGGGGGTTCGATTCCCCCTCCCGGCACCACTCAAGCCCGCATAAACACTGCACTTTATTGAAGGCGTCCTGATGCCCAGAGCTGGAATCCGCTTCATGGGCGAACTCGCTGCCGAGTCGATCTGCTGGAAAGCAGAACACTGCGTTGCCATTCGATTCGCCGACTGGCGCTGTGTGGGATATAGACCTGATTTTGACCCGACCCCAATCTTGTCCGCGCCAGGATCGCCGCCCATCGAAAAATATCAGGGCAGGATACACGACCCTTGATAGCAAACATCCGCCGCATCTGCTAACTTCTTGCCATCCCATGAACGGTACGAATCCAAGGATCCGGCCGGGCGTATTGTTCCGCACCATCATGCGCGACATCCATTTCTGGATTCCGCTGGTGGTGCTGCTCGCCGGCTTGCTCTTCTTGCATCAGCTCCACTGAAGCACTGAAGCACTGAGGCACTGGAAACGAGGACCAGCAAAGACTGTGGACGCCGTCGCCGCGCTTGCGCCCGAAGTTCCGATTCCGGCAGTACGCCTGCGAACCTTGCAGACGCTGGGGGTGTTCTGCGGATTTGCTGCCGGGGCCTGGCTGGGCGGCGCCGAGGCTCCGATCAAGATGGTCAGCGCCGGAGTCTCGCCCATAACCGTTTCACTCATCATGGTCGCGGGCGTTTTCCTGGCTCGCTGGAGCATCCCGGCGCTCGTGCGCGGCACATCCAGCGTTCGCCATGACGTTCGCCAGGCGCCGCATTTGATTATCTGGGCCGTACTCGCCGGTTGCATGTGGGCGGTCGCCAATACTCTGACCATCTATGCCATCCGCGACGTCGGGCTGAGCATCGCTTTCCCCCTGTGGAATACGAACAGCCTGCTGGGAATTTTTTGGGGCTTCCTTCTCTTCCACGAATTGCAAAACGCCGGATGGCGCCGCTGGCTGGGCGTGCTCGGCGGAGCCTTGGCCATGTTCGGGGGCGCAACTTTGCTGGCCATCGCCTCGTCGACGCAAAGTTCGTCGGGCAGGGCGGCGTTCGGTGTGATGGCCGCGATTGGGGCCGGAGTCCTCTGGGGAACGATGTACATCCCTTATCGCAAGGCCTACCTGACGGGAATGAACCCTCTTTCCTTCGTGACCTTTTTTACTGTGGGCGAACTGGCAACCATGGCAGCTCTGGCCCTCGCCTATAGGGGAGTCCGGCCGCTGTGGCACGAAATTGTGCAGGCACGGCCGGTCTTGTTCTGGCTGATGCTGAGCGGCTTCGTTTGGGTAATCGGAGACTTGTTCCAGCAGTATGCCACCAAATACATCGGAATCAGCCGCGGCATTCCGCTCTCCAATACGAACCAGCTCTGGGGACTACTTTGGGGCATTCTCGTTTTCCACGAACTGCACGGAAGTAGCCACAGAGTTTACGGGCAGGTCATCGGAGGCTCCATCTTGATGGCGTTAGGAGCGGTCGCGATCGCTCTCTCCTCAGCCACCAGCCGCGAGCACTCCCGCTGGCAAATCGCTGCAGAGCGCGAAGGCAGACGCTATGGCATTGAAGGCTCCTCCCTGCGGGCCAGCATGGAGGGCAGGGAAGTCAATGAAGGAGCGAGCCGCAGAACGATCTTAGATTCCCTGCTTGTGGCCGGTGTAACCGCTATTTTTATTGCATTGGCCGCCTTCGCCCGGCTCCCCCGTATGGACATCAACTTCAAGTGGGCCGCCATCATTTCCGCAGCCACGCTTTTACTGCTGGCGGGCTGCGCGCTTGCTCTGTGGCGCACTACACGCTTTAACTAGCAGCGGACAATGCGACCTCGTCTTCTCGTCTTCCCGTGCCCGGATTTTCTGCTGCGCCGTGCGACCACGAAGGCGTACTTCCCTGGGAAGTCGGTCTTGCAAATAAAACGTCAAAAGAATGTCAAAACTGCGTCAAAACGAGGCCGACATAACAGCCCACCTGCCGTGTTGGTGAGTAGAATGTCTTTTCAAACTCCTGAATGACGCCGCGTTCTCGCTTACAAATTACAGCCTTGCCTTCGAGTCGACTTTAAGTCGTACTCTGTTTTCGGGCGGCGCGGGTGAGACGAAAACGAAAGACCAGAGAGCAAAAAGTATGGCCAGCACGGTGCGAACAGCTCAACTCAGTTTGGCGCTTGAAGTTCTTTCCGAGAAGTGGCGGATTACCATACTGCATCAGTTGTTGGGCGGGCCGCTGCGCACCTCTCAGCTGCAGAGAACTCTGGGAAACATCTCCGCCAAGGTTTTGACGCAGACCTTGCGCGGGTTAGAGCGAGACGGGCTGCTGGAGCGCCATGTTACTCCCGGCGTGCCGCCGCGCGTGGAATACACACTGACCCCCATTGCCGAGAATCTGATAACGGCGCTGGACGATCTTTCCTGCTGGTCCGAGGCGTATGGCCGCGAGACATTGCTGGCGCGCCGCCGTTACGACGCCAGGGCCTGAACCAGTATTTTCGCGCAACCGGAAGAAATCCGTGCTCCGTATGCAAGGTTGCGATGAGAACATTCATAAAAAAAAGGGCGGCTTACATGCCGCCCTTGCACGACCGAATAAGAAAGCCTGAACTACTTGCTCATCGGTTCTCCGGACTTGCTCTCGCCCTTCATCATCTTCACATGCATAACGTGGATTTCTTCCTTGTCAGCATAAACGTGAGCGCTGACCTGCACGTGATGTCCTTCGTGCGCTTTTAGTTCTTCTGGATTCATCACGTTCCAGCTTTTGCCGTTATCTTCCACGAACATGACTTTGTCGCCTTGCGTTTGAACTGTCCCTTTCAGAGTCTTCAACGGGGCTTTGGCTGCACTCTGATCAGCCGAAGTCTGTCCGGACTGAGAGGGGTACTGGCCTGTCGAGTCCTGCTGCGCGTAGGCGGCCATGGCGAACGCGAAAACTAAACCCAGCAAACCAACCATAAGTTTCTTCATGAAAAAAATCCTCCTGTGTGATTCGAATTGTGTGGTCAATCAGGCCAGATCAGGCCAGATTTCGATTGTGCGGCGCGGGCAGGTTTGAGTACGAACTATTTAGTAGCCGGGAAGGCTGGAAGGGTTGCTGGATAGGGCAAACACCTTATCGCAGAGAACGCTGAGAACGGCCGCAGAAAACGCGGAGAAAAGAAGTGATTTCCACTGCTCTCGCGTGACGGGTTTGAGAGGTGGAATTGTCGAAAACGTAACTATCAGGGAGCGAGGCCTCCCGCGCTCTCTGCGGCCGTTCTCAGCGTTCTCTGCGATGAAGAGCTATTGCTCTGCTCTCTCTGCACGGCCGCAGAAAATGCGCAGAAAGAGAACAGATTTCCACAGTGTGCGAGTGACACTTGTCACCGACGACATCGGCGCAATCAGTCTAGGTTTGCGTTCATGGCCACAGTGATTGCCGCTTCCCTCCCACGATCCCCACGAACAATCAACGAACTCACCGGCACTGTCATTGGCGCCGCAATCAAAATCCATCGCCGGCTTGGACCTGGTCTTCTTGAGTCCGCATATGAGGCCTGCCTTGCACACGAACTGTCGCTCGCCGCATTGAAAGTCGACCGGCAGAAAGCTGTACCCCTTTACTACGGCGACGTCAAACTCGATTGTGGCTTTCGGGCGGACATCGTGGTCGAGAATACGATTGCGGTCGAGTTGAAATGCAAAGAGGCCTTGCATCCAGTCGATCATATGCAGTTGCTGTCGCATCTCCGCCTACTTGGCTTAGAAGTCGGGCTTCTCATTAACTTCCACGTAACGGTCCTGAGAGATGGAATTGTCCGAATCGCGAATAACTATCGGGAAGAGTAGGGGCCTCCGCGCTCTCTGCGGCAGTTCTCAGCGAACTCTGCGATAAAAGTTTTATTTCTCTCTCGCGACCACGAATTCGGGCGCCCACAACAGTGCCCGTTTAATCTCAGAGTCGGGGAAAGTGCAGATGGCGTTGCGTGCAGATTCGGCGTAGGTGATGGCGCGGGCGGAGGCCGCGTCCAACGAGCCGTAGCCCTGCAAAATGGCTAGAATCTGCTGATGCGTAACTCCATTGAAGGCGCGGTCCCGCAAAATGGTCTCGATCTTGCTTCGTTCTTCGGCGCTGCAGCGATCCAGAGCATGAATCACCGCCATCGTGACTTTGCCTTCGCGGAGATCGCTGGCCACCGGCTTTCCCAATACATCTTCTGACGCCGTCAGATCGAGAACATCGTCCACGATCTGAAACGCCATGCCGAGATCGTGTCCATACTTTGCGACCGCTTCTTCCTGATCCCGAGTCGCGCCACCCAAGATCGCGCCCAGACGCATGCAGACCGAGAACAAGCAAGCAGTCTTGCGGTAGATGAGATCGAAATACTCGTCAAGCGCGATGGTCTTGCCCAGCTTTTCCATCTGCAGCAGTTCGCCTTCAACCATCTGCTGAGTCAAGTCGATCAGGGTGTCGAGAATGCGGAAGTTGCGCTCCTGCACCGCGACCTTGAAGGCCTGCATGTAGAGCCAGTCGCCGGCCAGCACGCACCGCGAGTTGCCCCACTGCGTGTTGGCAGACGGCCGTCCGCGGCGCGTCTTGGCTTCGTCAATGATGTCATCGTGAACCAGCGTCGCCGTGTGGATGATCTCGACCACCGCGCCCAGGCGCACGGCTCCGCGTCCCTGATAATCGAATAGCTTGGCCGAAAGTAGCAGCAGGGCGGGACGAATTCTCTTGCCTCCGCCGGCGCGCAGGTATTCTCCGATTTCAGTAATGGCGCGCACATCGGAGACGGTTTCCTGGCCGAACTCGTCCTCGAGCGCCAACAAATCGTCTCGCAGGAGATCGAAAACTTCTTTGCCGTTAATGGTGGCCAGAGTGCTCAATATTTTTCTCCGCAATCTCTGCGGCTGTTCCCAGCGACCTCTGCGATCCAAGCTCTTCTAATTAGTCCGATAATTCGTAAACTGCATATCAATTCCGAAATCTTTTTGCCGCAGCACGGCGATTATTTCCTGCAGCGTATCGCGGTCCTTGCTGCTAACCCGCACCAGGTCTCCCTGAATCGAGGCCTGCGCCTTTTTCTTCGCGTCCTTGATGGCCTTCACGATCTCGCGCGCTTTCTCAATGGGAATACCTTGCTGCATGGTGATGCGCCGCTTCACCGTCCCACCCGCAGCGGGTTCCAGCGCTTGATAAGCGAGCCCCTTCAGCGGAACCTGGCGCTTAACCAACTTCTGCTGAAGCACGTCGTTGACCGCCTTGAGCTTGTATTCGTCGGCAGAGTGCAGGACGATGCCGTCTTTGTCCAGTTCGATGTTCGACTTCGAATCTTTCAAATCGAAGCGCGTGTGGATTTCTTTGAGCGCTTGCTGGATCGCGTTCGACACCTCCTGCAGATCGATTTTGCTGACGATGTCGAAGGTGTTGTCGGGCATATTTCGATTCTTTCTGAAATGATGGAATCCGATTTGAGAGTAACAGAATCAGCGGGATTCGTGGGCAGGAACTTTGTTTTCAGCGATTTCAGCGATTTTGAAAAAATTGTAGAAGTTGCGCGACGTTTGATCGCCAATCTCCTCTACGGAAAATCCGCGCATCTCGGCGAGCTTGCGCGCGGTTTCGATGACGAACGCCGGTTCGTTGCGTTGGCCGCGGTGCGGCACGGGCGCAAGATAGGGCGAGTCCGTCTCGATCAACATGCGATCAAGCGGGACTTGCCGCGCGGCCGCACGAATTTGCTCGGCTTTGGGGAAGGTGACGTTTCCGGCGAACGAGATCAGGAAGCCGATGTCGAGTGCACGCTTGGCTTGCTCCCAATTGCCGGTAAAGCAGTGCAGGATTCCACCGAACCCTCTGGGCGCCCACTGCTGCTCGATCATTCCGAGACAATCGTCCCACGCGTCGTCGCTTCCGTCCGAAGGCCGACAGTGAATCACGATGGGCAGTTTGGCCGCAGCGGCGAGTTCCATCTGCTTCGCAAAAACCTCTTTCTGCGTTTCGCGCGGCGAGTGATCGTAATAATAATCGAGCCCAATTTCGCCCCAGGCGATCAGCTTGGGATGCCGCGCCAGTTGCTGCATCCGATCGAATGCGGCCTGGTCCGCCAGTTTTGCCTCGTGAGGATGAATGCCGATGGTGGCGTAAATGAAGTCGTATTTTTCGGCGAGCTGAATGCCGCAATCGAAATTCGCCGGGCCATCGCCATTGCCGATAGCGACAATGTTTCGTACCCCGGCATCCCGCGCGCGGGCAATCACTGCCTCGCGGTCCGCATTGAACTGCTTGCCTTCTAGATGGGCGTGGGAATCTACGAACATAGTCGTTGGACATCGGTACTGGCCATGTGAGGACAGCCGCCTTCGGCTGTCCCGGCGAGCGAAGCTCGACTCAGTTCAGTGCCGCATGTGAGCGTTGCGTCATTCTGAGCTTAGCCGTTCTTCAGGCGGAGCGAAGAATCTGGCGCGGATCGGAAATTGAACTACGACCAACGCCACCGAAAAAAGACCGTCTACTTGAGTCTCGCCCCGATCGGCACATCCTCCAGAAAGCTCGCCAGCACCGGCTTCCCGTCGCCCACAGACGCAGCCACGATCATTCCATTCGATTCGTATCCGCGCAGCTTTCGGGGTGCGAGATTCGCCACAATCACGACTTTGCGTCCGACCAGAGTCTCGGGCGCGTACGCTTCCGCGATTCCGGCCACAACCTGGCGCACTTCGGTGCCGATATCGATTTCGAGCCGCAACAGCTTGTCGGACTTGGGTACCCGCTCGGCGACTTTCACCAGTCCTACACGCAACTCGACTTTTGCGAAGTCGTCGATCGTAATTTTGTTTCCGTCCGGCGAAGGCGCGCTGGCGACTGGAGCCGCGGTCCCGAGAGCAATCGCCGGAGGCGTTCCCGGCGCTTGTGCCGCTGTGTTTTCTGTGCCCTCCGCCGCTGCAGGCCTCTGCTGCTCTTCCATCTTCTGCATCCTTTCAATGGCGCTCTTGTCGGCGCGCGGAAACACTGGCTGCACCTCGCCTAACCTCGTGCCGAGATGAAGCTGTCCCCACTTCAGATTGTTCAAGTCGAGTCTCTGAATATCGCCGAGTCCCATCTGCGTCCAGATTTTCGCCGAGGCCTCGGGGATGACGGGATGCGCCAGCGCCGTCGCAATACGCAGGGCCTCGGCCGACGTATAAAGCACCGTCCCCAGGCGCGAGCGACTGTCCTCATCCTGCTTTTCGCCCAGCGCCCACGGCTCGTTCTCGACGATGTATTTGTCGACCGCGGCAACTAATCCCCAGACGGATTCCAGCGCGCGAGAGAACTGGAATTGTTCAAAGCTGTTGCCAAACTCGGCGGTCGTCCGCGTCGCCAACTGCGCAATGGCGTCGTCGGTTGGCTTGCGCTGCGCCGCGTGCGAAGGATAAGGCACCTCGCCTTTGAAATAGCGATTGATCATGGTCAGCGTGCGGCTGGCCAGATTTCCGATGCCATTGGCCAGGTCCGAGTTATAGCGCTGCACCAGCGCGTCAAACGAAAACGATCCGTCTTGTCCGAAGACAACTTCCCGCAGCAAAAAATATCGCAGTGCGTCCGCGCCAAGAACGTCCAGGATCGTCTCCGTACGCACAATATTCCCGCGCGACTTCGACATCTTGCTTTCTTCAAATAGCAGCCAGCCGTGAGCGACAATCGCTTTCGGCACCGGCAATCCGGCGGCCAGCAAGAATGCCGGCCAATACACGCAATGGAAGCGCACAATCTCTTTGCCGATCATGTGGACGTCCACGGGCCAGAATTTCTTGAACGCTTCCTGCGCTCCCGCGTGCGACGATCCGTAGCCGATGGCCGTAATGTAGTTGGCGAGGGCGTCGAGCCACACATAAATCACGTGCTTGGGATCGTCGGGAACGGGAATGCCCCAGGTGAAGGTCGAGCGGCTGATGGAAAGATCGCGCAATCCGGAGCGCACGAACGAAATCACTTCGTTCCGCCGCGTCTCGGGACGAACAAAATCGGGATTCGCATAAAGTTCGAGCAGCTTGTCCTGAAAGGCCGAGAGCTTGAAAAAGTAATTTTCTTCCTTCACCGTTTCCGTGATGCGGCCGCAGGTCGGGCAGGGATCGCCGGACTGCGCGCCATCGACGTAAAGTTCGTCAGAGACGCAATACTGCCCGGTGTAAGTCCCTTTGTAGATGTAGCCGTTGTCGCGAATCGCCCGAAACAGTGCCTGCACCCGCTTCTTGTGACGGTCTTCGGTGGTGCGAATGAAGTCGTCGTTCGAGATGCCCATGCGCTTCCACAGCGCACGAAACTCGGCAGAAATCTCGTCTGCATACTGCTGCGGAGTTTTTCCCGCAGCCTGCGCCGCTCGCTCGATCTTCTGACCGTGTTCGTCGGTGCCGGTGAGAAAAAAAGTTTCTGCGCCCAACATGCGCTGCCGCCGCGCCACCGTGTCGCAGGCGATCGTCGTGTACGCGTGCCCAATGTGCGGCCGAGCATTGACGTAGTAAATTGGAGTCGTAATATAAAACTTTTTGCCCATTGCGCTTTCAAGGTGGTTTCTTAGATTTTCTCAGCGTTCTCTGCGGCCCTCCTCAGCGAACTCTGCGATAAAGCTTTTCCTCTGTGTTCCTCAGTGCCCTCTGTGGTGAGTCTTTCCAAGGTAAACCCGGATAGTTTCCTGCAACACAGCCTTCAGCGGCACATGATGCTGTTCCGCAATGCGTCGGCAGTCTTCATATTCGGGCGCGTAGTTCGTGACCGCGCCATTCATGCTGGCGATCTTGACGCGCACATCGCCCCACTGCGTCTGCACATTCTCCCATCGGCGCGCCAGCGTGCGCCGGATTTCGTCGCGCCGGCGAACGCCGAGCGTTGTGGTCTCCGAAAACATGATTTGACTCAGCTTGTCAGCGTCCTCGGACCTGCACAAGACCGTCAGCAGCGTTCCCGGACGGTTCTTTTTCATTTGGACGCTCGTGCCGAAAACATCGAGCGCGCCTTCCGTCAGCAACCGGTCCATCACATAGCCAAACACCTGCGGATTCAGATCATCCACATTGGCTTCAAGAATAGAGACGGTTTCCGAAGCCGTTTTCGCCGCAAGCTCGGCTGCGGCCTCGCCGACCGAGAGTCGCAAGACATTCGGATGACCAGGAAAATCACGCCATCCGGCGCCGTAGCCGGATTTCTGCATCTTCATCTGAGGAAACGGAGAAAAGCGCGACGCGAGGGTCTTGACGATGGCCGCTCCGGTCGGCGTGACCAGTTCTGCATTTAGCCCCGATGAATAGACGGGGGCATCTTTCAGCAACTCGAGCGTCGCCGGCGCGGGCACAGGGAATTCACCGTGCGCACACTTCACTGTGCCTCCCCCGACATTTAGCGGCGAGCAGATGATTTCATCTACGCCCAGCGCTTCCGATCCCACAGCCGCACAAACGATATCGACAATCGCATCCACGGCCCCGACCTCGTGGAAGTGTACTTTTTCGATGTCGATGTTGTGGATCTTGGCTTCTGCTGCACCCAGCGCCTCGAAGATCGCAATAGCCTTCCTTTTTGCCGTGTCCGAGATTTTGCTGGAAGAAATAATCTGGCGAATCTGGCTCAGCCCTCTCCCGTGGATGTGGGGCTGGCTGTGTGGCTGGCTGTGTGGCGCGGACGCCCCCGTCCGCGCAGCGTCAGCCTGTGATGAATGCTGGGGTTCATGATGGTGTTCCTGTTGATGGTGATGATCACTGTGCTCGTGCTCCGCCTTCGCGGGCGAGGGCGCCCGCGCCACACCGGCTTGCGCCCAAAACTCTTCGCGGGGCATGTCTTTCTCATCGCCAACCCAGACATCGACCTTCGTCGCAGATATCCCGCTGCGCATCACTCGCGAAACTTCGAGACGCGCACCGAGTCCCAGCGCCGCGACAGTTTCCTCCAGAAGCTGTGGCGGAACTCCAGCATCCACCAGCGCGCCTAAAAACATGTCGCCGCTGATGCCGGAAAAGCACTCGAGGTAAGCGATTCGCATAGGGAAAACGTCGTTGGTCGTTTAGTCGTTCGTTGTTGGCGACAACAAGTCGTAGTTGTGGTTAAGGCGGCCAACAACCAGGGACCAACAGCCAAGAACGAGAAGTTCATCATAGGTAACGCTTCCATTGTGCGTCAAACCAGTTTGCGATCTGCGCTCTGCTAAAATCACAGGTTTCCACTGCCCCGAGGACCTTCTTGTATCGCGATCTCGAACGCCGTCTCGCACAGCGCGTGCTGGAGTGTTTGCAGGCTCGCTATCCGGGCGCAGCTTTGCCGAACGTAATCATCGAGCAACCGCCCAATGTCGAACTGGGCGACTTTGCTATGCCGCTGTTTCCTTTCGCGAAGCCGCTGCGCTCCGCACCATTGAAAATCGCGGAACTGATTCGCAATGAGATCGGCGCGATCGAAGGCATTGCGGAGATGCAGGTCGCGCCTCCCGGATATCTGAACGTCAAGATCGATCGTGGATGGATGGCAGCCGCCCTAGCGGCCGATCACAGGCCGGCAGCAGAAATTGCCGACGGCAAGATCCTGGTCGAGCACACCAGCATCAATCCCAACAAAGCGGCGCACATCGGACATCTGCGCAACGCGATTCTCGGCGACACGTTCGTGCGCTTGCTGCTCTATGCCGGAAGGGAAGTCGACGTCCAGAACTACATCGACAATACCGGCGTACAAGTCGCGGACGTCGTGGTGGGATTCACGCAGTTAGAGAAGAAATCGCGGCCTGAGATCGAAGCGCTCGTGCATCAGCCGCGTTTCGATTATTACTGCTGGGACCTCTACGCGCGGGTCTCGCAATGGTACGACCAAAACGAACATAACCAGCAAGCGCGCGTGCAAACCTTGCATGAGATCGAAGATGCATCGAGCGAGACCGCGGCGATTGCCGATTTGATTTCGACCGCTGTTCTTCGCCGGCATCTCGAAACCATGGACCGCTTGGACATCGAGTACGACTTCCTTCCCCGCGAGAGCGAAATCCTGCATCTGCATTTCTGGGACGCGGCATTTCAGAAGCTGAAAGACGCCGGCGTTCTCTTCTATGAAGGCGAAGGCAAGAACAAAGGCTGCTGGGTGATGCGGCGGGCAGGGACGGAAAATCAAACCACAGAGGGCACGGAGACCACAGAGCAAAACAAAATCACGGAAGAGCACCAAAAAGTCATCGTCCGTTCCAATGGCACGGTCGGCTACGTGGGCAAAGACATTGCATACCACATGTGGAAGTTCGGCCTGCTCGGCCGCGATTTCGGATATCGCAAGTTCTATCGCTATCCCAACCAACACGACTGCTGGATTTCCGCCACCGACGGCGAGAAGGATCATCCGCACTTCGGCGACGTTTCTGAAATCTACAACGTCATCGACGCCCGCCAATCCGAAGCGCAGAACACGGTTATTGAAGCCCTGCGCGGACTCGGCCACAACCAATCTGCCGACCACTACACGCACTTTTCCTATGAGATGGTTGCGCTCACGCCGCGCTGCGCCGCCGAACTCGGCTATACCCTGACCGAGGAAGACAAAGCGCGCTCCTATATCGAAGTCTCGGGCCGCAAGGGATTCGGCGTAAAGGCGGACGACCTCATCGACCAGCTCATCGCCTCGGCCAGGAACGAAGTCGATTCCCGCCACCCGGAGCTGAGCGCCACCGAGCGCCTGAACATCGCCACGCAGATCGCCATCGGCGCCCTGCGTTTCTTCATGCTGAAGTACACCAAGCAGTCGGTGATTGCCTTCGACTTTAAAGATGCGCTCAGCTTCGAAGGCGAGACCGGACCGTACGCACAATACGCTGTCGTGCGCGCGGCCGGTATCTTCAAGAAGGCCGGCCTCGATGCCGACGAGTTTGTGAAAAACAGCAAAATCCCAGCTGAGGATTTGTCGAATTTTCTGGCTGGACAATCGGGCGCCGGACAAGCGGGCAATGAAATCTGGGAGCTCTGGCTCGCCGCGTCAAAGACGGCCTATGTTGTGCATCAGTGCATCGTGACGACCGAGCCCGCGTATCTCGCCAAACACATCTTCCAGCTGGCGCAGCTCTTCAATACCTTCTATCACCGCCATCCGATCCTCACCGAACCAGACGAAAAGCGAAAACAATTTCTGCTCATGACCGTCGCGGTGGCGCGCCGCGAACTGATTCGCGCTCTCGGCATCATGGGCATCACCGTTCCGCCGGTGATGTAGGCCATACTTAGGCCTTACCAAAGCTTTGTCATCCTGAGCGAGGATTTTTCTTTGCGTCTTGTGCAAAGAAAAACCGCAGTCGAAGGACCCCATGTCCGCGTTCAGCGCCACAAGCTCGGCAAGGAGTTCCATCGAGCGGCTTCACAGGCTGCGGAAAAACGAATCAGGTGAGTAATAATCGGGAAGGGCACGAGTTTTACTCGTGCCGGTAAGGCATTGAAAATACACCGCGCTTTAGCGCCCGAGGGCTGCTTCGCGATCCAGGAGCGCACGAATGCACTCTGCTGCAAGAACCATTGGCCTAGCATTGTTTTTCGGTACAGCCATCCTGTCTCTCTGTCAAACTCAGCCTCCAACGGAGCAAACCGCCACTCCCAACGCGGCGACTGAGAGCGCAAGAGGCCATCGCTCCGTCGTCGGCATTGCCCTCAGCGGCGGAGGCGCGCTCGGGCTTGCTCATATCGGCGTTCTGCAGTGGCTGGAAGAGAACCACATTCCCGTAGAGCGCATTGCCGGAACCAGCATGGGAGGAATCGTCGGAGCCGCGTACGCCACCGGCATGTCTCCGGCGGATGTCCGCAGGTTTGCCAGCGAGGTGAATTGGGACGAGGCCTTGCTCGGCGAGCCGAACTATCGCCAGCTTTCGTTTCGCCGCAAGCAGGATCGTCGCGATTATCAAGTGGGAGCTGAACTTGGCTTGAAGCATGGCTTGAACGGGCCGAACGGAATCAATCCCGGACAGGGCGTGACTCTGCTGCTGGATCGGATTGCCTTCCCCTATTCAACCATTGCGGGCTTCGATGATCTGCCCATTCCATTTCGCTGTGTCGGCACCGACCTGCAGGATGGGACCGAAGTCATCCTGAAAGATGGCTCGCTGGCGCAGGCGTTGCGCGCGACCATGGCGATCCCCGGCGTATTCACACCCGTCGAGCTGAATGGCCGTCTGCTGGCCGACGGCGGGCTGGTCGACAATGTTCCTGCAGATGTTGTTCGGCAGATGGGCGCCGACGCGGTGATTGCCGTCGCCATCGCGACTCCGCTCGGCGGCAAAGAAAAGCTGAACACCCTGACCGGAATTCTCAGCCGAGCGATTGACGTGATGATTCTCCAGAATGAACGGCGCTCGATCGGATTGGCGACCGTTGTTATTGAACTGGAGCCGGGAGTCCTCTCCATCAACGATTACAGCCAGGCGGACAAGATCATTCAGCTCGGCTACGACGGCGCTGCTAAAAAAGCCGGCGAATTGCGCCGATACGCAATTTCCGACTCGGAATGGGAAAGCTATCTTGCGCAGCGCAACGCGCGCCGAAGGACCGCGCCAACGTCGGTCCAGGAACTGGAAGTCACCGGTGTGGGTCCGAGCGAGCAACAGCACCTGACTTCACGACTGCAAAACGTCATCGGCGCGCCGCTCGATCAGAATCAGTTGGGTACTCGGCTGAATCGCATCGCCGGCCAGGGCCAGTTTGACCGCCTGGGCTATGAGGGTTTCGTGCAAAATGGCGTGCCCGGACTGCGCATCGTGGCCCATGAAAAATCTTACGGGCCGCCGTTTGTGAATCTCGCGGTGGACGTGGACGGCTCTGGCGTTGCCGCTTTCGACTTCGCCGCCGGCGCGCGCGTGACCTTCACCGACATCAAAGATCATGGCGGCGAGTGGCGCAATGAGTTTCTGCTCGGCTCCCGTGATCTGGCGGCGACGGAGTTCTATCAGCCGCTTGCGGGGACGCATCTGTTCGTCGCGCCCTACGCCTTTGCGTCGAAGTTCGCTCGCAACGCTTTCACCGGACCGACCCGCGTTGCCATCTTCGGCGATGAGCGTGCCGGCGGCGGACTTGACCTCGGCTATGACTTCAACCGCCTGAGCGAGCTTCGCGTCGGCTACGAACTTTTCAGCGGGAAACTTGCGCCGCTGGTGGGCGACGCCGGTCTCCCCACCGTTCGCGGAAGCACAGGACAATTTCGTGCCCGCTACGTCTGGGATTCGCAGGATAGCCCCGCGATCCCCAGTCGTGGGACGAGGATCGTTGCGAGCCTGGCACGCGTCTTGCAAAGCCCGGGGCTTTCTCGTTCCATGGATCAATTTGAAGTGCAAACATCCACCTTTGTTCCTACGGGTCCGAAGACATCATTGTTCTTCGATATTTCAGGCGGCACGTCGTTCGGCAGCAACGCGGGACCGTTCCAGGTCTTTGCCCTCGGCGGACCATTCCGCTTGGGCGCATACTTCCCCCAAGAGTTTCTGGGGAACCACTACGGTTATGCTTCGCTGGGATTTCGTCGCGAGCTCTATCGCTTGCCGCAATTAGTGGGCAAGAAGCTCTACTGGGGAGGCTGGTACGAGGCCGGGAGCGCGTTCAATTCCTCCACTTCCATCGGAGTCAAAGGGAGCATCAATTTGGGAGTGATGGCCGATACGATTGTCGGCCCCATCGCGCTCGCCACCAGTGTTAGTCCGACCGGGCAAAGCCGAGTCAATTTCTCTGTGGGACGGCTCTTCTGACCTCTGAGAAGCTCTCGGATAAAGTTTCGGGAAGGGCACGGCTTCACAGGCTGCGGAAAAACGAATCAGAAGAGTAAGAATCGGGAAGGGCACGAGTTTACTCGTGCCGATAAGGCATTGAAAATACGACTGCGCTTTAGCGCCTGAGGGCTGTCTTTCTCAGCAAAGTGTAAGTGGGGGATCGCGTTCAAAGCTCCAGTACCGTTACCGGATTTGGCTATAGCTAATAGATATAAATAGCCGGTGCGAGCGCCAGGTTGACTTATAGGGCATCCGGGCATTTTGGAGTGGTTTTCCTTGGATATGCAGTAGAACGTCGCTCTAGGGCCATTGGAACGCTGGCACGGGGCATTTTAAACGAACGTTGGAGGGGCGCACAAAACTTTGCTGCTGGCTATTTCGCTTTCCGCCCCGCGATCATCAGTCCCGCCCCCACCACAACCAGGGCTACGCTGACAGCAGGAGAGACCTTCTCGTCGTGCTCCGTCGTAATGCCAACTCGCGCATCGCCCAGATTAATCCCATGATGTTCCCGGTGAGGCACGGGCACGAAGAAAGAAACGATCCCCAGAACGAGAACGATAATTCCGACCACAAGCAGGGCTTTCATTCTGTCCCTCCTCTGTACGACTCTGTGACTCTGTGGTGAACATGTCTTTGCAGCGATCAGTGTTCATCCGCGCCAATCTGCGGCTTATTTCGCGAAGCCATTCACGAATTCCACCAGGCTGCGCAGCGCAATGCCCGAGGGGCCCTTCGCGATCCACGGCTTCTGCTCTTCCATCCAGGCTGTGCCGGCAATGTCGAGATGAATCCACGGAGTGTCCTCCGCGAATTCTTTCAGGAACATCGCGGCCGTGATGGCGCCGCCCCAGCGTCCGCCGGTATTCATGATGTCGGCGATATTGGAGCGAATCTGCTCTTTGTACTCGTCATCGAGCGGCATGCGCCACATCTTCTCGCCGGCCTCTTCATTCGCTTTGTGAAAGCGCTCGTACATGTCGTCATCATTGGTGAAGATGCCGGCGTTTGCATAGCCCAGAGCGACCACGACCGCGCCAGTCAGCGTCGCGGCGTCGACCAGATGAGTCGCGCCGAGTTGCTTGGCGTAGTGCAGCCCGTCGGCGAGGACGAGGCGTCCCTCGGCATCGGTGTTGATGATCTCGATCGACTTGCCCGACATCGCAATCTGCACGTCGCCCGGCTTCTGCGCTTTGCCGGAAGGCATGTTCTCCGTGGCGCAGACGATTCCGATGACTTTTACCTTCGGCTTGAGCAGCGCGATCGCGCGCATCGTGCCGATCATGGTTGCGCCGCCGGCCATGTCGTATTTCATTTTCTCCATGCCGTCGGCTGGCTTGATCGAAATGCCGCCGGTGTCGAAAGTAATTCCTTTCCCCACGAGGCCCAGCACAGGTTTCGCCGGAGCGCCCGCCGGCTCATATTTCATCACGATCAGCGCCGGAGGCTCGTCCGATCCTTGCGCTACGCTCCAGAACGCTCCCATTTTCATTTCTTTGATTATGTCAGGACCGTAAACTTCGCACTTTAATCCGACTTCTACGCACATCTTCTTCGCGCGCTCGCCCAGGATCGTCGGCGTCATGCGATTGGAAGGCTCGTTAATGAGATCGCGCGCGAAGTTCTGCGACTCCCCGATGATCTGCGCTTCCTGTGCGGCTTTCGCCAGCGCTTTCTGGTCACCGCTGGCAATCACGGTCAGTTCGTCGATCTTCTGGTCTTTGCGGTCGCTGCGGTAGTAATCAGGATCGAAATTTCCCACGTGCGCGCCCTCGACGATCGCACGCACCGCTTCCTCGGCAGGAACACCGGATGGCGCGAGAAAAGCGAAGCTGCGAAGTCCGCGCGACTTCAGCGTGCGCACAGCGGCGCCGGCAAGACGCCGCAGATCATAACTTTTGAATTTCTGCGCATTGCCACCCGAGAGCAGCAGAATGCGCTTGGCTTTCAGTCCGGATGGTTTGTGGAGGAGATTGGTTTCGAATGGCTTGCCGGTTAGTTCGCCGCTCGCAAGCAGGTCGGCCGCGACGGCCTGCACGGCTTTATCGGAGCTGTCGATTTTGAGCTGCGGCTTGGCGTCTTTGTTCTTGGCGCTTTGTGCTGGATCGGCGTGATCGAGCACCACCACGACCAGGGATTCGGTTTCAAGAGCAGAGGGAGCAGAGGTCGAGACAGTGGTTTTCATAAGAATAAGAAATGTTTTCGAACGACGTTCCAGTATCGTCGGCGGGAAGGGAAATGCGCAAGCGCGGAGCACAGTACATTGAACCCCCGCTTGACAGAAATTAGTACTCGAGCGTACAGTGTACGTACGTTGTATAGCTGATGTACGTACATACTCCAATGTCCACAACTGCCGCCAGAAAGAAACGATCGGAAAGGTTCAATGTTCGCGCGAGCGGCCGGGAAGCGCGGCTTATCCGCCTGGGCGCGGCACGCCGCGGCGTCAACATTACCAACTTCATACTAGAGAGCGCTTGCGTCAGCGCCGAGCTGGAGCTCGCCAATGCGCGCTCGTTCGAGCTCGACTCGAAAGCCTGGCAGAGATTCGTTGCGGCCCTGGATCGACCCGCCCGGCAAAAACCCAGACTCAAAAAGCTCTTTAAGGAATCCAGCGTCCTTGAACAGAGCTGACGGCGATCCAAAGACAAAGACCCCACTTTCGGGGGTAGAGCCGATCTCCTCCTCGCACGACGTGAGTCGCTTCGATTGTGGGAAACATTCATCTCTCAATGATTGGCTGAAACGCTTCGCACTCGCGAATGAACGAAATGAATCTGCCCGAACCTACGTGGTACATCGAAACGGATTCGTTGCCGGATATTACTCAATCTCTACCGGGAGCGTATCTGTAGAACAGGTCCCTTCCAGAATTTCCAAAGGATTAGCTAGGCATCCCGTTCCAGTCATCTTGCTCGCCAGACTCGCGGTCGACAAAAACGAGCAAGGAGCAGGATTAGGAAAGGCGCTTTTGAAAGATGCGCTCGCGCGCATTGGGCAAGCCGCCGACATCGTAGGCGCACGGGCTGTTCTCGTTCATGCCATCGATGAACAAGCACGCAGATTCTACGAACACTTTGATTTCGAGCCTTCCCCGGTCGACGACTTGCACCTCATGTTGCTCATGAAGGACCTTCGCAAGGCATTGGAGGAACGCCGCGACGAGCAGAGCCCACGGACCGAGCGAGATTAACTTAGATCGCTGCTTCCGACAGATGATGCCTCAGGCCGAGACGTTTTCCACCAGCTCGCATCGGCCAGCACCACCGACGTCTCCTGCTGACGGCGCGATATTTGCCAGTATTTTGGCAGGAGCCGGTCTTTTTCCTCCTGGCCGACCAGGCGAAATCCATTTTTCTCGTAAAAGCGAATCGCCCATGACGCGTCGGCCCAGGTTCCGATCAACACGGGGCTGCTCGCGCTGGCTCGGAGATGTAGCAAAAGCTTTTGTCCGATCCCTTGCCTCTGGCCGGCCAAGCGGACGTAGGCATGCCGAATCAGGGTCACATCCTTTACCGGCTGGACGCCCATCACTCCTAGAAGCGTGCCGCTCTCTTCGTAGCCCGAAAACACGACTCCGGCATCGATTTCATGCTGCAGTTCGTCCCGCGACATATACGGTTCCGACCAGCAATCTTCGGGGATGACGCCTTTGTAGGCCTGTGCGCCGTCATTGATGATCTCGTAAATTGTCTCGAAATCGCGCTGCTCGCACTGCCGGATCATGTGAGTCAAAATCTCCGCTGGTTGCAAGTAATATCGACGACGTCTGGGACAGGCTGCAGCAACCATCGCAGTTCGCCTCCGATTCGTCTTGAACGAAATTGCGGGGGCAGTGCGAGCCCTCCTTTGAGATAAACGGTTCGGCTCCCCCGATCCGGTCTTTTTTTGACAAACATCTGACAATTTCAGGCCGGAAAGTCGCATAAGCTGTGTCGCTTCGCGGGATTTTCAATCTGAGTGCCGAGCAGAACAGGAGATAGGGTGGCCCAACACAGAACTCAATCCTCATCGCGATGGGCGGTAGCATTCATTGCGTTAACGCTCTCCCTTCTTTTCACCGGCATGGCGTGGGCTGCCGACGCGCCGGTGCCGCTTTGGCTGTTTGGGGCAGCCAGCCCTACGGATAGCAGCAGCGATGGGAACTCGCCCTTTTCTGCCCCGATTTTCGATGCGGCGGGAAATATTTATGGGACGACGCAGAAGGGCGGCTTCTTCGGCGCCGGAACCGTTTTCAGATTGACGCCCACCAGCACCGGCCTTTGGAAAGAGACGGTCCTGTATCAATTCAAGGGGACGCCCGATGGACTGAACCCCGTTTCCACGCTCATTCGCGACTCAGCGGGCAATCTCTACGGCACGACGTTTTTTGGCGGGCCGGCAACAACGAATCCACTGTGCGATGGCCGAGGATGCGGC
The DNA here is from genome assembly GCA_035710725.1 of Candidatus Sulfotelmatobacter sp. Classification (GTDB taxonomy): domain Bacteria; phylum Acidobacteriota; class Terriglobia; order Terriglobales; family Acidobacteriaceae; genus Sulfotelmatobacter. Next base: position 4,095 of record DASTCY010000029.1, on the reverse strand, counting down.
GTGGTTTTCAAACTGACTCCGACAGCGACCGGTCCGTGGAAGGAAACGATTATTCACCGCTTTAGCGGGCCCGATGGAGCGAACCCTGCATCAGGACTGATCCACGACAGCGCGGGCAATTTTTACGGCACCACGATCGGGGGCGGCGCCGGACTGGGCATTGCCTACAAACTCACGCTCACCTCGACCGGCTGGAAAGAAACAATTCTGCATAAGTTTGGAGATGGGGCCGACGGCGCCGCGCCCTGGTCTCCTTTGGTGTTCGACAGTACCGGTCATCTTTACGGCACGACTCGGATCGGCGGCGACCTGAACCTGGGAACGGTTTACAAGTTGACCCGGCAATCCACCGGCGTGTGGACTTCGACCGTGCTGCACAGCTTTCAGGGAGGAACTGACGGGCTGGAGCCGCTCGCGGGCGTGGTTCTCGACGCAGCGGGGAATGTCTATGGAGTGTCCTCTCAGTTCGAGGGAGTATTGCCACAAGGCACGGTTTTCAAGCTAACTGCGGCGAACCACTATACAGAGACGGTCCTGCACCGGTTCGAGGGAACGCTGAAAGGTAGTGACGGCGCCACACCCAACCAATTGGTCAAAGATAGCAGCGGAAATCTTTTCGGCACGACCGAGTTCGGCGGATTCGACAATGCCGGCACGATCTTCAAGCTGACCAAGGAGTCGACAGGGTTTGGCTACGCCATCGAGTATGACTTCATCGGCGACCAAATCAACAGCACCGACGGAGAATTTCCCCAGGCTCCGATGACCTTTGGGCCGAACGGGGAACTGTTTGGAACCAGCCTCGGCCCGGGATTTCCCGCAGGCGGCGAGGTCTTCAAGTTCAAGCCATTCTGAGGTGAGAGGACAGGAAACGGCGGTGGCTCCCACTTCTCGCAACGGCGGCGAGAAGTGGGGCACCCGATGCATGCAGATCGCGTCACGACAAGCTGGTCTGAGGCGCTGGAAATTCTTCCGGCGCCTTTTTCTTGGATGAGAACCGATTCGCGCCGAGCGTCACAGCGAATTCTTAGGCACTCGGTCGCCAGTCCTGAGTCGCTGTGTGACAATGCTTCTTAAGCCACCACACGAGACACATCAAAGATGCTCCGCCCAGCGCTTGCCTTTGCTCTTCTGTTTGCCGGCTCGACAGCAGTTCAACCGAAAGTGGCAGAACTCGATTCTTCCCAAAGCCACCGCCTCGATTTCGGACAGACCAGCAAGATGGCGACGATTCGTGATGGCGTGCAGCTTCACTATCTTGATTGGCAAGGGAATGGACCGACTGTGCTGCTATTGGCGGGACTCGGCGACACGGCTTACATATATGCTGACACCGCTCCGCTACTGAAACAGTCGTACCGGGTTCTCGCGCTGACACGCCGCGGATATGGCAGGTCCGACGTTACGCGCGAAGGCTATGCCATCGAAGATCGAGTTGAGGACATTCGCGAGTTCTGCGACCAGTTGCGGCTTTCCAAGGTGATCCTGGTCGGCCACTCGACAGCCGGAGATGAACTGACGGCCTTCGCGCGCAAATATCCCGAGCGGGTGCAGGGACTTTTGTACCTCGATGCAGCCTATGATCGTGGCGACCCGGAAACTCCGAAACCGCATATGGATGCGTGGAACACGATCACCGCGCAGCTCTATGGGGGAGTGTCGGAAGACCAATCCTACGCGTCTCGCGATGCGCGAAGGCGAGCGCTGCAGAATCTGTTTCGAATGGATTACGGTGTCGGGTGGAACGACGCTCTGGAAGCAAACTTGCGCGAGACCACCGTGGAGAACGCGGATGGTTCACTCAGCCCCCGAGCTCCATTCTGGGTAGCCGACGCTATCCGGAAAGGCGTGCGGTCCACTCCCTTTGAGATTCCATCGGCTGCGATTCCTGCGCTTCTGGTCTTTGCTCGTGGCCGGCTGGAAGATCAGGCCGTGTCGATCGGCGATAAGCAAGCGCTATCGACGATCGAAAGGGACGAAGATGAATACCAGACTTATTTCGAAAATTACATCAGCCGCCTCAAATCAAAGCTGCCCGGAATACGCACCAAAATCCTGCCGAGAGATCGGCACTATTTCTTTCTCCGCGATCCCAATATCATTTCCCGGCTATTGAGTGAGCTTGCGGCGAAATGACTCTGCGACTTATGAACACTCCGGTTGGGCCCCCCCGCGCAATTCCCCTGTGCAGGGTCACCCACCCTTCATCAGAATTGAATCTGTTTTGTTGAGAGGGTCACTTCGCTTCACGAAAAGCACACATACATTTTAGAAGAGCACCAGCAAGCTTCGAGCGTGATGGCCTAAGGCGGAGCAATTTTGCCATCTCGATTTCAGCTAGTGGTGCTCTTGTTCAACCCATCGAGTACTGCGCTACTCGAAAACTTGAAATAGGTTGCTGAATAGCGAGCTCACCTCGCCTCCCGGGATTGGAAAAAGTCCGATCACCTGGATGGGTCCGTTGCCCTGGGCACCTATAGGTATAGTTGCGTCGATCTCTGTGTCGGAAACTATGGTGAACGTTGCGACTTGGTCCCCGATGGAGACAGCGGTCGCGCCCGTCAGATGGTTTCCAAGGATAATGACGGTCGAACCCACCACGCCCGATTTCTGCACCGTCTCAACGAACGGAACCTGACCGGTCGATGCGCGGTAGATAAGCCCGAATGACGTCACTGTCGATGGATCGAGAACTTCGACCGTGCCATAGAAGCTCCCATTCGTAGCTTGAAACGGAGCTGCATGAGATTGATGGAGATTGGCGAAGTTGTTCAGCACGGTTATCGTGCCGGTCGGTGTTAATCGGAACAGGGTTCCCCCCGTCCGCGATCCTCCCGAAGTGGTGGTACCGTAAAAGTTGGCCTCAGTGCCTTGCGTCAGACCTGCTCGAGGCCCGCTGCCGTCAGCGCAGTTGCTCTGGGAGCAGAAGTTATAGATGGTTGTGAAGACGCCATCCACAGTGGTCTTGAAGACGCTTCCCGCGCCGGCACTACCGCCGCCTTCTGTCGTGCCGTAGAAGTTTCCGTCGTTTGCCTGGATGAGGCCGCTGGGGAACTCGCCATCGGCGCAATTGGCCTGCTGGCAGAAAGTGTGGACGGTGGCAAAGCTACCAGTCCCTGAGATACGGAAAATCGTGCCTGGGGCACCACTGGAAGTTCCGATCTGTCCGCTAAATCCAGTTGTCCCCCAAAAATTTCCGTGCGGCACCTGAATCAGACCACTGGGTTGTCTCCCGTCGGCGCAGTTGGGGAGGGAACAGAATCGATGCAGAGTGGTTAGCTGCCCCTGCGGTGTGATCCTGAAAACTGTACCGAAACTAGGTAGAGCGCTCGATGTGGTGAGGTCGCTGGTGGTACCCAAGAAGTTGCCGCCGTCGCCCAGCACTAATCCAGTGAGCGGACGGGCTCCATCCGGGCAATTGCTCTGAGCGCAAAAGCTATGCAGGGTTTTGAGCACCCCCTGTGGAGTAACCCGGAAGACGCTTCCTTCTCCGTTCGCGCCTCCGAACGTCGTGGTGCCATAAAAATTGCCGTCAGTCCCTAAAGTCAGACCGGCTGTCGGTTGTCTTCCATCACTGCAGTTGGATTGGGAGCAGAACTCGTAAATCGTCGTCAAGGCGCCTTGTGGGGTGATCTTGAAGATGGTGCCACCCGAGACAGCGCCCGAGTTGATACCGCCCGCAGCCGTGGTCCCGTAAAGATTGCCGTCAAATCCCTGCACCAGGGAACCGAGGGGGACGGAACCATCTGATCCGTTGAAGGTGGTAACCACCGTGTAGGTTTGGGCTGCCGATGGAATGGCCAAGGTCAACGAGCAGAGAAGCGTGAGACACAAATATCCGCAGAGAATTTTCGTACGCAGCATAGTTCTCTCCACAAACTTCCGGTTGCGCAGGGGGGCTATGGTTTCCTGCAGCCGGGAAGCGGCCTGCTGCAGGCGGGAACTGCTGAGCGTGTTTCCTACAAACCGCGTCTACTCCGGTACGGACTCTGTTTTTCTACAGACTCCACTTTCCTGACGAGGTGCTCTCGTTTCGCGAAGAAACGAATATTACGGTACTCGGAATGCCACGTTGCTGGTGAGCACTCCGGTTGG
>DASTCY010000028.1:0-42889 GCA_035710725.1 Candidatus Sulfotelmatobacter sp. | reverse complement strand
AGACCCCTGCCCCGTGTTGTTGTTAGCGATAAAGCACGCGGGGCCTTGCACTGAAAATGTACCCACGGGGGTTGTTACGCTACAGGGACTTGAAACCAACTCCACCTGGTAAGTACCGGATCCACTCGGGGAAAGATTCCCCGTTGCAGTCCATGTCGCCTGCATCGACGTCCCTGATTTCTTGGCAGAGCTGCAACCAGCGGCAAAGACTATCAATATCGCGATCAAGATGCGTTTCATACGTCTCTCCTTGGTCTAAATTTCCAACGCGGAACCGCCGAAGGTTATCGTTCTGCCCCGTGAGGCAGACGTAAATGTATCCCGAGCAGACCCGTTCAAAAGCGCTATCCCTAACGTTCCGTGGTCGTTAAAAGAAGCATCTGGGTCGTCAGGTATTACCGAGTCTCATTCTGCCAGTTGCTTTTTTGTTCTTGGATTATTTGGTAGCAGTCGCAAGCGGCTTCCGCAAGTTTGGCCTTATCCATGATTGTCACGTTCCCTCGGGTGTATGTAATCATTCCCGCTTTGTGCAAGATGCTCGCCGCCATGCTGACGCTCGACCGGCGAGTTCCGAGCATTTGTCCCAAGAATTCTTGAGTCAAGGGCATTGTGTCGCCGCCAATCCGCTCGTGACTCATCAGCAGCCATCGGGCTAATCTTTCCTCGACATCATGCAGGCGGTTGCAGGCAGCCAGTTGTGTTGATTGCATACCTAAAATCATCGCAAAACGCTGAAGCTGTTTCTCCAGTTGCGGGCATTCGGGCAGGATTTTCCGCAGAGTCGGCACATCCACTCGGTAAGCGGTTGCATCACACTGAATCACAACCCTCAGCGGACTGGTCTTGAAGCCGAACACGATGGGCAGACCGACGAAACCCTCTTTGCCGATTAGCCCAACCTCCACGCTTTTTCCATCCGGCATGACCGTAAGCACGGAACCCAATCCGTTGTTCAGGAAATAGACAGATTTGATGGTCTCGCCTGCTTCGTGCAACACCTGATGAAGCCTCAAGCGCATGAATTCCAGTGAGGGAAAGAGTTGCTTGCCCTCCTGCTGAGGAATCGCCAAGAGGATGAGATTGCTTATTCTCTTGCCGTCTCCGTCTTGTTTTGCGGCAGGCGGAACTGCTTTGAATGAGCGGTAACGAGACTTCGCCATGTTCGGCTCTTTGCTCCAGCGGAAACGCTGTCTGATTTTGCAGGGAACCGACGCCCGGATGGGCACGGCGGAAAGATGCTAGAAGAGACACGTGTACTGTACACCTTTTGGGGAATAAACGTATGTGCGGAATCGTACTTATTTGGATTCAAAAGCGGACAGACGGATGACTCAGGACTGTCATAGCATGAGTCTACCGCCCAAAATCAAATGAGCAAGCGGGCGGTATGAAACTGAAGGTTTCGCTGATGCGACAGTCCCTCCAAACCAAACAAGAAAAGCTCATCGCATCTCTGACAGCACTTTTCAGCGCCGAGGGTCTGCGTGCTGAGCAGCAGCGACGTTGCAGCCACTGTGGAGCGGTCATGCGGTATTGCGATGTGACATTTTGGCTTTATGGAACCGACTCGGAATGGAATGTCAGCTTGCCCTTCTGCACTTGTGAAAATAAATCGCGACCATCGCCCCCTTCGGACACCGAACAGGAGTCCTGTATGAATACCGGAGTTGCCGCTGCTCCATTGAGCAAAAGCTGGAAAGAACTGTACAAAGCTGCGCTATTCGAAACGGACAGGAACAAATTGTCTGAGCGCATCGCTCACGCGGAATGGGCACTCAGCGTCCGCGCACGAGAATTGTTTCACACAGGCCGCGAACATCTCCAAGAACGGCGAGCGGTGGACACAGCGATATACACCCTGAATATTCTCCGTAGCTGCACAACCTGGGAGGAGGAAGGAAAGCAACCGAAGAGGTGCGGTGCAACTAACGGACGTGCCGCATGACCGAGCAGACTCAAAAAGATTGGCGGGACTTGTGCGCCGACTTTCTGAACGAAAATGACCCGAAGAAGCTGAAGTTGTTGATACAGGAACTCTTCGTGCATCCAGCGAGCTGCTTTTCTCCGGAATGGCAAGGCTCACCGCTAAGAATGTTGCCACAATATCTCTCAAATGAAGAGAAAGCTCACTTTGGACAGTACCTCCCTCGTTAGAAAGCACCTAACTGAAATCAGCCGTGCTCTTCTCGAAGGTGAAAACAAAGAAAAATTCGTCGCATTCTTGAGAGATCACGAAAAGCAAGGTCTCTACGCTCTGTACAAGAAGAATGGCGAGCTTTATTACGTCGGAAGAGCATCGAACCTCCTCCAAAGGCTAGGAACTCACACAAGTGATCTGCACGGCAAAAAGTGGGACAAGCTGGCGATCTATATCATTGATGAACGACTCACGCTGCACGATGTTGAGTCCCTACTGATTGCCGTCTCGAAACCAGAAGGTAATAAGAATCGCGGAAGGCTGAAGGGTGACCTGAAGAAAGACCTCAAGGAATTCATGAAGGCAGCCGCTATTGAAGAAATCAATGCGAGTCTCTACCCAAATCTGGAACCAAAGCAAACAAAGAAGAATCGGCGCATTACTGAGAAAAAAATCGAGGCATTCATAAAAGAACAAGGAGTGGCGAAGACAGCGGATGTCTTGGGCGTTTCGCCAGGACGTATAAGCCAGCTACGGGGGGAAAGGCGGCTTCGTCAGTGGGTTATAGCTGCTGGTAAAAGAGAAAAGCTCTTGGTCGCTATTGAATCGGGAAAGAGAAAAGCGACATAGGTCAAGCACTCTGACGGCGGCTGTAGCTGTGTAGTTTTCGTTCCCGTTTTTCCCAGTCCGGCAAATATGCGTGCATGAAGCTCTTGAAAACCTTCCCATGATTAGGTGCGAGGATATGAACGAGTTCATGGACGATGACGAACTCACCCAAGTCCTTCGGCAAATCTAGCAGTTCGGCGTTGAGCGTAAGCCGACCGACCGTCGAGAGGGATGCCCACTTCGCCCGCATCCCGCGCAGGTGAATCTGCGGAGTGCGCACCCCGATCTTTGTCGCCCAGTGGCGTACCGCCCAGCGGAGTTCCTCGGCATCGTGCCAACGATTACGTGTTCTCAATACGACCGCCATGCTTGCGGCACTCATACGCGCTGCAACCTCAAGAGTTGGTTCGCCATTTCGATCATTTTCTCGGTTCCGACCAGCGGGCGCAGGGCTTTGTAAAGTTCGGTTCTCAGTTTCCGCTCTTGATCCTTGTTCCAGCGGAAATCGGGTAGTTTCTCGAACAGGGCGTTGAGGGCTTTCGCTTCCATGCCATCCGAACTGGGGGACGCGACAGCGACCGTTTTATAGATCGCGAACGTATTCTCGTCCAGTCCAAGTCTCTGCCGCTCCGCATCCGCTTCCGTCGCCTCGCGGGCGAGCTTCTCGAATTCGAGCAGCGCTTGCTGCGTCGTGAGTTGACGGTCTTCATAGGCTTCCGCCAGTTTCTCGGCGCGGTCGCCGATTGAGAGCAGGAATGGCTGCGACAAGCCATCCTGCTGCACCGTCTGCACAAGAATCTTGCGAAGGTTAAGAATTTTGGTCGTATCCGAAGTGTCGCTCTCCTTCAGCTTGGCTAACTCTTCAGCGCCGAGCGTGTGTACGGCACCCGGTATCTCAAGTTGCCCCGTTATCGTGTGCTGCTGAAGCAGTTCGCGGGTCTTGTTCGAGACCTCCCGGTCAACGTAAATGCGGTCGCCGTAGGCGGCACGGATCAGCGCGTAGAGTTCGGCGAGCGCAAGGTAGTCATCCATGTGCCGACGTAAAAAAGCATCCGGGGAGAGCACGTCATAGAGGTTCTGTAGCTGGCGGAAGAACTTGAAGAAATTTCCACGGCGCTCCTTGTCCTCGAAGTGCGCGATTGCTCGCTCTTTCGCCTTATCATCCCACCCCTTCGTGAATGGCAGGTATTTGGGAGCCTGCTCCTTGATCATGGCGGCGAACAACTGCTTCAGCACGTCGATGTTCTGAATTACGGACGCAACCACGTCGGAATCGAAGGCGAGTGCCTTCTCCAGCTTCTCGAAGATGCCCACGAAATCGAGCACGAATCCATACGGCTTCACCTGCCCATCGTCGTCCTCATACGGACGATTCACGCGGGCAATGGCTTGGAGCAGCACGTGGTCGCGCATCGGCTTGTCGAGGTACATGCAGTAGAGGATCGGCGCGTCGAACCCAGTTAGCAATTTCTCGGTGACAATCAGGATTTTCGGCTTCTCCGTCTTGCGGATGAAGTCTTTACGGACTTTCTTCTCTTCGTCCTCGCTGAGGTAGAGAGCTTTGAGTTCCTCTTTGTCTCCATGCGATGGCGAGAACACGGGGCGGGTATAGTCGGCAGGGAGGTACTTGTCGAGAGCTTCCTTGTAAAGCCTGCACGCTTCTCGGTCTACCGCCACGACGAATGCCTTGAACCCCATTGGCTCGACGTTCTCGCGGAAGTGGGTCGCAATATATTTCGCAATTTTGTCGATGCGGTCGGGAGCCTTCATCATCTCCTTCAACTCAACCGCACGGTCGAGGATCGCGTTCAACTCCTCCACGTCGCTGATGCCCTCGGCTTCCGCCAAGCTGAGGAACTTCTTTTCGAGCAGGTCGCGGTCAACGCGCAGGCTCGATGGCGCAAGTGCGTAATTCAGTGTGACCGTGGTGCCGTCCACGATGGATTCGGCGATGGAGTATTTGTCGAGATAGCCCTGCTCGTCGTCGCTGCCGAAAACCTTGAACGTGCCCTGACCGCGTGACAGGCGATCAATGGGGGTGCCTGTGAATCCGATGTACGTGGCATTCGGCAGGGCACCCATTAGATAATTACCCAGATCACCGCCCGTTGTGCGGTGCGCCTCGTCCACCAGAACCACGACGCTCTCGCGAGTATTGATGTTCGCGGGGATGTCATCGAACTTGTGGATCATAGAGACGACAAGCCCACGATAATCGGAGCCGAGGATGTCCCGAAGGTCTTTCTTGTTATCAGCCAATTCATAGTTCTTGATGCCATATCCCTCGATGTTCTTTACAAGCTGTCCTTCGAGTTCGTTGCGGTCGATCAGCATCAAGACAGTGGGTTTCTCCGCGCCACGAATCTCGCGGAGCAACTTGGAGGCAACAGTCAGCATTGTGAGGGTCTTGCCACTCCCTTGCGTGTGCCAAATGAGTCCACGGCGCTTCGCCGGATCGGCGGCTCGTTCGATGACCTTTTCCACGGCGCGGGTTTGGTGCTGACGAAGAATCTTCTTCGTGAGTTCGTCGTTCTCCGTCATGAAAACGACGTAATCACGAACGAGCCGCAGGAAGCGCGGGCGATTGAAGAATGCCTTAACCTTGCTCTCGTAGTTACCGGGCTGCTCTTCGCGCCAGTTGAAGAGGTTCTTTCGACTGGTATTCCATGTCACGCCGTAGAAGAAGTCGAGTAGCTGGGTGACTTCGAACACTTGCGTGGCAACGAACATCTCAGGGGTCTCGCGGTGATAGCGCCGAATCTGATCAACGCCGAGCGACATGCCGTCCTGCTTGGTTGCGTTTTTCAGTTCCGCGAGTGCGACCGGAATGCCGTTAATCAAGAACACGACATCGGCGCGGTTGTTAAAGACAACACCCTTCTGCCACCACTCATCCGTGACGTGGAAAAGATTGTTTTCAGGCTTCTCGAAGTCGATGACCTTGATGTTGCGCTCGCGGTTCTCATCTGGGACGAACACTGACTGTTCGCCGCGAAGCCATGAGTGCGCCTCCCGGTTGCCCTCGATGGTGGGGCGCAACAACCTCAGCCTGCGGAGGATTTCGGGCGTTCGGCTCAGGTCAACGATGCCGGGATTGAGACGCACAAGCTGCGCTTCGAGGATGCCGCTGAAGTACAGTCCTGTGTCGCCGGCCCTGAGAGCCAGCGCATCATCCGGCATGGCGTACTCCCAGCCAATCTGCTGGGCGTACTTGAGCATGGGATTCTGCAGGGCTGAGCGTTCACTCATTGCGATGTTCCCGTATTAGTGGCGCTGCCGAGAGTTGCCCGTTCATCAGTTGCTCCAGCGCAGCTTTGTAAAGCTCTTCCAACAACTCTTGTTCAACGCCAGACGTCTCGATCTTGCGGTCGAATGCTTTTGCAACAATAACTATTTCTTTCTGTTCCTCAAGGGATGGTACAGGCAGCGGGAATCTGCCAAGTTTGCTTGCGCTGACGTTCGACTGGCTAACACCACGAGTTGCAAGCATTTGAATGCGTCGCACAACCTTTTCCCGATTCAGATATGCGTTAACGAAAGCCGGGAGAGCCTGATTAATGTCGATGTGGAGTCGAATCAGATATGAGGCAAACACAAAGGGTGTATCCAAATCGAAAAGCGATGTCTTGCCGACGAGGCCTTGGCTGTTAGTGCGATTGAACAAAACATCGCCGCGTTTCAGCCTAAACCCGCTTAGCAATTCGGGGTCAACATCCACGTACTGTAGATCGGCTGTATCTACCTTGCCGCCCACAAGATTGTTCATTCGTAGGATTGGAACAGCACCCTTTTGCTGTCCGCGAATTGATAAGCCATATTGCTTCTTGATGAGAATGTCGTCGAGTGTTTTTATCTGCCAACTATTTGGAACCTGTCCGATTTCCGTATCCTTCGTCGGTTCACCGCGAGTTCCGTGCGTAAATAGTTGTTCTATCAGCGCGGCTTTGTGCTCGCACTCCAGAATGGCTTCGCTGTTCCACGCGTTTACTGCTGAACTTATACAATCTAGCGCGTCTGCCATGGCTCGCTGCTCGCCCACTGGAGGCAATACAAGAGGCACATCACGTAAGATGTTGGTGTTGAGATTCGGCATGATGCTTCCAACGGCAGCTTGAGATAGGTAGGACTGAACTCTTTCTAAGCTGAAGGATACTGCCAAGAACCGATTGTCAACTTCTGGGCTGTCGAGACGAATGCGAAGGCATCCGGTTCCGCACAACCACCCGTCCTGTCGGTCACCGATATAGGAGTAGCGACTGAAATCACCTCGGCGGCTAATAAGTATGTCGCCCTTCCGCAGATAGTGTCTTGACAGTTGATCGGCAGTCTCCCTAGAAACGAAGGGGAGATGTTTCTCGTCCACAGCGTTCAATCGCAGGTGAGTAGGGTTCACGACAGGGACGCCTGTATCGCGATAATCAGAAGCGTGAAGCTGACTGCCAAACGGACCCGTTTGAATCACCCGTTGGTCACCGTTGCACAGTTCGCCTAGCGTTGTACGCTGCCAGTGTGCTGGAATCTCCGAGGTTGAGGTCATTGTCTGCTCCAGAACCCCAACCGAGAGAGCACAACAATAACTGCTTCTTCCGCCTTTCTGCGTTCTTCTCTGGCGTTTATCACGTCAGCAACGATAGCTGCAAGAGACCGATGCTTCGTTCGCTCAGCCCCTTCCACATATAAAGCGGGGCTCAAGTTGTAATCGGCTTGACGTAGTTTCTCCAGATTGACAATGCTGCTTAACGCGTTTCGTGTTTCCCATCGTTCGAAGACCTCCGTTACACCTTCGATTCCCGCATCAGTTAATTTGTTTTTTGGCTTCTCTTTGGCGAAATAACTTGAGGCATTGACGAGGAGAAAGCTCCCTCTGCGCCCGTTGTGTTTGTGCCGATTGAGCACGACGACAATGCCCGGTGCGGTTGTGTTGTAAAACAGGTTTTCAGGGAGCAATACGACCGCCTCGATGAGGTCAGCTTCTATGAACGCCTGCCGAATCGTCTTTTCTTTGTTCGACGACTTGCTACCCGATCCACGTGAGACCGCCCCGGTGTCGAGCACAATAGCGGCTCGACCTGCGTCATTGAGCGATGATGCAATGTGCTGAAGCCAACCCCAGTCGGCAGAAGACGCGGGAGCCGCACCGGACTCGAACCGCTTCCAGCGGTCATTCTCGTACAGCTTTTCGTCGTAGTTGTCCTGATTCCACATCGGGTTCGCGACCACGTAATCGAAGCGCTTGAGACCAGCACCCTCTGCTGCAAAGCCGGGTTTCGTGAACGTGTCGCCAATCGCAAAGAGCGAGTCAGTGTAGTCGTGCAGGAACATGTTCATCTTCGCCATCGCGAAGGTGACTGGATTCATCTCCTGTCCATACAGGCGCGGAGCCTTGCTCTTGTACAGCGGGTTCTTCTGCTCGAACAATAGCCGCGCCTTGATCAGCAGACCCGCCGATCCACATGTCGGGTCGTACACGGTCGTGTAGGGCTTGGGGTCAAGCAGGTGCGCCATGAGCCAGCCGACTTCTTTTGGCGTGTAGAACTCTCCGGCGCTTTGCCCCTGCCCTTCGGCGAATTTCCGCAGTAGATACTCGTAGGCTCTGCCGAGGATGTCTGGCTCTGCGTTCTTAAGCCCTAGCCTATGGCGGCTAACGACCTCAGTCAGTGCGGCAAGGCGGTCGTCATCGAGTGTCCTCTGTCCGCTCTGGCGCTCGTTGTAATCCTTGATGTCCAGCACGCCAAGGAGTTCGGGGTTGAGCTTGGCGACTTCGCGCATGGCATCGGTCACGAACTGCCCTAGCGTGCCATCCGCCGCGTGGTTCCGAATGGCATCCCAGCGGTACTCGTGCGGAATGAAAAACCGGACGATTGGCTTGCGGTTGTTCTTGAGCGCGTCTTCGTGGTCGGCTCGTATGACCTCGCGGGCAACATCCTCGTCACCGAACTCCCTGATCTGAGCTGCGAACTCATCATCGAACACATCGGATAGGCGCTTGAAAAACACCAGCGGCAGGATGAAATCCTTGAACTTGGGCGCGTCCGCCGCCCCACGGATCGCGCAGGCAGCGTCCCAAAGCCACGTTTCGAGTGTCGGGACATCCAGATGCTCGCCGGAGAGGGCGGGCAGGGTGATGGTCGAGACCTGCGGTTCTTCAGCTTTCTTTTTGCGAGACTTCCGTGTTGCGGTCTTGGTGGCTATAGCCATTCTGGCAATTCTAATCTTAAGATTCTGGGGGGAAGATGAAGCGTACCCTTTAGGGTTCGGACGGTCAAACCTCTTCCCACCGCAAAGATGAGAATCATCGTCTGGAACTGTCGGATGGGGTTCGGCAAGAAGCGTGACATCCTCTACGCGCTGAAGCCCGACATTGCAGTTATTCCTGAGTGCTCTCAGGGCGCGGTGAATCTTTGCACTGGCGACGGATATTCAGGCTGTTGGTGGGGCGACAAAAAGCACAAAGGACTGGCGGTGATTGCTGCCAAGCCGTGGATTCTCGAAGTCGGGAAGCCCCCCACTCGGTGGATCGCCCCAGTTAAGGTAAAGGGCGCTACGGACTTTCTTCTGCTTGCGGTTTGGGCATGCCCAGTTGGTCAAGTCAAAGAACTCAATTACATCGGGCAGGTGTACGAGGCTCTCAGGAGGCACAATGGCTGGTTCAGTGACGAACTGCCAACCGTGATTTGCGGCGACTTCAACAGCAACGCGATCTTTGACCACGGAAGAAAGAAACGGAACCATACAGCAGTTGTGGCGATGCTGGAAGAGAGGAATCTTCTAAGCGCGTATCACGCCTTCTTCTCTGAACAACACGGCGAGGAGCAGAAACCGACCCACTACTTCTGGCATCGGAAATCGAGACCATTCCACATTGACTACGTTTTCTTACCGCGCAACTGGATTCCGACTGCAAAGTTAACTGTGGGTACTTATCGGGAATGGAGACCGCTGAGTGACCACGTGCCGCTCATCGTGGATTTTTCACCGCAGGCATGATTTGCGCTATTCCAGCAACGCTGCCACGATGCTGATCCACTCTGCATCGAGCGGCTCCCGGCACATGGGCTTGCCTGCCCGGTTGTACCAATAAGCGGCGTTTCCCTGATCACCTTCCTTGCGATGGAGGTAGGCATGAACCCACGATCCAGCGACTCCCTCGTCCTGCTGGGCGGATTCGTGCGCCCGCGTCCAGTCGCCTTTGGCGTCCCACCACAGTCCGGCGAGGGCGTGCGAGAGTCCGGGTGGCGGCTCGGTCGCGGTGAGCGATTGGCGGAATTCGTCGAGGGTCATCTGCGGTCAACCAGACCTTTCCATCAACGAGCCTTTGGCATTTAGTTCTTAGTGTTCACCGATGGTGTCGGATAAATCTCGAAAATACCACGGAGTGTCGGCACTTCTCGCATCATCGCAAGCGCGGGAACACTACTCTCGCAAGGCTCCAGACTAACGAGGCGAGCGAAAAACGCTCTGCCAGCGAACCCGAACATCTCTGCTCTGCCCAACAGAGATTTCAACTGAGACGCATCGCGTTCAAGTACCTCGAAAATGAACTTGTCGTTGGGACGAAAGCTCGGTTCGGAGGTCGGGTAGATAGGGTTGGCGCAACCGTAAGCCGGACCACCCTCAGCCGGGAAGATCGAAAGTGCGCTCATATTGCGTCGCGTCCATTAAGATTCAAAGTGCGCTCATATTGCGTCGCGTCCATTAAGATTCTAAGACAGGTGTCGAGAGTGAGGCGAAGAGTGATGTTGAATGAAATCGATGCAGGAATCCAAGCCGAGCCATCGTTGGCTAAAAAAGGGGACGAACTTGAGCGCGGTTACTGGGGAAACCTGTCGAAGCTGATCCCGCATTACGAGTTGTTTTGGCGGTATCACGTTTTTCCGCTGCGTGTACCAAATCAGATATGGCTGAGGGATCAGCTTGATCCCCAGTTCGAAGCAGTCGCCATCACAAACTACTCCGCTTTCGTCTCCATCGGCAGAGCGCGGCAGAAAGTCTTTATCAACCACGAAAACTACAAGTTCGTCGAAGAGCACTACGCCGCTTTGCAGCGTTGCTGCGAGTTGGGCATCAAGCTGATTCAGCGGTTTGATGACCTGTACGAATCGGTGACACGACAACAGTCGGGTGTATCCGAGTCAAAGCTAGAGCAGTTCATTGACGCTCGGTTGGACCAGTACCGCAACCTCCTGCATGATGAAATGATTTCGACACCCAAGGGTGAGAGGAGGCGTCGTTTGATTCCGAAATTCGACAAGATCGACGCCTATCGGCAGTGGAGTACCGTCATGTACCACCTTGATCGGTCTGATTTTGTGGTTGTGGCAGACCAATTAAAGGACGATTTCAGGTCTACCTGCTGTCATCTCGAAGATGCATGGAAGGAGATGTGCAGGGCTTCTCAGGCGATACTGAATCACAAGGAATATCTACGACGGAGGGATGCTGGCATCGCTATCGCCTCTGTCGGAAACCCACTTGCTGCATCGGGCGCGATTATCGTGCGGAGCACATTCAACTGACTCTGTTGCCATTCCATGGCTCATTACCGCCCGCTATACGCTTGCCTGCGTTTGCGTTGACTTCGTCGGATGACGCCTATCAATCTCCTCCATAATCCGCTCCGCCCAGCGGATCGCGTCCGCGACGGCGGCAACCGTTGCGGGCACCCTCGCTCCACTGTCGTACTGCGCGAGCTTACGGGCCGCCAAAATCGAGGCTGCAATCAGTAGCACGCGCTTGAGACCTTCTTCCAGTCTGTTCACGGTATCATGATTCGCTATTTCTTCGCCACGTTGGGTCTGAATTCCAGATCAGCAGACCCGACCTGCTCTCAAATTTCCGATTGACATGGGGACCAACAAGGAGTAATAAGTAGGAAAGTAATTCCTTCTTTTCTTTTGGGAGAGGAAGCGGTGCCCAGAAAAGCGTGGTTGCCACTGTAGGTAGCTGTTGAGCGGTCATGCTGTAGGGAGTGAAAACATGGAAATCAGTGTTGAGCATTGCCCGTTGTGCGGGACAGAGCTTTCGAAAACCAAGTTCCGTGAAATTCAGGTAAAACTTCGCGAAGAGGAGCAGAGAAAAGCTGCCGAAATCGCGCAAGCAGAAACGGCGATCCAGCAGAGACTCGAAAAGGAATTGAAGCTGGATTTTGAAAAGCAAAAAAAGGCAGCCGAGAGAAAGGCGCGGGAGGAAGCTGAGCAAGAACTCAAGAAGGTATCCGCCGAGCGAGATCAGACTGCGAAGAAGCTCAAGGAAGCACAAGAGCGCGAGGCTCAAATCCGAAAGCAGGCGGAACTGGAGATTGCCAAGCAGAAGCAAGCCGTCGAAAAGAAGGCTGCGGCGGACGCTGAAGCAAAGGTCAAGAAGGTCGCGACTGAGCGCGATCAGCTTGCCAAGAAGCTGAAGGTCGCACAGGACCGGGAGACAGAAATCTTGAAGAAGGCGCAGGAAGAAGCCGAAAAGCAGCGCCAGAAAGAACTCGCAGAACAGCGACAGGCGCTCGAACAGGACAAAAAGCTCAGCCTGCTGAAACAGGATGCGAAGTTCAATCGCGAGCGCGAGGCTCTTCAGAAAAAGATGCAGTTGATGGATAAGCAACTTCAGAAGAAAACTGCGAATGAGTTGGGCGATGGCGCGGAGATTGACCTGTTCGAAGCTCTTCGCGAATCCTTCTCAGGAGACAGAATTAACCGAATTCCGAAGGGGCAGGCTGGTGCGGACATTCTGCATGAAGTACTGCACAAAGGGGAATCCTGCGGAAAGATCATCATCGACTCGAAAAACCGCCAGAGTTGGAAATGGGAATTCGTGTCGAAGCTTCGGCAAGATCAGGTTGAAGCGGGGGCAGAACATGCGATTTTGGCAACCACCGTTTTCCCCACAGGCAAGAAGGAGATGTGCCTCGAGTCGGGCGTAATCGTGATGGCTCCCGCACGTGTAGTTCACATGGTGCAGGTGTTACGGAAAGTAATGGTGACCATGCACGTTATGGGACTCAGCTTGAAGGAGCGTTCGAGTAAGATGACCCGCCTCTACAAGCTCGTCACTTCGGAATCGTATTCCGGCAAGTTTTCCGAAGCCGGAAAACTTGCCCGCGACATCTTGGAACTCGATGTTCAAGAGAAGAAAGCGCACGACAACGTTTGGAAAAAGCGCGGGGCGCTTGCAACGCGCATCAACAATGTGTTGAGAGAAGTGGAAACCGACGTCGCCGCTGTAATTGAGGGCGGCGACGAAAATGAAACCCCGCCCGCGTTCCCGGTAAAGAGCACCGGGGGAGATGGCGCGGGATCGAGGATTGGAGAAACTTCTGCATGGAGCAAGCACTGAAATATCAATGGCAGGAGCGTCGGCTAGGGCGGACGCTTCTCCGCACTTACAGGGACACCGTCGATCTCTATGACGTCTTCCCCAATGAAAAGCAGCCGCGTATGGGTCCAAAGGAAGACCCCGAATTGCAGCGGCAGATCGAGGCTAATGAGGGCATTTTCGAGCCTCTCCTCTTAGAGCCTCACCCTGATGACCGAAACAAGTTCCGCATTATTGATGGAGACCGACGCTGGACAAATTCCAAGGTTCTCGTTGAGGTTCAGAAAAAAGAGCAATACAAGACTCTGCCAGCGGAGATCACCGACCGCACGCTTACTGATGAGGAACGGCTCCGCGTCTGGATTTACATTCACCGCCAGAGGCGTGAATGGGACACCAAAGAAAAAGAGATGGTGGCTTACAGTCTCGTAGGCATGGTAGGTCGAGCCAGTGCCGCAAACATCTTGGGCATCACTGTCAGAGAACTGGACAAGTTGGTAGAGATTTACGACCTTTCATTAAAATTGACCAATCTCCCGGAGCCGGGTGCCTCGATCACGTGGGCGCGAGAAATCAAAAACCTCAACAGGAAGCTGCTGTCGCCTACGGCGCTGGACACCATCATCAAGAAGATCAACGAGCAAGAGATCACAAACTCAAAAGACATTCGCAAACTGCGGCAGATACTAAAGGACCCGGTCGGAAGGGACAATTTCCTTTCTACCGGAGGCTCAATCGACAGCGCCTTAAAGACCCTGACTCCGCCCCCATCGAAAAAAGCGCACGGACTGCTCGGCGACATCGAACAGCTTTCCGAATCTCTCCAGCGCTATCCGTGGACGACACTTGCTGCAATGAAGGGCGACCAGCAGGTCATCCGAAAGTTGGAAGAGACAGAGAAACTGATCAAAGAGCTAAAGAAGGCGCTTTCCAGATGACGAACGAACATGAAGACAAAGTACGAAAACGTGTTGGCTGGTACTTGCGGTGTTAAGTGTTAATCGCGATGCTTTCGGAGATTGCAATGAGTGCTGCTGACGGGGCTGTTGCGAAGGATGACTTCCTGAGTCGAATATGGTCTATCTGTACAACTCTCACCGAGGAGGCGATGGCTGTTGCTTCTGCCAAAGCGAAAGAGCTTGGATTCGACCCAAATCGCGGTCTGGTGCCCTTGCCTGAGAGCTTCATCAACCTTTCGTCCGCCCGTTCGATCATCGAGGACGCAATCGAGAAGCAAAAATTAGTTCAGCTTCCGATCACTGTTCAGAAAGAGCTAGTCGCAAATCTGGAAACAATTTCGAAATCTCTTCAAGGGCTAACTTCGGGTGTCGATGAAGTCGTCAATTTGACCACCGCTATCGAGGTGCTAAACACCGCGATTTGGAAGTACGGGCTGCACAATCTTTCCGATCAAGTTCTCGGCTACCAGAAGAAGCTGAACCAACTGAAGAATCAAGAATTGCAAATCTCCAAGGTCATCACACAGCTTGAAGGGGCGAGAGGAGCAATCGAAAAAGCAAATACCGCTGCTGCTGAAACAGAGCAACAGAAAATTAGCGCCGTCGCTCTCTTGGAGCAGACGAAGCAAAGTGCAGCTTCCTCGGCTTCGCTGTTGGAGCAAGTCAAAGACGCCAGCACAAAGGCGGGTGTCTTTTTCGCTACGATCCAACAGAACGAGAAGCAAAGCGGCGAACTGACTGCAAGCATAAAGACGGCGAACAACGAGCTACTCGCCTTGGATGCGAGCGTCAGGAAGTTCTACGGTGAAGTAGACGAATATCGAAGGAAAATCACTCAAACGAGCGACGATGCCAGTAAGCTGATTACGACATCGGAAGCCGCAATAAAAAGGTTGACTGACGATACGACCGAGAAGATCGAAGAAGCGATTGCGACCGTTCGAGCGGATGCAAAAACAGCCAGTGAGGAACTCAAGGCAACCGTCGATGAAGCGGTCAGAGCGTCGAATGCTAGTTCGACGGCTACGGCGGATAGATTGACCGCGAAGATCGACGAGAAAATGAAGCAAGACGAGGAGTCCTTTTCGACACTCACATCGACGACCGAGGCGAATATCACGACTTTTCAAACAGCCGCCGAAGGCAAGCTGACGGAAACACTGAAGGAGTTGGAGACCTCATCTTCCAACCTAACGAGTCAATCTCAGGAGAAACTAACCGAACTGGAACAGAACCTCGCAAATCGTTCCGAGGAAACCATCAGAGCGAATCAAAAGAAAACTCAGGAACTTATTGCAGAGCTTGCGAAGCTCAAAGATCAGATCAGGGAACAAATCCAACAGGCGACTGGATTTCAGCTTTTTGGTGCGTTTCAAGCACGTCAGAACGAAATTGCAAAATCGAAGAACATCTGGGTCTACGCAATCGCGGCTTTGGTTGTCATCTCAGCGGGCGTGACGATCTGGATCGCACATGAAGCTCAGTTTTACAATGCCAACAATTTTGCGTTTTGGGTGAAACTCTCGTTGACGGTGCCACTTGGATTTGCCATTACCTTCTGCACGGTTCAATACGGAAGAGAGAGGCGACTGGAAGAAGAGTACGCGTTCAAGTCGAGCGTTTCAGTCTCCCTGAATCCATACCGCGATCTGGTGCATTCCATTTTGGAAAAAGACGGACAGGTAGACCAGAGCAAATACACCGACTTTGTCATCGGCTCGGTGACAAATGTATTCACGCCGCCAACGGACAAAGTGTTTGATAGCGCAAAGGAATCGGGTTTCACTCAGAAGACGTTCAAGCAAACAGCGGAGATAATCGGCACCGCAGTGAAGGCGGCAAAATAAGT
Organism: Candidatus Sulfotelmatobacter sp.; assembly: GCA_035710725.1. Lineage (GTDB taxonomy): Bacteria > Acidobacteriota > Terriglobia > Terriglobales > Acidobacteriaceae > Sulfotelmatobacter. The sequence continues at coordinate 27,030 of DASTCY010000028.1, read as the reverse complement.
CCAACGAGACGCAACGAGACGCAACTAACACCGTCGCTGGGCTGGTCACAAAGGATGTTTTTGACCTGTGAAACGCCGATCCGACCTCAACCCTCCGGGACAACCCAATCGCCGCAAAATTGGCTTCATGAGGGATGCTCTCAAAATCACTCCGCAGCCGTTCGCCGCTATGGGCAAGGGAACTTAACATCCCCGTCACATCCTCTTGCTACACTGTGCTCCGCTCCGTTCTGCAAGTCCTGCTGCCGATCTGGGAAGGTCGGCTTCCCCACGGGAACCAAGCGCACTGGAGCATGGACTCAACGCAGCAACCTGCCCTGAGAACCGCCCTCGACTCCATTACCGGACTTCCGCCCGTCGCGTCGGGTGGACGAAGTACTCCATGTTGCGCCTTGATACAATCCCGGCGAGGAGAATTCAATGAACTTGGCTGGTGTTGTCCAGCAGTTGCGGAAGGAACGGGATCAGGCTGCGCGAACTGTCCAGCAACTTGACGCGGCACTCGCCGCGCTCAATGGGGACGCATACGGAAGACGAACTGGAACTAGGCGCAAGATTTCAGCAGCAGGAAGGGCGAGAATCGCCGCTGCCCAGAGAGCGCGATGGGCGAAAGTGCGCAGGAATGGCGGGCACAAGCAGAACGTCGTCAGCATGGCCAAGAAGAAGACCATGTCGGCTGGTGCCCGCAGGAAGATCGCCGCTGCTCAGCGGGCACGGTGGGCGAAAGTGAAGGCTGCCCAGAGGAAGTCGGCGTAGAGCGTGGTCCGCGATGGGAGAGTGGTCGCACCAAAAAGAACCCAACTCCTGATTTGCCGATGAATATCTTTCAAAAGCGACACAGGATTCTCGAAAAACATCGTGGCGACCGATTTACGCCAGCCCAACTTAAAGCTGAGTTTCTCAACACCTTTCCTGACGTGAATCCGTCGAGCATAAACGCGGCGGACTGTTTCAACACGCCGAGCAAGAAGGCGGGCTGCACGTGCAACGAGTGCACGAAGCTCGGCGGATTTGCCGTGAACCGAGACGGCATCGTGGACATGGGTGCCAGCGGTTGGAGCGGGATTTCGTCCGCTTACACGCCGACAGGAAGGACGAGGGCGGGCACTCAGCGGGCTGTTGTGGATGCTGCATTCTCGCAGCCCCGTATGACCGATCCCCTATCGGGGTTCGACTGGAAGAGAGTGAGCGCCCGGTACGACGCAGCATGCCGTGGCTTTAGTTCACTTTCGCCCCACCTGAGAGGGCAGTACGCAGGTACGTTGAGTGATCGCGCCCTTTACTACAGGCTCGAAGCCAGTGCGAGCCAAAGACGTCGCGCTCAACTGGGTACGGACTGGTACGAAGCATTGCTTTACTGGAAGCTCTACTCTCAACCAGCCGCAGTCTCCAATATAAATGGATGGATGCGGTCGTTCGCACCCACTTCGCTCGACGGTCTTCTCGCGACAATACCGCCTACTCTGCCACGCGATCTGCGTGACGTTCTCGCGCTGGTCGAACTGATCGGTCGATATCAACTTCCCGGCACGAAAACAGGCACGTCCTTACCTCTGCGAACGACTCTGCTACATGTCCTGTATCCAGATGTCGTGCCAATCTTCGACCAGATGGTGCTGAAGGCAGTCGGCTCATGGTACACGGCGGCAAACCAAGACATGGGGGTTCTGGGTCGGTACATCCCTCATGCTTGGGCGTTAGCTGACCGACACACGGCGCATCTTACAGGATTCCAAGAAACGCCGATTCGGCTGATTGATATGGGTCTCTGGCTTGTGCGAAATCTCGGCTATTAGCTTTTCCCGCTGGGACGCTGACCGCGTCTGCCGATCCCGGTTGTACGCGGCTGGACACAATCTCGGTGCGAGGTCTGCCGGACGGGAGCATGCGAGTCACGAAGATCGGGGAATGGTCTAGCGCGTGAGCCTGAAGGCGTGGGCGTGGGACGCACGGCGACGGGCGTCCTTACCACATTTCCTTAACACGTTCTTATTGCCATCAATGATGGGAAAACTGAAAATCCTGTTCTCACTGCACGCATCTGTTTTAGAATCAATTTTGGGAAAATCGCGAGTTCAGGTTTTGAGTCCCACTCTCTCCGCCAGACAGTCTTAACCAGGGGGGAACTGCCGCGCGGGGGGCTACGCAGCGGGCGCGCGTAATGGGTTACGCTGTTTTGTTCGGTTTTGGATGGCGGGGCTTCTCTTCGACACGCAGGAGATGATACAGGCGATCTCTGAGTTCTTTGAATTTCTCCGTGTCTTGCTCCTCGGAGATGAGTTTCAAAAGACGATACATCTCGTCTTTTTCTTCCTCCGGAGTCACGTCTGCAACGCCCCGGCTCGTAAGTTTAGCAAACTCCTTTGCGGGGCGCACCCATCAAGTGCAGGCGGGAGTCGCCTGGACAGTGTTCTAAAACACTCGTTTTTGGAATGGCGGAAGCTTCGGCAGGCAAAGAAGGACATCGTTATTGGAGACCTAGAGAAGAGAACGTTCAGCTTCGAGGGTGTTTGAAGGGAAAGAAGGCAGAGCGAAGCGCGCTATGGTTCCGCCTCGGATGACGTCGCCAAGCTTTCGCTATGCCACTTCCCCGAAGTCGGACTGCTGATCGCCCATGCAGAGAAAAGGCCTCTGTTAATGGCAAGTGCGGCCAAGGCAGTCCGTTCTCCGCAGTCCGGTTTGGGGAGCAAGAATCGCGAAATATGGGCATAATTCGCGAATGTTGCGGACAACTAAGACAAGAATTCTCTGCAGTCCAGACTGCGTGGCGGAGGGAGAGGGATTCGAACCCCCGGTACGGTTTCCCGTACATCGGTTTTCAAGACCGACTGTTTCAACCACTCACACATCCCTCCGCGGGAGGGGAAGAAGCTTTAGTTTACAACAGCCACCTTCGCTCAACCGGTGGCTGAATGCCTTGGCGGGGTCGCCCGAAAACGCTATTTCAGCTGCCCAAACGCCCGCGAGTGAAACTCCATGACTTCGGCGAAATGCGAGAGGAAGTAAGTGATGCTGTGGTCGCCGGGATACGGATGGTATTCGTGCTTCACGCCTTCGGCTCTCAGCTCACGGTCTAATTTTGCCGCGCCTTTCTCGAAGCCGTAGTTATCATCCTGGCCGCAGTTGAAGTAGATCGCCAGCCTGCGGATGCCCGCGACATTCTTCTTGGCAAGGACAAACGGATCATCCGCGCTCCAGTGCGCCGCATCGATCGGATCTCCGAAGACCGCGCCCAAAACTTTAGTCAACGGTGCCCCGCTGCCAGCCGCCGCGTCGAGTTGCTGCGGAGACTCCGTGATTAGCGCAGCACTTTGCGCGCTGACCGCGGAAAACATTTCCGGATTGGCGAAGGCAAAACGCAAGGCCCCGTATCCGCCCATCGAGATGCCGCTGATGGCGCGGCCGGCCCGCGTGCCGCGAACCCGGTAGGCCTTCTCGATGTGCGGCACGAATTCGCGCAGGAAAAAATCACTGTAGCGAACCTTGCCATCGGCCGAGTTGATGTAAAACGTGCGGCGTCCGTCGGGAGCGGCGATGAGAAAGTCTCCCATCTTGTGCTGGTGCCGCAGATCGTCGAGCAGCGTCCAGCCGCCGCTGTTGAACAGAGTTTGCTCGTTGTCGCCCAGGCCGTGCAGAAAATAGAGCACCGGATATTTCTTCCCGGTTTTTGGGCTGGCGTCGTATCCATCCGGCAAGTAAACGCAATAGCGGAGGCGCTGCTTCAGGATGTCGCTGTGCAGCGCATTGCAGTCGATTCGGCTCTGGGCACGAAGTTCCAGCACTCCGGCGAAAGTTGCAAAGCACAAGATCAGCGCTGCGAATCGTAGGAAGCCGCGCATGCCGGTTTTCATTCGTAGCGGAGGGCCTGCACCGGATCGAGCCGCGCGGCGCGTCCAGCGGGATAAAAACCAGAGATGAGGCTTACGATGAATGCAAATCCGATGGCGAACGCGACCAGCCACCACGGCACCGCCCAGAAACTTTCGGGTGGAAGTGATTGCCGCTTGAGATAAATATTGGTTCCGAAATTGATGATTTGCCCGATGGCCCAGCCGAGCGCCACTCCGACGGCGCCACCGAGAATGCCCATCGCCCCGGCTTCGGCGAAGAAAAGCTTCTTTACGTCACCGTCGCTCGCTCCGATGGCTTTCATGATCCCGATCTCGCGCCTGCGTTCCAGAATCGCCATCACCAGCGTGTTCACGATCCCAATCGAAGCGACAGCCAGGGCGAGGCTGCCAAAGATTCCGAGGAACGAGTACAGAACCGCGAAGAACTGCCGCAGTCCTTTGCTGGCGTCAAGAATCGAGAATGTAGTAAAGCCCATTTTCTTCACGGCGTTCTCGACGCCTTCCACTTGTTTGGGATTCTTAATGCGTACGCTGATCGAAGAATAAACCGGCTGATTTTCTCCCGAGCTCGCCATCTCCCGCAGATCCGTGGGCAGCATCACGTGCAGGCTCTCAGCCAGTTTCAACGGAAGAAATACTTTGCCACGCGCAGGACCGCGCATGCTTTCCGGATCGAGATCGGCCACCCCGACGATCGTCAACTTCTGCTCGCGCGATACCACCGAGTATGCGGTGCTCGAAAAATCATCATCAAGATCGTCCTCGGCATCGTTCTCGTCATTCTCATCGTTGGCCGATGCCGATGCGGCAGCTTCCTGGCGCTGCGCATAGCGCATGACCAGTTCTTTCCCAAGCAGGGGGCCTGCAAGATCACTCGCCTTGAAATCGTCGCTGCCCGGCTTGGGAGTCTTACCCAGCAGTTCCTCCGCAAACGATTTCTGGATGATGGCTTCCGGCGCCTGCTCCGATGAAAAAAATCTCCCCGGCATTCCCTCGAACGCCTCATTCGATCCGGCCGAAGCGGGCAACGCGGAAATCATGGTCAGGTGCGGTTTCCCATCGAAGCGCAGCTCAGTGATGAAGCGAATATCGGGATAAGCTTCGACGACATTCGGCAGCTTCTCGATCGCTTGTCGCGCCGGCTCGTCAAGAACGCGGCTTTCGCCCGGAGTCGGCCCGTTGTGTTGTTCCTCGCGTCCCATGCCGCGCAAGTCGCGTCTTGAAGTCACGATCACGGTATCGAACAATCCGGACTTCACCAGACGCCGCGAGGCAAGCTGTTGCAGTCCGATGCCAAGAGAAAGCATGGCGACGAGCGACGCCACGCCGACCGCGATGCCCACCGTCGTGAGCGAATTTCTCAGCACCGACTCGCGCAGGTTGCGCAAGGCAAGTTCGGTCAGGTCGGGAAGCTTCATGCCTGTACCCCTTGCGGCACCGCTATCGTGCGTGCCCCATTCGCCTGCTCATCTACGAGCTTGCCATCGGCGAGAAAGATCATGCGCTGAACATATTTTTCGGCGAGCGTGCGTTCGTGCGTCACCATGACCACGGTCATTCCGAGTTCGTGGTTGAACTCGCGGATCAATTCCATGATCTCGGTTCCGGTGTGGCTGTCGAGATTGCCAGTGGGCTCGTCCGCCAACAAAATCTGCGGACGATTGATCAGCGCCCGCGCCAATGCCGCGCGCTGCTGCTCGCCGCCGGAGAGTTCACTAGGGCGATGCGCAAGCCGCGCACTGAGCCCGACCCGCGAGAGTGCTTCTTGTGTCAGGGCATCGCGTTTGCTGCGGTCCACTTCGGCAAAGCGCAAGGGAAGCTCCACGTTCTCTGCCACCGACATGCTGCCGATTAAGTTGAAAGACTGAAAAACCATGCCCACGACGCGCAGGCGATATTTCGCGAGATCTTCGCGAGAAAGTTTGGCCAGTTCGCGGCCTTGCACGATAACGTTGCCAGAAGTGGGAGAATCCAAGCCGGCGATCAAATTCAGCAACGAAGATTTGCCTGAGCCCGAGCTGCCCAGCAGTGCGACGAATTCGCCCGGTCGCACCTCGAGGGAAACGCCGTCCACGGCGCGTATCACACTCTGGCCCATCTGGTAGTGGCGGCGAAGATCTTGCGTTAGGATGGCCGCGTCTGAACTGATTTGGGAGATCGCCATGCCGCTAACGCATCTCCCCTCGCAAGACCCGGATCGCGTCGGCGGCGTTCACATCGCCATTCTTTGCGGGTGCCGAGTCGCCATTTGCGACTGCTGCCACGGCATCGCCTTCACCCGGAGCCAAAAATAAATTTTCTTCCACGCCGTGCTGGCGCGTGTACAGGTCGTAATAACGGCCCTGTGCGGCATATAGCTCTTCATGCGTGCCGCGCTCGATGATTCGCCCTTGTTCCATCACCAGAATCTGGTCGGCGCGGCGGATCGTCGACAACCGATGTGCGATCACGAAAGTCGTGCGTCCCTGCATCAAATATGAGAGTCCATGCTGGATCATCTGTTCGGATTCCGAATCCAGACTTGACGTTGCTTCGTCGAGAATCAGAATCCGCGGCTCAGCCAGAATCGCACGCGCGATCGAAATGCGCTGGCGCTGGCCTCCGGAGAGTTTCACGCCACGCTCCCCGACAACCGTTTCGTATTTGTCTGCAAACGACTCGGCGAATTCATCCACTCGTGCGATGCGGCAGGCGCGCAGAATCTCCTCTTCGGTCGCCTCAGGACGGGAAAAGGCCACATTCTCGCGAATGGTTCCGTCGAATAAAAAGGATTCCTGCAACACGACTCCGAGCCGCGTGCGATAGGAGTCCAGACGCACTGTGCTCAGATCCGCGTTGTCTACCAGAACCCTGCCTTTATTGGGGACGTAGAACGCGGAGATCAATCCAATCGTCGTCGACTTACCCGAGCCGGAAGAACCAACCAGCGCGGTCACTGTTCCAGGAGATGAAACAAAAGAAATGTCGTGCAGCACTTCGTGAGTTCCGTCATAACTGAAGCTGACATCCTCGAATTCAACTGTGCCGATGATATCCTGCAAAACCCGCGTCCGGTGCGGATCTTGATCCTCCGGCCGCTCGCGCATAATCTCCTGCGTGCGCTCGAGACCGGCCAACGCCTCGGTAAGCTGAGTGCCGATGGAAACGATTCCCATGATTGGCGCGACCAGGAATGGCAGCGTGATTGTGAAAGATAAGAATCCGCCAGGCGTGAGAGTGCCGGCTATGCTCTGCCGAGCGCCCACATACATCGTCGCAGCTCCGACTACCCCTAGCAGAACACTCGCCGACAGGCTCATAACCGACGTGGCCGTAAGCGTACGCATCACGTTATCGAGCAAGCGCTGCACGCCGGAAGAGAAAACGGCCTCCTCTCTTTCTTCCGCGTGATAACCCTTGATCACGCGCACGCCGCCCAGTGATTCCGTCAAACGCCCTGTGACTTCCGCGTTGAGCTTGCTGCGCTCGCGGAAAATGGGACGAATGGTCGCAAATGCCTTTTTCAGCGTGACGCCGAACACAGCCAGCGACCCGACGGCGATCAGAGTCATTTTGGGGCTGATGCGCATCAGCCACCAAAGCGCGATCGCAGAGGTGAGAACCCCACCCGCCAAATCAACGAGTCCTGTACCGAGCAGATTTCGAACACCTTCCACGTCGCTCATGATGCGCGAAACCAGCGTGCCGGTCTTGTTGACGTCATAAAATGACACCGGCAGACGCGAAATGTGAACTTGTACTTTTCGGCGCAGTTCCGTGATCAAACGCTGAGCAGCCTTTGAAAGCAGCTGAGTTAAGGCAAAGGAAGTAATTCCTTGAATCAGTGTTGCGAGAAGGACGAACGCAATCAGCCGGCTCAGGTTGCCTAGGTGATGTTTGTTAATGACATCATCAAATAGAAACTTGGTCGAAGCGGGCAATACGAATCCGGCCACCCGGTTGATCACCATGAGCACAAAGCCAAGCGCCAGCAACCCACGGCGAGGATGCATCAGCGACCAAACCATCGGCAGGACCGCGCGGAGTCGGTCAGCTTTGGGGGGCTTAGGAACTTCTTTTGCCGGGGGACTCAATCTCTTGTTTGACTCTCCATCGCGGCGTTTCGCTTCATTATTACTGCATTGTGACACGCTCGCCAGCCGTTGTATGCTCGGGGCGTGTCCCGTCCTTCGCCGCGTTCCCCGACGGTCGGCTTGCTTTTGGGATTGCTGATCACGCTCTCGGCGGTCCTCGCTTATTCGGCATACATCACTTGGCAAGTTGCCGGACTGCGTAAACTTCAGAGCGACCTGATCGATCGCAACCGCAAAGATTCCCTGCAATTGCTGCGCATTCAAAATGACCTGAACCTGCTCGCCGTCGCCATGCGCGACATGGTCAGCAACGACGAACCTTATCCTCTCACGGCGTGGTCCACACAGTTTCAGCGCATTCGCGCCGACCTGGATGACGCTATGCGGCGGGAGGCCGGATTCGCGGCCGCCAGCCGCACGCCCGACCAGAGCGCGTTCCTCACCAGCTCGTTCACGCAGTTTTGGGACGCCGTCGATCGCGTCTTCGATCTCGCGCGCTCAGGGAATAATCAACAAGCCAGGGAGCAAATCCAGCTCTCGCTGCAAACTCGAGAGGCGGCGCTGAGTTCCGCCGTGGCGCGATTTCTCGTGCAGAATACAGAGAACGAAGAGCAGGCCACCGAGCGCATCGTTCAAATCTATGGCCGAGTGCAGCGGCAAGTCTATGTTTTTCTGGCGGCCACGCTGCTGGCCATTCTGCTGACAAGTCTTTCGCTGATCCGCTGGAACCGCCGCCTGTTCGCCCAACTGGCCGAAGTTTCCGAACGCCGCAGCGAACTCGCGCAAAAACTGATTGCCACACAGGAATCCACTCTTCGCCACATCTCCCGCGAATTGCACGATGAATTCGGCCAGATCCTCACCGCGATCGGATCCATGCTGCGACGCGCCGGAACGCACGCGCCGGAAGGATCCTCACTGCGGTCGGACCTGCTGGAGGTGCGGCAGATCGTGCAATCCACACTGGAGAATGTTCGCAGCCTTTCGCAGGCGCTTCATCCGGTCATGCTCGACGAGGCGGGTCTGGAGAGCACACTCGATTGGTTCATCCCCACCGTGGAAAGGCAAACCGGAATTGCCATATCCTATGAGAAGCAGGGCCCCGCGTTCCCGGTTGACGGTGAAGTCGGCGTCCACGTCTATCGTGTTTTGCAGGAGGCACTGAATAATATTGCGCGCCACTCAGGAGCCGCTCAGGCGTGGGTTCGTTTGCGCTTTTTGCCCGACGCGCTGGAACTCGAAGTCGAGGACCATGGTAGTGGTCTTGCCGAAGCGCCTGCGCAGAAAGGCATCGGCCTGGTGGCGATGCGGGAGCGCTCGGAGTTGATGGGTGGAACCATCGCTTTCTCGCGTCCTGCGGAAGGTGGGACGTTGCTGCGGCTCCGCGTTCCGCGAGAAAAGGCAGAATCGTATGTCAAAGAAGATCACAGTGCTGCTCGTCGATGATCACGCGCTGGTCCGGCGCGGATTTCGCCGCCTGCTCGAAGACGAGCCTGACATCGAGGTCGTCGGCGAAGCTGGAAACGGAGAAGAAGCAGTCCAGGCTGCGCTGCAATTCCATCCCGGCGTGATCGTGATGGACTGCGCTCTTCCCGGCATGAATGGGCTGGACGCCACGCGGAAAATTTTGCAAGACTCTCCGCAAGTTTCCGTTCTTATGCTCAGCATGCATCCCGAGCCGACCTGGGTGCGGCAGGCCATTGATGCTGGCGCGAAGGGATATGTGCTCAAGAACGCGATGGATCTTGACCTCGGGTCTGCGATTCGCAAAATCGCTGCCGGCGAGACGGTTTTCGATCCGCAGGTCGAAAAGCAAACCACCTTGAAAGGCGAACGCAATGGTGGATTAACGCCGCGCGAGCTGGAGGTCCTGCAGATGATCGTGGATGGCAAATCGAACAAAGAAATCGCCGCCGTGCTCGACCTCAGTGCCAACACCATCGCAGTACATCGCGCCAACATCATGAACGCCCTTGGAATCCACAAGACGGCTGAACTGGTCGTTTACGCCATCCGCGCTGGGCTGGTAAACGTTCCGTGAATCGCCGCTCGTTTCTCGGTGGCATGGCCGGACTGGGAGGCATGGCCAGCCTCGCACAACTTTTTCCGCACGCCTTCGCAGCTCAAACTTCCAAAAATCCTCCGGGATTTCGTTTTACCGACGTCACCGCGCAAGCTGGCATCAGTTTTCGCCACAACAGCGGGGCTTTTGGCGGAAAGTTTCTGCCGGAAACCCTCGGCTCCGGCTGCGCTTTTCTCGATTACGACGGCGACGGCTGGCAAGACATCCTGCTGATCAACGGCATGGATTGGCCTGGCCACAAGACTCGCCGCTCTACGCTTCATCTCTACCGCAACAATCGCAACGGAACCTTCACCGATGTAACCGCGTCCGCTGGTCTTGACGTTGAGCTTTACGGCATGGGCGTTGCCGTCGGCGACTACAACAACGACGGCTTTCCTGACATCCTGGTCACTTGCGTGGGGCAGAATCGCTTGTTTCGCAATACCGGAACCGGCAAGTTCATCGACGTTACCGGTGCCAGCGGATTGGGCAAGCACGAGGGTTTCAGCACCTCGGCGCTCTGGTTCGACTATGATCGCGACGGGCTGCTCGATCTCTTCGTATGCAACTACGTCAAGTGGTCTCCCGAGCATGACATCTTCTGCAGTCTCGATGGCAAACACAAATCCTATTGCACGCCCGAAGCCTATCGCGGCGAGACTTGCTGGCTCTTCCGCAATCGCGGCAACGGAACTTTCGAAGACGTTACTGCAGCCAGCGGAATTTTCGATAGCAGTTCAAAGTCGCTCGGGGTCGCATTACTTGACGACGACCGCGACGCCTGGCCCGATCTGATCGTCGCCAACGATACGCAGCCCAACAAGCTCTACCGCAACCTGCGCAATGGCACGTTCAAAGATGTCGCTCTCGAGGCCGGGCTCGCTTTCAGTAGCGAGGGAAAAGCGCGCGCGGGCATGGGCGTCGACAGCGCCGATTTCGATAATTCTGGCCGCGCCGGGGTCGCCATCACAAATTTTGACAACGAGATGATCGGACTCTATCGCCAGAGCGGCAAGTCGTTTGACGATATTGCGGCGCAGAGCGGCATCGGACTCGATTCCAAAAACAATCTTGGATTTGGTTGCGCGTTTCTCGATGCCAACCTCGATGGCTGGCTCGATCTCGCCGTTGCCAACGGCCACATCGATGAGACGGTGCGCAACATTCGTGGCAATGTTGGTTACGCGCAACCTCCGCGGCTCTATCTCAATGACGGGCACGGAGGTTTCCATGATGTCTCTGCCGATCTCGGTGGCGGTTTCGATCAGCCCAAGGTCGGACGCGGGCTCGCCTTTGGCGATTTTGATCGGGACGGCGACCTCGACCTTCTTCTTACGACTAATAACGGGCCTGCCTATCTCTACCGCAACGATCAGCTGAACGGGAACCGCAGCATTCGCTTTCGCCTCATCGGTACGAAATCCAATCGCGATGCCGTCGGTGCTACCGTGCGCGTCTTCACTGGCGGACTCACGCAGACTCGCATGGTCAAAGGCGGCTCCAGTTATCTATCGCAGTCCGAACTACCCGTCACCTTTGGCCTCGAAAAACGCGAGCGCATCGATCGAATTGTCATCGATTGGCCGAGCGGAAGGACCGAAGAGTTCAAGAATTTAACGGCGGGCCGGAGCTATGAGTGCACTGAAGGAAAGGGCATTTTTCCATTGCCAGCATACTGATGTCGTGTAAACTCCAAGCCGACGAAATTCTCTGAAGTGAACTGGTCGTTTCGTGATGGGGAATTGAATAAGAAACTGGCCGCGATCCCGAGGGCGTCAGGATCGCGCAAACCATGCCTCTCCAAGAACACAACTACTGGCTGACCACGGTCGAGATGCCGCGCGTCGATGAGAATCGCACGCTGCCTGACCGCGTGGATGTTGCCGTGATTGGCGCTGGATTCACCGGCCTGTCGGCTGCGCGCACGCTCGCCAAGCGGGGCGCGAATGTCGCTGTGCTCGAATCAGAGACGATCGGCTGGGGAGCCAGCTCTCGCAATGGAGGCATGATCCTCAGCGGCATGAAGCTGGGTGTCAACAAGCTCATCTCCATGTACGGACGTGAGCGAACCCAGCGCATGTATGCCGCGTCGCTGGCTTCCATCGATTGTGTCGAGCAGATCGTGCGCGACGAAAACATTGATTGCGATTTTTCGCGCAGCGGACATCTCGAGGTCGCCTGCAAACAAAAGCATTTCGATGATTACGCGCGGCAGGCGGAAGTCGTCCAGCGCGAGTTCAACCACAAATTGCGCGTTGTGCAGAAAAACGAGCTTACCGCAGAGATCGGATCGAACATCTACTTCGGCGGCATGGTCGATGAAATCAGTGCGGGCGCCAATCCCGCAAAGTATGTCGCTGGGCTGGGACGGGCGGCGATCCACGCCGACGCCGCGATCTTCGAGCACGCAAAAGTGCAAAGTGTCGAGCGCGACTCCAGCCAGGGCGAAGCGGGATGGAAAGTCACTACCACACGCGGCGCGTTGCACGCCCGTGACGTTTTCGTCGGCACCAGCGGCTACACGGGAAATGCCACTCCGGCGCTCCAGAAAAAAATCATTCCCATCGGCTCATTCATCATTACGACCGAGGTCTTGTCGGAGTCATTGGCGCGCGAGCTGAGTCCGCGCGACCGCATGATCTACGACTCCAAGAATTATCTTTATTACTACCGGCTCACACCCGACCGTCGCATGCTGTTCGGCGGCCGCGCCGCTTTTTTCCCGGAGAACGATCAGACCGTCCGCCAGAGCGCCGAGATTCTGCGCCGCGGCCTGATCGACGTCTATCCCCAGTTGCGCGACACAAAGATCGACTATGTGTGGGGAGGAACGCTCGACTTCGCTTTCGACATCATGCCCCACGCCGGCCAGATCGACGGCATCTACTACGCCCTCGGCTACGCCGGCCACGGAGTCGCCATGGCAACCTACCAGGGCCAGAAAATGGCGGAGCTGATCGCCGGCGATAAGCCGGAAAATCCTTTCGTCGGCATTCCCTTTCCCGGCGCACCATTCGGCCTCTACAACGGAAAGCCTTGGTTCCTTCCGTTTGCGGGAGCATGGTACAAGTTTTTGGATTGGGTGAGCTGAACCTTTCGATGCTTCGGAACGTACCATTCGACGAAAATATTTGGACGGGCGTTGCGTGTCTAAAGGCGGACCCGAAGGTGAAGAACTTCCGTAGATTTGGCAAGGGGAAGGGAGCGTACGTCAATGTGGTTGCTTGGGCTAAGTCTCAGAGTGAATTCGAGGAGAAAGTCAACCGACATACTAAGGGCTTAGATTGCGTTCTAGTCGAGCTTGAAAGTGTGCAACTTCTGGAATCCAGAATGGCGCGAGACGATTTTCCCGAGGAATTGACCACTATGAGGGAGACAGCGATCCGTCAGCAAGAGGACACAGTCTGGGGAGCATTTCACATTTGGCACCGGGACGAAGCGAACTGAGCAGCAGCTATTTGAACGGATTACGAACAGTAAGTGCGTTTTCCAAGACTTGTCCGTCTTGCAAGTCCTCGGAATAAAGCGTTTCGCACTTTGCTTGGATTGCCGAAGCAACTACCAGCGCATCAAAAACTCCAAAGCCATACTTCTGGGCAATCTTTAGCGCGACCTCGTGTGTGCTGAGGAGGATCGGCATGGGTTCTGGGCACAAGACAAGGAAGTCATTCAGCGCTTGCGTTATTTCGGGCCATTGCATCTGCAACTTGCGGCGGGCAACCGACGTAAACTCATTCAACACTTGCACGCTGACTACCCCGCCACTCGCCAGCAACGCTTCGGCCCGTGCAGCTTTGGGTTCGGCGTCAGAGATAGCGTAAATCAAGACATTGGTATCGAAGAATACGCTAGCGGGCATTCGCCTCTACCCTGTCGAACACAAATCCCGCGGGCAATTGACGCCGCAGCTTGCGCAATCGCGCCAAAGCGCGATCACGAGTGCGGTCGCGACTGACTTCAAACACTCGTCCTTTAGCGATGCGAATTTCAATCTGATCGCCTTCCTTTAGTTCGAGAGCGTCCACTAGCGAAGCGGGCAGACGCACAGCCAAACTGTTGCCCCATTTAGATACCTGCACATCAGCCTCCTTGATATACATCATTATAGTATATCTAACAATACCACAAGTCAATTGTGGCACAACCTATTTGCCTGGTTGGCGCTGCTTCCAAAACGCATCCACCCCATACACAACCGGCCCCAATCCCAACGCAATCACTCCGCCAATCGTCGAAGTCCGATCGCTGCCCAGCAGCGCCACGAGGGCCATCACCACCGGCGCAGCAACGACGTAAAACAATCCTGCGCGCCCGCCGGGGATCACAAACGGCCGTGCCATCTCCGGACGCGACCGGCGCAGCTTCCACGCCGAAAGCACGGTCAGCACAGTCGTCGCCGAGCGCAGCCAGACGTACACCGCAATCAACTGCGTGAGGCTGTGACTGGCGAGGATGCCGTAGATCACGGCGGAGGTCACGATCGCGAGCCATGGTGTGCCATAACGTGAATGACGCCGCGTCAGCGATGCTGGCAAGTATCCGTCTTCCGCCATCGCGAACGGCATGCGCGTCGTGGTCAGTACCGTGCTGTTCAGCAGCGCGATGTTGCCGATTGTCGCCGCGAGCGCCGTCCAGCTCCCCAGCCACGGCCCGCCGATCATTCTGGCAGCATCCGAAAAAAATCCTGTGTGCCATCGCTGCCAATTTCCTGCGGAAGCCAAGCCTGCCAGAGTCGGCAGAAAGTACGCCGCCATCGACAGCGGAACGACCATCGCCAGCGCCCGCGGATACGTGCGCCGCGGATCTTCAACTTCTTCCGCTACCGTCGAAAGCTGTTCGTATCCCGAATACAGCCACAATCCCAGCGCCAGTCCCACTCCAAAAACTTTGAACGGCGCCTGATGCGGAACGGTCCAAGGCGCAAACGGATTCTGATGCCAGTGCGCCAGCCCGATCACGACCATCGTCATGACCGGAATGAAGATTAAAATTTCTAGCGCCGTCGCGACCGCGCCTACCATCTGAATGCCGCGCACATTGATCCACGCAATGACGGCGATCAGCGCGATAGACACAAGCTGGTGTTTCCATCCCGTGAGTTGAGGGAAGTAGTAAACAAGATAGTCGGTGAAGAGAACGGCATAGGCCCCGCCCAACAGGAACGATGCCGACCAGTTCCACCAGCCCGCGAGAAATCCCCAGAAATTGCCGAAAGCCGCTCGCGTCCAACGGTAGAAGCCGCCTTCCACAGGCATTGCGGTTGTAAGCTCTGCTGACACGAGCGAGACGGGAACGCACCAGAAAAACGGAAGCACCAGCAGAAAGAGCAGCGTCATACCCGGGCCGGAGGTAGTCACCATGTCCTCAAGACCGAACGGCCCTCCGGTCGTGTAGGAAAACATGACGAAAACGAGGTAGAAGAGTCCGGCCTTGCGGAGAGTGCTCTGGTTGGAGGGCGGTCGCTGGTCGCTCACAGGAGTCGGCGCAAGTCTACTCCATCGGTCGCAATTTCTGAGAACTTAAGCGGCGAGGATTCCCGTGAGCGCGCCTTCGAGTTCGAGCAGGCGCCGCTTGATGTCGAGGCCTCCGCCGTAGCCGCAGAGCGTGCCGTCCGACGCGATCACCCGGTGGCAGGGCACGACAATCGCAATGGGGTTGCGGTTATTGGCCATGCCAACGGCACGAAAACCTTGCGGCTTGCCGACGGCCAGCGCGATATCGGCATACGTGCGGGTTTCGCCATAAGGAATTTCAATCAGCGCTTGCCAGCATGCAAGCTGAAAGTCCGTGCCACGAAGATCTAATGGAAATTTGAATTCCCGCCGCGTTCCCGCGAAATATTCCTCCAACTCGCGAATATACGGCGCGAGCGCAGCGGGCTTTTCCTCGAACACGACTTTCTTGTTTTCTTCACGAACATGACGCGGGTTCGGCCGAATCGTTTGCTGCCCCGGATTCCGCGCATCAAATTCCAGCGCAACTAGGCCCTTGTTCGACGACGCGAGAAACAGCGGCCCCACGGGCGAAACGAATAAAGATGTGTAGAGCGTCTCCATTTGGAGTCCAAGTTATCACAACGCAATCGGACGACGCTGCAAGAGGTAAACTCTTCGTTCGCGGAGTACACTCCCACACATGAAACACGGCAAGCCGAAGCCCGACAAACTGAAGATCGAACATCCCGCACAGCCTGAGTTCCGCACGATCGAAGGCGAACTTGACGCCACCGGTCATCATTTCGCCATCGTAGTATCGCGCTTCAATTCGTTTATCACCGAACGACTTTTGCAGAGCGCGTGTGACGGCCTTCTGCGCTCCGGGGCCCGGCGAGAAGACATCGCGATCGTACGTGTGCCCGGGTCCTTCGAAATTCCATCCGCGGCACGCACTCTGGCCCTGACCAAAAAATATGATGCCGTCATCTGTCTGGGTTGCCTGTTGCGCGGAGACACAGCGCATTACGACGTGATCGTAAACGAAGTCACGCGCGGGATTGGCCAGTCGGCGCAGGAAACAGGGGTCCCGCACGCATTCGGCGTCCTCACCTGCGACACTCTGGAGCAGGCCATCGATCGCGCTGGCCTGAAGATGGGAAATAAGGGGTTCGAAGCTGCCCTGGCTGCCGTGGAGATGACGGCGTTGGCCCGAGCCATCAGCTCTCCGCCATCGGCCGTCAGGAAGACCTCGGCGAAGCGACAAGCTTCCGCGCGATCAAAAAAACGCGATGCCAGCGACGACGATCGTCGTTAAGCGTGTCTCTCGGGTGGGCCTTCCCTAGCCAAAAACCATACGCCTCCGATAAGCGAGACGAGAGTGCCCACCGGAATGCAGAGCAGCGCGACCAACATGAAAACCAGTCCTGCGGGACTACTTGGACCACAAGGTCCCCATGGGCCAGAGAAAGTCATTCCGATGGCTGAAAGAACTCCTGCCGCCAGGATTTTCAAACCGACACGGAGTGCGCGATTCATTTGCTCATGCTACGCACGACGGACCTGCCAAACAAGTTACTGCCGCTCGACAGAATTGTGCGATGCTGTCGATCCGGACGGTTCATTCCTCCTCCTGTAAACTGAAAAGCTGAAGGCTGAAGCCTGATAGCTGACAGCTGTTTCCCATGGGCACACGCCGCAAATCCCGCGAACTCGCATTGCAGATGCTCTTCCAGTCCGACATGGGCAAACAGGACGCAGAGCAGGTGCAGCGCACGTTTTGGGCTGAGCACGCTACCGCCAGCGGCGAGGTGCGTGGCTTTGCCGACGATTTGTTTCGTGCTGCGATCGACCGCGCGGCTGAGATCGACGCCCTGATCGAGAAGCACGCCGAAAACTGGCGCATGGACCGTATGGCCGCCGTCGACCGCAATCTGCTGCGCGGCGCCGTCGCGGAATTCCTCGCCTATCCGGAGACTCCCCGAGCGGTTGTCATCAACGAATCGCTCGAGATCGCCCGCAAGTTCTCATCGCCAGAATCCGTCCACTTCGTCAATGGCGTTCTCGACAGCGTGGGCAAGGAACTGGATAAGGCAGGAGTCAGCGGTCAGTAGTCGGGAGTGAGCGACTCGGCACTGGCTCCTAAAGGGGCAGAGGTCAATGGTACAACTGGATTTCGCACCAATGACTCCCCGCGTCTCAGTTTCCGAGTTGCCGGTGTTCGGCTATGGCGTCCGTAAGGGAACCTGTCAGAAGTCCAGGAGGTCCTGCGCGAGCATAGCGATCTCAGTGGGGATGTCGCGATCGTAGCCTTCGTAACCGGGAAAGCCACCGAAGCGAAAAACCAGTCGCAAGTATTCCACGAAGAAGAGACCGTGGCGCTGGTTGAGAAGTTCGCCATCTGCACGTTCATCGGGAACTGCAATCTGGTAAGGCTCACCGCCGCTCACGTTGGCTTTGTGGAGGTCATCAGGTGCGACGACTACGTGGCGATCATCATCATCGGCTTCGAATTGTTCTGCGTCAGCGACCGCATCTTGAACTGAATAAACCACTAGCGGGTCCGGAGAAATAGATCCGCCATGCGGCGCGAGAGTGGGATGCCAGCCGATCAAATCCACCGAACCTACAACTTCGTAGAACGCACGAAGCGATAGGGGAAGCGTGCCCGCCTTCTTCTCGATTTTGCGAATCTGCTTAGAGGTGTCGGTCGCCGGCGGAACGTGAGCGCGAATCGAGGTGTCCCGCGGAGTTTGCTGAGCGGCATCCAGTTGGCGCCGCAGAATACTTTTGGCGGATTGCATCATGTCAAACGCGCGTCGCACGTGCCGCGAACGCAGAGCTTGTTCACTGACTTGAGGATTGATCGCCAAGGCCGACTCGATTTGGCGCTCACGGTCCGCCCATTCGCTTTGCTCGGTGGCAAACTGGTAACCAATCTTGTGGAGGCGTTCGACAACAATACGGATGTTCTTTTCAACGCGGCCCATGGTTTCGTAAGCCACAGCCAATGCGTCACTGGCGTGCGGATCGGTGCGCACCGCCGCTCCCAGCTTAACTAGCTCGCCCCACACCTGTTCTCGTTCGCCTTTTTGATAGCGGTCATATAGTGGGAGTTTTCCATCGGAGCGCTTGCGCAGGAATTCGATGCGCGCCTCGTTGTCGGTGGGTAATCGAATCTTAAACAGTGGACTCGTCTTAACTGAGACCTTTTTGGTTGACGCAAAAGTGATGCCCCGCGTTGCCTGATACGCGCGGAAGGTGGCGCCTGCCTGTTTGAGTTTGCCTGCAGGTATGGATTCCGGTTGCATGATCCATTTTTCGGGGTAGTTGTACCCGTCCCATGCGTAGACCTTCCAGCCATCGCGATAGCGAATAGCGGGGCCGTCGCCGCGCTCAAGTAACCAATTTGCGTTGTGACGCAACTCCGAAGGCCTCTCCGTGATGATTGCTCCGGCCAGAAACGGCCACCACGCGCCTGCAGAGCGGGCTATCTGCCAGAGTGCAGACAAAAGCGGAGGCGGTGCTGCCTCGCCCACCTTGACTTCGTCCATAGCCATCCAAGCCAAGTGGTAGATGCGGCAGACGGAACACGCCATCATAGTTCCTGGTGTTTGCAGAGCTTGGACAACGACACTCCAAAATCGGCCCTCGGCTAGGAAAAGGTCGTCTTCAGCAGGCTTGCCCATCGCGGCGGAGGGATCCTGCCACAGAGAGATACGGGCTAAAGTGATTTTGCCTCGAACATTGTGGCGGGCCGGAGAACCAATACCTTCCAGAGGACGGCCCATGACGGAGCCGGCTTCTGTCCAATCGCCGATGCCGAGTGTCTGGCGAACCTTCTCACGAACGCGGCCCAAATCTCCGCGGGGGCCGGGGACTTTCTCGAGGGCGTCCGCAATCTGGCGCATGAAACGGTCGTGCTGCGCGCACAGCAGCAGCACGGCATAGCAAGCTTCTGCCGGCGAATCCAACCACACGATGTTCCGCGGAGGATCGAGTTCCGCAGCCTGGTAGTACGCTCGGAC
Organism: Candidatus Sulfotelmatobacter sp.; assembly: GCA_035710725.1. GTDB lineage: Bacteria > Acidobacteriota > Terriglobia > Terriglobales > Acidobacteriaceae > Sulfotelmatobacter. The sequence goes on along the minus strand of DASTCY010000028.1, from coordinate 7,581 downwards.
ACCGGCCTCGGCGGCATCGCGGTCGGCTGGTGTGGTGGAAAACAACGTCTCGAACCAGCGCATTCGCTGCTCATTCATAGCGGAAGCGTACCAATTCTCTATCTTTCGCGCTCACAAGGCTGCGGAAAAACGAATCAGGTGAGTAGTAATCGGGAATGGCACGGGTACGCGTCCTGCTAAGCATTACGGTTTCACAGCAATCAAATTCAGCGCACACGAAATCGCGGTCGCGCCGTTGCTGCAGAACGAGTTGGTCACGTTGGGTAAGGTGGGGAATGAGATCTGGGTTAGATCGGCGGGCGGATTCGTGCTGAGCTGGTGCAGCAGGCCATCGCTGCCGACCAAAAAAATCAAGCTACCGTCATTGCTCATGGAAGCCGCGACCGGCGTAACCGGTTGTCCGTTGCTTGGATTGTTCGCGATCGGGATCCCGCTGAACGAACCCGTACTGAAGTTGTAGACCAGAACCGTGCTCAGATTGCTCGACACAATATAAGCCAGCGTGTCATCGGGCGAGAGGAAGAACCCAATCGGCTGCAACGTACCTTGATTCAGGACGATGAATAGCGGGTTGTCCACAGCTGGGAAGGGCGGCACGGGATTCGATACTGCAAGGCTTATTCCTTGCGGGCAAGAAGGGCCACTTGCCGGGACGTTTACCACCGGAGCGGGCACGGTGGCCACCGTCTCGATCAGATCGATTCTTGTTCCATCGAAAGCCAACAGGACATCCGTCTGATTGAATCCGCCATCAACTATCGGAGTCGGCGGATTGCCCGGTGGAAGCACTTTCAGAAATGTCGGTGCCGACGGCAGGGAAATCGTAAGCGGGGCAAGAGAATTGTCGCAGGTGTTGAAAGTGGTGATGGTCGAGCCGCTGCTTCCTCCGTTCACAAACGCGAAAGCTCCCGTCGATGAAAAAGTGACTGCCGTTGCAGGAGCCGTGAGCGGGATTGTTTGCAGCGATTGCAATGTCGAGAAAACGTACAACGTATTCCCTGCGGGCGCGCCTGCGGGAGTATTGCAAGCCACTCCTAAAGCGGAGTTGCAGCCCAGAATGTAAGCCTTCAGATTGTCCGGAGAAAATTCCGCGGCAACGGCTCCGTTAATCGCCAAGGACGTGATGCCACCCGTGCCCGTCACGTAAACCTGGTTGGGCGTGTGCTTCACGTCGGAAAAAATGGCGCTGGAGCCGTTGGGAGAAACTGCCAGCACAGTTCCCGTCGCAGGCGCGAACGAAGTGAACGGATTTCCTGACCCGCCCAGGCTCGCAGGCGTGATCATGAAGGCCCCGAAGCGGCTGCCAACATAGGCCTTGTCTCCAGCATGATCAAACAGAATCGAGTTCGGAGCGGATGGCAAAGGCGTAGGCGTGCCTGACACGCTCTTCGAACTGGAAACGTTGTAGGTAAACGTGGTGCAGTCCTGGGGGCGTATATCTTTGCAGTCAGAGCTTGTCGCAAGCACGCTGGTGGCGGTTGTGGTCGTGTTTCCCGCGCTTGCTACTAATCCAGAAATCGGGTTTACGGAATAGACAGGCACCGGGACGAACTGCGGCGGCAGGCCAACGGGAACCGGCGCAAAGGGGAATCCTATATTGCAAGTGGGCGGGCCACACGAGGCTGTTACCGTTCCCGAGCCGGCGTTGGGAGTTGTCACCGTGCAGGACTGCGAATTGCACGAGGTTGACGCCACCGCGACGGGGTTCGACGAGCTCCAGGTCAACGGCGCCTTCGTCAGTTCGTTGCCCAGGATGTCAAAGACGGTCGCGATCACTGGCTCTGATGTCCCTTTGGTGGTTGCAAAGTTGGTCTCTCCAGTCTGGGTGGTGGCCGATTTCCCAAGCTGCAGCGAGATACTCTGCACCGGGCAAGTTTCGAAGAAGTTGAACGTCCCGAAATTTGGAACCGTTTGCACAAACGGGCCGCTTGAGACTCCGCTCGCGGTGGCGAAAATTTGGGTCAATCCCGGGTTCGCAGCCGTTACCGTCACCTGGTTGGTGGCAACATTCAAAGTCGGATCGACAATGGGCTTGATCTTCACCACGCTGCTGTTGGTCGCGCTAAAAGTAAACGTACCGACCGACGCTGTTACGTCGGAGTTCTGGCTGAATGCGTTGGCCTGCAAAATCAAATTCTGGCCCATGGAGATGCAAGGCGTCGGCGTCGGCGGCGGTGTGGTTGGCGGCGCAAGCGTCACCGTGATGTTATCAATCGGCGGATGTACAAATACCAGGGTCGGCGCGCTCGAAGCGCCAAGCGCCGTCGCCGTGACCTGAACGGTTCCACTCGGGCCCGGATTGCAGACTGTGAAGTTACTGTTCCAGGTCCCGGCACAGGCGATACCGGCTGCGGCGAAACTCAGGATGCTGGTGTCACTGGAATGAAACGTAAATCCGGGATTCACCGGGCCATTGCTGCTGTTTTGCGCCGTGGCCGTAAAGACGACGAAGCCGCCAAGCTGAACCGAAGTGCTGGGGGCAGGGTTCAGGGTGATTCTGGCGGGAAACGGAGAGGACCCAGGCGGTTTATGCCCACCGCAGCCGCTCCAAGACAAAGCAAAAATGATCGCTACCGCTGCGGCTGTCCATCGACCCATACAGAACTTCCCCATTCACCCTCCTCGCCCCGCATCGCCAAAGCGCCGGGCGAGCTACCTGTGAGTTTTTAGAAGAACGCGACCGATTCAAGAAACCTGTAGTGTAGAAGTAGGATGCAGCTTCAAGCAAGTCGAGGTGCTTGCGGGTAGTGTCCTAAACGCAGTATTAGGACACTACCTGCTTGCGCGGCGTGAGCGGAGCGGAAGACCGCAACCGCGATCGTGAGACAGCGAAGGATTTCTGGGTCGAGGCGCGCTGGAAGATCCCGTCCCGAGCAAGCTGAGCACTGCTCCTGAATATCGCGCTTGCGTGGTAGGCAAAGTGTCTGTTACATTAATTTGGTTCCGCGAGTTCATCCAGGCTTGTTGTGTGCTTTGAGTTTTGCGCTTTTCGTGTGCGCGGGCTTGAGGCTGAGCTTTTGAAATGTGGTTTCCGGAGAGTAGCCGGAAACTTTCCTCGCTGACACGTTCCTGCGGTGCCCGTCGTCCTTTCGCGACGGGATATGCAGGACAGGGCTGACGAAACGGAGTGCCCCCGAGTTTTGGCCGGGCGCCACCGTCGGCAGCGTAAGTCCGATAGGAACCCAGAATCTCTCCGGCATTTGTGCGCGGCGAGAAGTAATGGTTTGACCTTGCGGTCGGCCATGCCCACGGAAATGCGTCGAAACAGCTGCGCGATCGACTCAGGAATGTTATTGCGCGCAAGGAGCGGCGAGAGTGCCTACGTTTAACCAGTTGGTGGCCCAAGGCCGGAAGCGCCCGCGTTACAAAACGGCGAGTCCGGCGCTGCAAGGGTGTCCGCAGAAGCGTGGAGTTTGCACCCGCGTGTACACCCAAACTCCGAAGAAGCCGAACTCGGCCCTTCGCAAAGTGGCGCGTGTGCGCCTGACCAACGGCATTGAAGTGACCACGTACATTCCCGGCGTCGGTCACAATCTGCAGGAGCACTCGATTGTGCTGATTCGCGGCGGCCGCGTGAAGGACCTTCCGGGCGTTCGCTATCACGTGATTCGCGGAACTCTCGACGCTGTCGGAGTCGCAAATCGCCAGCAGGGTCGCTCGAAGTACGGTGCGAAGCGGGCCAAGAAGGGATAACAGCAGATTCCTCACCGCTGAAGCGGTTCGGAAGGACAAGGAGTTTGGCCGTTAGCCAGGAGCTAGTGGCCAGGAGCTAAGAGCTTACATGCCTCGTAAAGGACATATCGCTAAGCGCACCGTCCCGGCCGATGCCGTCTACGGCTCGGACCTGGTGACGAAGTTCATCAATTCGATGATGTGGCAGGGCAAGCGCTCGACCGCCGAGGGCATTTTCTATGAGGCCCTCACCAAGCTCGAGTCCAAGGGCGGCGACGAGGCCCTCAAGCTGTTTAAGAAAGCGGTCGAGAACACCAAACCGCTGCTCGAAGTCAAGACCCGACGCGTCGGCGGCGCGAACTATCAGGTGCCGGTGGAGGTGAACGCCGATCGCCGCACTTCACTCGCGATCCGCTGGATCATCACTTATGCCCGTGGCCGAGGCGAAAAAGGCATGGTCGATAAGCTTAGCAACGAATTGCTCGACGCGGCGAATAGCCGCGGCGCTGCAATCAAGAAGAAGGAAGACGTGCACCGCATGGCCGAAGCCAATAAGGCGTTCGCGCACTATCGGTGGTAGGAAGAATTGAGTCATTGAGCGATCCGGGCATTGAGTGATTGAAAAATCGTATAGCGCTCTGGTTTTTCAATCGCTAAATCGCTAAATTGCACAATCGCTAAATCAAACGGAGCCCAGAAAGAGAATTAGGTCGTGCCCAGAACAGTCCCATTAGAACGGTGCAGGAACATCGGCATCATGGCCCACATCGATGCCGGTAAGACCACTACGACGGAACGCATCCTGTTTTATACCGGCAGGACGCACCGCATCGGAGAGGTCCACGAAGGCACTGCGACCATGGACTGGATGGAGCAGGAGCAGGAACGCGGCATCACCATCACTTCCGCCGCCACCACCTGCACCTGGCGCGACATTCGTATCAACATCATCGACACCCCCGGCCACGTCGATTTCACAGCCGAAGTCGAGCGCTCGCTGCGCGTGCTCGACGGCGCAGTCGCGGTGTTTGACGCGGTTCACGGGGTTCAGCCGCAGTCCGAAAAAGTTTGGCGCCAGGCCGATAAATACGGCGTCCCGCGAATTTGCTTCATTAATAAGATCGATAAGATGGGCGCCGACTTCGAGCATGCCATCGACACTATCCGCAAGCGCCTCAGCGCCAAGCCCGTCGCGATTCAAATCCCCATCGGACAAGAAGACAAATTCAAAGGCGTCGTCGATCTGCTTTCGATGAAGGCGATCATCTGGAACGATGAGACGCTGGGCGCGGAGTATGACACGGGTGAAATTCCCGCCGAACTCAAGAAGAAGGCTGAGGCCTTCCACGCGCAGCTGGTCGAGACGGTTGCCGAAAACGACGATGATATTCTGCACAAGTTTCTCGAAGGCGAAGAGATCTCCGCTGAGGAACTCCGAGCCTCGCTGCGCAAATCAACGGTTGGCCTGAAAGTATTTCCGGTCGTTGTAGGCACGGCATTCAAAAACAAGGGCGTGCAGCCGCTGCTCGATGCCGTCGTGGACTATCTTCCCTCGCCGCTCGATGTCGGCGAAACGCATGGCACCAACCCCGACAACGGACAAAAGATCGCTCGCAAGCCTGCCGATAACGAGCCATTCGCCGCGCTCGCGTTCAAGATCATGGCCGATCCTTTCGTCGGCCAGCTGACATTCATCCGCGTTTACTCCGGACAGCTGAAGACCGGCGACACCGTTCTGAACGTGCGTACTGGCAGGACCGAGCGCATCGGACGCCTGCTGAAAATGCACGCCAACAAGCGCGAAGAGATCAGCGAAATTCTCGCCGGCGACATTTGCGCGGCGGTCGGTCTCAAGAACGTTTCCACCGGTGACACCATCTGCAACGAGCCGCATCCGATCATGCTCGAGTCGATCGAGTTCGCGGTCCCGGTGATCTCAGTCGCGGTCGAGCCAAAGACTAAGGCCGATCAGGAGAAAATGGGCATGGCGCTCTCCAAGCTGGCCCAGGAAGATCCTACCTTTAAGGTCCACACCGATCCTGACAGCGGACAAACCATCATCAGCGGTATGGGCGAGCTGCACCTGGAAATCATCGTCGACCGCATGATGCGCGAGTACAAAGTTGAAGCCAACGTCGGCAAGCCGCAGGTTGCATATCGCGAAACCATTCGCAGGCACTCGGAGGCGGAAGGCAAATACATTCGCCAGACCGGCGGCCGCGGCCAGTACGGTCACGTCAAGGTCAAGCTGGATCCGCAGGAGCCGGGTAAGGGATACGAGTTCGTCAACGATATCGTGGGCGGCGTCGTGCCCAAGGAATACATCAAGCCGGTGGATCAGGGCATTCAGGAAGCGCTCGAAGGCGGAGTGCTCGCCGGCTATCCCATGGTCGATGTGAAGGCCACGCTCTACGACGGCAGCTATCACGAAGTCGATTCGAACGAAATGGCGTTCAAGATCGCCGGATCGATGGCCTTCAAAGAGGCTGCCCGCAAGGCTTCTCCAGTGTTGCTCGAGCCGGTGATGGCAGTAGAAGTCGTGACTCCGGAAGACTACGCCGGGACGATCATGGGCGATCTGAGCTCCCGCCGCGGGCGCATCGAAGGCATGGAACATCGCGCCGGTTCGCAGGTGATCAAGGCCATCGTGCCGCTGGCGGAAATGTTTGGCTACGCGACCCACATGCGTTCTTCGACCCAGGGCCGCGCGGAATACTCCATGCACTTTGCGCGCTATGAGGAGGCTCCGCGTTCTGTCGCGGAGGAAATCATCGCCAAGGTGCAGGGCACCACAAAATGACTGAACGCCCAGCGGTTCGTCGTCGATCGGAGATTCTGGATAACGGACGGCAGGCGGGCAGATTTTGAAGAAATATTTGGGCTCGGCGGTTCGTGGTCGAAGCTGCTCAGCCAGGCTGATGGATATTTGCTGACTGAAGTTTGCTGCGAGTCTCATCAGTCATTGCAGTATCGAGTGAAAGATTTTTGGAGTTGGCACCGGAACTTTGAACGGTTTAGGACGCGGTATCAGATCCAGTTCGAGCGATTTGAAGAGTGGCTTCGCTCCGAGAAGCTGATCGAGAAAGAGCAATTTCTCGGCGCTTACTACGAAAAGTTTGAAGATGGCAGCGAAGAAGATTTGGTTGTGAGCTAGAGCTGGAAGTTCAGGCGTTTGCTTCGCAGCTTGTCATGCCGAGCGGAGCGAGGGATGTAGGGTTTGTAATCGGGGCACGCCTTCAGGCGTGCCGTAAAGGCAATTCATAATCCGGGGCTTGAGCCCCTGAGGAACAGAAATGGCAAAGGAAAAGTTCGAACGCACCAAGCCGCACTGTAACGTGGGGACGATCGGGCACATCGATCACGGCAAGACCACGTTGACGGCGGCGATCACCAAGGTGTTGCAGAAGCACAATCCCAAGATCGTGTTCCGGTCGTTTGATTCGATCGACAACGCGCCGGAAGAGAAAGCGCGCGGCATCACCATCGCGACGGCGCACGTCGAGTACGAGACCACGAACCGGCACTACGCGCACGTGGATTGCCCGGGCCACGCCGACTACATCAAGAACATGATCACGGGCGCGGCGCAGATGGACGGCGCCATCTTAGTCGTGGCGGCTACCGACGGTCCGATGCCGCAGACCCGCGAGCACGTGCTGCTGGCGCGGCAGGTGGGAGTGCCCTACATCGTGGTGGCGCTCAACAAGTGCGATGCGGTGGACGATCCCGAGCTGCTCGACCTGGTCGAACTGGAAGTGCGCGAGCTGCTGAAGTCGTACAAGTTTCCGGGCGACGACGTGCCGGTGGTGCGGCTTTCGGCGCTGGGCGCGCTGAATGGCGAGGCGAAGTGGGAGAAGCAGATTGACGAGCTGATGGCGGCGGTCGACAAGTACGTGCCGCAGCCGCAAC
>DASTCY010000027.1:0-7508 GCA_035710725.1 Candidatus Sulfotelmatobacter sp. | reverse complement strand
CGCACAACATCGTCGAGACTCTTGCCGGCCGCCTTGAGAACCGCCGAGAGATTCTGGAAGACGCGCTCCGTCTCGGCCACAATGCCCCCCTCGACCACCTTGCCAGTGGCCGGGTCTTGGCCGACCTGTCCGCTGAAGTAGAGGAAACCGCCGACTTCGATCGCCTGGCTAAACGGGCCGACGGGCGGCGTGAGTTCCGGCGAGGTAATTGCTGTTTTGTTCATAGCAAACTCCTGTGGATACTGGGTGGGTGGGTATGGAACATACGCCGCGAAGAACCAGCGTTTGCGCGAAAAGTGACATGCGGCGTCCGAAGTGAGACAAGCGGTCTGTCCTCAGTGATGTCTCCTTCAAAGTCTCCGCTATAATCCGTCCCGGAGAGGTCGACACACCCATTGCTCGAGGCCACAACAGATAGGGAACGAACGAGATGGATTTTGATCCCGTGTGCGTGGACGATTGTAGGACTGTTGTTCACCGTGCAGGAGATCGCGGTGGCGAAGGTTCACGGCGGACACGTCAGTTGGGTGTTCGTGGGTGTGATCGAAATCGTTTACTGGAACGTATGGGCGGCGTTCACACCGGTTGTGATTGCTCTAGCGAAACGGTTCCCGTTGACGGGGCCGAGGTTTGTATCTCATATAGCGATCCACACAATCGCTTCGTTCCTGGTGGCTCCCCTGGTATCTGTCACCGAATACTTCCTGAGCCGTGGACTTCTGGCGCTCCTTTTTCGCATAGGCGATCCTGGTGCACCACGCCCTCTTCCGACGCTTACAGGCAGTGTTGTATCGATGAGCCTCACCGGCGTACTTACGTACTGGTTAGTTGTAGGACTGTATCAGTCGATCCACTTTTACCAGGCCGCTCTGGAGCGTCAGACGATAGCGGCTCAACTGGAGATGCAGCTTTCCCACGCCGAACTTGAGAACCTTAAGAGCCAGTTACATCCGCACTTCTTGTTCAACAGTCTTCATACCATTGGAGTCCTTATGCAGGAAGACGTCGAGGCTGCGAGCCATCTGCTGGTCAGTCTCGGCGACTTGCTGCGTATGGCCCTGGAACGGCGGGAGAACGAGATCACCTTGCAGAGCGAGCTCGAGTTCGTCGGCAAGTACTTGGAGATCGAACAGACGCGCTTTCATGATCGCTTGAAAGTTCACATGGACGTGCCACCTGACCTTCTCGCAGTCTACGTACCGAGTCTGGCGCTTCAGCCACTGGTTGAGAATGCCATCAAGCACGGCATCAGCGTCGATTCTGCCGCAAGCCGGCTGGAGATCGCTGCGCAACGCAACAATGGCAGAGTTTCGCTCCGCGTCCGGGATGATGGCCCGGGTCCGGCACAGGGATCGCGATTGCGATTCGGCATCGGACTCACCAATGTCCAGTCACGATTGAAACAGCTGTACGGGGACAAATCGTCGCTGGAACTTACCGGGGGCGGCGGTAGAGGCTGTGAGGCCATCATCACCATTCCACTGCGGAGTTCGCATGAAGACGCGAGTCCTCATCGTCGATGACGAACCAATCGCCCGCCGCGGCATCCGTCGCTATTTGGCCAAACACAACGATATTGAAGTTGTAGGCGAGGCAGCGAACGGAATAAATGCGGTGGAACAGATCCATGAACTTCATCCCGACATCGTTTTTCTCGATGTGCAGATGCCTGATCTGGATGGTTTTGGAGTCATCGAAAATGTGGAGCCATCGGCCAGCCCCGCTCCCGTATATATCTTCGTCACGGCTCACGATGTGCACGCCATTCGTGCATTCGAAGTGCACGCTGTTGACTACCTCCTGAAACCGTACGATAAGGAGCGATTTGCCAAGGCCCTGGTTCACGCCCGCCAGGTCCTCGAACAGCGCGGGAAAGCAAACCGAGGCCTCGAGCCACTGCTCCAATCCCTCCGCAGTCTTCGCCCCTTGGAACGTTTTGTGGTGAAGGACAAGAAGCGGATTTTCTTTGTTCCGGTTTCTCACGCTTTGTGGATCGAAGCCACGGGAAACTATGCCTGCATACACACCGCCAGCGAGAGTCACCTGTTGCGTGAGACCCTGACACACTTGGAAGAGAAGCTGGCGCCACACCACTTCATCCGAGTGCGGAAATCGGCCATTGTGAACAGCGCCCTCATTAGCGAGATTCGTCCGATATTCGATGGGGTATACGACATCATTCTGCCAGAAGGAACGGTTGTCACCTCGAGTCGCAGATATGCTCGCAAGCTACGGGCTCTCCTGGAATCCTAGTCTCGGCACCTGGAATGCAAAGTGGCGCGCCGATGCTAGTCGCCAACGTCAAATATTTCAGGATTAACCGCCGCTCACATCGAGTCTTGAGATTTCTTCAGAAATCCGTCAGGACATCGGGCGCCCGACCCTGTATCACTGTTGCCGCAGCTTCACCCCTTTTCGAAGATTGGCGGGCCGCGACGTTTTCTCATTGCGGCCAAGTGTTGAAGGCGGCCTAAGTCTGCCGGCTCTTGGTGCTCTTCCGTCTTCAAAACTCTTTGCAGTCAAAGCGAAAAGAAAGCGAGCAATCTATGAGCCCGAGATCGTACGCCCTCTTCGCCGTTCTCCTCGCGGTTTTTTGTCTAACTCCGACGGCGCACGCCCAGACGCAAGCAGCAAAGGTCGACATCACATTCAACGGAAAAGTCGTCACAGGCCAAACGCAGACCATCATGTCCGGCCAGCTCGTTCAGCTCGGCTATAGCGTCTCCGGCGGGCCGTCGGCAGTCAGCGTTGCGTGGCTGGTGCCTCAGTACGCGGTCGGCGGTTTCCCCGCCTCCGTCCAGAAAACGCAGGTAATTCCGCTCACGATCAATCAGGAACCCAGGTTCTATTGGATTGATCAGGGACTGAGGAAGCAGATCACGCTCGAATACATCCTGAGCGACCGCGAGGAAGGAAGGGTTTTTACGTGGTTCAATGTGATGGGCCCGACGAATGTGAACGTGACGGCTCAAACGCAAGCCGTGGAAATATTCGGCGGCGGCACGCAGGTGGGCCTTGGCCAAGGCACTCCGGAGAGCCAGGGCATCGTTTTCAATGTCACTGCAACCATGCCCAGCGGCGGAAGCGGCCACTTTATCTGGGTGCAGTACATCAATAGCGACGACTTCGGTTACTCCGGACCAGGGGTAGTTTGCACCATGGCATCGGCTGGCGGACTCGATGTCCCCAAACAAACGCCCAATTCCTATCAGTACGGCACTGGACCTGGCCCTATCGACGACAGCCCGGACGAGGCGCTGGGCAGTTCTCTGTACAACCAGGTCTCTCGTCAATTGATCGCAACCATGTACCTCCTGTGGAAGTACGACGGCGATCAGACCTCCATCCCCGTACCGCTCGGACTTGTCAATTGGCAAACTGGCTGGGATCTTTCCTTCGCGAAGTCCGCTAAATGCATCGCCGCGCCGTGCTGGAATGTTACGAGCTCCCAGGTGTGGCATAGCGTCTATCAGCCCTACATCCACTATCCAGGGTGGAACGGCGTAAGCACGATCAAACAGGTTCTTCTTCCCAATGTTCCCGCAGCGAATCAAAAATGTCCTCCCGCACCGTAAATGGAATATGTGAATCTTTGTAAGCTATTGTGAATTATCTTGTGGTAACTATACTGGAGATGTCTTTGTAGCTGCGGAATCCTAAGATTTCAATTACTTTCAACAAGACCGCAGGGCCTAGCGCCACGAATCTCAATCAAACGCAGTTAGAAACCTTAAATTTCAACAAACCTATGCATCTTCTCGAATCTGCCTTCTGAGCAGAGGGTCGGTGCCTGCCTGCCGTCAGGCAGGGCTCGAATCCCTTCGGGCGCGCCACATTTTTCAACTACTTACAGGTCGCGGGGCACAGCCTCTGCTTTCACAGCAGGTGGTCCCGCACTTTTCCCTGAGGAGAATGTGTTTTTCAAGGCAGATCGGGGATTTTTCAGCTACAAATTCGTCTACATGTAGACAAAAGCCAGGCGGTCTGATCCCTGCATGTCACGCGCTCGGTACCTCGAACCTGTTGTGCACACGGGAGACGTTCGCGAATAGGTCCGGTAAGCGTATCGCCCGATCACCGGGAACATGATGGCATCGAGTGGTGTCTACACCGAGGGAGAAAACCTGTGCAAAACCGAGTCATGCGCGGCAGCGCTTTTTTGATGACCCTGTTAATCCCCGCTGGATGTTCAGACAAGCCAACCGCGCCATCGACATCCAGCACGCCGGTCACGCAAGAGTTGCAACGGCTCTATGACGCTGATCAGAATGAGCCGTACCCCACCAATGTTCCTGCCGATCCGAAGGAAAAAGTAGCGTTCTTCACAGCTTTGTGGAATGAGCGATTCAAACCAAGATATGACCAGGTGCTCCAGCTCATTCGCGAGGACCGCTTATCTTCGGCCGATGACTACTACATTGCGGGTATGATCATGAATCATGGCATCAAGCCTAAGGACAACCTGCTTGCCCATGCTCTTTTCACTGTCGCCGCTTTCAAGAATCATCCCGATACAAAGTGGGCGAGCGCCGCTGCATTGGACAATTACTTAGCCGGGATCGACAAGCCGCAGTTGTTCGGAACCGTTTACGGCGAGCATCGTCAGGTGACGACAGATCTGATGACAGACCCTCTTCGACGCCAATTCTGCGTCCCGTCCTTGAGCGAACAGCAGCGGCTTGCCGATTTGCGGAGAAAGGGGAAAAGTGCCGCGTTTGATCGCGGAAAGATTCAATGTCCGTAGAGGTTGGTGCCATGGTGGCTGCTTCGTCGGCGTCTTAGGCGAAGCCGTGTCCCTGGACAAAATGCAAAACGGCCGGGATTCCTCGCTTCATCCTGTTCTTCTTCACCCCAACTCGCTGTAGATGATTGAGGAGCAGTCGCGGAAGAAGCCCGCGCCTGTTCGGCTTTAACCATTCAGCCTTTTTTCCCATCCGCACCAATCGCGTAGCCCGCGAAATGCCCGGTCGGAGGCGGCGCGCCGCCGCTCCGTGTGAATAGTACGCCTTGCAGGTGGGTGCGGAAGATCTGACCATCCGAACCCAGCAGGTAGCGCTGGCCATCAAGCGTGAAGTCAGATGTCGAGACGATGGTATTCGAGTTCACGACGGTGAAAGTCTTCTCCGGCCCATCCACAATCACCTGCTGCCGGATCGTCGAGGCTTGGATGGGAGTGCCGGAGCGGAAGGAATCAGGGTTGGAGAAGCTGGCGGGAGAAGAATTCAGGTAGATCGTCGTGGTGCCCTCGCGGACGATGATACTGAAGGGGCCATTGACGGTAACTCGACGGGTGGTGACCTCAGTATAGAAGGTCAACTCGGCCGTGGATTCATTCTGCAGGGCGGGATCGCTGCTCATAAACACATTGGGAATGCCGTTCACGTGCGAGACGTAGCCGTACTGGATGGACGAGCCGAATGGGTGTTCGGCATCGGCCGGAAGGTTGGTGACCTGGCCGACTACCTCCACCATCACTTGGCCCTCCAGCATGTTGAGCCGGTTGAGGTCGTTGTCAACTGCGGTGGCCGCATCAGCCCAAGCGGTTCCGATTAGGGCCAGCGATAAGAACGTCAAAGCTTTCTTCGTTTTCATTACATTTCCTCCAGTGCGATAAGTGGGCGCGCGACGGGTACCATGGACCCGGAATGAGAATGGGTTCAATGCACTAGCCATCTATTCCGGGTCAATTGACCCATAGTGCCGCGGGCGCTCAGTACGTAACCTTGGCCATGAAAATGTCGCTGTTGCCGAAAGTGGCTGGACACTGCGCGATAACGTTGACCGGCGGCCCGCCACTGTCGCGCAACGCATCGACGGCAGCGCACCGGCTGGCATTGCGCGTGTCAGTCCAGACGGCAAACGCACCCCCGCCGCGCGAATCGGCCGCAAGTCCTATGTAATCGCCGACAAACTTAGATTTCAAAAAATGCGCGCTGCTCGCCCCAGGGTCAGAGGAAACGTTCGTGATCTTCAGCGGAGCGGAAAACGTGACGCCGCCATCGTTCGACTGCGCAAAATAAGCGTCGAAGTAGGCAGTGCCCGGTCCCGGAAACACGCCACCCGGCAACTCATCGAGGCCCACAAAGAGCACATCTATTTTGTTGCTCGGGTCAGCCGCGATGGCCGACCATAGTGCGCTGCGGCCCGGAATGTCAGCCGCAACTACAGGCGCAGACCACGTTTGGCCGCGGTCAATTGACCTCGTCATCTGAACCACTCCATGGCCGTTTGTGTAATTGCTCCAGCCAACGTAGAGATTTCCGTTCCTGCTGATCGTGAGGCTGGGGATGCCACGTCCGTTCAAGCAACACGCGGGTTCAGGCGAGAGATCGTCGGTCACGCGCGCGACCGTGATGTTCTTCCCTGGGAAAGTCTTGCCACCGTCATTCGAAACCGCCATCAGGATTTCGGTCCCGTTGCTGTCCGCGTCAAACCACACTACGTAAATGGTCCCGTCAGTGCCGACGCCAATCCGCGGCACGCTGCGTTTGAAGTCGCCGGACTTGGAACTGGTGCCGAGGTTTACCGCGTTGCTCCAGGTCATGCCCCCATCGGTGGAGCGCGCAAACACCACTTGGAAGGCTGCCGGAGGATTGAAAGCGAACTCCAAGTGAGCCCAGGCAGCATAAACATTGTCGCGGAATGGGCTGCGGGGATTCGTGTCAGCGGCCACATCCGGCACACCGGCCGTTTGACCGCTGCAGCATCTTTGCGAGCCATTGATGGCGGCAGGCGCGGTGCCGCTGGCGAGCGATGCCGATGCGAAGGTGCAGCCACCATCAGTGGACTTCGCCACCATAGCGTCAGCCAGGGCGCCGTTATCACTCGACATGGCGGTGAAATAGACATTTCCGCGACTGTCGAATGCCACTCTGGGGTCGAATTCCGCCCATCCCAACTCGCTAACCGGCAGCAATCCATGGCATGGCCACGTCGCTCCGCCGTCGAAAGAGGCGTAGTAGCCGGCTGATGAAACGTTTGCGAAATGACAGAAGATCACCGCCGAATCTGGGCACGGTGGCGTGTCGGAGAAGTCGATAGCTACCACCACAAGGTTCCGCGGATTCACGGGGTTCTGTGCAATCGCCGGCTCCGCTTGAGCATTGGCAATGAACGGTGAACTCGAGGGTGGGTTCACTTGAATGTTGGTAGGCGTCTGCGCCCAGCCACTTACCGCTAGGGCCAGCGTTGCGCAGGAACATGTAAGCCACGATCTTGTACGCACTGTTCTTCTCCGGCACTGGTTGTGCGGCCGACATGCTGCGACCCCGAATCGCGACTTGTCCTTAGGCCGTGCTGATGTTTTGCCGAGGCTTTGCCGAGGGTGTATTGCGTGGTAGAGTTTCGTTAATTGTCCCCAAGTTTACGGTGGCGGAAGTGACTTCCTTTTATCTCGGTCCGTGGCTGGTCGAGGTCCCGTTAAACCGCCTCCGCAATAACGGCGCCACCATTCAACTCGAACCGAAGATCATGCAGGTGCTAGTCCGCTTGGCCGAAACTCCAGGCGA
>DASTCY010000026.1:0-181471 GCA_035710725.1 Candidatus Sulfotelmatobacter sp. | reverse complement strand
AACCTGATTGCGCATCACCGCTGCGGGCGTGCCGGGACGCGCTGAATAGGTGAAGACGTGGAGATAGGTGAACGGCAGGTCTTCGATCATGCGGCGGGTGGCTTCGAATTCGGCGTCGGTCTCGCCGGGAAATCCGACCATCACATCGGCTCCGATGGCGGCGGTCGGCATGGCGGCGCGAATCTTCTCGATCTTCTCGCGATAGTGCCACGGACGATACTTGCGATGCATGCGGCGCAACACCGCGTCGCTGCCGGATTGCATCGGGACGTGGGCGTGCTTGGCGATGCGCGGCGAAGTGGCGACGAGGTTGATCAGTTCGTCGGACCAATCCATGGGTTCGACGGACGAGATGCGAATCTTTTCGATTTGCGTTTGGTCGAGGATGGTTTGAATTAGATCCTCGAAGGTCGGTGTCCGGCTTCCGGCTTTCGGAATCCCACTTCTCGCAAAAGAGGCGAGAAGTGGGGCACCCCTCTTGCGGGATTCAGGCAGCGCCTGGAATTCAGACTGCGATCGAACTTCGCTGAAGCCGGAAGCCGGAGGGCGGAAGCCTGCTTCCCGTCCCCAGCGGCCGAGATTGATGCCGCTGAGCACGATTTCGCGATAGCCGGCGTCGACCAGCGTATTCACTTCGGCAAGGATTTGATCCACAGGCAGTGAGCGGCTTTGTCCGCGAACGTAGGGAATCACGCAAAATGAGCAGCGGTTGTCGCAACCGTCCTGAATTTTGAGATTGGGGCGGGTGCGATCGTTGGGCGCATCGAAGACCGGGGCGGCGAGCAGTTCGGTGTGGGCAAAGATGTCGGAAACGTAGATCGGTTGTTGGTCGAGGGTCGGCGCTGATTGTTTTAGAGGCTGTGCAGTTAATAAGGTCAGAGGTATGAATGCGCGTTCCTCAGCGGCTGAAGCCGACGCTGCTGCAAGAGGGCTGATCGCAGCGCTGGAAGCGCTGCGCCACCCTGAATCGCAAGTCTGATCCGCTGTGGAATTTCCTGCAGCGCGCGAACCAGAACTCTCGGCCAGCCCTGATGTATTTCCGACGATCAACTCTGCCAGTTGATGTTTGTGCGAGTTGCCGACGACGGCGCTGACGCCGGGAAGGGCGGCGATTTCATCGGACGCACGCTGCGCGTAGCATCCGGTAACGACGATTCGAGCCTTGGGATTGTTACGGCGCACGCGGCGGATGGCGGCGCGGGCATCCTGATCGGCCGCTGCTGTCACCGTGCAAGTATTGAGAACCACGATGTCGGCTTCGGATGCGGAAGATTCGACCAGGCCTCGCTCTTCGAATTGCCGTTCGAGCGCAGCGCCGTCGGCCTGGGTCGCGCGGCATCCGAAATTCTGCACGTGATAGCGGGGCACGTTTTCTATGGTAGCGTACCCCGGCCCCCAAGAGTGTGTGCCAACTATTCTTTCGCACCTTCGGTGTTGGTTCGCTCCACCACAGCCCGCCCAAGGCTTGAAGTGGGCTGTATTCTCCCGCCGCTTCGCGGCTAAAATCGCCGTGTTCATTCCACGATCTGGAGTTCAATAGGTTTGCGACACAGATGCCTGGCCTTCTCATCACGCCGCTGCAGGGCAGGTGACCGTAGGCTCTCCTACGATGCTGCGCCCTGGCATTGCGCGGTCCATCCCACGCTTCTCCAACAGTGATTGCTCGCAGTTACGCAGCGGAGGGAAGTTGAAGATCCATCTGGCAGACAAGCTGAACCCTTGAGTGCGTCCGGTGGCGTGAAGATACACGTATCCGGTCTCACCGGAAGGGGCTTCGGTTGGCGAGAAGGATTGGCGCTCAGGCAGTGGCAGCCGGCCGGCGCTGCTGGAAGCATTCACGACAGAAGACGGGGCGTCCCTGCGTGGGGCGGAACGGCACCGTCGTCTCTTTGCCGCACTGCGAGCAGGTGGCGCGTGTTTCCACCTTGGTGTAGTGATAGGTCGGTCCCTGGGTCGGAGGAGCGCCCAGGACGGACACCCGCTTGGCCTTGCAGGCCTTGCAGCGTTTGGGTTCGTTCTTAAATTGCTTGTCGTGGAAAAAAAGCTGTTCCCCGGCGGTAAAGATGAAATCAGTCCCGCAATCGATGCACTTCAGCACCTTGTCCTGAAATTCCATTGAGGATGGCTCCCTTCGGCCCGTTTCCGCTGGCCCACACGCGGGGAGGTTGGTGCTGCGGTGGTCCGGAGAAAACACAGGTTCTGTACATTACCCCCTCAAACTGCCCCATGGACTCGGCCCGCCATGCATCGAACGCATGCATGGATACAACTCTCCATACAACTAAGATCGTTTAATGCCGGAGGTACGAATGAAGTATGAATTCCCTCCCAGAGCTCCACGCGGTGGGGGCCGCGGGAGCAGGGCCGCCCCGGGACGAGGCAGCCCTTCCGCACATCAGTCTTGTTCCTTCCGTGCCTTCTTACGGCTTCGCTTGCGAGCCAGCGCGGCCTTCACGCGCTTCTTCTCGCCGGGCTTCAGGTAAAAGGAGTGACGTTTCACTTCCTTGATAATGTCTTCCTGCTGCACCTTGCGTTTAAAGCGGCGCAGAGCGTTCTCAAGGGACTCTCCCTCTTGCAGTCGAACTTCTGCCAAACGAACACACCCCCAGACTCGTCCCTGTAGGACCCGATAAGTTATTGCAAGGTTTTCCACACAAGTCAAGGGGGGAAGGTGATTTTCTTTGCGATGAGGTTCATTTTGAGACGCGTAACCCGAAAGATGTAATCCTGAAATGGAAAGCTCAGAGCTAAGAGCTGACTTTCCCTCTTAGCACTGTCACCGACGCCTTAGGCAGCGTGATCACTTCCGTTCCCGCAGGGAGTGTCTTCGTCACAGGGGGCTCGTTTGGATCGGGATGGCCGTTCGGTCCGGCAGAACGCCACATGTACTGCTCGCTGCCGAACGTGACCATCGAGACTGGACTGGAAAAACCCGCGCCGGTCTGCGCATTGTTCTGATGTAGCGCAATGCTCACATCGTGCGAATTGGACTCATCTTTGTTGATCAGCATCAGTGAACAATCGCCATCGGGCCGGGTGACGGCGTAGCCGGTAATCAGAGTATGGCCGCCGGAATCCTGCAATGCGCAAGCCGCCGGATAGAGCTTGTGCATCCCGGCACGGTGCTGTACCCACTCCAGATTGATGAGACGCGAGGCGTGATATTGCGAAGTGAAAGCGCGGATGTTCAGGTTCTCGTCGGCAACATAGTTTCCGTACGTTCCATAGCCGTGGCATCCCGGGCGCAGCGGCTCCGGCTGAATCGGCGAATGGTAGTAGACCGCGCCGCCGGCGGTGAGAAATGCCCCGACGCTGTCGCAGAGCCAAAGCGCCGCGAAGATGTCGCACATCTGCTCGGCATTGTTGTAAGTGACGTTGCTTTCGGTGTTCATCATGGGGACGTTCTCGGGCAGTCCGTCTTTGCGCCAGACTTCGAGGATGTGGCTGATGAGTTGCGGCTCACGAAAAAGATCGGCCCACACGATTTCGCAGGGCGGAAACGGATAGTGCTCAAACGACATGAAGCTAAGGTCCGACAGGCGATTTCGCGCCTTTAAGTAGTCGAGGAAGCGGCCTAACCATGACGCTCGTTGCTGCTCATCAGGCCAGACTTTGATGTCCTCATTCACGCCCTCGAAAACTGGGCCACCCAGCTTGAGCGTGGGATCGACGCGATGCATCGCCGTCGCGAATTGCAGATGCAGCGCAGCGTAGTGTTCGGGGAGCATGTTTTGCCCGTCCGGCTCTTCGCCCATTTCGACGTAAGAAATCGCATAGCCGCGCTTCTTCAGGTATTCCATCTGCGCCGCGGCATCGTCGGGCGTGCCATAAAGCAGTGAGATCGGAATCATGGCGGGCAGATTGTTAGTGATTCCGCTGGTGAAGAACAGATCGAGTCCGGTTTGGTCAGCGTGCATGTCGATATCGGATTCGGAGTGCCAGGGATCGATCGAGGAGCAGAACGTCGCGGTCTGGTTCTGGTCGGCGCGATGCTGGATGAGATCGACGAACTTGCCGTCATCGCTGAGCGTGCCCGCGTAAATTTCTCGGATGGCATAGCCGACTGAGCTGCGCGGATCTTTAGGATCGTGGCCTGCCGCAGGGGTGCCCGATGATTGCGTCATCCAAATGCGGAAGAATCGCGCGGGCAGCGGCGCGGGCGACAATCGCAGCATCGCGGTCCCGCCGCTTGAACCAATGACAATGCCGGTGGCAAACGTTGTCCAGAGGCCGCCCTCGGGCTTCTCCATCGGACTTTCATTTGAGGTCCAATACTGGACTTCGTAGTTGACCGCATAGGGGTGCGCCCAGTCGATTTGCACGTGCGAAATCGGCTCCATCGCCCCCAGATCGATGACCACCCATTGCGGATGCTTCGAATCCGGTTCGCCGGTGAACCGGCTGGCCAGATAAGGATTGCTCTTCCAATACGTCTCGTGATTGCCATCGGTGATGCGCGAGTAGCCACGTTCGGCGCCGCCGTTGCGCGTGGTGCCGCGATGGGTCAGCGGATATCCGTAAGAATGGCGGATCGGCTCGCCCAATTCGGTGCTGCCGGTGAAATATCCGCGCTGGTTGGCGGCGTCGCTCCAGGTGCCGTTCGGATTCCAATGCCAAGCGGCGATCGACAGCTCCGTGTTCTGGCGATACGTGATCGGCCCCCATCCCGCCGAAAGGCACTGCTTGACCATCGCTTCGGTGTAGATCTTATCGACGACACCTTCGGGCAGGATGTCCATCGAACTGCCCAGAGCAACATCGGGGTCGAACAAAATGGGTTTTGCAGCGAGGTCGACCGTGATCGTCGAAGTGCGTGCCCGGCTTGGGCTGACCAGTGCGGCGAGCCTCGACGCGGCGCTCATTGGAATCGGAAGCGCGCCGAGTGCGGCAGCAGCGGTGGCGGACTTCAGGAGTTGGCGGCGGGAAACTCCTTCTGATTTCTCCATGAATGTTGGTCAGTATAGCGGGTGGAGCGGTCGCGTTCGAGTGATCTTTGATGCACGTTCATCCCAAGTCTCGCGCGCAAGCTGCTCCGTCGTCACCAGAAATGCCCCTCGTATCACTACATGCGAGATTCCGAGATTTCCCCCCATCTCAAGTCTTCTTGCGGTTCTTTGTTGGATGGATTCCCGCAATACGTCTTGAACCAATGATCTGTCTGAGATCTCTTCCAGTCCCGAACGAGTTCTTCGAGAGCAAGAGCCAGTGAGCCGGCTTTCCGTTCGCGCTTGTAATCTTCCAGTATCTGGATCACATCGCGCGCGAGCAGGAACGCGCGAACCCGTCGGCGCTTCGCTAAACCCGGCTTCGTCGAACCTTGCTTAGGCAATTTCCATTTCGTCACTCGGCACCTCCGCCTTCAACGCAACTTCGACGGGCATGAAACTTGCGATGTGCAAGTCTAGAAAGTGAACTTCACTGCCAGCTGGATCTGGCGGGGCGCATACGCCGCATTGGGTTTCATGAAATTTGCCGGGAGCGTGTAGTAGCCGGGATAGTTTGCGACTTTCACATTGGTGGACGACTGCGCGAAGGTCGCCGCGCTTGATGTGAGCCCATTCGACGTGATTGTGACGCGCTGGTTATCGCGGTTCGTCAGGTTGAAGCCCTCGGCGATGAAGTTCAGTTTATAGCGTTCGCTCAGCTTGATCTTGCGAGTGAGGCGAACATCGGCGGTGGCGTAGTCGGGGCCGGTGAATCCATTGCGGCGGTAGCCGGGCAAGCGGTCGTTGAGATCGTTCCCGTCCTGATTAGGATCGCCCGAGACTGTGGCATTGACCGGGCGTCCGCTGCCGTAGTTCACCACGCTGGAAATTTTCCAATCGTTGAAGAACGTGCCCAGCAGCTCGTGGCCCCGATGGAAGGGCCTCGGCTCGACCGAGAGGGCTGCTACCAACCGGCTGCGCTGATCGGTCACGCTTGGCCCGCGCTCGGAGTTGGGATTGTAAGAGTTTTGCACGGTCGCGGGCTGGCCGGCGACGAGCGCGTCTTGTCCGTCGTCGATGGCATGGGCCCAGGTATAGGCCAGGCGCATGTACGTTCCCCGCGCCACGCGGCGATTGATAGATAAAGTCGCGCCGTTGTAGACGCTTCCCGCCTCGCTCTGGAATTCGTTGATGGCGCCTAATTGTGCTATGGGGCGGCCCAGGGGATTGATGCAGGGTGGAAATTGACAAGTTAACGTGCGCGTGAATTGCCAAGTCGCGAACGAATCGATCGTGTAGTAGCCGCCGGAGAAGATCGATCCCGTGGAGTCGAAGAGGGGATAGGTCAACGCCAGCGGTTGCGGAAGATTCACATCGAGCGCGCGAATCAGGTGCTCGCCGTGAACGTATAAATACGAGAGCGCAACCGTGGTCTGGCTCGCGACTTCTTTTTCCAGCGTCACGCTTCCCTGCTGCACGCGCGGTGTAACGAAGTTGGTGGCGAACGCCGACACGTCGTGAGTGACTCCCTCGGTGAATCCCGCGGGCAAAGAACAAGGGCCGGCGCCGGGCACGCAGCTCACCAACGGATTCGGATAAGTTGGAAATACGGCGTGGTTGAACTCATCAGTATTGTTGAGGAACACCGAAGCATTGGTGATTCCGTTATCGGTTTCGATCGTCGAGTTATAAATCTGCGGAATGCGGACGTAGAACCAGCCGTATCCGACGCGCAGCACGAGTGGCTTGGTCTGGCCGAGCGAGTATGCCAATCCCGCGCGGGGAGCGAAATTGTAGGGTTGAAACGGAACTTTACCCGAGGGCGGAAACAGTGGATTCGAGATCAGGCCTTCGCGCGAGAAGGTCTGGAGATCCCAGCGCACGCCGAGATTCACCGCCAGCCGATTGGTGACCCGCAGCGTATCTTGGGCGAACGCGGCGTAGTCATTGCTGTCGGGATGCGATGCCGGATTGCCGAAATTTTGCAAATAATAGTGCGGGACCTCGTGCGCATAGGCGCGCAACGGCGTGAGCTTCAGCCCGCCTTCCATTGGCTCGAAGGTGAAGGGATTGACCTTGATGGGATAAAACAGGTATTCCCCATTCTGCCGACCGGGGAAGAAATCGTAAATCTTCGTGATCAAGCCGTCGCCGCCGAACTTGAAGGCGTGGCGTCGGCCGTCCACGCTCAAGGTTTCCGCCAGGTGTAGGCGATGCTCGCGGGTTTGGCGTGGAAGAATGTTCGAGCGTCCCATGCCATCGAGAACGGTCGAAATCTTCACCAGCACGTCATTCGTGTTGCTGTAAGAGCGCTGCAGATCGCGCGAGAACTGCGCGCGCAAATGGCTGATCAGACGCGGCGAAAGGCTGCTGGTCAGCGCCATTGAGCCGGTCTCGGTGGAAACGGTTTCCTGGCCGTTATCGGTAATCGCATCGAAGGTGACCGGGCTGCCGGGATCGAGAAATACATTGTTCGATCCCCAATAGCGCGACGTGTTCACGCGCAGGGCGAGCTGATGTTTCGCAGTGAGATTGATATCGAGCTTCCCGAAAGCCGAATTGCCGATCTGGGCCGCCGGATATTCGCCCGCCAGCGAGCTTAACTTCGTCGCCGCCGCAAAGACCAACGCCTGATCGCTGGGCTCGTAGTCGCCGGGCGTGGCGGGTCCAGCGCCTGGGAGCGGAATGACTTGCGAGCTTCCGTTGAGAAACTCAACCACGTTGGGCACATGAAAGATGTGCTGGTCGAATCCGCCAAAGAAGAAGATTTTGTTCTGCACGACGGGGCCGCCGATCGTGCCTCCGAACTGCTGCTGGCGATTGTGCGGCTTGAAAGCGAGGAAGGGATTGGACGCACCCATCGAACTGTCGCGGAAGTGGTAGAAAGCCGTGCCGTGGGTGCGATTCGATCCAGATTTCGTGACCACGTTCACCACGGCTCCGCCGGCGCGTCCGCTTTCGGCGCCATAGGAATTGGTGGAGACGCGAAACTCCTGCACGACTTCATTCGAGAACTGATATGGGGCGCGGTAGCGTCCGCGCGCCTGGGCGAAGAAGGCATTGTTGTTATCGCCGCCATCAACCAGAAAACTATTCTGGAATCCGCGAATGCCGCCCACGGATAAATCTCCGTTAGTGGCTGAGGTAAGGGAGCGCGGGTCTTGGGTCACGCCAGGCGAAAATAGCATCAGATCGGAAAAGCGCCGGCCGTTGAGCGGAAAGTCTCCGATGGCGCGAACATCGAGCAGCGTGGAAACCGCGCTGGGCTTGGTTTCTACGGGGCTGGGCGCTCCCGAGACGGTGACATTCTCCTGCGCGCCGGCAATCTTCATTCGAAATTCCAGTTGCGCGATGCCGCCAACATCCACGTGTAGCAGCGGCGTTTCTTCGGGCGACATGCCGTTGGCTTCGGCGCGAGCCTCGTAGTCGCCGGGAACCAGCAGCTCGAAGACAAAGTGTCCCGTCGAGTCGGTGGTCGTCTCGCGCCGTGCGCCATTGGACTTGTTCACCAGGACGACGCTGGCTTGCGTCAGGCGCGCGCCCGCCGGATCGACGACTGTGCCGCGAATTGCGCCGGTGGCAGAATCCTGGGCGAGAATCGGGTCTGGAAAAATCAATGCGAGGAGGATGAAAGCGATCGAAAGGACGATGGTTCGCGACATGGCGGCTCACCTGCGTGCCGGGATAACACTCGGAGAGCCTGCTGCGGCGCGGACCGGGAGCCGCGGGGAAAAGCTCCGCGAAGCAGGGGCCGGTGGGCACGCTTGCGACGCGCCGCCGGAAGACTGCTTCACGGAAACAGGAGAAACCGAACTTTGTATAGCATGGATGGCGTAGAGACTTCTGTGCGCGCACGCGTTTCTTTTTCGAATTGCTTCCCGGAGTGGGAAGGCGATGCCTCACCGTGCTATGTTCAATGGTTCCGGCCAGTCGTCAGGGGTCAGTTGGCCAGTAGTAGGGATCAGCGATCAGAGGGCAGGTTCGGATCGGCGGCAATGCGTCCGGTAGGGACGCCCGAAAGTAGCCCAGCGTTTCAACGCTGGGAAAGCGGCAGAAAACCCCGTCCCGTAGGGACGGCTGAAATTTAGAGCGGGCATTTCAATCGTGCCTACGGCACGAGCTGTCCTATCGCAGCAGACCCGCCACTGAAGTGGCGGGCTATTTTTGCAGGTCCCTACGGGACCCGGAGCTTAGAACCCTATCCTGGTCTCGACAGATGATCCAGAATAAGCCGGCGTTATGATTCGTTCTTACAAAGGAGTGCTTCCGAAGATTCCCGCGACCTGCTTTGTCGATGAATCGGCGCAGGTCATCGGCAACGTGATTCTGGGCGAACACGCCTCGATCTGGATGAATGCGGTCGTGCGCGGCGACGTGCACGAGATTCGCATCGGCGCGCACTCGAACGTGCAGGACTGCAGCGTGCTTCACGGCATGAAGCAGCAATACGGCGTTTATCTGGGCGAGTACGTGACCGTCGGGCATTCGGTCACACTGCACGGCTGCGTGATCGAAGACCGCTGCCTGATCGGCATGGGATCGACCATCCTGAATGGCGCGCGCATCGGCGCGGGATCGATCATCGCCGCTGGGACTTTGATTCCGGAGAAGGCCGTGGTCGAGCCGGGATCGCTGTGGATGGGATCTCCCGGCAAGTTTCGCCGCAAGCTGGATGAGAAGGATCAGGACACGATCCTGCGCTATGCGCGGAATTATCTGGGATATAAAGAGGAGTATTTGAAACAAGATGGTGTGTCATCCTGAGCGAAGTGCGATGTTCGCGCTAGCGCGAACATCAAACGGAGTCGAAGGACCCCGTACCTGCAAGCAGTGCGAACAGGCATGTCAAGGTATTTTCACAGCGGAGTGGACCGGCGTCACCGGAGAGAATTCCTTGACCAGCCGGTTGTATGCGCGAGGTGCAAGGGGTCCTTCGACTTCGCGAGCTCTTCGAGCTCGCTACGCTCAGGATGACAGTCTGGAAAAAATGGTTTGACCAACAACTGAGAGCTGACTCCCGACTACTGACTTCTGACTACTGGGAATTAGGAACTGAAACTGCGTGATTAAGGCCATCCGAGGAACGCGCGATCTGCTGCCGCCCGACACGGCGCTGTGGAACTTCGTGGAATCGACCGCGCGCGACGTGTTCCGCGCCTACAACTTCCAGGAGATTCGCACGCCGATTTTCGAAGCGACCGAATTGTTCGCGCGGGGCGTAGGCGAAGAGACCGACATTGTCTCGAAAGAGATGTTCACGTGGGAGGACCGCGGACGCGCAGAGAGCGATAAAGGCCAATCTCTCACCCTTCGCCCCGAAAACACCGCTGGCATCGTGCGCGCCTACATCGAGCACAAGCTCTGGGATCGCGGACTCAACAAGCTCTTTGCCATCGGGCCAATGTTTCGCCGCGAGCGTCCGCAGAAAGGACGCTACCGGCAGTTTTATCAAATCGACGCCGAGATCATTGGTCCACCCGCTTCCGGCAGCGATTCTCCAGTGCGCGACGCCGAAATCCTGGAAATGCTCGCGACCTTTCTCGACCGCCTCGGCATCACCGATTGGAACCTGGAACTGAATTCGGTGGGATGCCCGAATGATCGGCCGGCGTTCAACGAGGCGCTGCGGAAGGCTCTGGAGCCGGTCGTCGGAAAAATGTGCGCGGATTGCCAACGGCGCGCGGTGACGAATCCGCTGCGCGTGTTTGACTGCAAAGTTCCCGAAGATCAGCCGATCATCGACAAGTTGCCGCGCATCAGCCAATTTCTGGATGAGCCATGCCGCCAGCACTACGACGCCGTGAAAGGAATTTTGAAATCGGTGGGCATCGTGTATCGCGAAAATGATCGGCTGGTTCGCGGCCTCGACTACTACACGCGGACCGCGTTCGAATTCACGCACGGCGCGCTGGGCGCGCAGAATGCGATTCTTGGCGGAGGCCGCTACGACGGGCTTTCCGAAGCGATCGGCGGTCCGCCCGCACCCGGCATTGGCTTTGCCATCGGCGAAGACCGGCTGGTGATGACGGTGCAGGAGAAAACTTCAGCCGAGAGCGTGCTTTCGAAGCCCGGGGCTTACATTGCACCGGTGGGCGCGGGCATGAATGGCGAAGCTGCGCGCCTGGCGCGCGAACTGCGACAACAGGATCTTGTGATCGAACTGGGCGACGAAAAATTCCGCCTGAAGAAATCGTTCGAGCTTGCGGAAAAGGCCGGGGCCAAGTACATCCTGATTGTCGGCGAGAACGAAGTGAAGGCGGACGCCTTCACTCTGAAGAACCTGGCGACGGGCGAACAGATTTCGGTCCCGAGGCCAGAGTTGGCGACGAGGATTCGCAAGTAGTGAAGTACGAAAGGATTGGAAGTACACGCCAGATCCTTCGCTCCGCCTGAAATACGGCTACGCTCAGGATGACTCCCGACTCCAGATAGATCCAACATGGGCAAGCCATATCCCGAACTCGATGAAGCGCTGCGGCAATTCATTCAGGCGCAGTCGGTGTTCTTTATCGCCACAGCGCCGCTTGATCCGAACGGCCATGTGAATCTGTCCCCCAAAGGGCTGGACACTTTTCGCATTCTCGGACCACGCACGGTCGCTTATCTGGACCTAGTCGGCAGCGGCGTCGAAACCATTTCGCACGTCAAAGAGAATGGCCGCATCGTGATCATGTTCTGCGCCTTCGAAGGCCCGCCGAAAGTTTTGCGCCTGCACGGCCGCGCACGCGTGATTTTGCCCGCGGACGCCGAGTTTCCGGAGTTTGCGCGCCAATTCCCTGCTTACGACGGGGTGCGCGGCATTATCATCGCAGAGTTAACGCGCATCAACGATTCCTGTGGGTACGGCGTGCCGCTCCTCAAACATGAAAGCGAACGGCCGCAGCTTCCCGCGTGGATCGACAGAAAAGGCCCGGACGGTTTGAAGCAATACCAGCGCGATAAGAATGCCAAAAGTCTCGACGGACTGCCGGGAGTCTAGTTTCCATTTCAGGTGCGGGTTGCGCGCTTTGCCGTCCCGCAGCCTGCGCACTTGCTTTATCCTTCTGGCAAACGCTCTGTGCTCACCCTGGAGGCCCATGATGAAGCTCTGGTATTTGCCGGTATTTCTTCTGTACATCGCGGTTGCTGTCGCGCCTGCCGCACAAGCTCCTGCACCGAGAAATCTCAGTCCCTTCGAGCAAACTCTCATTGCAGCCGAGAACAGTTTTATTTCGGCGGCGAAGAAGGGCGACCCGGAATTCCTGAAGCGCACACTCGCCGATGACTACGATTCGATCAGCTTTGACGGTCAGGAATACGGTCGGCAGGAAGTGATCGATCAGTTGAGTTTTGGCGGGGTCGAATTGCAGGCTTACAACATGAAGGTCGTACCTGCCGGCGAGAATTCGGCCATCGTGACCTACGACGTGATCCTGCACGTTCCCGAGGTGGAAGATCAGGGGCCTCCGCCACGCTACCAGCACTGGAGTTCGGTCTGGGTGAAGCAGGGCGATCAGTGGAAGCTGAAGTTCCAGCAAGCTACCGCGACGCACTGGGGAGACTGGTAGAGCAGGCTTCAGGCTTCAGGCTTCAGGCTTCAGGCTTCAGGCTTCAGGCTTCAGGCTTCAGGCTCCTGACTTCAGGCTTCACGCTTCCTGCTTTCGTGAACAGATTCGAGACATTAGGGACGGCACTTGATATTAAGCCTGCCCTGAGCAAGCGAAGCGCGTCGAAGGGGCTGCCCGGCGGAGTAAAGCTCCGCAACCTCAAGCATGCACATCCAGCCGCGAATCGCATGCCGGAAAACCGAACGTGGAAGCCTGAAGTCCGGAGCCTGAACGTTGAAGTCGATATAATTGGCACTCCATCACAATTTCATTGGTAAGGACACTTCTTGCTCGACTTCTTAGGCGATTTACGACGGACTCACATGTGTGGCTCCCTGCGCTCTTCTGACGCAGGGAAAAAAGCCGTGCTCATGGGATGGGTAAACCGCCGCCGCGACCTTGGCAGCATCATCTTTATCGACTTGCGCGACCGCACCGGAATTGCGCAGGTCGTATTCAATCGCGAACTGAATGCCGCTGTGCACGACAAAGCGGAAGGCTTGCGCAATGAGTATGTGATTGCCGCCATCGGAACCGTGAAGCTGCGCGACGCCGACACCATCAATAAAAACATCCCGACCGGCGAAGTTGAACTGGTCGCCGACGAAATTCGCATTCTCAACGAATCGAAGCTGCCGCCGTTTCTGCCTTCTGACACGGCGCTCACCAACGAAGAGACGCGACTCAAGTATCGCTACATCGATCTGCGCCGCGACGCAATGCAGTTCAACATCGAAACACGCCACAAAGTCGCTAAGGCGATCCGCGACTATCTTTCGGCTCAAGGATTTTTCGAGATCGAAACCCCGTTCATGACGCGTTCCACACCGGAAGGCGCGCGCGACTATCTCGTGCCTAGCCGCGTGCAGCCTGGCACGTTTTACGCGCTGCCACAATCTCCGCAGCTATTCAAGCAGATCCTGATGATCTCGGGTTTCGATAAATATTTTCAGATCGTGCGCTGCTTTCGCGACGAAGACCTGCGCGCCGACCGCCAGCCCGAGTTCACGCAGATCGACCTGGAGATGTCGTATCCGCAGCCGGAAAGCGTTTGGGAGGTGGTCGAAGGATTTCTGATCGCGGCATTCCGCGCTGCAGGGTTCGAGATCAAGACTCCGTTCCCGCGCATGGACTATGACGAAGCGATTCGCCTTTATGGAATCGACAAGCCCGATTTGCGCCTGCCCGCATTTGCTGACGTGCGCGATTGCTTCACTGCCGCAAATCTGCAGGAGTTGGCGATCAACCCGAATCTGCCCGTGATTGCAATTCGCACACCGAGAGTGGGCGAGCTCTCGCGCAAGGAACGCGACGACATTAAGCCCATGTTCCACGCCAAAGGCGGGGCGCGGGTGTACGAAGATTTCAAGCGGATTGGAAATAAATTTTCCGATGCGTCGGCCTCAATCACAAAGAAAACTGGGGCCGAACCGGGCGACCTGATCGTGCTCGTCGCCGGATCGGCACAAGCCGGCCCGCAGACAGCGATGCCCGCGCATCGCAAAGTTACGCCGGCGGAGCAGGCGATTTACGCTTCGGCCGGATTGCTGCGTCTTGCTCTCGCGCAGAAATATGCCGACCGGCACAAGTTGTTCGAGCACGGCGATTTTCGCTTTCTCTGGGTCACGAACTTTCCCATGTTCGAGTGGGACGAAAAAGAAGGCCAGTGGATGGCGGCACATCATCCGTTCACGTCGCCGCACGAGCAGGATATGCAGTTGCTCGAGGCGGGAGTCGAGTCCGTCAGAGATCCGCAGTCTCCGCTGAGCGCGGTACGCGCACTGGCATACGACGTGGTGTTGAACGGAACGGAGCTGGGATCGGGATCGATCCGTATTCATCGTCAGGACATTCAGCGGAAAATTTTCCGCGCGCTCGGCATGAGCGAAGAGGAAGCGCGCGCCCGTTTCGGATTTTTCCTGGAAGCACTCGAATACGGCACGCCGCCGCATGGGGGCATCGCGCTCGGACTCGACCGCATCGTGATGATCCTGGCCGGAGCGGAAAGCCTGCGCGAAGTGATTCCCTTCCCCAAGACCGCGCGCGCTGTTGATCTGATGGTCGATGCACCCACGCCGGTGAGCGAAGCGCAGTTGAAGGAACTGGGAATTCAGGTCCGGAATTAAGCTCTACGTTCAGCGCGCGGCCAGGCCCGGCTGTTTTGCATTTTCGCGGATGAATTTGACGATGTCGTCCATGGCCGTGCCGGGCTGGAAGATCGCGGCTACGCCAGCTTTTTTGAGTCCGTCGATGTCCTGATCAGGGATGATCCCGCCGACCAGCACGATCGTGTCGTCCATCTTGTTGTGCTTGAGCAGTTCCATCACTCGGGGGACGATCGCATTGTGCGCTCCCGAGAGAATCGAGAGTCCGATCACCTGCACGTCTTCCTGGAGCGCGGCGGTGACGATCATCTCCGGCGTCTGGCGGAGGCCGGTGTAGATCACTTCCATGCCCGCGTCGCGCAGGGCGCGAGCAATTACTTTGGCGCCGCGGTCGTGGCCGTCGAGACCGGGTTTGGCCACCAGCACGCGAATCTTAGCGTCGGCCATCGCATTCATTTAACCACAGAGGGCACAGGGGAGCACAGAGGAGTCTTAATCCGAGAGAAATTCGATTTCCTCTATGTCCTCTGTGCTTAGAGCGTTTTGATATCCAGGCTTCGCCACAGATACCAGCACGCCACGCTGCGGTAGGGTTCCCAGCAGCGGGCGATTTTCTCCATCTGCGCGGGCTTTGGAAGTTTGATCTTCCGCTTGCGTCCGTTGCTCGAAGCCTTGCCCCGCCGACGATCCAGATAGTGTTTGTACATGGCCATCTGCACGCCATAGTCGCCCACTGGCAGGACGTTCGGACGCCGCAGGGTGAACATCAGGAACATGTGCGCGGTCCAGACACCGATACCTTTCACCTGCGTCAGGTGCTCGATCACCTCGTCATCCGATTGTTCAGCCAGCTTAGAAAAATTCAGCACGCCTTCCGCAGTTTTCGCAGCAAGGTCCTTCAGATACGCCGCTTTTTGTTTCGACAGTCCGACGCTGCGCATCTGCTCATCGCTCAATTTGAGAATGCCTTGCGGGGTCGGCGGATCTCCCGCGAGCGCTGTAAAACGATCGAAAATAGTGGCCGCAGCCTTGCCGTTCAGTTGCTGATAGAGGATCGATTCGGCCAGGCTGTGAAACTCCGGCGGTCCATACTCCATGCGGAACCGCCCCACTTGCTCGATGATGCCGCGCATGATGGGGTCAGACTTCTTCAGGTGATTCAGCGCTTTTCGCATGGCTTATAGGTTTACCACAGAATCTCGCATTAGGGCGAACAAAATACGAACATTCTCTTTAACCTTTCCCCGCAATCAGGAAAGGAACTGTATCGTCTTCTCGATCAACTCCGCTGTCGGAGCGTAAGGATCGCCCGGGGCATCGTACTCGATGGAGCAGTAGCCCTTGTATCCGTGCTTCTTCAGGATCGCAAAGGTGCGCGCCAGGACGACGTGAGTTGCCTTCCCCTGCTCAGTGACTTCGCCGGATTTTACGTGGCAAATGCCGTAAGCGTGGGCAAACATGGCATCAAGCGCGCGAAAATTGTAGTCGTTATCGTGAGTGTTCAAAGTATTGCCGAAATCCGGCAACGCGTGCAGCCACGGGCTGTTCACTTTCTCGATCAACTCCACGAGGAAAAATGGATCTTCACTCACGGCGTTGTCGTTTTCCAGGTGCACGACGACATTTTTTTTCTCGCCGTGTGCGGCAATCACTTTCAAACTTTCTGCCAGCCGCGCGGCGTCGGGCTTGGAATCCTTGGCAGGAGCAATGTTGGTACGCACGCTGGGTGATCCAATCGCGGCGGCGACATCGATCCAATGGGTGCGGAACGCAACGGCCTTCTCGCGTTCCTCGCGATCGGCGGCGTATGGGCTTCCCTCATCATCGACGGCAATGTTGGCAATGCCGCAATCAGCCTTAGCCGCTGCCACGCGAAATGCATCCAGATAAGCGGGTTCGGTGGAAGCAAAATGCCCCGACCAGGGTTCAATGTGACGAACGTTGAATTTTTGTACGACATGAGCGGCAAAATCTTTCAGCTCAATAACCGGATTGCCGCTTTTGTGCTCGTGCCCGGCAATGAATTCGCGGAAGGGATACGATGCAACCGCAACCCGCTCTCGCGGTGCCTTCGGGAACTGGACGCTCGGCTGAGCGGGCGCGGCCAGCGCAGACGTATCGGCCAGGCAGAGGCCCGCCGTTGCTGCACAGCTCTGCAGTAAGAATTCTCTTCTTGTTGGTTTCATGCGCGCCAGTGTAGCAAATCTGTCTTCACGCCCTGCTCTTTGCCGGAAGATGAAATCCAATGCGACCGCGAGGCGGATCCTCGGGATTCATGAGTTCCTTGATCGCTTCTATTAACTGCTGGATCGCGTCATCGTGCGTTGCCAGGCGACTTTCGAGTTCGTAGATCTTCGCGGCGAGTTGTTGATTTGCCGCTAGCAACTTGCGCAGCCTTACGAATGCGCGCACTACAAACACACTCATTTCGACCGCGCGTGGTGAATTCAGTACGGTCGCAGCCATAATGGCTCCATGCTCAGTAAAAGCGTAGGGCATG
Source organism: Candidatus Sulfotelmatobacter sp. (assembly GCA_035710725.1). GTDB lineage: Bacteria > Acidobacteriota > Terriglobia > Terriglobales > Acidobacteriaceae > Sulfotelmatobacter. Next base: position 164,355 of record DASTCY010000026.1, on the reverse strand, counting down.
TATCTCCTGCCGCCACTACTTCCGTTTTTTGAGGTTGCATTTTGCAACCTCAAAAATTCGTTTTCCTTCTTCGTGAGTTGAAACATGAAGTCGGAGGGAAATCGCTGACCATTTCGTTTCACCTGCTGGTTAAGCCGTTTGACCGAGACGCGGTACAGTTCCGCTAAATCACTGTCCAAGATGACGCGCTGATGGCGCAGAAACAGAATCCGCGACTCGACGGCCCGCACTGGGGCCACCGCCCGAATGACGACTTTGCTCACGACAGTTGTTTTCGCTCGTTTCATTTTGAGGTTGCAATTTGCAACCTCAAAATCATACTGCGGCCACACGTGTTGACTATCCTCGGAAGGGCAACAAAAACTAGACACTTCGTTCAATTCGGGAACTCCGGGGCCATGACAATTCTTTACCTTCGCAGATTTCTGCCGCACGTGGCCAACCGCTAAGATGAAGTGACCTGTTCGCATCTTTCGCATCCAAGCTTTGCGAGTCTATTGGGCAGGCGGCCTGCCTGGAAGGCGGTCCGTTCCCATGCAAGGAGCTTCATCATGTCTATGATCCGTCCGCTATCTGCGGTCCGGTTGTTCGTAGGGAATTTTGTTTTTTCGATCTTGTTGATTGCGCTGCCGAGCGCGCGGTTTGCGCAGGCGCAAGACAACGCGCAGCAACACAGCACCCCGCCTGTGGCCCCGCAGCCGGCCACGCAAGCCGCGGCGCCCGAGACCGTCCATCTGGCGGATTATTCCAAGCCGCGCGCGGCCTTCCCGAACCTCCTGCAGCCCTACACGCCGCAGGAACTGCCGCAGCCGAACTTTGGCAACAGTCCGCGCCTCGACCAGCTCATGCACAATGGCAAGATTTATCTTTCCATCAATGACGCCATTGCACTGGCGCTCGAAAACAATCTGGATATCGACATCGCGCGCTACAACCTGAATATTGCCGACACGGACGTGCTTCGCGCCAAGGCGGGATCCAGTATTCTGGGCACCAACGCCGGTGTAGTGCAGAACACGCCGGGGGGCGGAGTCGGTGGACTCGGCGGCACGGTCGGTTCCGGCACCGGCGGCACCACCATCGCCGCCAGTGGCGCGGGCACCGGCACGAACGGTTTGGTCACTTCCACTTTGGGTGTAGGCTCGCCCATTACCAGCTTCGATCCTGTTCTAACCAGCACGTTGCAGCTTGACAAGAACAGCACCTTATCCACGAGCGCATTCAGCCCTGTACCCATCGTGGACCAGAACACCTACACGGCGAACTTCGCTTATACCCAGGGATTCCACTCAGGCACTACGCTGCTGGTGGGCTTCAACAACACGCACCTGACCACGAACAACACCACCAGCCTGATTACGCCGCAGCTAGGCTCGAACTTTCAATTCCGCCTCACGCAGGACCTGCTGCAAGGATTCGGCTTCCTGCCCAACACTCGCTTTATTCGCATTGCCAAGAACAATCGCGAGATTTCCGACGTCGCGTTCCGCCTGCAGATCATTACCACCGTCGACCAGATCGAGAACATGTACTGGGATCTGGTCTACGCTTACGAAAACGTACGTGTCCAGCAGGAGGCGCTGACTTACGCGCAAAAAGCTTTAGACGACGCCAAGCGCCAGGCGCAGGTTGGAACCGTTCCTCCCATTCAGGTGGTGAGCGCACAGAGTACGGTGGCAACGGGCCAGCAGAACCTGATCGTGGCGCAGAACAATTTGCAACTGCAGCAGCTGTTGACGAAAAATGCTCTCAGTCGCAGCGTTGAAGATCCAGTGCTGGCCGAAGCCGACCTCATCCCCACCTCGACGATGCAGGTGCCGCAGCAAGAAACCATCATTCCCATCCAGGACATGATCAACGACGCGCTGCGTCACCGCGCCGAGCTGGTCGAGTCCCGCATCGATTTGAACTCGCGCGACATCAATAACCGCGCCGTGCGCAACGCTATGCTGCCTACACTCGACGCTTTCGCCTACTACGGTGGCTCCGGCGTCGGAGGGGATCTGAATCCAAACTGCTCGTTCGGCGGCAGGAACTGTTCCAGTATCGCGAAGATTCCGCCCCCATTCCATGCCGGGAACGTGAGCTACGGGGGAACTCTCAATCAATTGGTGACCTCGACGGCGCCCGACAAGGGAATCGGATTGACGCTAAACATTCCGATCAGAAACCGGTTGGGCCAGGCCGACCAGGTGCGGGCGCAGCTGGAATTTCGCCAGGCGCAAGTGCGCGAGCATCAGCTCGAAAATCAAGTGCGGATCGAGGTGCGAAACGCGGAGTTCGACGTCCGCCAGAATCGTGCTGCCGTGCAAGCGGCGCAATCGGCGGTCGACTTTGCCCACCAGACTTTCGACGCCGACCAACAAAAGCTTAAAGTCGGACTCACTACGCAAACCGCGATTCTGCAGGACGCGTCCGCACTCACAAGCGCGGAATCGAATCTGGTGTCAGCCAAAGCCGCGTATGAAAAGTCGCGCATTGAACTCGACCGCGCCACCGGATTGCTGCTCGATCATGCCGGCATCAGCGTGAGCGACGCCACGCGAGGACAGGTGACGCATCAGCCGAATGCCCCGTACGTCGCACCGCGAGAAGAGGTGCAGCCGGAGAGTGCGCCCAACCCGTCGCAGAGCGGAGGGTAGGAGTAGCGGGATGATCCAAGCTTAAGTGGGCCACCGATCGCCCGCTATATGGATCGCGAGTTTGGCAATCGCCTCACGACTCGGTACCATGTCAGCCGATGCCTCGCGAAGCCGTGGTCGATTCCCGGCAGGAGATCCTGCGCACCGCCGCCCGCCTGTTCCAGCAGCGTGGATACGACGCCACGTCCATGAACGACGTGGCCGCTGCGTTGCGCCTCAGCAAAGGCGGACTGTACCATCACTTCCAAAGCAAAGATGAGATTTTGTTCGAGATCATGAACCATGCCATGGAACTGACCGAGGAGCGAGTGATGGCTCCCGTGCGCCGCATTGCCGATCCCGAAGAGCGGCTGCGGACGCTGATCCGTCGGCACATCGAGGTTGTGCTCAGCCCCGACCGCGAGATCACGGTTATGCTGCATGAGAATCATCCCCTGCCGCCACCGCTGCGCAAGCGCATCAATGCGCGCAAGAAGGAGTACGTGCACTTTGTCGAATCATTGCTGGTGGAGGTGCAGCGGTCTCGCCAGACGAAAGGGCACATCAGTCCGCGCGCCGCAGCTTTTGCTCTGCTCGGCATGATCAACTGGATTTACCAGTGGCACAAACCGGAGGGCGAACTGCAACTGCATAACCTGGTGCCGCAATTCACCGAACTGATCTTCGGAGGCATCCTCGCGTGAACGCTTTTTTTGCTGAGATTGACGACATCGATCAGGAGCGCAGGCAGGCGCAGAAGCTGTATCGTGAATTCCTGCGCGTGCCAGCAATGAGCGCGGGGCTGTATGTTCTTCCGGCAGGAGGTACAGACCCGCAAGGTCCGCATCACGAAGATGAGATGTACTACGTTGTGCGTGGCCGGGCTCGCTTCAAAGTCGACACCGAAGATCGCGAGGTGTCAGCCGGCAGCGTAATCTTCGTTGCCGCCGAGGTAGAACATCGGTTTTATGACATCCGTGAAGAACTCACGGTATTAGTCTTCTTTGCCCCTGCAGAAAGCTGATATGAGTTCGACTCCAGTGCAGTCAGCGAAAATCACGATCAGTGCGATGACTCCGCAGGATTGGCCCGACGTTCGCGCCATCTATGCCGAAGGCATCGCGACGCGCAACGCGACCTTTGAGACTGAGACGCCATCCTGGGAAAAATGGGATGCAGCCCATCGCAAAGACTGCCGGTTGGTGGCGCGCCCTGCCAACGCCGGCAATGGAACCGGCATTTCGGGGTGGGCCGCGTTGAGTTCGGTTTCGGACCGTTGCGTTTACGGCGGCGTAGCAGAAGTTTCGGTCTACGTAGCCGCCGCCGCGCGTGGAAAAGGCGTCGGCAGGATTCTGCTGGAGGCGCTGGTTCAAGCCTCCGAAGCGGCCAAAATCTGGACACTGCAGGCCGGCATCTTTCCGGAGAATACTGCCAGTATCGCTCTCCACAAAGCCTGCGGATTTCGCGAGGTGGGCGTGCGCCGCCGCCTGGGAAAGCTCGACGGCGTTTGGCGAGACGTGATGCTTCTGGAAAGAAGAAGCTCGGTTGTTGGGATCTGATCGCAGCGCTGCTGCGGCTGTGCATCAGTGCGAATCGCTTTTGGGCAGGACCTCGATATTCACCGGATGCTCGGGCAGCGAAACGGCTTTGAGTTCCTGAACTTCCTTTTCGGTCTTGGCCCATTGCTCTGGCTTACGCTTACGGGCATTGGGAGCGGCGGGGTTCCCGTAAAACGCGAGCAGGTTCGCCTGCAGGTCCGGAGTGAGGCTGGCGAATTTGTCTTCCGCGAGGCGGTTGAGTAAATCGGCATAAGCCTTGTCGGTCAGCACATATTCGCCGGTATCGGTGGGACGGCCCGTGTCGAAGTCGGTGTTGGCCAAATGCAGATCTTTGGCGCGAACTTCTGACAAGAGTTTTTTGTAGTCCTCGACGGTCTTGTTGACGCTCGCAATGTACATGTCTTCCGTCTTCCTGTTCGGAATCTTGAAATTGAGCGCCTTGAACGGGCCGACCTTGGGCACGAATCGCAGGAAAAATGCCAGCACGCGTGCTCCGAAGCCGGGCCGCCGGTATCCTTTGCCCCACTGCTTCTCATAACTGACGCGCGACAGGTAGTAGCGGAATTTTCTTCTATTGAAGTTCGGGGTTTCGGTAACAATTTCTTTTTTCCGCGCCAGCAAGGCTACACGGGTCATCTCAGGGATGATCCTGCTGATAGCGCGGCGAAACGTTCCGATGGCCAGGTCTTCGTTCTTGATCAACGAATCGAGTGGGATGTCGTAGGTGTCGAGGAAGGCGCGTTCCAGCACCGGTTTCGAAATTTCAAACCCGATGAAATCGTGATAGCTGTCAGAGGTATAGCGGTTCTTCGCCACCTGCACCATGTCGAAGCCGAACTCGGTCTGGATGTGGGCCTTGGGATCGTCTTCATACGTTACTTCGTCGCCAAACTTTCTTTGCAGCTTGGGGAACTCGATTGCGGTCACCTTGTTGATGACCGGGTGCCCGCAATTGTCGGCGGAATAATGCGACAACGCCCCGAGCGCGAAGGCGTATTCGTTCAGGTCCGACGACTCATTGAGCAGGTTCATGATGAAGTCGCCACTGCGAACGTAGTGAGTCAGATCGCTGAAGAACTTGTTGCCGAAGGGATAGTACCCCATGTCTTGCACCAGCGAGCCTCCATAGGCGAAGGCATGGGCTTTTTTTAGATCGTCGTCGGTGGCGGCGGGAAAGCGCTTTTTGAGCAGGGGAACAAGATCGTCATGCCACAACAGATCGACGACTTGTTCGTGCGTCAGTACCGAGTAAGCGCTAGAGACAGAGCTCGCGGCGAGCATCAGACCGATGCAAATTGCAGCCCGCCGCCAGTGCCGGAGTATTCTCATTTGCCGATTTCAAGAACCACGAACGTATCTGGAAGTATCGATCGCCGGGGATGCGGATTGTCAGCCGTAGCCGCCGGCGGAGGCCCGAACTTCGCCGTCACCGTGTAGGCATTGTGCGTCTTGGCGTCGATTGCCATGGTACGAGCGCCCGCCTGGGTCTGGACATTTTCGGCAAGTTCGAACCTGTCAGGAGAATCTTCGCGGACGATAGTCATTACGCCTTCGCCACAGGACGCGAACGCGAGCTTCGTTTCGTCGTCGAACGCGGTCGCGTCGACACCGTCACCGATCGGAATCGTGCTGATAACCTTGCCATTGTCGGCATTGACGATCGCCATCATCTTGTTGTCGCAACCGACAAACAGGCGCCGGCTCTTGCGGTCGATCGAAAGCCCGCTCGGTTCCGTGCACGGAGCCAGTGGCCACGTGGCTTTGACTTCCAGCTTGTTGGGATCAATGGCCGTCAGTTCGCTCTTGTCTTCGATGTTGACGAAGACTTCTCCCGCCGCGTCGCTGGCGGCAAATTCCGGCTTGCCGTCGAGCTTAATGGTTCCCAGAGCCGTGCCTTTTTCCGCGTCGATGGCGGTGGCATCCTGACTGCGGCCATTGAAGGCAAAAACGCGTTTGGTTGCGGGATCGTACAAAATTGCATCCGGATTCTCGCCCGCTTTCACTTTGTTACTGACTTTCAGCGTTTTCATATCGAAGATGCTGACCGTGCCTTCGCGGCCGTTGCTGATGAAGCCGCGACCCAGTTCGGGGGCGAGCGCAATGCCGTGCACGCCGGGCGTGTCGGGGATGTCGCCGACGGTCTTGCCGGAATCAAGATCCATCACGATGACGTGCGTACCGCGCGAAATGTAGAGGCGCCGCGCGCTGGCGTCGGCGGTCAGGTAGTCCCAGCCGCCCTCGCCGCCCAACTTGTAGTCTTTTACGACGTGATATCCCGGGCCTGCGGCCCAAGCCAAAACCGTCATACCGATGAGTAGCAAAATGACCGCGAATCGACGCATGCTGCATCCTCCAAACATGACTTCCTCCTGGGACTGCAATGTGAGGACCGCGGCAATACATTCCGATGCCAACTTAGGGCTGTAGGGTAGCCGCGATCTTGCATCAAAAATGCCGAAATTCGGCCCCGATTGAATTATTTAAGTCTTGCCGACCTTCCCCGGGGGTCTTGCGCTTGAGCCTCCTGTTTGAATTCCTCGATGCGTCATCCTGAAGCCTCGCGTACTCACCAGCGAGGCAAAGGATCTGGCGTGCAGTGGCAGATCCACGCGAGATCCTTCGCTCCGCCTGAAGAACGGCTCCGCTCAGGATGACGCCATTCGGGAAGCTCAAATTGAGCCATAATTTCCGACCCACAGGTAACTTTACTCTCTCCGGGCCGACTCCTAGACTGGAGTGTAAGTATCTTGGAATTTGTCTGAATTTTGTATGAATTCGCCGGACAACGATTTTGGAGGCGCTCGGGATCAGGATCGAACCCAGGCGCCCGCTTACGGCAAACTCGGGCCGGGCGCGGACGTCACGCTGGCCGGTCCGGATGCGCCGAATACGAGTTCCCAACCTTCGACCTCGCGCGTTCGGGTTGCGGCCCTGATCGCAGTCGGGGTTGGATTTGCGGCCGCGATCGCGACCATGCAGCTTACCAATAGTACTCGTTATCACGAACCCGGGGATTTTTCCCGTTCCGCCTCAAAACCGGTAACCAGCAAGGATCTGCGGCGCATCGATTCGTTGAGCCAGCAGAAACAGGCTGAAACTCTGCTCGAGTCTGCGATCACAAACTCGGCTGGCGCGGTTGAACAAATTTCAAATCGGGCGGATGCGTGGCGCGGGCACATCCATTGGAATGCGAAAATTGCGAATCTCACGGCCGCTGCGCTCAACTCTGAGGATATGCGTGTACGCGAGGCAGGGATTGAGGTTGAACTCGCCGCCTACGGCGTAAGCAAAGATTCTTCCTCGGCGGATTCGATGGTGCAGGAGGCGCAGGCTGCGCCGCACGCTCAAAAGATCTGGGCGCTGTGGACCCTTGGCCTGCTTGGAAACCGGGGCATTGAGCCCGACCGCGTCGTGGAAACTCTGATCGGGCATATGAAAGATACCGACGATGATTCGCGCCGCTGGGCGGTGGAATCGCTGGCCCTGGTGGGAACGAATTCTACGATTGCGCCTCTGCTGGCAGCTATGCACGATGATCCCTCCCCGAGAGTCCGCGAGCGCGCCGCCTGCAGCCTGGCCGTATCTGGAATGTTGACGCACGAGCAGCGGATGACAGCGGTTCCGCAACTTATCAACTATTCCGACGATGCGTCCCTCGACGCGCAGACTCACGGATGGGCGTTTCAGGCGCTGAAAGACATCACGCCTCAGCGTTTGCCCAACGAGTCGGCAACGTGGCGGAATTGGTATCAGTCAGCGAGCGGCGGAAATTGAGACGTTGCCCGTGTCAGCTCGTCACGGTCGAGCTTGACGCACAAACCTATCCGAATGGCCGCTTCGCGCGGCTGCATGATCCTCAGGGCAATCAAATCGCTATCGAAAAATGATGGCGTGGCCGGGGATACGACGATAAACTGATCTTCCCTCGGAAAGGCGGCAGTCGGGGCGTGCACACAATCCGGAAGAGTTTGTGTTGGGTATTCGCATTCACCTCGCTGGTGTGCTTGAACATCGTAGTTACCAGCATCATCCATCCCTTGCACCGCCATACGACTCATCTGCTGCTGCGCCACATTCTGGTGACGCTCCAGGACTTGGCTTTTAGTCTGGTCTTTGGAGTCGCTTGGTGGACGATCCTTCGAGGGAAGCGAACCGCCAGGCTTTGGGGATTCGGCGCCAGCCTAATCTACGCCTATGTCGCCTGCTCAAATTTTTACTTGGCGCACTCCTTCGACGACCAGGTAGGGTTCGTGACGTCGGGCATCGGTGTACTCGGCTTAGTGGCCTTCTGGCGCCGGTATGAGGTACCAAGCTCTTCGCGCCACCGATTGCAAGCCCTTCCCGGCGATGGCACCAACCGCTTTCTCAATATGGGCGCGCCGCTTCTGATCTTTGTCATGGGCGTCGTCGCTTACTCCTGGTGGACGCGCTGGGTTTTTGCGCACAATCTGCCCATAGCCAATGCGCTGTGGTACCGAACACTCCTGCTGCTGATCGTTTTGTTCGTCATCACGACGGTACACGAGCTCGGCCATGCCATTGTCGGCCTGGCGTTCGGCATGAAGCTGCGCGGGTTCCTGGTCGGTCCGTTCCAATGGCGCATCCACGACGGCAAGTGGGAATTTAAATTCAAGCCGGCTGCGATTCTGTTGATCGAAGGAGCGACCGGAATCGTGCCTGGCCGCGCCGATCTTCCGCGGCGAAACTACCTGCGCGCGCTGTTCGGCGGCCCTTGCGCCAATATATTTACTGGCCTCGTCGCGCTATGGATGGCCGCCGCCCTCCGGCCCGATTCGCCGCTCGAATCCCAGGGAATGCTGGCTCTCTTTGGCGTGTGGAGCATGGTTCTGGGCGCCGTGAACCTGCTCCCTTTTCGCGCCATGCACAATTATTCCGACGGCGCGAAGATCTACCAGATTTTGTCGGATGGCCCTTGGGGAGATTACCACCGCGCTATTTCGCTGATTGGATCGACCCTGGTCACGCCGCTTCGCCCGCGGGACTATGACATTCACACCATCCAGCGCGCAGCGGTTGGCATCACGCAGGGAAAACAGGCGCTGTTGCTGCGCCTATATGCCTCGAACTACTTTCTCGATCACGGGAAAATTCCAGAAGCCGTGCAGGCACTCGAACAGGCCGAGGCCATCTTTCATGAATCGGCCGGTGATATTCCTGTCGAACTCTATACTGCATTCGTCTTTGGCAGCGCTTACCTGCGCCGCGACGCCAGCGCCGCACGCGAGTGGTGGACGCGATTGGAATCCAAGAAACCAACCCGCTTCAACCTGGACTATTGGAAGGCGAGAAGCGCACTCGACTGGGTCGAAGGCAATCGAAAAGAGGCGAACGCCGCTTGGGAGAAGGCCAACGCGCTCGCCCAACAACTTCCCAGCGCCGGCGCATACGAGTTCGACCGCTATTGTTGTTCCTTGCTGCAACAAAAATTCATTTGACAGGCTTGGACCGGGCGCTTAATATTCAACCGAATGGTTGAATATGGGGAATCCGCTGAATTAGACCACATCTTTTCTGCCCTGGCGGACCCAACGCGACGCGCCATTCTGCGCATCCTGGCGCGCCAACCGGCCACGATCCAGGAAATTGCCGAACCTTTTCCCGTGTCCTTGAACGCAGTTTCCAAGCACGTGATGGTGCTGGAAAGGGCCGGCCTGGTGCGCCGCGAAATTAGAGGAAGAGAGCACCACTGCTGGATCGAGCCCGGTCCTTTGCACGAAGCCGATGCCTGGCTCGAACGTTATCGCCATTTCTGGGAGCAGCGAATGGATGCATTGGAAGTTGTTGTGAAGCGAAAACTCAAGGCCGCCAAAGGAGCAGGGATGCATGGAAAAAACCGCTGACGGAAAGCATCGCATCGTGGTGCGGCGCAGAATGCCGGCGCCGCGCGAGATCGTATATGAAGCTTGGATCGATCCAGAAGGGTTTCGGGAATGGATGTGTCCAGGAGACGTGATCTCGGCCGAGGCCCAACTCGACGTGCGGGTCGGCGGCAGCTTTCGCATCGTGATGCGGAGCAAGGACAAGGTGCACGAACACGTCGGAACATATCAGGTAGTCGACCCTCCCGCCAAACTCGTCTTTACCTGGTCGGGACTGGAGAACTCCAGCGAGATCACGCTGGTCACGGTGGAATTTCTGGCGCACGGGAAAGAGAGCGAACTGGTGATCACTCACGAGGGCTTCCCCCAGTCAGATGTGGCCGGACGGTACGAGATGGGTTGGGGCACGATCGCGAAGAAGTTTTCCGAGTATCTCGCAAACGACCAAAGGACAGCCAAGAAACCGGCATAGCCGGAATTCCGCAATTCAACCGCAAATCAGCACATGCGCGTCCCTGCGCGCTCGGTGGCGGCACACTCTCGTATAGGAGCGACTCATGCAAGAAGAGCAGAACAAAAAAGTTGTCAGGGAGTTCACGCGCATCTTCAAGAACGAGCACAACGTTGACGGGATCGACCATCTGTTTCATACAAATTTCACGCACCACTTCCGCGTGCCTCTGCCGCCCGGCCTTGAGGGATTCAAGCAAGTCGGACGAATGATGAACGGAGCGTTTCCTGACGTCGTGGTCACCGAAGAAGACCTCATTGCCGGGGGCGATGAAGTTGTGGAAAGAAGTTCGGCCGTGGCTACGCATCATGGATCTCTAACCGGTGAAAAGCCGACGAACAAACGGATCCACTGGACCGAGATCCATATATATCGCGTGCAGAACGGCAAAATCCTCGAACACTGGGTGGAGATGGCCATGATGGAACTGTTGCAACAAATCGGCGCCCTGCCCCAGCCGGGGAATGCGGCGTAGTCGGCACGAACGGATTCGTGAGTTGACCACTTTCAAAGGAGATGCAATGCCGATCTATCAGACGGGTGGATATCGAGTGAAGTCTTCCGCTGTAGACAAAGTAAAGAAGGCGATCAAGGAATTCGTGGCCTACGTACAAGCCAACGAACCGGGCACGCAGATGTATCTGGCCTGGCAACAAGAGGATGATCCCACACATTTTCTGCACTTGTTCATCTTCAAAGACGAGGCGGCCCAAAAACTTCACGGCCAATCGGAGGCGGTGAAACGCTTTGAGAGCATCTACTCTCCAGAGCTGGTGGGGGGAGATGTCGTTTTCACCGACTACGAAATGATTTCCGGAAAAAGGTAAGCCACGCCGTTTCACTCAACCTCGATTTCAATCAAAACAACTGAAATACGGAAAGAGGAACTATGGCACGCGCCGGAGACGTTGTGAGAAATTTCTATGCGGCTGCGGTGAAGAGAGACTTCACGGCAGCGCGAAAACTTCTGTCGGACAATTTGGTTTTTGTCGGCTTGTTTGAAACCTATCACGGCCCAGAGGAGTATCTGAAGGCCTTCACTGGACTGTTACAGATCACGGTCCGGCTCGATGTGAAGGCGGTGATCGCAGAGGGTGCGAACGCCGCCATTTTCTTCGATTTGGAAACAAAGGCCCCGGTTGAAGCCACCACGTTCGTCGCAGAATGGCATCAGGTCAAGGACGACAAGATCTATCGCGTGCAGTCGGCGTTCGACGGCCGCCCGTTTGAGGCGATGTTTGCAGGAAGCGGTCAGAAATAGTTCCGGGGAGAATTGTTTGGCAGACGGACTATGCGGACGGAAACTCGGGCCGCACTAAAAGAAATGGCGTGCGGTTCGATCAGAAGGAAGAGGAGGTGGCAGAGCATGGCGGATATCCTGCATCGAGTAGGGATCAGGGCATCTCCCGAGAAGATTTTCCAAGCACTTTCTGAACAAGAAGGGCTCGCCGGATGGTGGACGGGCGACGTGGAAGCTTCACCTCACATCGGGGCGGTAAACCATTTCAGATTCGGAGATCGCGGGTTTTCGAACATGAAGGTCGTGGAACTGGTTCCGGGCAAGCGCGTGAAATGGATGTGCCTGGATGGCGCCAAGGAGTGGATCGGTACCGAGTTGACCTATGATCTGCGCGCCGAAAACGGGTCCACGATCTTGCTGTTTAGCCAGCATGGCTGGAAAGAACCGGTTGAATTCATGCACTACTGCAGCACGAAATGGGCGGTTTACTTGCTGAGTCTAAAATCTCTATGCGAAACCGGCCAGGGTGCGCCCTACCCCCGCGATGTCGACATCGACTAGCGAAGGGCCCACTTTCTGCATGAACCGAAAAAAACTGGCGGCGCCTTGCACGCCGCCCGCCGCGTCACCGCATCGCTCACTCAGCCATCTTTTCGGGCCCTCGTTGCAACTCGGCCCGCATCCAGAAGCTTGCGTCAATCCGCCATTTTGGCGATGTGCACTTCGAAGCCGGTTTTCGGCAGCAGTGACGTCAGAGCGAAAGCTCGGAATCCGTCGCCGTTGACTTCGGTGTGACGATAAACGCCCGGCTCGTTTTCGATGGTTTCATGACGTCCTTCGAGATCATCGAGGAACATCTGCGCCTGCTTGGTTCCAGTTTCCGCGTCTTTGGCGCGCGTAACCACAGCTTCCGATGCATACGAGCGCACCAGCTTGGGCCAATACTTCTCGAGCAGCGCCGTGCTGGCGAAAAGGTCGGCCCAGATAATGCGTCCATTGACGGCAACCACGACCCCTACTGCATTGCGATCGCGCAGTTGCTTGATTAGGCTCTCATAGTTCTGCTCGATCGGCTTGGCGACGGCGTCGACTTGCTTCCTGACGTCTTCGTTCTCCATCACGCGTGCATAGGAAGTTGTCCCCTGAATTGCGCTAACGCTCGCGGGCGCTGCTGCGGCCTGTACTTCGACCATCTCGGTGGCCGCGGACTGCTGCTTCCTGACTTCCGCCCAGACCTGGTTTTGATCTTTGTCGGCCATGGCCTTGCCACGGACGGAAGGCTGCGCCATCATCGTGCTGGGCGGCGGACTTCCGGCGGCACGGCCGATACCTCCATTGACCGTTCCGTACGTCGCGTCCGAGGTGTTGAAACGCTCGCTGGTCGCGACCCAGCGTCCCGGCTCAACGCAAAAAACATTGAGATCGACCGGATCGCTTTCTGGAGGAACGATGCGGTCTTTGCCGATGACGCGGTCCTGCTTGCCGCCGGTTACGATCTCTCCTGCGAGCAAGAGCAGCGGACGTTTCGAGTTGTTTACCAACACCAGGTTGTTCACCTGCGCGCTTGCCTGCGGTAGGGGATGCACCGGACGGCGGCGAATCAGTCCCTGCACGTTGCCATATTCGGTGACCACAACTTCGCCGGAACGCAGGCCTTCGTCCAGAGTCAGAAATTCGCCCGTATCGTGGCTCTTGGCCGCGGTCACGGGAAAGACGGTGAGATTGCCATGCCGAATGGGGTCGAGCACGCGATATCCGTTGGACGCGTCGACCTCTCCCGCTTGCACCGGACTCTGATCGAATGCGACCAACCCGGCCACTACCAAAAACGCCACCATTCCCAGCAAAATCTTCGGCGTCATCTTTCTTTTTAAGTCTGGAAACATAAAGTCCTCCTCGGTCATTCCCGGCGATTCGGTTTCGTTCGCAATGACAACATCGGGCAAACCGCTGCTCGCCGCTCCAGCCAGGGCTTTTGCCCTTCGAGCCGCAGCGCGTGACTCAGTTCGACTCGCTGAAAGAACGAAAAGTACTCTGCTGCTTGCATACAAAATTGTGGCGGCACGCGTCTAATATCTTGGTAGCATCGGTATGTCTGGCTGTAGCTGAAAGCGTTCCTCGCAAGGAAATCGCGTTAGCCATGAGCGTCGCAAAGCCACTCTCCGCCGTGCAGTCGGTGGTCAACGAACTGTTGGCGGACCTGCATTCCCAAAGCGCTGGCGAAAAAATCGGCATCAGCCGCGATGCTCTCACGCTCATCCTGTGCGAGGTGGGAGAGAAATGCGTTGGGATCAGTTCTGGAAGTGAGATCCGCGCATTCTTTTTGAGTCTGCGCGTGGAAGAGTTGGCTCTGGCGCGGGCCTGCGCCGCGGGCAATAATTCCGCGTGGGAAATTTTTCTGACGCGCTATCGCGAGAAGCTGTATCAGTCGGCGCTGCGCATTGCGCGCGAAGATTCCGCCGCGCGCGAGTTGGCCGACACGCTTTACGCCGATCTCTATGGCACTACCCTGCGAAATGGTGAGCGCGTGTCGAAATTGGCCTCTTACACTGGCCGGGGATCGCTCGAAGGATGGTTGCGCACGGTGCTGGCGCAGGAGTACGTCAACCGCTACCGACGCACACGCAAGCTCGTGAGCCTGGACGAGGAATCGGAAGAAGGAGTGCAATTTCGCGCGGCCGAATCGGAGCCCGTACTTTCGTCCGATCCAAAGCTGGCCGAAGCCACCGACGAAGCACTGGCGCAGCTCCCCCCAGAAGACCGCATGATCCTCGGCGCATACTTCCTAGATGAGCGGACTCTGGCTCAGATCGCGCGCATGCTGGGAGTGCACGAGTCGACGATCAGCCGCAAGGTTGACAAGCTGACCAAGCAATTGCGCAAACAGATTTTGGCCGGACTGGGGCGGCGCGGCATGAGCCGCCGCCAGGCGGAAGAGGCTCTGGAGATTGATGTTCGCGACCTGCAAGTGAATATTCGTCGCACGCTTATGCAAGATTCTGCAGCTTCCGCGTTCTCACAGAAGAGCATGGAGGCAGGCACGCAGACTGGGCAAAAAATGGAGTCCAATCTGTAGCAGGGATTTGGGATGGTGCAAATTCCACAAATCGTGCGGGAACGGCTGAAAGCGGCCCAGACACCTTCTCCGCATCTGGATGCCGATGTTCTGGCGGCGTTCTCCGAACGTTCGCTGGGGAAGTCGGAACGCGATGCGGTGATGGCGCATTTAGCGCGCTGCGCAGAATGCCGGGACGTCGTGGCACTGGCACTACCGCCATCCGAGACGGAGGTCCAGCCGGCGTTCCCGGCATTTTCGCGTGGATGGTTCACATGGCCCGCTTTCCGCTGGGGAATGGTAGCTGCCGCAGCCGTCGTGGCGGCCGTAGCGCTCAGCCTGCGCCATTCCGGGCAGAAGGAGATTGTGGCAGTAGCTCCAGCGCCAACAGACAAGCTTGCATACAAGGCGGCTGCTGACAAAGTTGTACCGGCTGCTCCGGCCGCGCAGATGCAGCGCGAGGCGAAACGTGCGGAAGCACCGAAGTTTGATTTCAGGAAACAGATTGTCGCGAAGGCGAAGCCTGCGCCTGAGAGCTTCCTGGCAGTGCCCCCGGGCGAACCGCGCGACGCCGAAACGCGGACTGCCGGACGGGCAGGTGGCATCGCGGGTGGGACAGTCGCATTTGATAGCGCGCAGGCAAAAACTGTGAACGGGTTGGAAACTTCCTCTTCGGCTCAACCAGTCGAGCTCTCGAACCGCGCACCAGTGAGTCTCGATAAACCGGCTGCGCCCTCGCTGCCGGCGTCTTCTGAGACCGTCACGGTTGAGAGCGAAGCGCCTGTGATAGCGACGAACCAATTACAGGACATGCCGCTACAGGGCAGGGTGGATCAGCAGGACCGGAAGCAACTGGCCATGGAAAATACGGACGTCACCCGGGCCAAGGCCGCGCCCGAAGCGGCTGGCGGCGGAGCGGCGATTTCCGCTGCGCGAATGCGGCGGCAGTCTGGCCTGCATTGGATGATCAGTTCGACAGGAGTGCTGCAACACTCCCCGGATGGGGGCAGAACCTGGAATGACGTGAACGTTCTCGCGCCTTCCGCATATACGGCGACGATGGCAGAGATCGGCGGCCTTTCGAAGCTCGAAAAAGCAAGCGCGGCCAAATCGGCCAAAAAGGACCGGAAAGAATTGCCGCCGTCGAGCCCGAATCTGGTGTTCCGATCAGTCGTAGCCGTCGATTCCAACGTGTGGGCCGGCGCCAATGACGGAATGCTGTTTCATTCGATCGATGCCGGAGTGCACTGGACGCGCGTGGTTCCCCTGGACAGCGGTGTCGCGCTCACGGGCGATGTGGTGAGCATTGAGTTTGCCGACTTGCAGAACGGCCGGATAGCAACCTCCTCCTTGGAAACGTGGGTCACGGCTGACGGCGGGCAATCCTGGCAGAAGCGGTAAGTGTTACTTCTATGCTCGCTGGACTGGAATGAGAACGCGTTCGACGCGCGGCTGCGCCAGGCGCCAGGAGCGTTCCGAGAGGGCCTTTTGTATTGCTGATAGTTACTCTTGCTTGTTAAGAGCATTGTCCAGAAGGACTTGCCTGTTCGCTTCGAATGGTTACTCACAGGTTACTTTCACGGCATGTTTTCACAGCTCATAGCAAATTCTCATTACCAAGGTTACGTTTACAGGCTAGGGGGTACCCCCTAGTATCCAAGACGTAGTTTGGCAGTTCTGGGGGAGGGCTGCCGAGGCGTCCTGGACTGAAAAGTCGAGGGCGCTTTTTCTTTTGCTTTGCACGCTACTGGTTAGCCCGTGAGGTTGCGTAGAAGAATCCTCGGCCCCTGGACCAAACTATTGCAAAGAGCAGCGTTTCCGTCATGAAAGAGCTAGCCGGCCTTTCAATCAGGTACAGACTGAGCCCCCGCTTGCTAATCCCCTGCCGAGCCTTCGGTGTTCTTCCCCGGAGGCGCCAAAAGCCTCGGGTTCGCGTTCCAGCATTTCAAGGCGGAAGTTCCCGTACTGCTCGGCATCGGCAGGTTGCAGAATTCGGATTTCCATAGAAGCAGGTTATCGGGTGCGGCAGGCGTTGCAGTAGCCACCGATCTCCAGACGCGAGACCACGATTTGAAAAGTGCAGTCCCGCTCGATCTGTGCCTTAAGCTTGTCAAAAACATCGCTGACGAACTCCAGGATCTTGCCGCAGCGCAGACAGGCCATATGAATGTGGTCTCGATTCAACTTGCGCTCGTAGTAGTGTCCCTCGTGGTGGAGGTGCATGAGATCGAGTTCGTCGATCAACCCTTGCCGC
This sequence comes from Candidatus Sulfotelmatobacter sp., assembly GCA_035710725.1. Taxonomy (GTDB): domain Bacteria; phylum Acidobacteriota; class Terriglobia; order Terriglobales; family Acidobacteriaceae; genus Sulfotelmatobacter. Next base: position 147,275 of record DASTCY010000026.1, on the reverse strand, counting down.
TTCAGTAACTGCAGCGTGCGGTAGACCGTGCTGCGATCGACGCTGGCGTCGATCCGCTGCGCCTTGCGCAAGAGTTGTGCGGCGTCGAGGTGCCGCTTTGCGGTTTCCATCACGCTGAGGATGGCGCGGCGTTGTTTGGTCATGCGGATGCCGCGCTGGGCGCAGTGCGCCTGCAAGCGTCCGGGGATTTCGGTTTGAGGAAGCGGCATCCGCCCTCATCTTTCGCAACTGGTCGCATCCAGCTTGCGACGGAATTTTTGGCCGGAACTGGACACGCCTCCGTGAGTCCGGCAAGATAGTTAGTGTAATCGCAGATGCGACTGAGTTGCAACTAGCATTTTGATGATCCGAATCCACGAAAACGTATTCAGCCTAAGCGTGATGCGCAGCTCAAAGAGTGCTGCCATGCTGATCCTTCTGCTACTTGCGATCTGCCCTTCGCTCGCCGCACAGGAAAACTATTTCGTGACCTACTCCCATGAAATGGAGGAACCGGGCAATCTCGAAGTCGCGGCAAAAAGCATTACCGGCGCCCCCAAGGGCGGAGACGCGTTTGCCGCCACCGCCATGGAATTCGAATACGGGATGAAGACCTGGTGGACGACCGAGCTTTATCTCGACGGCCAAACGACGGCAGATCAGAGCACGCTGTTCACCGGATTCCGCTGGGAGAATCGCGTACGCCCGCTGCTGCGCGAGCACTGGATCAATCCTGTTCTGTACGTCGAGTTCGAGGACATCAACGCCGCTGACAAAGCGCTGCTCGAAGTGGTTGGCCACGACAGCCGGCAGGATTTTCTTGGCCGCAACGATCGCAGCGACAAGCAACGCGAGGCAGAGCTCAAGCTGATCCTCTCCAGCAACTTCAAGGGCTGGAACGTGTCAGAGAATGCGATCGCCGAGAAGAACTTGACCAACGCCCCGTGGGAGTTTGGTTATGCGCTGGGAGCCAGTCGACCGCTCGCGCTGGCGGCCAGCGCGAAGAATTGCGTGTTTTGCCGTGAAAACTTCGCTCTCGGTGGCGAGATGTACGGCGGCCTCGGCGATCGCCACAGCTTCGGCCTGCACGACACATCGCACTATTTCGGACCCGTGGTCACTTGGAATCTTCCGCATGGACCCACGCTGGGCGTCGCGCCGAACTTCGGCCTCAACAACAACAGCAACGGATTCCTTCTTCGCTTCATGATCTCGTACGAGCTCGATCAATCTGTGTCGAGGTTCAAATCGCGATGATCAGGCCAGTGTGGCTTCGCGCGATCATTGCCGTCTCGCTGGCGGGAGCGATTTTCGCTGCCGTCGGCGACGGCGAGTGGCTGCAGAAAGTTCCGGCCAAAGATCGTCTCCGCGAGAATCCCTTGGCGGAAGATGCGAGCGCGCCGCTGGCGGGAGCCAAGCTCTTTGCCGAGCATTGCGCGCAGTGCCACGGCTCGGACGCGGAGGGTAAGAACGACATTCGGCATCCTCGCCCCAGCCTGCATTCGGCGCGGGTGAAGCAAGCTGCTCCGGGCGAGCTGTTCTGGCTGCTTACCAACGGCAGCCAAAAAAATGGCATGCCTTCCTGGAGCCGCCTGCCGGAACCGCAGCGTTGGCAAGTAATCTCATTTCTCAAGTCTCTGCAGTGAATGCAACGCATCAACTCTGCCGCAGCACGGTTGCGGAGCGTTGTTCCGCTGGACGGCCGAGGGCGGCCGTCCCCACATGTTGCTTTGGGGCTTTCCCGTCGCGGCTTGCGACTTTCTAGGCAGTAAAGCATCCAAAGGGAGTGCTAGGATAGAAGGAGTCCCCTGCGGGACGGCATGGATCGCCAGGCCGGCAGCGCCAGCTCGATGCGAGCGTCCGCCGCGAGCGACGTTATAACGAGGAGAGAGGAACAGAGAAAATGGCTCAGGGAAGCGTAGAAAAAACAAGTTCAGCAGCAAGTCACGGTGGAATTGTTGAGGTGACGGACGCGAACTTCGACCGGGATGTTCTGCAATCAGATAAGCCCGTATTAGTGGATTTTTGGGCCACATGGTGCGGCCCGTGCCGCGCGATCGCTCCTATTGTTGAGGAGCTGGCCCGCGACTACCAAGGCAAGATCAAGATCGGCAAAATGGACGTCGATGCCAACACGTCCACACCCATGCGCTATAAAGTAACCGGCATCCCGACGCTGCTGGTATTCAAGGGTGGACAGGTCGTCGAACAGATCGTCGGATACAAGCCGAAAGAAGTGCTCACGCAAGTGCTGAATAAGCACGTGTAAGGCCGGCTTCCGCCGTCCGGCTTCAGGCTTCCGGTTACCGATTTTAAATCTTTGGCTTCTGAAAAGCGCTCGGAGAGGTTTCCGGGCGTTTTCGATTTGAAACAGAAACTGGGCTACAATGCTCGGCCATGAAGAGGTTTCTGCGCTCGTGCATAGCGGCATTTTTCTGTCTCGTCACAATCCCTTCACCGACCCCGGCCCGCGCAGCGAGCGAACTGGAACAGCATCTTCGGGATGAGTACAAGGGCAAGCACTTCGTCGTGCGGAACTTCTATTCCGGCAAGCGATTAAAGTATGACTCGGCGGGTGCGCTCATTGACAGTGAGCCATCAGGCGACTGGACTCTCGACGGGTTTGTATACGTCGACGATGTACGCTTGTCGAGCGGGAAGCTGGTTGTTCACTGTAAACGCTCCGTTGTCACTGCTATTTCGAAAGGCTTCCAATTTGGCGACAGCTCGACGGAGGGGAAAAAGGGTAAGAGGTCCTTACATATTGAGGCTGAACTCCCTGGCGCAAATTCCTCCTCCGACTTGATCGCGAGCGTTCTTTCCAGAGTTTTTCTAACCGAAAACGACAGCCTCGCGGAGCTGGTTCCCGACTACTGGAAGGCTTGCGTGTCGGCTGGATTGCGCGGGGCGGATCCCGCGTGCCGGTTTGCGCCGGAGTTTCTCTCCGTGCCGGGACTCAAGGTCTCGCCGGACAGTTCCGTTGGCCGCGAGTCCACGCGGCAGGATCGATCTGCATCCACGACCGGAGCCGTTCTCAAGGTCGGCAACGGCGTGACCTCACCGAGGATCATTGGCCAGCACGAACCGGATTTCAGCACTGCGGCCCGTGAGGCAAAGTATCAGGGGGGAATGACTCTCTTGTTGACGGTCGATTCTTCCGGCGTCCCGACCAATATTCGTATAGCTAGACCGATTGGCTATGGCCTCGACGAGCAGGCCGTGCGCGCTGTAGAACATTGGCAGTTCGAGCCTGCGAAGAAGGATGGGCAGCCTGTGGCGGTCGAAATTGCTGTGGAGGTCGACTTTCACCTTTACTAGCGCGAGGCCTCGGATAAGAGGCAGAATCCACGACAACACTTCAATATTTCCTCAGCACCCCGATCACTCTTCCCTGCACGTCGACTGAGATCGCGGGGACGATGATCGGCTTCATGGTGACGTTCGACGGTTGCAGGCGGATGTTTTCGCCTTCGCGATAGAGGCGCTTCAGGGTCGCGTCGCTGCCTTCGATCAGGGCGACGACGATGTCTCCGTTGTGCGCGGCCTTGGTTTTCTCGACGAGAACGTAGTCGCCGTCGAGGATGTGTTCGTCCTGCATCGACTCACCGCGTACCTCAAGCACGAACACTTCTTTCGATTTGACGAAGTCGGCAAGCGAGATCGTCTCCGGATTCTCGACCGCCTCGATGGGCTGGCCGGCGGCGATGCGTCCCATGAGCGGCAGCACCACGCCGGTGTTCACCGACATCGACTGCTTCAGGCGGCCTTTGGGCGGCAGCAGGTCGATCGAGCGGCTGCGGTTGTAGTCGCGAGTGAGCAGTCCTTTTTTCTCTAAGTTCGAGATATGCTTGTGAACGGTGGCCAGCGAATTCAGCTTCATGCCTTTGCCGATCTCTTCGAACGAGGGCGAGTATCCGTTCTCGGTGACGAACCGCGAGATGAAGTCGTAAACTTCGCGCTGCCTGCGTGTGATAGCCATGGCGCCATTGTGGCGAATAGAAGGCGAAAAAGCAAGAAGAACTTCGCTGAAACTTTTGGCCGTACCAAAAGTCCAATGTGACAGACAGACTAGGAACTCGGGACATTACGCATGAATAACGTCACATTTCGCTTCTCAGCACGCATCGCGACATTCTTGCTCGCATCCTTGGCGTTAACCACGGCCTGCAACGCGCGGTCGAATCCGGCGGTGGCGCTTCCCGCGCCGGCGCAGGATGAGGCCAGGGCCGCAGCCTCGAGCAAACAAACTGTAGTCGTCGCCGGCGGATGCTTCTGGGGAATCCAGGCAGTCTTTCAGCACGTGAAAGGCGTGATCAGCGCAACTTCCGGTTACTCGGGCGGCGAAGCGAAGACGGCCGAGTACGAAGTCGTCAGCACCGGCGAGACTGGACATGCCGAATCGGTGCAGATCGCTTACGATTCGTCGCAGATCACGTTCGGGCAACTGTTGCAGATATTTTTCTCGGTGGCGCACGATCCGACCGAGTTGAACCGCCAGGGGCCGGATACAGGCACGCAGTATCGCTCCGTGATCTTCTACGCGAACGCTGAGCAGAAAAAGCTAGCCGAGGCGTACATCGCACAACTTGACGGCGCAAAAGTATTTCCGCGCAAGATCGTGACGCAGGTGGTGCCGCTCCAGGCCTTTTATCCGGCGGAGGCCTATCACCAGAATTATGCGGCGATGCATCCGAACAATCCGTACATTGCTTTCAACGACGCGCCGAAAGTGGCGCACCTGCAGCAGCAGTTCCCGCAACTCTACACGTCGAAGTAGGAGGGGAAATGTTCGATTCGGAATTGGACCGCGGCAAAGATCGTGTGGGGACAACCGCTCCCGGCGGTTCGCCCGAGCGCAGCTCGGCAACATCGTCCCCGAACATTCAGCGGCGCGTGTTTCTGACGACGTCGGCAGCGGCGATCGCTGGTGCGGTGTGGTTCTGGCGTAGGCCGTCCGTGCTCGAAGCAGCCGCACCCGCACCCGCGAGCGGCGAAAAAGAAGTCACCATCGTGCAGTTCTCCGATGCGGGCGAGCGGCTGCAGAAGGTTAAGGTACCAAGAGTGGTGAAGACGGAAGAGCAGTGGCGCCAGCAGCTGCCTTCCGGAGTGTTTGATATCACGCGCCACGCCGACACCGAAATCGCGTTCTCGGGAAAATATTGGGATCTGCATGACAAAGGCATCTACCGCTGCGTCTGCTGCGACAACGCGCTGTTTGACTCCAAGACGAAATTTGATTCCGGTACGGGGTGGCCCAGCTTCTGGGCGCCGATCGCAGAGGAAAACGTGCGCGAGATTCGCGACCTGTCGTTCGGCATGGAGCGCGTCGCCGTGGCCTGCAAGGAATGTGACGCGCACTTAGGACACGTCTTCGACGACGGTCCGGCGCCTACGCATCTGCGCTATTGCATGAACTCGGCGTCGCTGCGGTTCATCAAAATTTAGTTCTTTCCGAATTGGGGTCCCTTCTGTGACGCATTCGATTCGTCCGGTCGAAAGACAAAGGTGTGCCGCAGCGCGGCGATTGCGAAGGCTGTGATCAGCATGGCCCGAGACCTAAACCTGCGGGTGATTGCGGAAGGCGTCGAAAACGAGGCCCAATTAACTTTCCTGCGCATGCACGGATGCGACGAGATCCAGGGATATCTGATCAGCAAACCAGTCTCCGCTTTGGAAGCGGCGGAACAAATCCGGGGGCCGCTCCTTCACGCGATAGCTGCCGCTGCTGGTAACCCGTAGGTAATTTCGCCTGCCGTCTGGGCGGGGAATTAGAATGAGCAGATGAGTGAAATGCCCGAACCGTTCCGCGCGCCGAGTTCCGCGGAAAAGCTTTTCAATCGCGTTTTCGGATTTCTCGTGGGCATGGGTCTCGGTTTTTCCTACAACTACTTGCTGCAAGTGCGCGGGCGCAAGACGGGAAAGCTGTACTCCACGCCGATCAATCTGTTGGAACTGAATGGCAAGCGCTACCTGGTGGCGCCGCGAGGACGCACGCAGTGGGTGCGCAATGCCGAGGCGGCAGGAGAAATAACACTGAAGCGCGGAAGCCAGCGGGAGCGATTTCGACTACGCCCACTCTCCGGGGCAGAGCATCTGGAAATTTTGAAGGCTTATCTGGATAGTTTCAAGCGCGAGGTGCAGCGGTATTTCCCGGTCGCGGCTGGATCTCCGGTCGAGGCATTTGCGGCCGTGGCGGAGAGTTACCCAGCGTTCGAACTTTTGCCGCGTTGAAGTGTGATATCCGCAGTTCTGCCGCGCGAATTTTTGGAAGAGACGTATTTTTTTTCTTGCCAAAAGCTAAAAGTTATGGCATCTTCAGACATCCTCAAATGAAAGGACGCCCAAATTTGTCAGAGAATTCGCACAAATCGCCAAGCGGGCTGATTCGGTTCTATCTGGACCGGACCGGACACAGGGCGTCGCTCACCTGCGTCAGTTAGTTCGCGACGTTCTTTCCCGCAAATCGTAGAAAAACAAAGTTCACTGGGTGGCGTAGACTGCGGTTCCTTCGCCTGTTAAGCGACCAATGCACCGCATGTCGCCTGTTCCCCCAGTTTGAGGCGCATAGCAGGCGCGGTTGAGCTGCGAAAGCAGCGATGCGAGCCTGCTGCCGAAGTCCTGAACGTTTCTCGCGAGGAATCTGTGCTAAGGACTAACAACTCGGTCAGTGGTGAAAGGTTACGGATACTTCTCTTGGTCAGAAACAGCCTGATTTCCTCCGGGAGATGAGACTGTGGGGTTCGACTCCCCAAGGGCGCAAGCCCTTTCCGTGGCCGACGGTTCCCTGACAACTATTACTTGTAGCAATACGAGCGTGCACACGTTACGCGTGGGCATGGGCAGGAGTGTGGGCACACGAGAAAGTGCGTGCGCTCCGGCAACAACAGATCAGTCAGTGGCGACGATCATGGCAACTTCGCGGCGTACCTGGAAACAGGACGGGGTTCGAGCCCCCAACCGTGAGAACAAATTCCCTGGCTGGAAATCGAAACGTGTGGCGCGGACGCCCTCGTCCGCGCCGCCCTTAAGCGAGCACTGATCAGGAGGCGGGCCATGATGCGCGCACCCGCAGTTGTATTGATCGAGCCGAAATACTCGCACAACGTCGGGGCGTCGATCCGAGCTTGCTCCTGCTTTGGCGTCGAGACGCTAATTTGGACAGGGTCGCGTATCGATCTGTCGCTCTATCAACGTCTGCCGCGAGAAGAGCGCATGAAAGGTTACAAGAGCGTGCAGTTCGTTAATCACCAGCGTCCCCTGGAGTTGTTCGCAGATATCCCGCCAGTGTGCGTTGAAGTTTTCGAACACAGCGAACCGCTGACGACCTTCGCGCATCCGGAGAATGCGGTGTACATCTTCGGGCCGGAAGATGGCCGAGTGCCGCAGGTAATGCGGCGACTGTGTCATCGCTTCGTTCACATCCCGGCACATTCTTGTTTGAATCTTGCGGCCGCGGTGAACGTTGTTCTGGCGCATCGGCTGATGTCGCGCCAACTGGCCGGCAAAGAGCCGCTACTTCCGCTGCGTGAAATGCTGCATGAAGTGCCAAGAGAAATCCTGACGCCAGTGCTGGATGCGGTCGGATGGAATGGAAAGTAAGCCGAATCAAGTTTCGCCGCGAAAGAGAAGAGATACTTCGCTCGAAAAACGAACGACGAAGCAGGATGGCGAATCCTGCCGAGGCGCTGATCTGCCGCAACGCCGAGGTCAGCAACGACCTGGGGGCGTAGTCCCGAAGCACAGGGTTGCGGCAGCGACCGGCCTCGAGTCGCCTCTTCTCGCAGATTCCCCGGCGAGAGTCAGAACAAGACGAACAGGCGCTCGTCGCGGCGCCTTAGAAAAGAGTAGGTGAGCAATGCGTGCAGATATGCACAAAGTGGTCGTCGAGCGGGAACGCGGCGGCAGCCATTGGAAAAGTCGGAAATGGGGCAAGCGTCTCACGTTCGTCCCCGATTCGGATTACGCCGAGCAGCCGAAATCCGTGTCGTCGGCGCGAAAGCGCCAGTACGGGTACGAATCCAAATGGTTCACCGACGTGCTCGGGCCGCTGAAAGGATTTCTGCGCAGCAATGTCGGTCGGCCATGGAATAAGGTGTACAGCGAACTGCGTCAGGGTCTCGATGTTCGCAAGGTGACAGGGCGCCATATTTTTGAGCACCTCGAGCACATGGTCGTAAGGGATTGCTGGATCGGTTCGGATCGCCGGGTTTACGCGCGGCCACGGGGATGGCAGGTCACCGGATTTTATGTTCATCCCAAGAGCGGGCTGCTCGCGTTCGCTCCGCGGCAGAGCGCTCGCGCTCGAAAAAAAGAACGCCTGCTTAGTCAGGATATCGACGAGGTCCGGCTCAACTGCTCAAGCAGCTACAAGCTGATCGATGGGCAATGGTATTTCGTGAGCTTCGAGACTGTCGAGATTGGACGAGGCGCGGAAGGGCCGAAGACGTGGGACGTGGTACAGAGGCACGAGGTGAAGCTGACGTGGGGAAGGAATCGAATCGCAGTCCGCAAGCGGCAGTGCAATCACGAAGAAGTCTTGAAAATTCGCGCGCGGATCGCCGAATGGAAGAAAGCGGTGCGCAGAATGTAAACAAGTTCGGCCGGTGGTGAAGACAACGGTTACTTCGCCTGTGGAGCGGGAGATGCGTGTGAGTCCTGCCGCTAGTATTTTGTTGGCGTAGCTCAACAGTAGAGCGCCTACGTGCCGTGTCGCCAATTCCCCGGCTGATGAATTCGAACCACACAGCTTCGGCCCCTGGGCCGGTTAGAAAAGCAAATCGTATGGACGAAAGCAAGCTAATTCGGATCACGCAACCCAGCGACGGCGAATCGCTCTGCCGCACCTGCTACTGGGCACACGCCCAGAAAGGATTTCGCGAGAGCGAGGAGATCGTATTCTGTGCGTTTGGGCCGATGCGCAGGGTTCCGTTCAAGGTCCGTGATTGCACGGACTATTTGAATAGAACCTTGCCCACGCGCCGGCAGATGGAAGACATCGCATTGATTATCCCGACAGACCCCGCGCGCAAGAGGATTGGGTTTTCTGAACGGAACGATGACTTCAACTCGGAAGATGAGGAAGAAGTCACATCGAACACGGAATAGAAGACATTCGCCGGTGGTGAAGACGAGGGTTACTTCATAATCCAACGGTTGCGGGTTCGAGCCCCGCCATGGCGCAAGCCATGTAGCTCAAATTGGTAGAGCATCGGAAAATACCGTCGTCGCGAATTCCCCGGCGAAAAACAAAAGCAGATTCCTCGCGCGAAGATCTGCGCTGGAATGACAAAACAACGGCGGTCCAGCGGCAGCGGTTCATAGCCCGAGGCGGTTACCGACTCATGGCTCCTGACTCCTGACTACTGACTACTGAAACCAACGGAGGCCACTATGGCTCGACTGAACATGCTGAACCTGAACTTTGGACCGCGGACGCACGAAGGTGCACCGGCTCGCAACATCTCGACGGAACTGCAGCTGCGCCGGTCCGTCCTCGCTTGCCTGCTCTGGGAAGAACAGTTCTACGAGGACGGCGTCGAGATCGCGGGCCGCATCGCCGAGCTTGTGCCCAAGGTCGAAGCCGAAAAGGTCGGCGCGCTCGCCGTCGAAGCGCGCGAGAAGATGAAGCTGCGTCATGCGCCCTTGCTGCTGGTGCGCGAAATGGCGCGTCACGCCACGCATCGCCAGCTGGTGTCTGAGACGCTGGCGCGCGTCATCCAGCGCGCCGACGAGTTGGCCGAGTTCGTTGCAATCTACTGGAAGGACGGACGCGTGCCGCTTTCGGCGCAGGTCAAGAAGGGACTGGCCGCGGCCTTCCCGAAGTTCGATGAGTACGCTTTGGCGAAGTACGACCGGAGCGGGCCCATCAAGCTGCGCGACGTGCTCTTCCTGGCTCATGCCAAGCCGCGCGACGAGGCGCAGGCCGAGTTGTGGAAGCGGCTGATCGCTGGTGAGCTGACGGCTCCTGACACTTGGGAGGTGGCTCTCAGCTCGGGAGCCGACAAGCGCGAGGCGTGGGAGCGGTTGCTGGGCGGGCAGAAGCTGGGTGCGCTCGCACTGCTGCGTAACTTGCGCAACATGCGCGAGGTCGGCGTGAACGAGGAACTCGTTCTCGGCGCGCTTAGTGCGATGAACGCGGCCCGCGTGCTGCCCTTCCGCTTTTTGGCGGCGGCGCGTTACGCTCCGCAGTGGGAAGAGGCGCTCGAGCACGCCATGCTGAAGAGCGTGGCCTCTCAGGACAACCCGCAGCCGAAGCTGCGCGGCAAGACCATCGTGCTGGTCGACGTGTCTGGCTCGATGACCGCGCCGCTCTCTCGCCGTTCCGATATGCAGCGGACCGATGCAGCCTACGGACTGGCGGTGCTGCTGCGTGAGATCGGGGAGAACGTGGCCGTGTTCAGTTTCTCTGACACGCTGGTCGAGGTTCCGGCGCGCCGTGGCTTCGCTCTGCGGGATGCGATCGACGCCTCGCAGCGTCACAACAGCACGCAGCTCGGTAAGGCTGTGGAGGAGCTCAACCGCAATCATGGCTACGACCGCCTGATCGTGATCACCGACGAGCAGGCGCACGATCGCGTCTCTGGGCCGAAGGGCAAGGGATACGTGATCAACGTGGCCAGCTACAAGAACGGCGTCGGCTACGGCAAGTGGACGCACATCGATGGCTGGAGCGAGGCCGTCATCGAGTACATCCGCGCGCTGGAGCAGACGGAGTAGGTGCGTGTGGGGCGGGCGCCCTCGCCCGCCCCGACAGAAAGCACGAGAGGGTGACGCTTCTGATTCGGGGTCCCACTTCTCCCAAAATCAGGGAGAAGTGGGGCACCCACGCAAATGGCGGGCGGACAGGAGTGTCCGCCCCACCGGGTTGTTTAGTCCTCGTCGAACCCCCTGTCATCGCCGGAGCGGGGCGGTGAGGAGAAGGGTGCGGTTACGTCGAAAGCATACGACGGAACGACACAGTTCGCCGAATCGCATCGCACTTCAGGATACGAGAACAGCGACTCGTGTCCCGCTTTGTCCACTGCGGCTACAGAAATGTAGAAGCTGTCGCCGGAGTTGAACCCCAGAGTTTGCGGTGAAATCGGCCCCGCCTTGATTGAATTGGTCACAGTGATCCGCTGGCGATAGAAGTTTTCATTGATCGAACGCGCGGCCACAATGTAGTGATCGGCTTGCCCCCCGGTCGGCGCGGCAAAATTGATTCTCACTCCTTGCGTTCCATTTCCCGTGGCTGAGAAGTTCATCGGAGGACTTGGCGCGCGTGCCAGGCTCGCCGCTACCGACGCCATTACCTGCGCGATCCGGGCCGCGTAGGACGGCGTGATGAACTGCACCAGATCGCTGGGCGAGTGCTGGTGTGTGGTGATGAAGGTCAAGTCTTTGCAACTTGCCGGAATGCTCGCCGGCGGCGGACAGGGCAACGGCCCACCACAACTGTTGTCGACCGGAGAGGGCGAACACTCGTGAGTCTCCATCATGCGGACCGCGGGGAATGCGTTGTTGATGAAGGAAACGTGGTCGCTGGCGCGTCCTGGGCGGTCCTCGCGCAATTTCGGAAGCATCGTTATGCTCGGCACATAGGCACCGCCCCACGTACCAACATAGCGCATGACACCTCGCGACGGAGAAATGTTATCGGTGGTGCCATCCGGATCTGTCGAAAATAGTTCCCGCGGAATTCCCGGCGAGTATAGCCGGAAGTTCTGCAGATCCGCCGCAGTGTTGGCCGTATTGTCGCCGCCGGGTATATCCGTGTTGAGCATCGCAATCACTTCCGGATCAGCAAAGTAGCGTTTGAGATTGGCGGCAATCGAACCGGACCCGAATAAGCCTTGCTCCTCGCCCGAGAACGACATGAAAACGACGGTGGCGTTAAACTGATGTCCCGCCAGCACACGCGCCAACTCCAGTACCACTCCGGTTTGCGCTCCGGCATCGTTGCCGCCCGGTGCGTCAGAGACGGTGTCGAGGCGATCGGTCGTGCGTGAATCATAGTGCCCGCCAATGATTACCAGACGGTTCGGGTTCATCCTTCCGGGCAGCCAGGCAATCACATTGAACGTAGGCGTATTGGGGCAATTAAGGTGGGTGAAGGGGTCAAGTCGGACCTGCAGTCCGGGAATCGCGCTGTACTGTTGAAAAAGGTAATCGCGGGCTGCGTTGACACCGCGCCCCGACGATGGGTTATCGGAGCATGCGTTGCGGGTGCCGAAGTTCTGCAATGTCTGTGCCGTGTTGAAAATGTGGTTGGAGTCCACATTACTGACGATTGTGGCGATTTCCGGATCAATTGTTAGGTTACTGCTTGGAGTCAGGCCTAAGAGTAATAGGGCCGATGCGACCGCAAGCAGCAGGCCGCAGTTGATCAGCGTTCGTTTCATAGACGGCATCTCCTTCGCAAATGGATGGGGTTTCGCAGGGGGCTGGTTTGTGAATGCCCTAAGCACAACTCCGCGTAGCCAAAGAGGGAGCGTGTCAGAAAGCGGTAAGTGCGGTGAGTCACTCCTTAGCCGAGAAATGGACGAAGTACGATTGGAGATGATCGAGGGAGATTTTTGGATCGTCTATCGGGTCTTTCCGGTATCTGCTCTTGATGGGTCGAGACCTTCCTTAACAGGTCAGAGAGGATCGGATCGGCCGGACAGGAGTGGTCGCCCGGATCGGCGGGAATCCCGCTTCCCGCAGAAATTGCAGGACGGATGGGGCCGGGATGGGGCAACCGCATCGGGGACCTTTTGGACCGGAATCAACCTGTGTACTTCACGGTTTCTTCACCGCGATCCGTTTCACCACGATCTCGACCTTCTGCGCTTCGTCTTCGATGGCGGGCTTGGCTGAGGGCGGCGCGCTCACGACCTCAAACGTACCGGCAGCGACGAACTCGTCGACGGCGACCTGCACCGGCTGGTCCGTTTTCTTGCGCACGCGAAGCAGAAATTCTCCAGTCTCGTCCGTGTAGACAATCTGGTTGCCGATGTGAATCGTCGCTCCCTCCACCGGATTGCCGTCGGCATCATGTACTACCCCGGCAATCACGTACTTCGGAAATGAGAAGCTGTCAGGATCCTCAGCCCGCCACATTCCCTTTTGGCGATAAAGATAAGTGCTGACGCCGAAGGTGTAGCGCAGCTTGCCGTTAGGAGCGACATTGCTCGCACCCGTGATCTGCCAGGGGCCGTAGATTCGTACCGCGGCGTTGACCGCCAGCGCCTGCTCGAATGGCTGAGTCGGCCGGTAGGGGAGATACACGTTCTGGTAGTCGGCGCGAAATTTGAAGCGGTTGGTGAGGAAGTCTCCGCCGAAAGCAAACGTCGTTTGCCCATCTGATCGCGTGACGAGCTCGAGCAAGCTGATGCGCTTCGAAAGCGTTTCGCGAATGGTTCCCGAGGCGATGTCATTTTTCGGACCGTGCTGCTGGCGGCTGACGAAGTAGTTCGCCGTCACATCGATGTTGTTGGTGACGCGACGGCCGGCGTAGACGTTTTCGCCAGTGGTGCTGCGGCTTTCCACGTCAGATTGAAAATAGCCGGCCCCGAAGTAGTTTCGGCCAAGATGAACATTTGCGCCGACTTCATTGACCGACGCGGGCGTGAACGGAGCATTGAAGCTGAGCGGCTCGAGGATTTCGTGGTGGCCGGCATCGAAACTGAGAATGCGATTGGGCTGATACGCGATTTCCGCATTACCTTTTTGCACCTCGGACGCGAGCGGAGTAGTCAGCGTGATGCGGCGGAAGCGGTCTCCGGTGTCGAAGTATCCGGCTTTGAAGGCGAGTTTTTGAGTTTCGATATTGAATCCCGCGGCGGCATAGGGCTGATTGGACCCGATGCCGCCCGAGCCGGAAACTTCCAGCCACTTCCTGGGATGCCAGCTCAGCGCCTGCAGCGAACTCTGATATTTCGAGACCACGTTGCGCGAACTCCAGCGAAGTTGCGGCGTCAGACGGCGATCGTAGAAATACAGGGCCGCGGGATCATCGCTTTGTGCCGCTTGAAAAAAGCCAGTGAAGAATCCGGTGGAGGTCGTTCCGGCAAAGGCGCGAAAGTTGCTGACTTTATCGATGCGAGAGACCCCGACTCCCCGAGCCAGAAAGTAGTGCGCCCCGTCAAACCAGTCGGTGGGGAGATCGAACAGAATCGAATCATCTCCGCCGGTCACAGTGTAGTCGTGATATTGCGTGCGGGTGACGGCTCCCCAATGGAAGTCGCCATTGTAAAAACCGAGCCCGAGACTGCCAGTGTAGTTGGGAGCTTTGAATTCAACCGAGCCGCCCTCGGCGTTGTAGAGCGTCGAGGTCCCGCCCTGAACCTTGAAGACCTGACACCGTGCAGGCATCGCCGTCGCCAGCAAACCGATCAGCAGTGCGGCAAAGACCTGGGCGTGTCTCATGCAAACTGCGGCTACTGCGGTGAGCCGAGTTTCTCCTGCAGCTTAAATTTTTCGAAGTCGACGACCACGCCATCCGGGCTTTCGTTTCCCTCGACCGGAACCTCGATACTGCGTTTGCTGTGCGGAAAAACCGGGAAGCCCGGGCCTTCGGTCTTCTTGCGCCCGCTGGTGACGACGGTTTGCATGGCCCGCCCGAAGTAATCTCCTGTGTTTTCGACCTCGACCAGAACCTTGTGGTCGGTGGGCTCATAGGCACTGCGAATGATTTTCACTTGCGATTGGCTCAGAGATTCTTTGGGAAGCAGATAAACGGTGTGCGGAAGCTCCAGGCGCAGGTTCATGCCGTTTTGCGCGCGAAAGCCGAAGCCGGAGAATGCCGCATAGATGACAAACCAGTTGATCGAAGCGTCGGTCTTGGCTTCATAAAAGGCGAAATAGCTGTCGTGCGGCTGGATGCGAAAGCTGCTCGAAGACAGCTTCACGTGGATGTTCGCGTCCAGCGGACGATAGGAAATCTCGCCGGTTTCAGACACGGTGAAACTGCGCACCGAAAGCGAGACGTTCAGCGGTGTATCGCTGTCATTGACATATTCGACGCGTCCCTTGGCGGGATTGTTAAGCTCTGCGATCAGCGGACGCACGGTTTGTGCGCGCGCCCCGGCCAAACTGATGCTCAGCACTGCGCAGAGAAGAATTCTGCACAGCAACCTGGAAGATTTTCTGTTCATGTCTCAAATCGCCTGTACCTGTAGGGTTAAGGTGCCGGTATAAACTCCCGCCGGCAAATTCGGAATCGTGCTCAAATTAATGTTGAAATTCAGGGTATCGTTGCGTGTCCCCTGCTTGTTATTGCCAACGACCTTCCAGTTCGCCACCTGCAAACCGGCGTTGGCGCCACCGAACGGCACGGTGTTGGTCAAGGCCGCAAAGGCGCCACCATTGTCGGAAATCTGAAAGTCCGCGCTAGGAATGTTGTCGCCCGCCCCATCGTTCAAAGCCGAGGCAGAATTGCTAAAGAAAGCGTAAAGGCTGACGTTACCGCGATTCGGTTTCAGGGTCCACGTAGTTGTGGCTGTGATGGCGATGCTGCCGGGGTTGTTGGCGCTGCCCGCGGTCAGATTGAAGTTGACGGCGTTCGCCGAGACATTCAGCGTGATGGCCTCGCTCAGCGTGGCGTTGAGCGCGATGGTTTGCGCTCCGGAGCTCACCGCTTGCGCCTGCAGATTGACTGCGGCCATAACCACGACCGCAATCAGCCCTGCCACCCGTATTGTCCCGAATCGTGTCATCAGAAATTGTGTCAAGTTCCGTGAATCGAACGGATAAGGGACCAAGCCTCACGCCCGATCCCTTACCCCAGTGTCGCGAGAACAATTACGGAGTGGCCTGCGCCTGGATGTTCAGCGTGCCGGTATAGATTGCGGCCGGAAGCTGAGGAAGCGTGCCCGTGCTCAGGTTGATGTTGAAGGTCATGGCGTCGGTCACCTTCGAGTTCTTGTTCGCGCCGGTGATCGCAATCGTCTCCAGAGCTAACCCAGCGTTCGCGCCACCGAAGGCAACGGTGTTCACCAATGGAGCGGCTGCGCCGCCGTTATCAGAGATAGTGAATGCCGACGAAGGAATGTTGTCGCCCGCGCCGTCGCTCAAAGCCGTGGCTGCCGCGAGAAAGTAGGCGTCCACCACAACCTGCGTGCGGCCCGGCTTCAAGACCCAAGAAGTGGTCGCTGTAATGGGCGTGCTGCCCGGGTTAGCGGCGTTGCCCGCAGCCAGGGTAAAGTTGACCGCGTTCGCCGTAAGGGCGACGGTCAAAGATTCCGCCAAAGTTGCGTTAAGTGCGATCGGTTGTGCTCCAGAACTGATCGCCTGCGCTGACGCCAACGACGCCGACATCACCAAAACCAGCGCGGCGATAGAAAGTGTTCGCATTTTCCCGTTCCTCAAGTTTGTATCCCCCTGTCCAAGTTGAATTGCTTTTTTGACTGGCCGCGGCTCCCGGAACCGCCTCGGTGATGCGGCGTGGAATGATTATGAGGAGGCTCTAAGGGAGAACAAAGTTACATGGGTAATGGCTGGCTTTCCGGGCGCGGGACCGGACCGTTTGGGGCAGAAAAAAGCGGACCGAGCGAGCTCAAGATCGGAGTTATCTGCTTACAAATAAATCCTTTACTGACAAGCTGCGTATCTGCTCACCTCAGTCACCTCGAGCGGCACTAAAGTGAGTACCTGTGCCGAAAGTCCAAGGCCGTTAGGACAATGTCCGCTCGGACTTCACTCTGTCCGTCCGTACTTCTCTCGGATAAGCACCGAGCAAGCGTAAGCGGCTCATTGCACCACGGTTTGTAGCTGCAGAATTCCCTGGTATCTCGCAGGCAGGACGGTCTTGGCGGCTTCCGCTAGCCGGATTCTCATCCGATACAACTTCTCGCCCTGACGACCCAGGGTATCGATGTTTTCTGAGATCACCAGCACGCCCGAAGGCAGTTGGTGGAGTGACCGCGCTGGGAAGGGTCGCCAGGTCTGGTCCTCAAGGCTTACTTCCAACTGCGATGCCGCAATGGAGTGTCCGGAGTCATCGCGGAGCGCTTTCTGCGAATCTGGGAACAAAGCGATGATCTGGATGCGGCGCATAGAGCGATCTACATTCCATTTCAATGCAACCGGAAAAGAGAATTCTGTTCCACCGCCTTCACTCGCCGTGACTTGTGCCGAAACTGGGATTGTCGCAGGCGTCACCTGAACGACTGAGGGCAAAATGGCACGCAGCGCAATCGCACCCTGCGCCCGCAATGGTTGCGGCGGCTGGGCGGCCGAAAATGAGCACAGGAGCCCGAGACAAAAGGGCCAGAATGCGAGCTGCGGCCTACCAGAGAGTGGGAAAGACATGGAACTGCGAAACCACTCCCCACGCGTGCACGCGGCAGGCCAGAGCCGAAGAGATCTTAACTATATGGAAGACTACGACTTGAGAAATGCGGAGGCAGTACCAATTGTGCAGCGATGTTCCGTTTCGGGACAGACAATTTGCATCACAGCAACCGCATCAGGCTCAGCAAGCAGTACAAACTGACTGGCGTCAGGATGAGGCCCTCCTCAGCCTAACGAACGGCCGAGAGCTCGCAGCTTACCTTTGTAAGAAACTTGCAGGAATCCGGCCGTGATACGAGTGCCTGTCCAGTCCCGCCCTGCTGAATCCCAATCAGATCGACCGACATCTATCTGGCATGAATTTGGACAACGTTGCAGCAGACTCCCTGACTGATCCAGCTTCGTCACCGATATCTGCGCTGCCCGCCTCGCCGAACGGTGAGTTCGCCCACGATCGCGTTCTCTCGCGGGAATCAAGTTCGCCGGAATCAAGTTCGAATGACGATCTTCTTCTCGACGCCTATTCGCGTGCAGTCACGGGCGCCGTCAAACGCATCAGGCCGTCGGTAGTGAACATCGAAGTGCATCAGTCCGCCGGGCGCACACGCTCCGGCCAGCCTCGCGAGCGCCGCGGCGGCGGCTCCGGATTCATCTTCACGCCGGACGGCCTGATTCTCACCAATAGCCACGTCGTGCACGACGCCCGCCGCATCGAAGTCACAACCTCCGATGGCCGCCGCATGCCGGCGACTGCGATTGGCGACGATCCGGCAAGCGACCTGGCGGTGATCCGTGTCGATGAACCGGGTTTGCTGGCCGCAGAGCTTGGCGACTCCCAGAAACTTCGCATCGGCCAGGTGGTCATTGCCATGGGTAGCCCCTATGGATTTCAGTCCACCGTCACCGCCGGAGTCGTGAGCGCCCTCGGCCGCTCTCTGCGTTCGTATTCCGGCCGCTTGATCGACGATGTCGTGCAAACCGACGCTTCTCTGAATCCCGGCAACTCAGGCGGTCCACTAGTGGACTCTGCCGGTCGAGTTGTGGGCGTCAATACCGCAACAATCCTCCCCGCTCAGGGAATTTGCTTCGCGATCGGAATCAATACCGCGAAGTTTGTGGCCAGCCGCCTGCTGCGCGACGGACGCATTCGCCGGAGCTACATTGGGGTATCGGCACAAACCGCGCCCATTCACCGCCGCGTCGTTCGCTTCTACGACTTGCCGAAAGAGATGGGAGTTGTTGTATTGTCAGTCGAGGACACCAGTCCAGCCCAACGTGCCGGCTTGCGCGAAGGCGACGTCATTGTAGCGTTGGAGGGACAACCAGTCGCCGGCGTAGACGACCTGCATCGCCTCCTGACCGAAGTGCGGGTCGGAGTGAGTTGCCCGGTGACTCTATTGCGGAGAACGGAAAAGCTGGAACTGAAGCTGGTTCCCGAAGAAGCAAAACAATAACACCGATGGCGAGCCTGCGAGATGAAGTCACTGGCAAATTAAAAGCCTGCCGTCCTCAGATGGAAAGCTTTCTCGCCCGGCTCGTCCAAATCAAGAGTGAAAATCCGCCAGGAAATCACTACACCGATTGCCGCGACCTGATTTGTGATGAGATCACGCGGGCCGGCCTTGATCCGATCGTCCGCGAACTCGAAGCGCCCTCAAGTCAGGAGCGCACTTACGCGGTGCAGACATTCGTCGGAAACGCCAAGCCGGTTGTCTATTTCCACGGTCACTACGATGTAGTGCCGGTCTTCACCGCGCAGCAATTCACTCCGGAAATCAAGAATGGAAAGATGTTTGGCCGCGGCACCGCCGACATGAAGGCCGGCTTGGCGCTGATGCTATATGCAGCAAAAGTGGCATCGGAATGTACACCATCTCTAAAAGGTCGCATTGGACTCACGTTCGTTCCCGACGAAGAAACTGGCGGGGCCCGAGGCAGCCAACTATTGCGAGATCACGGCATTCTCGTCGCTGACGCCATTGCAATGTTCACACCCGAGCCCACCAGTGGACGCATCTTCAACGCCTCTCGCGGCGCCATCTCGATGAAAATTACGACTCATGGAAAAGCGGCGCACGTTGGGGAGCACTATCGCGGCGTGAGCGCCTTCGATGAGATGCACGCGATTGTCAACCGTCTGATCGAACTCCGTTCGGAGATCGCGAAGCGGGAAACGGACTTTCCCATCAGTCCGGCCGCCGCCCGCCAGTCAATTCTTTTGATTGGCGGGACTGTGCAAGGCGGCACGAACTTCAACTGCGTTCCCGAACAGTGCTCTTTCACCGTCGACCGGCGCTTCAATCCGGAAGAATCGCTGGAGGCAGAAGAGCAAGCCCTACTCGATGCCATTCATTCCGCGGCAAAGAATTCGCCTTCGATTGAAATCTTTCAGCGCGCGCCAGGCTCGGCCTCGAGCAGCGATTCCAAACCTGCCCGAGCTCTGGCCAAAAACGCTGCAATCACTTTGGGCGAGCAGCCGGCTTTCGAAATGGGTCCTGGATTGTTCGAAACCAGGTTCTATTCTCAGCTCGGAATCCCAGCCTATGCCTTTGGTCCCGGCTTGCTGTCGGTCGCCCACGGCCCCAATGAGTACGTTGATCTGAACCTGGTCGAGCGCTACGCCGCAATCTACGCGTTAACTGCGATCGACCTGCTGACGAAAGCACAGTGACCATAAAGATCTCGCGAAGTCACCGAGATATGCCGCTCCACTAACAGATGCCCTCATTGCTTCCCCCGTCCCCCTGTGTTAGCCTCAATCCGAGGCATCTACTTTGCAGGACAAAGTTCCCACCGGGCTGGACCGAAAAGAGGCGGAAGTCTATCGTCACCTCGACCCCAGGCAGCTTCCCCGTCATATCGCCATTATTATGGACGGCAACGGACGCTGGGCCAAACGCCGCCACATGCCACGTGTCGCCGGACATCGCGCCGGGGTGGCCGCGGTTCGCTCCACCGTTGAGACCGCTGCGCGCATTCACATTCCAGCACTCACGCTTTACGCATTCTCGGAGGAGAACTGGAAGAAGCGCCCCAAGAGTGAAGTGGGTTTCCTCATGCGCCTGCTGGCCCGCTATCTGAAAGGGGAACTCCCTACACTGAACAAGAACAATATTCGGCTTCAGTACATCGGGCGCCAGCACGAACTGCCAAAGGATGTGCAAGAGCGCATGGATTGGGCGCGCGAGAACACTGCGAAAAATACGGGCATGGTGCTGACTCTTGCTCTGAATTACAGCGCTCGCACGGAGCTGGTGGATGCGTTCCAATCAATCGTCAGCGCAGCATCGCAGAACGGTGGCCTTCAGCATTTGCGTATCGACGAGGATATCGTCGCGCAGCACCTTTACACGCGCCACCTTCCCGATCCCGATCTCGTGATTCGCACCAGCGGCGAAATGCGCCTGAGCAATTTTCTTTTGTGGCAGTTGGCCTACGCTGAGATCTATGTCACCTCGACCCTCTGGCCCGACTTTCGCGGCGTACATCTGTTGGAAGGAATCGCCGAGTATCAAAAACGCGAGCGGCGCTACGGGGGACTAAATCACGCGGACCACGGCCACGATCAGCCTGTTCCGCTCAACCCTGTTCGGCTCAACGAAGACGACGAGCTTTCCCACATTCACACCTACGATTCGAAGTCTGCACGCAGCTGAGGCTCGCACGATTGCTCAAACGGATCGCCACCGCCGTCGTCCTGATTCCAATCGTTCTGCTCTTGATCCTGCGAGCTCCGATTTCCGTTCTGGCGATCGTGGCAGCAATCGTCGCGTTGCTGACCATACATGAATTTTTGAAGCTGACCGAAGCTTACGGCGTACAGCCATTTCGCCTTCCTACTTACATCTTCACCGGACTTTTCTTCCTCCTGCTTGCGCTGAATTTCGGCAATGAAAAACCGTTGCTTTCCACTGCCGTTTTCGTTTATGCGGTCGGATTTGCGTCCGCCATCGCTCCATTCCTGTTTCTCACTCTCGCGATGCATCGTGAGCAATTGCATGGAGGCTACCCCGCGGCGGCAGCGTCCGTGTTTGCATTTACCTATATCGCCCTGCCCATGGGGATGCTGGTTCAACTGCGCCAGCAGTGGGCGGGAGCGTTTTACCTTCTTTATCTGCTCCTCGTCGTTTGGGCGGGAGACATTTTCGCCTACTTCATCGGACGCTCGATCGGCAAGCACTGGATGGCGCCCAGAATCAGTCCGAAAAAAACCTGGGAAGGAGCTGCGGCCTCGCTCGTCGCCAGCGTCGCGGTGGGATGGCTCCTGTTTGGCCACGCCGAGCCGATCAGTTCGGCGCTTTTGCGCTCCGGCCTGATCGCTCGCCGAGATGGCATGTACGGCCTGGAAGTGCCGACGATGCTACCAGTCGTCCTGCTTACGATCGCGTTGAACGTAGCCGCACAACTCGGGGACCTGGTCGAATCGCTGGTCAAACGCGGTGCCGGCGTGAAAGACTCGGGCGCATTGCTTCCAGGCCACGGCGGCATGCTCGACCGCGTCGATGCCTTGCTCTTCGCCGCTCCAGTGCTGTGGTACTATGCGGCTTGGCGTGTGATGCAATAGAAGTTGATGGCCGATTCAAGTCCGCCTCCCGTCAAGACGCTACATCCAGGCACTTCTCTAGTTGCACAAAAGCTGTCCGAGATGGATCGGATGTCGACTGAGGTGCTGGTCGCATCGCTTGCACCCGGAGGGAACGACTGCCTGAAAACGCGACCGGATGGAACTATACTGGACGGACATCATCGAATCTTCATCCTGCGCAAAAGGGGCTTCGCGGTGGACGATTTGCCACGAGAAATCATCACGAGAGAACCGGAATAGCGGACCATGCGATCGGATCTTTACTGGATCGAGGGACCCTGGCGTGGGCGGCTAGCATTGGCCGCGCGCCCTCGGGGCGGCGACTGGCTGGAGGATGAGATCGCCGATTGGCAGCGGTCTGGAATTGGCGCAGTGCTCTCATTATTGACCCCAGAGGAAGACCAAGATCTCGATCTGCGCGACGAAGAGACCGAAACCAGAAGGTCAGGGTTGGAGTTCTTGTCGTTCCCGATTCCCGATCGTCACGTTCCCCGCTTGGAAGCGAGATTTGGCGAAATCGTGGAAGAGGTGAACAGCAGGCTTTCTTCCGGCAAGAATGTGGTTGTGCACTGCAGACAGGGGATCGGTCGCAGTGGTCTGGTCGCGGCGTGCCTCCTTATTAAGAACGGGATGAGTCCGGGGGCGGCAATCGACACGGTATCCGCCGCGCGGGGGCTCGTGGTTCCGGAAACCAGCGAACAGCGGGACTGGATTGAGCGGTACGCGGCAGCACTTACGAAATAAAAAAGCTAAACTTTCCTTCAAACGATGAAACGCATCGCCATCCTGGGATCGACCGGCTCGATTGGCCGCAGCACGCTCAGCGTAGCCGAATCGTATCCGGATCGCTTTGAGGTCGTAACCCTCGCTGCGGGCAGCAATCTGGCAGTGGCTCTCGAGCAAGCGAAGCGATGGCGTCCTCGCGTACTTTCTATCGCGAGCGAGCAGAATGCTGACCTGTTACGAATCCAACTCAAGAAAGAAGGTTTGACCGACACCGAGGTGGCCTCCGGTTCCGCCGGCACCGTGCGTGTGGCGACGCATCCAGAAGTCGATTTCGTCGTAAGCGCGATTGTCGGCGTGGCCGGACTCGAAGCTACATACGAAGCCGTCAAAGATGGAAAAACGGTTGGCCTCGCAAATAAAGAATGTCTGGTCGCTGCCGGCGAACTCATCACCGCAGAAGCCCGCCGCCAGGGCAAACCACTTCTTCCGATTGACAGTGAGCACAACGCCGTCCATCAATGCTTGCGCGGCGGACGCA
This sequence comes from Candidatus Sulfotelmatobacter sp., assembly GCA_035710725.1. Classification (GTDB taxonomy): domain Bacteria; phylum Acidobacteriota; class Terriglobia; order Terriglobales; family Acidobacteriaceae; genus Sulfotelmatobacter. Next base: position 124,194 of record DASTCY010000026.1, on the reverse strand, counting down.
TGGAGGAGGTCGAACGCATTTGGCTGACGGCGTCGGGCGGACCATTCCTTAGTACTCCGAGCTCGGAATTTGCCGCGATCACGGTAGAACAGGCGTTGAATCATCCCACGTGGAAGATGGGCCGCCGCATCACCATTGACTCGGCCACTCTAATGAACAAAGGCTTCGAGGTCATCGAAGCCTGCCGATTGTTCAACTTGCCGCGAAACAAAGTTCAGGTCATCGTGCATCCCCAGTCTACGATCCACTCCATGGTCGAGTTTGTGGATGGCAGCATTCTGGCGCAATTCTCCCTGACTGACATGCGCCTGCCAATCCTGTACGCATTGACTTATCCTGAGCGGATCGAATCGGATATGCGGTTCCCCATCAGTGACCTGCGTCATCTAGACTTCTGCCCTCCCGACGTGAATAAATTTCCTTGTTTGCGTCTGGCATATGAAGCTGTGGAAGCGGGCGGGGCAAAAACCGTCGCCCTCAATGCTGCGGACGAAGTGGCGGTGGCAGCTTTCCTGGACCGTAACATCGCTTTTGACGAGATTCCCAGGATCATCGAAGAGGTTCTTTCCCGAACCACTTCCCGGAGCTTGGAATCGATCGAGGCTGTGCTGGCCGCAGATGCCGAGGCCCGAAAGATTGCACAACAACAGGTGCAAACGCGAAAGCCGGCGCCACACGCAACATCTTTCGCGTAGGTTTACGAATCTAATGTGTCGGAGCGTACGTACAACGGTATATGTCTGAATTCTTAACGTCACTTGTCGCGGTCGTCGCCGTCCTGGGCTTCATGATCCTGATCCACGAATTTGGCCACTATGCAGTGGCTAAGTGGTTGAAGGTGCGAGTCGAAGTCTTTTCCATCGGCTTTGGGAAACGCCTGTTCGGTTTTCGCCGGGGGGAAACCGATTATCGGGTGAGCGCGATCCCGCTGGGCGGTTACGTCAAAATGACGGGCGAGAACCCCATGGATAGCCGTACCGACGATCCGGCTGAATTCTTGAACCATCCCCGCTGGCACCGTTTCCTGATCGCCATCGCCGGCCCTGCGATGAACATCCTGCTGGCGATTTTTTTGCTCACCACCGTCTACATGGTGCATTACGAATATCCGGCCTACATCGATGAGCCGACCACCATAGGTTGGGTGATCAGAGACACCCCGGCGGCCAAGGCCGGCCTGCAGCCCGGAGACAAAATCGTTCGCATCGGCGACACCGAAAATCCCAACTGGGAAGAGGTGGACACCAAAGAAGCCCTCAGCCCGGGACAACCTCTCGACGTTACTGTAGAGCGGGATGGCAAGCAGTTGACCAGCACCATCGTGCCCGAAGCCTATGGTGTCGATCAGATCGGCATGGCCGGATGGTGGCCAAAACAACCCTGCTTGTGCGTCACCGAGCTCCAGCCAGACATGCCGGCCGCGAAAGCTGGACTCAAAATCGGCGACGACATTGTCGCCCTCGATGGCAAGCCAGTCCCCGCCCTCGCCGCCATGGTCGATACCCTGAAACAGACTCAGAACAAACCCATCACGCTCACCGTCCGCCGCGGCTCTGAAACCAGGAATTTCACCGTGCAGCCGGTCCTGAGCGACAAATCCTACCGCATCGGCGTCGGTAGTTTGCCCGTCAAAGTAAAGACTTTGCCCTTTGCTCAGGCGCTCAGTCTTTCAGTCGAGCGCAACAAGCACGCTTCGCTGTTGATCCTTGAGCTGGTCAAGAAGATGTTAGAGCGGAAGATGTCGCTCCGCTCCATCGAAGGCCCGATCCGCATCGGTCAGGCCGCCGGCGAGGCCGCCAGCCGCAAGGGATGGACGCCGCTCATGGAGCTCACCGCGGCAATCAGTCTGAATCTCGGCGTCTTCAATTTGCTGCCCATTCCCATTCTCGATGGCGGCGTGATCATGTTCCTGCTGATCGAGGGACTGATTCGCCGCGACATCGGACTGCGCATTAAAGAACGCGTCTATCAGGCCGCATTCGTCTTTCTCGTCCTGTTTGCCGTCATGGTGATCTACAACGACCTGATGAAGACGATCCCCGGTCTGGCCGGCAAGTTACCGTAAATCGGCGGCCATTCCTAGGATCTCGTGTAGAGCAAACTTTCGCCCACGGCCCAAACTTCGTCCTCACGGCACAAAACTGCTCGCACAACAACGCGAGACGGTTCACGCACGTTTGTGGTCGGGCCAGCCTACTGGAAGAATTCCGTCATATCGGGCGCGGTGGCAGCGGCACCCGGAAACGTGCCGACGCCCGACGCTTCCAGCGCTAGGCGCAGGGTGCTTTGGTGCTGAAAAAAAGTGTGGGAAGTGTAGTTCTTCTTTGATCTGGAACTGACAATGATCGCCGGGACTTGGCCACCGCCGTGGTCTAAATCGTTCATCTCCGCTTCGTCAAAAACGATCATCAGCAGTCCACTGGCTTGAAAAGCAGGATTCGAGACCAAGGGCGCAATGTTGGAATTCAACCAGGCATCGGCTTGGGGTAGTGTTCCATTGTGAGCATCGTCGTCGACGTTGGGGACGACAAAAGCAAACTGGGGCAAGGCGTTGTTCCCAAGATCGGACGCAAACTGAGTGAACGGAACGATATTCGACGCCAGCGAAGGATTGTTTTGCACGTCAGAAAAATATACGGCTGGGTTGTGGCGCTTTACGTAAGGTGGGGAGTCCCCACCAAGATAGCCTGCGCGTGGCAAGTTCTCGGCATAGACCTTCCACGTTTTGTTCTCCTTGGTCAGTTCCTTGAAAACGTTGTCATCACCGATCACGCCTCCAAAATTGTCATCGAACGTTTCGATTTTTCCTGTTGTCAGCATGAGGTAGTTGGGCAATGAGGGATGCGCATTGGCGAAGTACTGGGCGGCGACGCCGTATTGCTGGGCCAAGCTGTTGATATAAGGCATCGAGGAATTCCCGATCACGTCGGAAAAGCTGTGATTCTCTTCCACGACGAGAACCACATGCGCGAACGTGGGCTGATTCGCCGGTACGGGAGTCTGCACTCGACCGCTTCCGCATGAGCTGATCAGGAGCGAGTATTGAAGCGGCAAAAATGAAAGAATAATTCCCGCCAAAGTTCGAAATGTGCGATTCAACACGGGTTCCAGGACCTCGATTACCGAACAGGAGTGAATATTGGTTGATTTCAGGCAGCCTTGCGTTGCTCGACATGTTCCTGCTTGGCAGCGATTTCGAGATGCTCATGACGAATGTCGAGGCGCAAACGGTTGTAAATGCTCATGTATTGATTGGCGACCCAAACGAGCGCGAACAGCGAAATGAAATATCCACGCCATCCGCCGTAGAGCATTTGAAAACGTGTCACCACAAGAAAGAATGCGGCGACATAATGGCTCAAGCAATACTCGCAAGTGACGATGAAGAACAATTTGCGACGAACGAAGCTGCGTGCGGATTGCGATTGACGCTGGCAGTACTCCCGCGGCTCGCGGAATACCTCTTCGTGCGTGATAGTCCACGCGACGCAAGCGACTGGTATCGCGAGGATAAGCAGCCACGCAAGTTGATGCGTTAGCGGGATGGGGAGTGTCGGCGCCACTGCCTTTGGATGCGGAAACGAAGAGCGGAGGGCTATGGGCCGGGCGAACGAATACGTCCGCCCCCTAACGCCTTCCCTGATTGTCGAGCTTCGCGCGACTGGACGGCCATTGCTATTGTGAACTGCGCTCGACGCAAGTGTGTCCCTGCGCTACACCCAAATTCCAGTTCTCGCGAAGGTGGGCACACTCTGCCGCCGATGTTGGCTTCATGGCCGGAGGCTTCCCGGCGAGTCGGTTAACTCGCGTAGAAAGCCTTCAGCACGAAGTTAATGATGCCGAGCATCACGAAATCAGCCCACGACGAATAACGCCACTCGAAGGCCGGGGTGGAATGTGTCAAACAGGAAGTATTCGTCATCCACGAATTCGATGTAGCAATCGTCCGTGAACAGCCACTCGGCGGGCCAGGGATCAAGAAAGACAAACGTGTAACCGGCGAGAACGAACTGGGTCTGGTTCGGCACGACCGTCGTGGTGTTGATCACACGATTGACAGTAAAGGCGTGTTGCCGCCCGAAACTGGCTTTGAACTTCGGATCAGGGATGCGCGCGCTTTTGCCAGCAGGACGCGCCTCGCCCTTTTCAGCGTGGGCAGGCCTGGATTGTTCTCGCGGCGGCTTGGCTGTCTCCTGCCTTTCCGGCCGGGTCTCCCGAGGAGGCTTGGCCTCTTCTTGTTGCTGTTGTCGCGGCGGGCGCGCTTCCTCTTGCCGCGCCGGAGGAGCTTCGCGGTTCTCGGCTGGGCGTGCTTCGTCCTGGTGATTCGGCGGGCGATGCTCGTCACCCGGCTCCTGCGCATATGCGAGTGTCATACCGAATGCGAGTACGGCCAATAACAACGCGATCCTGATCGATCTCACGGCGGACCTCCATGCCATCGTTGATCGAAACTTGCTCGTCGATGGCGAAACTGGGATGCCCTTTCAGATCACCGGGATGCCGGTCCCGTGAAGGGCTAATGGAAACACCCTAAGGACTTTGCGGCAGCTTCGTCGGTCGTGCCCCAGAAGAAAGACGAAAGAAAAAACAGTTGGCAAATCCCGTCTCATAGCGTAGGCTGGCCGCGCCTTCCTATACCCTCAAAAAGGACTCCTTGAGCGCATGACCCTTGAGCAAAAGGAAACGCAGGACTATCGCCAGCTGTGCAAACAAATCGAACGGGACGTCGAGTCAAAGAAGCTGGCTCTTTTGATTGAGCGGGTGAAGCGCCAACTGGAGGAACAGGCTAAGCACAATGCTCCAAGAGTTGCCTGAGAGGCAAGCGTGAGAGAGTTTTCTTTGTTTGCCCGGATTGAAAATTGAGCGTTTTCCTTGATTGGCTACCGCTCTATTTCTTCTGCTTTTCACGTCTTGCCCGCCGGACCCGCTCCGATAACAGCCGCTTAGCCTGCTCGAGTTCTTTCCGCCGAGACTTGCTAAGTCCGCGACCCGCTCGATTGATGAAATAAACCAGCATGCGCATCCCGGACCCGGGTCCCTTGGGTGAGACGCGCTTCGAAGCCAGCGATCGCGCAATGGTGGCGGCGTCCTTTGTAAACAACCCTTTCGGCGGATCGGTTGAGACAGTTTTTACTCTCGCGACCCAGCGCTTGCCCGACCCTCTGCGAGTCTTTCTGCCCGCGCGGGCGGATGTTCGGCGAGTTCGATTTGATCCTGGCATGATCCACTCCAAAACTTAGTTGCAGTCTGCCCTGCCTTGACACTCAATATCTTTGGCGTAGACTCTCTACCGCCGACCTTGGGGCTCTTCCGGTTCGCCTTACGTCTGTTGAGTTCAACGGCCCTCGACTTCCTGTCACCGGGGAGATAACTACATGAAATACCGCACATCACGCACATTCTCGGCGACTCTGTTCGCCTGTTTCGCGCTTTCGGCATTTGCGGGAACTTTCACCGCCACGGGCAAAATGATGTCCCCTCGCCACAGGCATGCAGCAACTTTGCTCGCCAACGGAAAAGTCCTGGTGACAGGAGGGGAAAACACAACCGGAGCCCTCGCAACAGCGGAGCTTTACAATCCTGCCACCGGCACTTTCACTCGTACCGGCAACATGGCGACAGCGCGGTTTGGACACACTGCAACACGACTCCCTAATGGAAAAGTGCTTTTGACCGGAGGGCAAAATTCCACCGGCGTTCTCGCCACCGCAGAACTCTTCAATCCCACGACCGGCACGTTTACGCGGACCGGCAGTATGCACCTCCCACGCATCGGGCACACGGCAACCCTGATCGAGGATGGCAAGGTGCTCATCGCAGGTGGCCGAACTGCCAAGGCTGAGCTCTATGATCCAAGCACCGGCATGTTCACTTCCGCCGGCAGCATGAGTTCCGCGCGCACGGGGCATACCGCGACCCTGCTGGCGGACGGCATGGTTCTTCTCGCAGGCGGGACCGACAGCAACGGAACTGCCCTGGGAGATTTGTTTCATCCCGCTTCGGCCACGTTTTCGACGACAGCAACCGGAGGCACGCAGGCCCTGTGGCTGGCCGCGGCATCGCTTTTGGACGGCAGGGTGATGCTCGCAGGCGGCCAACTTACAACGCTTCTCAGCGGCGGCTCGACCAGGTGCTGTCTATCTGGTCCGGATTCTTATGGCCTGGGAAACCTCTTCAAGACTAGCGACTCGAGCTTTTTCGCGGTTGGAGAGATGACAACCTCCCGCGCTTTTCACACTGCTACCCGACTCGGCGACGGTGATGTCCTGATTTCCGGCGGCTCTACTGTTCATTCGGTGGCGGAAGGCGGGAAAGTTGTCACCACCGTTACACCGCTCGCCACCGCCGAACTGTTCAATCCCACAGCTCTGACTTTCACCGAAACTGGAAAGATGACCACCGCTCGTTCGGGGCATACTGCAACATTGCTAGGCGATGGAGCAGTGCTGGTGGTCGGAGGCACCGACGCTGGCGGCAACGTGTTGTCCTCAGCAGAGCTCTACCGTTAGCTCTGCGCTTAAGTAAGAATTCGCTGAATCCGAGTCGGCGTCCCCGTTCCTCACGCCCCCCGTTTTCCCCAATTCCCCCGCAAGCTTCGGATAGCTCACCAAACCGCTTTCCGCTACTTTTTCCTTACTATGACATCCAATGTCGTACTTACAATGGAAGCGCAAAGCTCACTGCAGCCGAATGCCGTGAATTCTGGAATTGACCAAGCCGAAACGGCCCGAACCAATGATGACCGCTGGCAGGCCGTCGTTGCCCGCGACGTGCTCTGCGACGGCGACTTCGTCTTCGCCGTCTCCACCACTGGGGTCTACTGCCGGCCCTCGTGCCCGGCGCGGCGTCCGCGTCGCGAAAACGTCCGCTTTTTCCGCGTGCCCGACCATGCCGAAAAGGCCGGATTTCGCGCCTGCCTCCGCTGCCGCCCCAAGGCCCTTACCGGCAATCCGCAAGCGGATGCAGTCAAGCAAATCTGCCGCTACATCGAACAGCACATCGATGAACCGATCACGCTGCAGCAGCTAGGCCGCGCCTTCCGTCAGAGCCCGTTCCATCTGCAGCGCCGCTTCAAGGCCGTACTCGGCATCTCGCCGCGCGAGTATGTGGATGCCTGCCGCCTTCGCGTGCTCAAGCGCAGTCTGCAGGCTGGCGACAACGTCACCCGCGCCATGTACGACGCCGGGTACGGCTCCAGCAGCCGCCTCTACGAGCGCACCGCATCGCAACTTGGCATGACGCCCGACAAGTATCGCCGTGGCGCCATCGCAGCCTCGATCCGCTATACCTGCGCCGACTCGCCCTTGGGACGCATGCTGGTGGCCGCCACCGATCGCGGCATCTGCGCCATACAGTTCGCTGATTCGGACGCGGAACTGCTCGAAGGACTGAAACACGAATTTCCCTTTGCCACTCGCAAACCCGACAATGGCGGAGTGAAAATGTACGTCGAAACTTTGCTGCGCCAGATGCAGCAGGGTCCGGATTCAGCGTCGGCGGCGTCTTTGCCACTCGATATCCGCGCCACCGCATTTCAGCGCCGCGTCTGGACGTACCTGCAATCCATCCCGTTTGGCGAGACCAAGTCCTATGGGCAGGTCGCCAAAGCGATTGGGCAGCCCAGCGCCAGTCGTGCCGTCGCACGCGCCTGCGCATCGAACCGGATCGCCGTCGCGATTCCCTGCCATCGCGTAATTCGTGAGAATGGCGATCTGGGCGGATACCGCTGGGGGCTCGAACGGAAGAAAACCTTGCTGGCCATCGAACAAGAGAACAATTGAGCTATCGAGAATCTCGCCATCGGGCTCCGCGATCTCTGTGCCCTCTGCGATTTAGGATTTCGGGAGCCACGAAAAAAGACGAAGAGCCTCAGAAAGTGCAGGACATTCATAACCGTACAATTCGGCGACAACCCTATTCCGCCGCTGCCGGGTACACTTCGCTGCGAGCCCAGGTATTTCCGATATTCGCCGGTTTGCGCCCGGCACAGCTGGCTTCTATACTCAGTTGGCAGGAACATCATCTAAAACTAACTCCTCGTAGTGGAGCGACAGATGTCTTTGTCCGCTGTGATCGTGGATGACGAGCAGCTCGCCCGCGACGAACTCGCTTACCTGCTCAAGAATGCCGGCGACGTTGACGTCGTCGCCCAGGGCAAGAACGGCCTCGAAGCCGTGAATCTCATCAAAGAGCACAATCCCGATCTGGTCTTTCTCGATGTGCAGATGCCTGGGCTCGACGGCTTCGGCGTGATCAAGAAGCTGCTCGACAAGCGCGTTCCTCTGCCCAAAATCGTCTTCGCCACGGCCTTTGATCAATACGCGGTAAAGGCGTTTGAAGTAAATGCGGTCGACTATTTGCTGAAGCCATTCGACAAGAAGCGAGTTGCGCAATCCCTGCAAAAAGCGCGCGCCAAGCAGGATTCGGATCAGAGTCCGGCGGAAAAGATCGACAACCTGGTACGCATGCTCGAATCGCAGAAACCACAACCCAAGGTGCTGATCAAAGCCATGGGACGCATGCTGCTGGTCGACCAGAAAGATATCTGCTACGCCTCCATTGAGGATGGCGTCATCTCGGTCATTACCGCGGGTGTGAACGGCATGGAGGGCCAGTCGAATTGCCGCACGCTCGAAGAATTGCTCGATAGCCTCGATCAGAATTTATTCTGGCGGGCCCACCGGTCTTTCCTGGTGAATATCAACCGTATCCGTGAGGTTGTCCCCTGGTTCAAGAGTTCCTACCAGCTGCGAATGGACGACAAGAAGCAAACCGAGATTCCCGTCAGCCGCGCCCAGACTCGACGGCTGCGCGAGCTGTTTGGTCTCTAAAACGTCCCCCGGAAACTCCTGCGACATTTTTGCATCCCGCTGAGAAACAGACTTGGGCTCGCGCACGAACTGCTCCGCTTGCTCGACCAAATTGATAAGCGAGCTCACCAGATTTCCGCTGTACACCATATTGCTGTGGCGGGGTTCTACGAAGTAAAAAGAGGGCGGCGAGAACCGACTGCCGCCCTGCTCTGCCTGGGGGAAGTTAAACCGCCAATGCCTCCAACGCCGTGCGATTGCGGATGACGAGTGTGGCTCCCTCGAGCCGGACCAGCTTCTTCCGCTTCAACTCGCTTAGCAATCGCGTCACCGTTTCCCGGGAGGAACCGATGCGTTGGGCCATCTCTTCGTGAGTCATTATGGAACGGAGCCGCACTTCGCTCGAATTGGGAAGCAATTCGGGACTACATGACAGCAACAATCGCGCTAGTTTTCCGGCCGACGATCGAGATAACACCAGATCGTGAATATCGCGATACGCTGCCTGAAAATCGCGGCTCAAACTATGGGCCGCATGCCAGCCCACTTCACTATGGGAATGCAGCAGGTGAAGCAGGCTCTTGCGGTCAATGAATTTGAGTTGGCAGGGGGTAGCAGTCTCAGCCGTTAACTCATAGCTTTGTCCAGAAATGGCCGCGCTCAGGCCAAGAACCTCTCCGGTTTCCGCGGTCTTCAGAACCAGAACCTTGCCTTCTCGGGAGGTCGTCGACAACTTCACTTTTCCCGAGCACAAGATGAAGATTCCTCGCGGCACTTGTCCTTCGACAAACAGAATGGCCCCCGTGGGCAGGTTGACCGGATGACTGGCCTCCTCTACCGACTGCAGAACCGGCTCGGAAAGTGAGCAGAAAAAGCCGGGGTGCCGATTTACGCACTCGCCGCAGTTCTCGATGATCTCCAATCCGTAGGGGGTCCTCATTCGTTCGTCCTCCAGATACATCCTTCGCCGCCGATCGGGATCGGAAGCCGAGCCGGAATGATTCGGCGCCGCCCGGAATGACCGTGACAGTAACGCTCGGGCGTGCGCTTGCGTATCTTCGTCCGCGCTCTGGCTGGCCGCGATCAGTTCCCAGGCCGCTGTGGGCTCGTTCTTCTTCTCCCACTCCAGATAACAAAGAAACAGATAGAACGGATCGATCTGCTCGGGACTCGGCTGCGCGCCTGGCTCTGGGACTCGCCCGAGTGGAAAAAATTTTGAGTAGCTCCATTCCGCCTGAATCGCAGGAGGTTCGCTGGCTGCTTTCAGCTGCGGCGACTGCAATGTTGGGAGCGTACGTGCCGACGCCGCACTCCCTTGCTCACTTCGTTGCCATCGATTCGCTAACAACACGTCTACTGCTCCGGATCCTGCTCCGTACCGGTTTGAATTTGGGGGAGGGTACTGAGCCATCCACTGCAAGGCTTGAAGAGCGCTAGGCCTGGGAGAGCCTGCAGCGGAAACCTATTCTGTGCACGCACTGTTCCAGAATGGTCATACCAATTCGGACTTGCAAGTTCCCTGTTTGGAACAACCCTTCCCGCTGCTGGAATTCTCCCGCGGGTATTGCGTGCCGATAGTTCGGCAGATTGTTCGGCAGTCTGCCGACATGTCGGCACTCGCTCTTGAATTCCCGCTACGACGCTTTGGGCTTGGCATAGTCTTCTCGCGTAATTCCCAGCCGCTGCATCTTGGATTGGAGGGTGGTCCGCTTCAACCCTAGACGCCGACCGGCACCGTGCGGACCTGAGAGCACGCCATTGGCTTCCCGCAGGGCCTTGAGAATATGCTCGCGCTCGGCATTCTCCAGGCTGTGATCGGGTGGCGCGTTTCCAGAACTCGCCTGCAACTCTGGCAGAGGGGCCCGAAGCACTGTGCCCTCGGTCAAGATGACCGACCTCTCGATAAAGTTCTCCAACTCGCGCACGTTGCCCGGCCAGTGCCACTGCTGCAAAGCATTCATGGTCTCGGTGGGAATGCTTTCTATATGACGCTCCATACGGCGCGCATACTTGCGCACAAAGTAACGCACCAGCATGGGAATATCCTCCGCGCGTTCACGCAACGGCGGTACCTGCACGGGAAACACGTTCAAACGATAGAAAAGATCGCTGCGAAATTCATGCCGCGCCACACTTTGCGCCAGATCGCGATTGGTGGCTGCGATCAGTCGAAGGTTCACTTTAATAGTGCGCGTACCGCCCAAACGCTCAAACTCGCGATCTTGCAAAACTCGCAAAAGCTTGGGCTGCAGTTCCACCAGGATCTCCCCGATTTCATCGAGAAACAGAGTTCCTCCGTCGGCGAGTTCCATGCGGCCGATTTTCTGAGAGATGGCGCCGGTGAAGGCTCCTTTTTCATGGCCGAATAGTTCACTTTCCAGGAGACCCGTAGGGATAGCAGCACAGTTCAGCTTAATGAAGCTGGCGTCTTTGCGGCGGCTCATGCGATGAATCGCGCGCGCGATCAATTCCTTTCCCGTGCCGGTTTCGCCCAGAATCAGCACATTGGCGTCACTTTTTGCCACGGTAACCACTTTTTCGAGGACCTTCTGCAAAGCGGGACTCTCCCCGACGATCTCCTCGAAATTCATCGCCGTGCTGATTTCTCCTTCCAGATAACGCTTCTCCTCTTCGAGCCGGTTCTTCAGTGCCTCAATCTGTCGCGTAGCGCGAGCATTCTCGACTGCGACGGCTATCTGGCTGGCAACCTGACGCAGCAACGCCGTGTCGTCCGGGCGAAAAGCGTTCTCGCGCGTACTGGCTACCGTGAGCGTGCCCAGCGTGCCTCGAGGCAACGATAACGGGACGCAGCAGAGGCTTTTGATGCCTTCTTCGATCAGCTTTTCCGTGATTTCAGAATCGAGTGCCTCGATTTCGGCACGGGAAAAAATCATAGCGGAGCGCGTAGCCAGCGCTTTGCCCGCGTGACTGCGGGAAACGTCCACGGTGAAACCAGTATCTTTGAGCGAACCCCTGCCCATTGGAAAGTCTATGAATTGGCGCACCAGACGGCTGCCAGTTTCATCATAAAAAGCAACACTGGCATACTCTTGTCGCAATACCCGCCGCAAATAAGACGAAGTCTTGGGAAAAACTTCCCCCAGGTCCCAATGGGCCGCCAGGACTGTGCTAATGCTGAGCAGGGCTTGCATGCGCTCGCGCTGCAGACGCAGGTTTCTGTGGACGAGCGCATTTTCCAGAGCCAAAGCCACCAAAACTGCCATCTGGCCGAGCATCGACAACCGGTCTTGCGATAGAGGCTCAGCCTGGAGGCTCTCTAGGGACAGAACTCCCACGTGTCCCTTCGCTGTGGCCAGCGGGACCAGATACAAAGACGATGCCGCACGATCTCGGAATGCTGCAATGCCCCCCTGCGGCTCACGCGTGAGAGATTCCCGATTGAAGAACTGGATTTGTTGCTGGCGAAAAGCCCGCGCCACCAGCGAATCCTGCGCCGTGATCCAGACCCCGCTGTCGAAGTGATCGCTGGGAGGCGCATCAAGCCGATACTGCCGCAGCATCCCCGCACCTTCATCGAAATATGCCATGCTGGCCGAATCGTAAGGTACCAGCTTGCGCAAGCTCTGCGCCGTGACCGGAAACAGCTGCTTGAGATCCAAAGTGGAGAACAACGCCGTCTCCAACTCAAGCAGCAAATGGGCGCGATCTCGCGCCTCCGCCAGGGCGGATCGGTTCAGGGTGCCGTCCACGCACAGGGCTACCATTTCAGACACTCGATGCAGCAATTGCATATCCTGAGGAGTGAACGCCTGCGGCATCCTGCGGCCGAAGGCGAGCGCACCGAGCCTTTGTTGCCTTGCAGTCAAAGGAAACACGCAATAGGAGCGCACTCGGTTCTCGTGCAACCAGCGAAGCTCGGATCCAAATCTGGTTTCACCCTCCGTGTCAGAGACGTGCGCTGGGGCCTGATTCTGCCACGCCCAGCCAACGGCGGAATCTTGAATGCTCATCCGATCCGGCTTGTTCGGCCAACTACGGCCATCCCACACGAAGAGTCTCATGACCTCATCGATGGAATCGTAGAGTGCGAAGTTAATAAAATCGAAGGCGACTATGTTGCCCAGCAGTGGGGTCAGCTCGCGAAAAAGAAACGCTGGTTCGCGGTATCGCGAAACGGTGTCCGCCATTTCCGCCAGGTTGGTTATCTCCAGCAGAGCAGCGTAGCGTTGCAGATCGGTTTCGAAGGTCGGGGGGCCAGGACACATATGCGAACCACAACCAGCGGCCCGTTTCCCCCCGAAAACTGAGTCGCTGGCTTTGATCGAAGTTAAACGCGGATTATAACCCCGTGCAAAGCAAGTTCAATTCCCGTCTAGCTATAATTTCGGATTTTGTAAACTCAATTGAAAACCCCTCTAAGATAGCCATACCAAATGCAGAACTCGGGCTAGCTGGCTGACGCTTCTGAAGAAGCCCGCTTATACTAGCACCATGGCCCGAGGATGGGAAAGCAAATCCGTCGAAGCCCAGCAAGAGGAACTTGCGAGCAAACCGGCTCAGAAGCGGTCGATCCTGACTCCCGATCAGGCGGCGCGCCAGCGCGAATTGGAAGGATTGAAACTTTCCCGAAACAGGATTGTGCAACAACTTGCAGCTATTCAGGATCCCCGCCGCCGCACGATGCTCGAAAAAGCCCTCAGCGATCTAGAGATGAAGATTCGGGCGCTTGGAAGCTGAAATGCGGGAACGAATCGGGGTCCAAACCTCCCCAGCCGTTTTCACCGCGTATAATGAAGCATCCCCATGAAAGCTTACGTTTACGTTTCGCTCAAGAAAAGCGTCCTCGATCCCCAGGGCAAAACCATTCAAGGCGCGCTGAAAAAGATGGGCTACAAGGGCCTGGAAGACGTGCGCCAGGGCAAGTACTTTGAGTTGACGCTGGATGGCGGTCTGTCGCGTGAAGAGGGGAAGGCAGAAGTCGAGCGCATTGCCCGCGAAGTTCTCACCAATCCCGTCATCGAGGAATACCGCTTCTCGTTGTCGGATTAGAGACGCCGGACTGGAAGCGGCCAGGGGTTCCCATATGTGTGGCATCGTTGGATATGTGGGCAAGAAGCAAGTCGTTCCCGTCATCTTAGACGGACTCCGCAAGCTTGAATATCGCGGCTACGACTCGGCTGGCATCGCCGTGGGCGGCAATGGAGAGGGCCTGCAGATCCGGCGCGCCGAAGGCAAGCTGCGCAACCTGGAAGAAATCATCCGGCAAAAGCCTCTGGAAGGAACTTACGGCATCGGGCACACCCGCTGGGCCACCCACGGACGTCCCACGGAAGAGAATGCCCACCCGCATCGCGACTGCACCGGCAAGATCGTAGTCGTGCACAACGGCATCGTCGAAAACTATCTCAGCCTGAAAAAGAAACTGCTGGAAGAAGGCCACAAGTTCACCACCGAAACCGATACGGAAGTGATCGCGCACCTGGTGGAGAAAAATTTCCTGCAGACTGGAAATGGCCATCGTCCGTCGCTGGAAGACGCGGTGCGAAAGACCGTCAAACTGCTGACGGGCGTGTTCGCGCTGGGCGTGATCTCGACCGAAGAACCGAACAAGATCGTGGCCGCACGCAATGGCCCGCCGGCCGTGATCGGGCTGGGCAACGACGAGTATTTCGTGGCCTCCGATGTTCCGGCAATTCTTTATCACACCCGCGACATTTTCTTTCTGGCCGATGGCGATATGGCCGTGGTCACACCGGCTGGCGTGCAATTGACCGATTTTGATGGCCGCCCCATCGACCGCAAAGTGCAGCACGTCACCTGGGACCCGATCCAGGCGGAAAAGGGCGGCTTCAAGCATTTCATGCTCAAGGAAATTTATGAGCAGCCGCGCGCGGTGCGCGATACGACCCTCGGACGCGTCTCGCAGGACAGCGGCAAGATTTTCCTCGACGAGATGCAGATCAGCGAGGCTGAGTTTCGCGCAGCGAAGAAGATCAACATCACGGCCTGCGGAACCAGTTGGCACGCCGGCCATGCCGGAAAATTCATGATCGAGACGCTGGCGCGGATCCCCGTGGAAGTGGACTACGCCAGCGAGTGGCGCTACCGCGACCCCATCGTCGATCCCGAGACGATCACGCTGGTGATCTCGCAGTCGGGCGAGACCGCCGACACCATCGCGGCACAGCGCGAGGCCAAGACCAAGGGATCGAAGACGGTCGCGATCTGCAACGTGGTTGGATCGATGATTACACGCGAGGCCGCGGGCACAATCTATACCCACGCCGGGCCAGAGATCGGCGTCGCTTCGACCAAAGCATTCACCGCACAACTCACGGCGTTGTACCTGTTCGCACTATATCTCGCGGAAGTGCGCGGAACGAAGACTTCCGAGCAAGCGCGCGCAGCAGTGCAGGAACTAATGCGCATTCCGGCCAAACTCGAGCACATTCTTACGGGCGACGAGCAGGTTGAAGAGCTGGCGAAGATTTATCAACGCGCGCATGATTTTCTGTTTCTTGGCCGCGGCATTCACTATCCCATTGCTCTCGAAGGCGCGCTCAAGCTGAAGGAAATTTCCTACATCCATGCCGAGGGATACCCCGCGGGCGAGATGAAGCACGGGCCGAATGCGCTGATCGACGAGAATCTGCCGGTGGTCGTGATCGCGACCAAAGACGCGAACAAGCCTGAGTCGCTGCTGCGCTACGAAAAAACCATCTCGAACCTGAAAGAAGTAAAGGCGCGGTCAGGCGTGGTAATTGCAATCGCGACGGAAGGCGATGAGGAGATCAAAGAATCCGCCGATCATGTGCTCTACGTGCCGGCCGCACCCGAGGAACTTTCGCCCATCCTGGAAATTGTTCCCCTACAGTTGCTCGCCTATCACATCGCCGTGCGCCGAGGTTGTGACGTCGACCAACCGCGCAACCTGGCAAAGTCGGTGACTGTTGAATAAGGACCGGACGTCAGATTTCGACAACCTCGACATCCGTGCGGCGGAAATCATTTCCTTTGAATAGCAGGGACTCGTCCAAATCCTTGGCCAACGCGTAGGCGAAACAATCCCCAAAATTCAGCCCGGCTTTGTGCCGCCCTTTGCCGAAATCGCGGTACGCGGCTCGCGCCAGCTCGGCTTGTTTCGGCGTAACCGCTTCAATGGCAATCTGCAACGCTCGGAAAAAATCGTCGAAGCGACGGCTCGCGATCGCGTCTCCTCCCCTATCAATCACGATGGCTGCTTCCACGTAGCTCACCGCAGAGATGCGACGGGAACCGACGGATGCAATCGCAGTTGCGAAAGCCGATGCCTCCGGCTCCGCGCGCAAAACCGCGACAATTGCAGATGAGTCCAGAATCATTTCGGCATACCTTTCTCGTCGTACAACAATTCATCAATGTCCATCGACTTGTAGGGTTCCTTGAGGTGGGCGGCACATTCTCTACCAATTTTCAGAATGCGCTCGGCAAGGTCTTGATCGGAATTCCCGCGAACGCGCTCCAGGCGCTCGCGAATCGCTTCGCTCACCGCGACGGTCATGCTCTCGCCCGTAAGAAGCGCCAGTTCCCGCGCCAACCGATGCGTTTCCTCGTTCTTGATGTTCAAGCTCATGGTTCTACCATTCTACCATCTAAGTCTTTATTTCCACCAATCGCTTTCCTAGTATTTTCAAACACGTAGCCAGCGCTGCCAGGGACGTCCCCCATATCAAAAACGTTGTCCGGACTACCGACGCCGGCGCCGCTCCCACGCGCCGCAGCAGAAACGGCAGAAAATTCCACGTTGTGATGTGGACGTAGTCCCATGCGTCCTGAGTCATGGGCTCATTGTTTAATCCCCATGCGTCCATCTTGCCGAGCGCGAACGCTGCGATATTTTTGAAGCGCAGGGCAATCACAAACGTGGGATGGCCGAGTGTCTCCATCTGATAGATCTCGAGTGGCAGCCAGAACATCAGGGAAGCAATCTGGATCACCAAGCTCACGCAGATCACGACGATTCCTGCTCGCCAAATTCCCTTCCCCAGAGCGGCCCGATAGCGGAGCAGGAGCGGAACCGCGAGCAGGCTTGAAAGTTCTACCGCGGTGGAAACATACCGGTCCCCCCAGGCGAAGTCGCCGGCCCAATACGTATAGCGCGCGTAGAAACAGATGTACCCGACCAGCAGCAGCCACGAGGAGACGGCGTAGGCGCGCGTCTGAAGAGCAAGCCTTTTCCACAAGAGCACCAGCAGGATGATCGTCAAAATCAACAACGGATCAAAAAGGAAGATCGATTTTTCCGGCTTGAATAGCGGTCCGAGGAATCCCTCGTGAAAAGGCGTGCTCCAGGGGAAATTCGCCGGCAGAGTCGGATCGTTTGCGCGTTGCTCCTTCGCGAAGAGCGAAACGTAGGTGTTGGTGAGCGATCCGAATCGATAGAACTGATAGAGGCGATCGATCACCAGAAAAAACACGTACACCGGCGCAGCGATCTTGCAGTAGGCGAGAAAACGTGATTGGAATTTCCCCCTTTGCCGCAAAGAACTCGGCGAAGACGAGGCAGCCACCTCTTGTGCTGCGTTCTGTTGCTCGGCAGATCTTTCAAACCAGAGCGTCATCAGAATAAAAATTCCAGCGGCGATCAGGTCAAGGCCGGTCGTCAGGCGAGTCAGCAGGTTCAGCCCGAGCGCGGCGGAGCCAATCCATAGAGCGCGCGAGCTTCCCGTCTGCAACCATTCGTATTGAAACGAAAAACCCGCCAGCGTCAGCAGCATGATGTAGTTGTTCTCCATCATGTTCTGCGTGTAGTGCAGGTGGGTGGTGCAGAACATCAGCGCCAGCACGCCGAGAATCGATTCTTTCCACGTGAATCCCAGTTGCTGTAAGAATCGCAGCGCGATCAACGCCGTCAGCACATTGACCAGAATGCTGGTGCCATAGCTCACCACGATGCTGCGAACGGCCGGGTCATCGGTGTAGTCAGAAAACATCGGCAATTTGGCGATGCCGGTGCCGATCACGTCGAACGGCAGCATCAGCAGCGATTGCCCGATGCCGTACCAGCTATAGAGTTGGCCGCCACGTCCGTGAATGCCGAATTCCGGATATTCGTTGGGAAAAACTTGCGGCTGCGACGTCCAGAGCCAGTGCGTGGTTTGCAGGCGATGCATCGTATCGGCGGTGCCCAGCTCGCCCGACTGCACAACGAAAGCGAGCAAGCCGGCAACCAGACATAGCAGCGCCACCGGACCGCGCAGACAGCTACGTAGATTCCGATCCATCGTTCGTGATGGTAATACACAAAGATAGGTGTCAGCCTGCATTGCAGAGCATAGGGTGCTCAGTCTGCCGCGGTCCTCACCAGCTGTGCAAGTAACGACACGTCAAAATACTTCGACCCGCGCCTTGTGGCCGGAAGCAGAATCAAGACGAGCATCTCGCGTAATCAGAGGCGCAGCTAGTTGTTCCGCGAGCGCGACGTAAGCCGCATCATAGGCCGACAGGTTGTGGCGGAGTTGCCAAATGCGCGGTAGTAGCACGAAGTGGGGATAGCGCGTCAGGCGCAGATCCAGCAAATCGTCGAGCGCTTGCTCGGCGCGGAGCTCTGGCACCGTGCCTTCGCGCACCAGATGCCGCAGTACCTGCGACACTTCCACATCCAAAATATGCGGAGCGTGCAGGGATTCGTTGCGCGAGAAAATTCGCTTCTCGATCTGCTGTCCGGCGGAAGTTTGCAGAAGCCAGTCGAGCACGGCCGAAGCATCCAGGACGATCACCTGGCCTCGCGCTCTTCTTGCACCAGGCGAGCTGTATCGGGCTCAGGCCCAACCGGTTGGCGCTTGTGCAAACGCTCTCGCAGTTCTGCTAGCGTGGGCCGCCACTCGATCTCTTTGATTTCCGCTAATAAATAGTCCGATAATGACATTCCGGCAATCGCGGCGCGCGCCTTCAGGGTGCGATGCAAGGCCTCTGGCACATTGCGAAGCTGGATCATCTTCGACATGTTGATAGCATAGTTTCATGTGTAACACATGTCAATCGGGGATGGCTCCTTGTGCGTTGTCCCGAAACAATTGCGCATCGTCGCACCGGCAAGCGATTCCGCAACCTACTGAACTCCCACCGCATCTAAAACTTGACAACGATTGACTCAACTCCTATCATCGCTTATAGCGCAATCGTAAACAGATTGATTCGATAGGTACTTACAAGATCTGGAGGACCCCACCAATGGGCAAAATCATAGGAATTGACTTGGGAACCACGAATTCATGCGTGGCCGTCATGGAAGGCGGCGAACCCAAAGTGATCGCCAACGAAGAAGGCGGACGCACCACTCCTTCGGTAGTCGGCTTCACCAAGACCGGCGAGCGGCTGGTCGGACAAGTCGCCAAGCGGCAGGCGATCACGAATCCCGAAAACACCGTCTATTCGATCAAGCGTTTCATGGGACGCCGCTATGACGAAGTCGGCGAAGAGATCAAGATGGTCCCCTACAAGGTTGTCCGGCAGGGCGACCACGTCGCGGTTCTGGCGCAGGGCAAGGAGCACACGCCTCCGCAAATTTCGGCGTTGATCCTGCAGAAGCTAAAGAAGGCCGCCGAAGACTACCTCGGCGAGAAAGTGACGGAAGCGGTCATCACCGTTCCCGCGTATTTCAACGACGCGCAGCGCCAGGCGACCAAGGACGCCGGCCAGATCGCCGGGCTCGACGTGAAGCGCATTATCAACGAGCCGACCGCGGCCGCGCTCGCCTACGGCCTCGATAAAGGCAAGGACGAAACTATCGCCGTCTATGACTTTGGCGGCGGCACATTCGATATTTCGGTGCTGGAAGTCGGCGAAGGCGTGATCGAAGTCAAAGCCACCAACGGCGACACCCACCTTGGCGGCGACAACATCGATCAGCGCATCGTCGACTGGCTCATCGATGAATTCAAGAAGGATGAAGGTCTCGACCTGCGCGGCAAAGGCAACGAGATGGCGCTGCAGCGTCTGCGCGACGCCGCCGAACGCGCCAAGATTGAGCTTTCGACCACGATGGAAACCGAAATCAATCTGCCGTTCATCACCGCGGATGCCAGCGGTCCCAAGCACCTGGTGAAGAAGCTCACTCGCGCCAAGCTCGAAGGCATGATCGAAGACATCATTCAGCGCTCGGTCGGCCCATGCAAGCAGTGCATGAAGGACGCCGGCGTCGACAACAGCAAGATCAACGAAGTCGTGCTGGTCGGCGGACAGACACGCATGCCCCGCATCCAGCAATTGGTAAAAGAGCTGTTCGGGCGCGAAGGCCACAAGGGAGTGAATCCCGACGAAGTAGTTGCGGTCGGCGCGGCGATTCAGGGTGGCGTGCTCGGCGGCGAAGTGAAAGACCTGCTGCTGCTCGACGTGACTCCGCTGACGCTTTCGATCGAGACGCTGGGTGGAGTATCCAC
Organism: Candidatus Sulfotelmatobacter sp.; assembly: GCA_035710725.1. Taxonomy (GTDB): domain Bacteria; phylum Acidobacteriota; class Terriglobia; order Terriglobales; family Acidobacteriaceae; genus Sulfotelmatobacter. The sequence continues at coordinate 104,003 of DASTCY010000026.1, read as the reverse complement.
GCCGATGATTCCCCGCAACACAACGATTCCCACGAAGAAGACGGAAACGTTCTCGACCGCGGCCGATAGTCAGACGTCGGTCGAAGTGCATGTGATGCAGGGCGAACGCCCGATGGCGGCACAGAACCGGACACTGGGCAAGTTCCATCTGACCGGCATTCCTCCGGCGCCGCGCGGCGTGCCGCAGATCGAAGTGACATTCGACATCGACGCCAACGGCATCCTGAACGTGACCGCGAAAGACACGGCCACGCAGAAGGACCAGAAGATCACGATCACGTCGTCTTCGGGCCTGTCGAAGGAAGAAGTCGAGCGCATGGCGAAGGAAGCCGACTCGCACTCGGCGGAAGACAAGGCCAAGCGCGACGAAATCGAGGCGCGCAATCAGCTCGACTCGATGGTCTACAGCGTGGAGAAGATGCTGCGCGAGCACGGCGACAAGATTTCCGGCTCGGAGCGGGGCGATGTCGAGAACGCTCTGGCCGACGCCAAGAAGGCGCTCGAGTCCAACGACAAAGCGCAGATGGACCGGGCCCGCAATACGCTGACCCAAGCCTCGCACAAGCTGGCCGAGCAGATGTACAAGGCGGCGCAACCGCAAGGCGGAGCGCAGCCGGGACCGGGCGCCGGCACAGGTCCGCAACCAGGTCCCAGCGGTGGCGATGGCCAGGCCAAGAAAGACGAGGGCGTGATCGACGCCGAGTACGTGGACGTGGAAGACAAGAAATAGCAGTCAGCGGTCAGCTTTCAGCTTGAACAATGTGGCGCGGGCGCCCTCACCCGCGTCATGCTTTTGACTTTGGTAGTTCCGAGCGAGATAAGGATCGCGTGCGAAGGAAAGCGGCAAAAACCAATACCAGAGCTGTTCGAAAAAGAAAGCTCCCTTATCTTCGCTTCAATTTCAAAATCGGCGATGTGGTTCGAGTTATGGACATCGCATCGGATCTCAAAGATCCCGATTATGATCGATTGCACAACGACGAAACCGGAAAATGGCGCACGGGCGAATTGTTCCGGTTTTGCATAGGTCGGCAATTTGTGGTTCACGGATTCGGTCGTTACGGCCACATTGAACTTTGGGCTGGAGAGGACCGCGGTGTGAGAAGAAAGTTCGGCAGCGGTCATTCGATCTGGATCGAACCGGAATTTCTGAAGCGAGTTCGAAAAGCAAGTAGGAAACTGTCATCCTGAGCGGAGCATGCGCTTCGCGAGGCGAAGCGCATGCGGAGTCGAAGGACCCCATACCGTGTGCACTAAGATGGACTCATCAAGGCATTCTCACCGGCGCAGCGGAGTGCTCGAAAGAATTCCTTTGAAGTGCCGGTGGTACTGGACGCTTGCATGGGGTCCTTCGCTTCGCTCAGGATGACATGGGTTTGAGCTCGTTGTGAAAGAGCACCAGTATTTCGTGTACATCGTTTGCAGCTTATCGGGCACGCTGTACGTCGGCATGACAAACGACATCTATCGCCGTGCACTACAGCACAAGCAAGGCGAAATCCAGGGATTCACGAGCAAGTATCATTGCGATCGATTGGTTTGGTACGAGAGCTTTGATGATGTTCACAAAGCGATCGGCCGAGAAAAACAGATTAAGGGCTGGACGCGAGCCAAGAAGATTGCCTTGATCGAATCAAAGAATCCGCGCTGGGAAGATTTGGCCGAGAAGTGGGGAGCTGAAATGCTATTCGCTGGAGAATCGATAAAGAAGTAATGTCATCCTGAGCGATGCAGATCGGAAAACTATAGAGTGTCATCCTGAGCGGAGCATGCACTTCGCACAGCGAAGTGCATGCGGAGTCGAAGGACCCCATGCGCGACCGCAGTGAGACGGGCATCGAAAGGAATTCTCAAGAGGCCATGTGAAGAAACTCCTAGCGAGGCCGATGGCAGTAAAAGCAAACATCGGGTCCTTCGCTTCGCTCAGGATGACAACACTTAATGTTGAGCGCTAATGCCAACCACCACCAAAAAAGACTACTACGACACTCTCGGCGTTAAGAAGTCGGCCTCAGCGGAAGACATTCGCAAGGCCTTCCGCAAGCTCGCCCGAAAGTATCATCCCGACGTCAATCCCGGAGATAAGTCAGCCGAAGAAAAGTTCAAGGCCATTTCCGAGGCCAATGACGTCCTGAGCGATCCCAAGAAGCGCAAAATTTACGACCAAGTCGGGTTTTATTCCGACAACATCGATCCCGCCGCGGCCGAAGCCTACGCGCGTGGCGGAGCGACTGGCGCGGGCGGTTTTGGCGGTTTCCCCAGCGGCGCGCAGGGACAAGCCGGCCAGGGCGTTCATTTTGATTTCGGGGGATTTGATTTCTCCGACCTGTTCGAGAATGCCGGACGCAGGCAGCAGACAAACACTGGCGGAAGCGGCGGCTTCCGCGACATTTTTTCAGGCATGTTCGGCGGCGGACGCGGCGCGGCCCCGGCCGAAGCTCCTCCCGAGGAGGGCACCGATCTCGAATATCAGGTCAACGTCCCCTTCTGGACGGCGATTCGCGGCGGCGTGATGCGGCTGAACATCACGCGCCAGGATGTGTGCACGCAGTGCCACGGCGTGGGCTACCTGGAATCGCCCGGCAAATGCCCGGAGTGCAACGGCACGGGCCAGGTTACGCAAACCGGCGGCCGGATGAAGTTCAACGTGACCTGTCCGCGCTGCCACGGGACGGGAAAAAATGTTTCCCCCTGCCCGACTTGCCATGGCGAAGGCACGGTTTTGCGGACTGAGCCACTGGAAGTCCGCATCAAAGCTGGAACCCGCGATGGACAGCGCATTCGCCTTGCAGGCAAGGGCAATGCCGGAAGCCACGGCGCGCCTCCCGGCGACCTATACGTGATCATTCGGACCGGCACCCATCCCATCTTTCGGCGGGATGGCGACGACATCTATCTGACCGTGCCGGTAAGCGCGACCGAAGCGGCGCTGGGTGCAAAGATCGAAGTTCCGACAATCGACGGTCGAGCGCTGCTGAAGATTCCTCCCGGAACGCAGTCAGGACAGAAACTGCGGCTGCGGGAAAAAGGCGTGCCTTCCGCCACGAAGGAGGGCATTCGTGGAGACGAGATCGTCGAGATCAACGTCAATGTCCCCATGCCCCGCGACGAGCGCACGAAAGAACTGCTGCGGGAACTGGCCAAGCTAAATCCGGAAGATCCGCGGGCAGAGTTGTGGAGCAAGGTTTGAGTTCGTCAGGGGCTTTTGCCGTTCTTCGCCACCGCGAGTTTCTTGCCCGCAATTAACAAGAACCGCCATTCGTGCGCGTAGCTCGCATTGGTCCTGCAGATGTAATCTTGCTGTTTAGCGCTCCAGGCGCAACTGATTCGTTCGTCTACGTGTTGTTCACTGGCAAAATCGTTCTTGATACAGCCCACGGCCGCAGGAGCTGTGAACGGTTCTGTTCGAAGATCCAGAACCATACCTTCTTCAGTTTCCACATCGCCATGCCCCCCAGCAGACGCGAGGCGAATGAATGTCAGGAGAAATACTGGTTGTTTGCTCTCTGCTTGCTGAATTCTGACTTGCGGCCTGCCTGACTGAGTAACCTGCGGATCATCCGAAGAGTTTGGCTCTTCGTAGCTTTCAGCAAGTTCAGAGAATACTTGCACCAGGTCCGCAAGCGCGGAATTCTCGTACCACCCCTGCCGTAATAACGAATTTCGGCCATCCTCGTCTGCAAGTACACTCCATTCCTGGCTGCCATGCTTTGTTACCAGAGCTTGGACGCTTAACTTTCCTCTGGGAACCGACAAGTTTGGTGCAGGCTCCGGAGTGAAAAAAACAACAAAATGAACTGACTGGATGGTGTACTTGGCATCGAAGCCGGAGAAATCGGCACGCAGAATCTGCTGTGCGCCAGAGTTATCCGGGCCATGAATTGGAATAAGTCTTGCGTCGGGCAAGCGGTCGATAGCGACGGTGTGGGACTCGCATTCGAATCTCCCGCTATTCTGCTGTGCGACGGCGATGGCGCTGGTAACCAGCCCGCTCAGTACCAGCGCCCTTAGTCTTCGCATCAGAGCCTCAAATCATCCCTACGCCTCCGGCCTTACTATTTCTTGCTCGGATCGTCCGCCGGGTTGACGTAGTTGAACTGCAGCGGCGACATGCCATGCACCTGGACGATCGTTTCGCCGCCCGAGGCCATGGCGTAGTGGTGCATGTCAGGATCGAGATAGGCGAAGCTGCCGGCCGGGAAAGTCATCATCTTGCTGTCCTCCCACTTGTCGCCCATTCCGACCTTGAAATTGCCCGAAATCACGGTGACATTCTCCCGCTTGGGATGCCAGTGCGGCGCGATCTTGTAACCGTTCGGCATCTTGAGGCGGATCGTAAAGTCGCCGGAATCTCCCATGGGGTTGCCTTCGATCACGGCCAACTGCGCGCCGGAAGCGACGAATGGCGGCGGAGGTCCCCACTTGATTTGGTCGGGAGTAAACGCATTCTGCGGCGCAGTGGACTGGGCAACCAGCAACGCGCAAGCCAGGCACAGCAGAACCCCCAGTGTTCTGGTCATAGTTGATCTCCTTCGAGACAGTATGTTCGGGCCCGCAACCTTATACTCCGGGGCTTCGCGCCGGGCAAGGGCGAAGTACGCGTTGCGAGTGGCGAGTCGCGGCTAAGCGGGCTTGACCGCATCCGGAGCCCCCGGTGCGAGATTCTTTCGCACTGGTCATTCGCAAGTCGGTACTCACAACTTGCAACTCACTGTTCGCCACTCATTACTCTCGTACCAGCCCGCTCGCTTACAAAAATTTTGCAAAAAAATTCAAAAAGAACTTGCATCTTGTGGAAATTCTCGTAATCTCACATGTGCGAACTAACTTCGCCGAAATGCCCGGGAATCGCAGTTACCCGGGAGCCGCGAGCAGCATCTATCAAGGGAGACGCGGTGGTGAGAGTGAGTCGCTTAAGGAGGAAGCCATCGAAATTGGCAACAGCTAGCGCCCTTCAACCAGAGAATCCCAGCCCCCTCGCCGCCGTACCCAATCGGAAAAAATTCGTCCGCCTCACCTTGTGGCCACTGGTCGCCGCCACCTTCTTTATGGTTTCAGGCGGAACATACGGCACCGAAGACATCGTCCACGGAGCCGGCTACGGACGCGCGATCCTGATCCTGCTGCTTACGCCTTTGCTCTGGAGTCTGCCCACCGCCTTCATGATCGGCGAACTCTCCAGCGCGCTGCCCTTCGAAGGCGGCTACTACGCCTGGGTACGCCGCGCCATGGGCAATTTCTGGGGATTTCAGGAGGCCTGGCTCTCGCTGGTCGCTTCCATTTTCGATATGGCGATTTATCCCACGCTGTTTGTGGCCTACCTGACCCGCATGTTCCCGTGGTTTCAGGTGAACAATCGCGGATGGTGGGTCGCGCTCGCCGTGGTGATCGCCTGCGCGCTCCTCAATATAGCCGGCGTGAAAGTCGTTTCGACCACGTCGCTGTGGCTCTTCTTCGCCCTGTCCGCGCCGTTTCTGGCGATCGTGCTCATCGCGCCCTTCAAGCTGGGGGCTCTGGTGAACGCAGTCACCAAGCCGACGACTTCGACGGTGGACATCCTGGGCGGGCTGCTCATCTGCATGTGGAACTACATGGGATGGGACAACGCCTCAACCATCGCGACCGAAGTGGAACGCCCGCAGCGGACTTATCCGCGAGCCATGCTGGTCGCTGTCATCATCGTGGCGTTGAGCTATGTGCTGCCGTTTGCGGCGATGTGGGCGACCGGACTTTCGGCAAACGCCTGGGAAACCGGCTCGTGGGCCGATATCGCCGGCGTGCTGGGCGGGCCGCTACTGCGGATTGGCGTAGTCCTCGGCGGCATGATCAGCGCCTTCGGCATGTTCAACGCCCTGGTCATGAGCTACTCCCGCTTGCCGCTGGCCATGGCGCAGGATGGCATGTTGCCCGGCGTTTTCTCCAAGCTGCAGAAAAAGTCGCGTGCTCCCTGGGTGGCGATTGTCGCGCTCGCGATCGGGTGGGCGATGTGCCTCGGCTTGGGATTTGCCCGGCTGGTCACACTCGACATTCTGCTCTACGGCGCAAGCCTGGTGCTCGAGTTTGCCGCGCTGGTGGTTTTGCGCGTGCGAGAACCGAAGCTGCGGCGTCCGTTCCGCGTTCCTGGCGGATGGTTCGGGGCCATCGCCATCGGCATCCCTCCGGCCCTGCTGCTGGGATTTTCCGTGGTGCGCAGCGAACACGAGTCCGTACTGGGCATGAGCTCGTTCGCCTTCGGCATGATCCTGATCGCGGCGGGCGTCGTCGCCTACTTCCTGAATCACGCGCTGAAGCCCACCGGGTGGGCGGCTCGAGAAGAAAAGCCGCAACCGGTGGCGTAAGAATCCTTGTCCAAGGGGGCACGCAAGTTTGCCCCCTTGGATTCCACGCAGAGAAATCCTTCCTTGCAGGTTTCATAATCTTCTAGAACTCTCGCGGCACCCCATGGCCAGATGCCGTCGTCAAGCGAGCACGTTGTACAATGAAGCCGTTTCCCGGTTTCAAAAAGTTGCCTATGGATGTTTGGGATGAGATCGAACAAGTGCTCGTCGGCATATACTCGCTGCCGCACAACCGAATTGCGCTTGTGCCCAAGGGTGAGACTCCCCAGTCAGCCGCAAAGAAGAAGGTGGCTGAGATAAAGTCCGGGATGTCGTCGGTTGTTCCGGAAGACTTCGCGGGGCCGAAGCTGTTTCTCAGGGTGGTTGGTCCAGACAACCGGGTCTATTCGGGCGAGTGGTGGTTCAATGCGTCGCTCCTCGACTCGCTCGAGACTGCCTTCTCGCGGATCTACTTCACTTCATCGGAAAAGAAACGCGTCCTGCGGGACATGTTGCGAGAGTTGCTTGCGATTTCCAACGAGTGGAACAAGATTTTGGAAGTTTGGGTACTCGCCGTCCCAGCCGGGCAGACAATCCGGGGATATAAGGGAACGGGAAACCCGCAACAGCTCTTTGCCAACCTGCCGCTGACTGCCAAGGGCAATCGCATGCTGGTGGGGAAGGCGCAACAAGTCTTCTTTCCAGTGAAAAATCCGCTATGGGTCGAACAGTATCAAAATCTTGGAAAGTGAAGCGAGACCCGTAACCAAGCGTAAGTCCAAAGGCGCGTGCATGATCTCTGCCGTGGCTGAGATCTACGGCATTTGTCTCCATGGGTGAAGCCCGCGGGATGGGCAGCAACGCGAACCGAGAAACCACAACCGGCCGCGTAAGATTTTTCCAGACAAAACAAGAGGACCGGAGATTCCGGCCCTCTTAATTCTTCCAACCTTACCTACGCCGCTTTTGCGGCATCGCGCCACATCTTCACTTTGTCGTGCGCGCGCTGCACGCTGGCGGCCTGTCGACGAACAATTTCAGTCACGTTTGCCGGCAACGAGCCACTCAGCGCCTTTTGATAGGTATCCTTGGCGTTGTCCTCTCCTTTTTCGACAGATTCCAAAATCGTCTTGTCGCCCCCGCCGAGGCTGACTTTGGTGTCGATCCAGGCGCGGTGCAAGGCCGCTGACGCCGACCCGGAAACCTTCTCATCCGGTTTTCCGAGCCTCGGCAGCTCCGCCTCCAGTTCCCCTGCGAAGCGCGAACGCTCCAGGCTTTGCTCGTTGAAAAACGTCTTGAGCTCGGAGCGCTTGGTGTGTGCCGCGGCGTCCTGGTAGCCTTTTTGCCCGTCTTTACAGGTCTCGATAAGATTCTTGATTACGCTGACTGCATCATTTTGATCCATGATTTCCTCCTGGATCATTTGGATGCCCACATTCGCCATACGTTTGGTGGGATCTTGGCATTGTGTTAGGAGGAAAACTTGTCGTGCTCTAGAATCATCCACAAGGTCCCTGTTCTCTATGACGAAGCGTAAGTCCAAAGGGGCGTACATGATCTCTGCGGTTGCCGAGATGTACGGTATCCATCCACAGACGCTGCGGCTTTACGAGCGCGAAGGCTTGCTCAAGCCATCGCGCACCGAAGGCAACACCCGCATGTACACGGACGAAGACCTGCAGCGCCTCGAATTTATTCTTTCGCTGGCGCGCGATCTGGGAGTCAACATCGCCGGCATGGCGATCATCCTGCAAATGCGCGAGCGCATGGAGGAGATGCAGCGCCAGATTCAGGAATTCGTCCAGTACATTCAGAAAGAAGTACTCACGCGCGCCACTGCCGCTACAGATCCCTCGAGGGGAGCGATCGTTCCGGTGCGCCGGCCAATGGTGACACCTTCACTGCCGAACTCAAGAAAAAAGTAGCTTCGACCGACCTACGCATCATCGGGCTTCGGCAGTGTCCCGAACTCCTCCGGGCGGGCTGACACGTAGGCAAAGAGCAAGTCAGTGAGGTTGTGGGGATAGGCAAAGAATTCCTGGTTCAGAGGTTCGAGTCTCTCCGCTACCTCATCCGGGAAATCCGCGGCCGCGGCTTGAATACTATTCGTGCTTGGCAATCCGGCTGGAAAGGCCGCTTCTATTGCGCGTCTGCAAATATCGGCGGTCTTCGAAGCACCAATCGTCTCAAGTGCGTCGACAACGAACGGCACAGATTCCGCGCTGTCATTTAGAAAATATTGCCCAAAGCCACCATTGTTCACTTCCGCTTCCACTTCCCAAATGGCCGAAAATACCTTCTGGGGCCTTGATTGCTGCGCCAAGGGTACTTTCCCGACGCTGGTTTTGTCGGACTGAGATAAAGAGATCAGAATATGGTTCTTGGTCATGATGATCCGTCTCGCCCCTTTGGGATGTGCAACGCTGTTCATCGATTATGCACTAGGCAGTGCGGTAGCAAGCGTATGATATGAAACCTCATCTGTCGATCAATGGCTGAATGCAGACTGCTAACTGCTGAATGCTGCCCTTCAAGCTCATCTACAGCGACGCCTACTATCTGCCGATCGGGCAGCACGTCTTCCCTGCCGAAAAGTATCGGCGTATTCGTGATCGGCTGCTGAGCACTGGCGTCGCCAACACAAGCGACTTCCTCGATCCGCAGCACGCCAGCGATCAGGACATTCTTCTCGTCCACAAGCCGGACTACGTCCACAAGCTCAAAACCGGCACGCTCAGCGCGCGCGAAGAAATGGAAATGGAGATTCCCTTCTCGCGCGATCTGGTCGACGCCTTCTGGCTGGCTGCGGGAGGATCGATTCTCGCCGCACAACATGCGCTCAAGGACGGCGTCGCGGTCAATATCGGCGGCGGGTTCCATCATGCCTTCCCCGACCACGGCGAAGGATTCTGTATGATCCACGACGTCGCCGTGGCGATTCGCCGCATGCAGCGCGATGACAAGATTCGTACCGCCATGACCGTTGATTGCGACGTGCATCAAGGTAACGGAACGGCTGCGATTTTTGCTGGCACCCGCGTGCCCGGCGAGCCTCTGCCATCGACTTCGGCATCAACGCTGGGCCCGATTGCAAACAGCAAGGGTCGCATCCGCAACGCGCACGCTGGGGACGTATTCACCATCTCGCTGCATCAGCACAATAACTACCCGATGTTCAAACCCATGTCTTCGATCGACGTTGATCTGCCCGACGGCGTCGGTGATGAGGAATACTTGGCGTGGCTCGACAACGCGCTGAGTTCCGGCCTGCGACAATTCGAACCGGACCTGTTGTGCTACGTGGCCGGAGCCGATCCCTACCGAGAAGATCAACTCGGCGGATTGAATTTAAGCATCGAAGGTCTGAAAAAGCGCGATGACCTTGTCTTCCAAGTGGCCCGCGCGCACAACATTCCTGTGATGGTGACGTTCGCCGGTGGCTACGCGCGCAACGTGGAAGACACAGTAACGATCCACTGCAACACGATCATAGCCGCGAAAGACGTATTCGCCGGGTAGGGTGAGCGTTGTTTCCTTGCGTCCAATGTGGAAGAGCGGCCCTTCAGGCTAGTGACAGCCTAAGAAGTGGACTTTTAGCTTCGAGGTTTGTTGGCCGTCGCGATGGGGATCAACATTGTGGAAGAGCGGCCCTTCAGGGCCGCGTTGAGGTCCTCTCAAGATTTTGGGCTTCAGCCCCGGTGGAATCAGATTTAATCGCGCGTGGAAGAAGATGAATACGATCATCTCGATTCGGCGGACCGCCTCGGAGAGAATTTACCCGCTCTAAATCGCATGCCAGGCCTAAAGGCCGGTTTCATTGTGGCCATAACGCGGCCCTGAAGGGCCGCTCTTCCACAACTCTCTCCGCAGAGAAAAGGCGTCGTACCGCCATCCTGGGGTGCAGTTGCGATTACGACGGCAACCGAGGCCTCGAACTCGTGCCACTCGCTCGCACATTCGGCGCCGGAACCACGTTGCTGGCGCTTCCCTTCATGATTCTCTGGAACGCAGCCTGAAACTGTTCCATCTCCGATTGAGTTCCGACGGTGATCCGCACGTATGTCGGCAGGACCGGCCAGATGCGTCCGATCATGATCTTCTGCGCCGCCATGGCGTCGATCATTCCCTTGCCAGGCCGCTTGGTGTCGAGCAGGAAGCAATTCGATTCGGACGGAATATAGCTATAACCGTTGCGGTCGAGCCAGGCAAAGGTCTGCTGCCGAATGTCGGCGTTGATCTTGCGCCGCTCCGGCACGAGTTGCGCATCTTTCAGGCTCGCCATGGCCGCAACTACCGCCGTGGTCGGCATGAAATTCCATCCCGAGCAATCGGTAATCTTTTCTAGCAGCGCAGGTTTGGCGATCGCGAAGCCACAGCGCAGCCCGGCCATGCCATAGATTTTGGAGAAGGTGCGCAGCACGATCACATCTTTGTCGGCTTTGACCAGATCGAGCACCGAGGCGGCGTTCGACGAAAAGTGGATGTAGGCCTCGTCCACCATAACCACCGACCCTCGCGGCTTGTTTTCGACCAGGTACTCGATGTCCGAGTGCGACGTCAGCGTCCCCGTAGGATTGTTCGGCGACGCGATATAAAACAGCCCGGCATCCGGAGCCGCGGCCAGCATGGCCTTCACGTCGTGCGCAAATTCCCTGGTCAGGGGCACTTTGACCACGCGTGCCCCGGAGTTCTTGGCCGCGAACATGCCGGCCTCGTAGCCCGGATCGGCCGTAACATAACTCTTTTGTGGTGAAGTGAAGGCCATGACGCTTTGATAAAGCGGCGTGCTGGATCCCGGATAGGCGTGAAGGGATTCCGGCTTAAGGCCCTCGATTTCCGCGAATGTGTGCTCGAGTTGCTCCGTCAGTTCTGCGGAGTAGCGCCCTCCGTGGGGGATGATGGCGGAAATGGCCTCGCGCGCCGGCTGGCTCGGGCCCAGAGGATTTTCATTCTGATCGATGATGATTGCATCTTTCGGAATCGTCGGGCGCGCGGCAGCGGACAGCATTGGCTCGGTCAAGAAATGCAGCGCGGCAGCAGAGGATGCGGCGGCGGACAGATGCAAGAACGAGCGTCGCGAAAACGCGAAAAGGCGGGCGTCAGGCATGCATACCTCCAGGATTGAAGACCCCAGCGTTGCCTAACAGCCTATCGTGTTTCCGGACAAGGCGGCACGATTTTTTCCCAAACCTCTGTGATCCCTGTGCCTCTGTGGTGATCAAAGCCTTACCACAGAGAAGCACAGAGGCGCACAGCAATGGGACTATTCCTGGCTGCGCGCAGCATAATATCCGGCGCGGGCCTGGATCTTGTAATTCTGCTTGTTCTTGATCTCCAGCTTGCGATAGGTGCCGTCGAGATTCGTATTGGTCGGCGTATATCCGATGTTGTATTGGCTGCGCAGTTCGGCTGCGACCTGGTCGAAGGCCTCGCGTAGCTTGTCGAACTTGTTTCCGACATTGATGACGCGACCGCCGGTCTGTTCAGTGAGTTTGCGCATCTCGCTTTCGCCGCTGTAGCCGAACCCGCCATAGAAGCCGCGGTCCGCGCACAACAGCACATAGACGATCGCGTCGGCTTTCTGCGCCGCCTCGATGGCATCCTGAATTTTCAGCTTGCTGCCTTCATCCTGACCGTCGGTCAGCAGGACCATGGCTTTCCGCCCAACTTCCTTCGCCAGCATGTCATGCGAGGAAAGGTAAACCGCGTCGTAAAGCAGCGTTCCCGGCTGGTACTTGGACGGAAGCGGCCCGCCGCCGGTTCCGGGAATTCCGCCGCTAAAGTCGGCGTTGACCTTGGCCTTATTCAAGGCCGTCTGCAGTCGGTGCACGTCGCGGGTAAAATCCTGCAGCAGGTCGACCGAAATATCGAAGCTGATCACATACGCTTCGTCTTTGTCGGTCAGAATCTGGCGCAGGAAGGCGCCCCCAACTTCCTTCTCCATGTCGAGCACGTTTGTCTGGCTCCGGCTGGAGTCGATCATGATGCCGAGCGTCAGCGGCAAGTTCGACTCCGCCGTGAAATATTTAATCGTCTGCGGCTTGCCATCCTCAAAGATGTCGAAATCATTCTTCGTCAGGTTGGGAATAAGCGCGCCGTGTTTGTCTTTTACATTGAAGAACAGCTGAACTACGTTGACGTTGACTTTGAGGGTCTCGGCGGGCTGCTGATCGTCATTTTTGGGCGCGTTCTGGCCTGTGGACTGGTTCTGCGTCGCCACAGGCTGCTGCCCCCAGGCGAAGACAGCAATGGCAAAAACGATCGCCAAAGCGGAAATGAGGAACCAACTGGTTCGATCAACTGGGGATTTGGGCATCAAATTCTCGCTAGGGAGAGATGTTTGTTAGTCTAATCTTGATAACTTAGATGCACCAAGTGGCGGCCGAAAGGCATCCCACTAGGGTGAGCGTTGCAGATTTTTATGAGGAGACAGGCCGCCTATGGCGTGCCGGGTTTCGCGTGCGAAGCGTAGTCCATTCGCCAAGAAGGAATACATGGCATTAATGAGCCATAAGCGGCAAGGTTTGCGGTTTGCTGCGGCTGTCGTTTTCGCCTTGTTCTGCAGCTCTGCGCTTTCAGCCCAGTCTGGCAACGGGCAAGCGCAGAATTCCCAGGCCCAGCCGCAATCTCAGCCGGACAACATCCCCGATGCACCATCCACGGTGCAACCGCCCTCGCCCGTCGAAGAAAAGCCGCTTCCCAAGCCGACTCCCGATTCGACCAGTGCCCCGACACATCCGACGCCGTCTCCGACAGCACCCGCTGCAGCCCAGGATGAAAATCCGACTCAGCCTCCGCCTCCGATGCCTCCGGTCGAAACCGTGCCTCCGGGAACAACAGTAAAATCGGGTTCAACCAGCACGGGGCAGCAAGAGCTTTACAAATTGGTCGTATCAACAAACTTTGTGCAGGTCCCCGTCACAGTCAAGGACAACCAGGGCCGCCGCGTTGACGGACTCCTCGCCACCGATTTCGCCGTCTACGAAAACGATAAAAAGCAGGACCTCAAATTTTTCACCAGCGACCCCTTCGAGCTTTCTGTCGCAATCGTGATCGATGTCGGCATGCCCGACGTCGCGGTCCAAAAAATAAACCAGACGTATCCGGCTCTGGTCGGCGCGTTCAGCCCGTACGATGAAGTCGCGCTTTACACTTACAGCAGCACGGTCAGCCAGGTCAGCGACTTCGGCAGTGCGACCACCAAGCTCACCGCGGTTCTGAACCAGGAGAAAACCGTCCGTGGGAGCAACAACGGACCGCCCGTACTCAGCGGGCCTCTCGCGCCGAATGGACCGATCATCAACGGAATCCCTGCAGGCAGCCCGACGCAACCGGTCTATACTCCCCCGAAAGAAGCCCACGTCTTGAATGACGCCATCCTGCGTGCCGCGCTCGATCTGAGCAAACGCGACAAGTCGCGGCGCAAGGTCATATTCGTCATCAGCGATGGGCGTGAACTGCGCAGCAAAGCCAGCTATCGCGATGTACTGAGACTGCTCCAGACACAAAGCATTCAGGTAAGGGCGGTGGTCGTGGATAGCGGCGCGCTTCCGCTCTTTCGCCAGGTCGAGAAATTACGCATCAAGGGCCAGGGATACGCCGACATTCTCCCCAAGTATGTCAATGCGACCGGTGGCGGCCAGGTCTATCAGGAACTGTCGCGCATCGCGATCGAAGATGCCTATTCCGATCTCACCTCCGAAGCGCGCAATCAGTACACCCTCGGATATTCGACCCGAGCGCCCTTGAGCTCCGCCTATCGCAATATCGAAGTACGGGTCAACCGGCCAAACCTGAAGATCTATGCCAAAGACGGCTACTACCCGGCGCCTGTGCCGCACTAGTCTTTTCCTCTGTCAGCCCTCCGTGTCCCCTGTGGTTGAGATCGTCCTGAGCCAAGGGGTCACCCAAGTAACCTGCCGGAACCTAGCTCGTGTGATATAAAACCAGCAAGCCCTTCAGGGACAATTTGGTGGCGCAAGGCACGCGTGTGCCCTTCGCCTATTTGAGGAAGCGCTTGAGTTTCATCAACTTCGCAGCCCGCGAGATCAACTGCAAGATCGTGTACTACGGCGCCGGACTGGGCGGTAAGACCACGAACCTGCAGGTGATCTATCAAAAAACCGCGGACCAGCAGAAGGGCAAGATGATCTCCCTCGCCACCGAGACCGAACGTACTCTGTTCTTCGACTTCCTGCCCCTCGACCTGGGCTCAGTCCGCGGCTTCAAAACTCGAATTCACCTCTACACCGTTCCCGGACAGGTCTTCTACGACGCCAGCCGCAAGCTGATCCTGCGCGGTGTAGATGGCATCGTCTTCGTCGCCGATTCGCAAGAGCAGCGCATGGATGCCAACGTCGAAGCCCTCGACAACCTCATGTCGAACCTGAAAGAGCACGGCTACGACTTCAACAAGATTCCGTACGTTCTCCAACTCAACAAGCGCGACCTTCCCAACATTCTCGCGCCCGACGTGCTCTCCAAGGAACTCCGCAAGAAGAACGAGCCCATCGTGGAAGCCGTCGCGTTCCAAGGCGTAGGCGTATTCGAAACGCTGAAGGAAATTGCCAAGCAGGTGCTGACGGAACTGAAGCAGGGCGGATAACCGGTCCAGGCTCGACGTCGACGTGATCCAGCAGCAGCCCCGTAATTCTTACGTGTAGTTTTCCACTGCCGAATCGACGAGCAAAAACTCCGCTTCGCAACCCCCTAGTCCGTTTCACAACATTTCTGCGGACAACCGCGGCGCCGGTGGTCAGGATTCCGCCATGTGTTAAGGAGGCCTCATGTTCAAGCGCTGCATTCAGCTAGTCTCGTTTGCTTGTCTTGTCACAGCCGCATCGTGGGCGGCGAACGATCCCTTCGTAGGAGATTGGAAACTTAACCCATCCAAAAGCAAGCTCACCGACCAGATGATCGTTCAGAACGTCGGCGAGAATAAGTACGCCTTTGACTTTGTCGGTGACGGCAGCGCCGAGACGATTACGGTCGATGGAACGGACCAGCCTGGCGGTTTCGGGACTACCTTGTCCGTCACTGCCGAGGGCCCCCACGCCTGGAAGGTTGTCCGCAAGAAAGACGGCCGCATGCTTCTCACCGCAAACTGGAAGCTTTCCGAAGATGGCAATACACTCACTGACAACTTCAACTTAATTTCCGCCAATGGGTCGGCCTCTACCGTGGACTATGTCTATCAGAGGAAGGGAGGCGGATCCGGTTTCGCGGGCACATGGGTAAGCGCGAGCGAGGCCGTGAACTCCGTTTTCCTGATCCAGATCCGGCCGTACGAAGGAAACGGTCTCTCCATCATCGATTCCTCTTCGAACAACACGAGAAACGTGAAATTCGATGGCAAAGACTATCGCCGACTGGACGAGCACACTCTCGAACTGACAGACAAAAAAGCCGACGGCAAGATCAGAGACACTCAACAGATCCAGCTTTCCTCGGACCTCAAGACGTTAACTATGACCAAGCACATAACTGGGCGAAGCGATCCGCAGATCTTCGTATTTGAGCGGCAATAGCAGAACGGGAGCGGAACGGCGCAGTTGGATGGTGCTCGATCGGTAAGGTTCACTTTCTTAAACTTGAACGCCGGCGATTGCGCTCGGCTCGACCCATTTGAGCTGACTCTTTCGCTGGTCTAGAATTTGGCGATGAAAAACCGCTGGGCGCGCTGGATAGCGGCAATCCTGCTGTGGAGCACTCTCGGGTTCCTGTTCGCCCTGCCCGGTCTTTCATCCAGCGGCTGGAAGCATGTTCTGCTCGACTCTCTCGCCCAGTGGTGGTCCTGGGGGCTGGTCGCGCTTCTTATTCTCTGGATCGATGCACGGCTACCCTTCAAAGAGAACCAACTTGGGATGCGTATTCTCGCGCATTTGTTCGCGAGCGTTCCTGTCACCTTTCTCTACTTCTATGTCGTGCTCGCGATGCACGCCCTTCTGGGTCGGGGCACATGGGCGAATCTGGCGCATCCACGTTCTCTTCTGAACCCATTTGCCCTTTTGTGGAGCTGGCTTGTCTACTGGGTCATCTTCGGCGTGCATCAGACGTTCCGCTACTACGAGCACTATCGCGCCAGCGAGCTGCGGCTGGAGCGAATGAAGCGGAGCTTTTCCCAAGCCCGCCTGAATGCCTTGCGCATGCAGCTGGACCCGCATTTCCTCTTCAATGCCCTCAACACCATTTCGTCGCAGGTCGAGCGCGATCCCAGGCTGGCGCGCACCATGATCGAGCATCTGGGCGATCTGCTTCGCCTTTCGCTCGATTCGCGAGATAAGCAGGAAATCCCGTTTGCCGAGGAGCTGGCTTTTCTCGAGCATTACCTGGCCATCCAGAAGATTCGTTTTGAGAATTTGCGCATCGATATCCAGGTGAATCCTGAGGTGAAATACGCGCTCGTGCCTTGTCTCATCGTGCAGCCGCTGGTCGAGAATGCCATTCGACATGGCATCTCTCGGCGCGCTTCAGGGGGAACGGTGACCGTAACGGCCGGGCGTGGCGCAAACCAAATAGAAATCCGGGTCTTGGACGACGGCGTGGGATTGCCCCCAGGATGGAATCTCAAAACTTCCGCCGGTATGGGACTCTCCGTCACCCGCGAACGAATTGTCAATCTCCATGCGGAGGGAACCAGCAAGTTCTCCGTCCGGCCGCGTACGGGCGGTGGCACAGAAGTGGAAATTTCATTGCCTTTGCGATTCGCAGCAGTGCCCGACCATGTCCCTGTCTCGTGAACGAATCCGCGTTCTCGTCGTTGACGACGAAGCGCCCGCGCGTCAACGCTTGCTGGATCTGCTGCAAAAGGACCCGCAGGTCGGAAGCGTGCTGCAAGCAACAAACGGAAAAGCTGCCGTGGAGATCCTCTCGCGCGAGACTCTGGATCTTGTCTTCCTGGATGTGCAGATGCCGGAACTGGACGGCCTGCAGGTAGTTGAGGCTGTCGGTGCGGCGGCGATGCCGCTCACCATATTTGTCACCGCCTACGACAAGCACGCCATCAGCGCGTTCGAAGTCAACGCACTTGACTATCTCCTGAAGCCTTTCAGCGATGAACGCTGGGAGGCCTCCTTTGCCCGCGCCAAAACTCGCCACCATGAGCTCAGCCTGCGTGAATTTGGCGGCAGAGTCTTGCGCATGCTAGCCACGCGAGCGCAGGGCAGCCGCTATCTTGATCGCCTGGTGGTGAAGGGTAGCGGTACAACCCGCTTCATTCGGATAGCCGAGATCGACTGGATCGAAGCCGCGGGAGTTTACGTAAATCTGCACGTGGGCGGCAAAGACTCGCTTTACCGCTCTACACTCAACGAACTCTCTCGCCTTCTCGATCCCATGCGATTTATCCGCATTCATCGATCTGCCATCGTCAGTTTGGAAAGTATCGTTGAGCTTCAACCCATTTCGCACGGCGAGTTTGAGCTGCTCTTGAAAGATGGCCACCGTTTACGCGTCAGCAGAACCTATCGCGCAGAACTAGAAAAACGCCTGGGGCAATCGTTATAGCGATGGAGTCTTTGGGTGGCGAAGCGGTTTACTGCTGCTTGCGATTTAGCGCTCATGGAATCCACCGGCATGAATCGGCGAGGATGTCGTCTTTGGGTGGCGCAGCGGTTCACCGCTGCGATATAAGCGCTCATTTGGAATCCACTGGCTTTAGCCGCTGAGCCAGATTCTTGACCCGAATCGGCGGCCCGCCTTCAGACCATACTTCCTCGAACTTGAGCCCCGTCAGCCCCTCATGTTCAACGAGCTTCTTGAAATCAGACTTCTCTGGGAATACTCCTGTAACGGTCAGAAGCGCGGACTGCTTCGGAAGTTTGAACAACGTACCCCGATTGAATCGGGTCGGATCAAACTGGTATTCCTCAACCTGCAAGGATTTTTCTCCATTTGGCTGTAGCTTCCACTTTGTCTTTTCAGCATCAAGACAATCGACGATATTCAAAACATTCAAACGGTAAAAGGTCTCACCCTCGTGAGGAAGAAACGGCAAGAGCTCACAGTTCTCGTCAAAAATCCCTTTCAAGACCTCACAAGCGCGAGTATCGACGGCAAAGCCATTAAATCCCCATACCTTGGTAAAGTTACCTCTCTCAAGTTCAGGCTTATTAACAAAGATTGGCGGTGGAACCCACGTCGCCACTTTGCTGACATTACGTCCCTGAACGATGTCAGCCTTGACGATTTCTTCCCCCTGCGGATCTTTCGGATCGTAAGGAAAAAAACTCTGAAATCTGAAATCTGCCTTGAGCTGAAATACTTGCATCTGATTCCTCGTTGTTTTGCTGATCACGGCAAGAAACTCTCGTTGAAGAGATCGCATTTGGCATCGGGCGGGTGGCCCAGCTTTCGAATTGGCGGGTGGGCCCACCCCAACCATCCGCGTGCCCTATTCCCACTGAGGGTGGCCCATCCTTGCGCACTTTGCAAGGGTGGACAACCCGGGGGACAACCTGGGGACAGACGGGAGGTTCACCGAACTGGGGATTGTTCTCTATGTCCGTGCTCTCCCAAACTGGGAGACAGCAAACCATATTCCTGCTTTTGGGTGGCGCAGCGCCTTCGGCGCTGCGATAGAGTGGCGAAAGGATAAGCGGCTTCAGCCGCTGAGGTGCCTCCCATGGCCGCTCCTCGCCGCGGCAATACCGGATTCGGTTGCTACTTCATTACCGCCTCTACATTTCAGAAGCGCAACCTCCTTCAGTCCGACCGAATGGCTAGTCTACTTGTCGATGTCCTGCTTCACTATCGTGTGCAAGGAAAATATCTGCTGCACGAGTTTGTCGTAATGCCAGACCATTTCCATCTGCTCATCACTCCACGGGAATCGCTGGAAAGAGCGATGCCGTTGATCAAGGGCGGCTTTTCTTTTCGGGCGAAAAGAGAATTGGGATTTGTCCATGAGGTTTGGCAGCCCAGCTTCTATGATCGGCGAGTACGGGATGCAGAAGAGTATTTTGCTTTTCGAGAATACATTCGGCAGAACGCTCAAAAGCGTGGTCTAGCAGTAAGACCTGGAGATTATCGGTTCAGTTCTGCCTGGCCGGGGCTTGGGCTTGATGGGGCACCTCAGCGGCTGAAGCCGCTGGATTCTGTGGGTGCTTAATCGCAGCGGTGAACCGCTGCGCCACCCCAAACCGGTGCGCCACCCCAAGGCGCTGTTCTGAAGCTCTGGGTCGCTCTTCAAACTGCACGATTATCCAAACCTGGGGACGTCGCTTCCTATCTCTCCCCCGTCCGCTTCTTACCCTCCAGCATGACTCTTCTCAATATCCGGTTGATTCGCGTCTGGTACCCCGGACCTTTGGACTTGAACCAGTCGACTACTTCGGTATCCACGCGCAACGAGATCCTCCGCTTCCGCGGACGGTTCCAGCGCCCCTCCGCACTCCCTTCCTCCTCCGCCAGCCACAACAGCTCGTCCTCCACCGATGCCCGCAGCCCGCCAACTTTCCCAGGACGAGGCCGAAGCAACGTCCGCGCCTTTCGCCGCTTTGCTTTCTTGGGCTTTGCTTTCTTCGTCTTAGCTGTCATGACACAATCGTATATCCCTTATCGTCATGACGCTACGTTCCTGCAGGAACATTGCGCCAGCCGAGGCGAACTGTTTTTATTTAATTGGGCCCAAGCGGGTCGGGCGCTCATTCACCAAAACTCTTGTCCCGGTGAAGCCGATTGCCAGGCCTCGAATCGACCAAACGGTCGCGATTTTAGAAATGTGGCAGCGCTGTGCCGCTGAGCGCGGCGTTTACCAGTGTCGCGGCGTAGGCATTGTCGGTCGCAACTGAGGTCGTGAAGGTCATACCGTATCGCCAGCCGGCCGGGGCTTCGGGATGCACGCCCGCCAAAATCACCCAGCCGTTTCCAGACTTGCCTTCCACAATTGCCGGCGTGCTATCCGGATATTTGCCGACCACGTTGCCCCAACCTGTAAACTGCGGGCCATCTTGCCAGTACTGATCAAGTTTCGTCCCGCCGGGCGCTGCAATCTCGACCGCGGCCTTATGGATGCCATTGTTATAGTCCGCGTAGAAGTTGAACCACACATTCGAAGTAAGGTTCAGGCCGTTGTAGATGGAGTAGCCGCCGAAGAATCCACCCGCGCAGATTCCCAGATAGTGCAGGCCTCCGTTCACCACAGCGTTGTGGACGTTGGTCGTGGCCGTGTGCGTCAGGTTATTGCCGATCGTAATCGAGTTTCCGCCCGGCACCAGGAACAGCTTGTAGCTGAGCAACTGAGACTCGCTCATCGCGTCCAGCTGGCTGGAGTTGGCCGTGGCGTAGCTGAGACTCATGTTGGTGAGCACGTTCTCGACCGCCACCACATCGGTTGACGACGTTCCGGCCCCATTGAACAAGAGCACCGAAGGCGTTGTCGCAGTTGCTGTCGCCACGGCCGCCGTGGGTGCAGACGTCTTCTGCTGCTGGAGTTGTTGGGCTGACCAGTTCGATGAGCCGCATCCTGTCGCGACGAACATTGCGATCCATGCGGCGGCAACAGCGGCCGGACGAGGCGATACGAAAAAATGACGTGCTTGCACGAGGTGGGGGAAGTGAGTACGCACAACGCCTCCGGCAAGATCTTTTTTAAATTTGGCGTAAAACGCTTCTACAACTTATGGTCTGGGAATATTTGCTGTTATGACTCGAGAAAGCGCCAACGCCGCGCCCATCGTATCGACATACGTGGAAAATAGAAGGTCACAGAAGTACAGTTCTTCGGCTGCCCGCAATCCCAGCCGGAGGGTGTACGATTCGACTCCGTAATGTCTCGCTTCTCCACCCAGCTTCTATGAAATCGAGGAGGACTTTTGCGCTACATCCTGGCCCTCGATCAGGGCACAACCAGTTCGCGGGCGATCCTGTTTGCTGAGGACGGTTCGGTCCGCGCCGTAGCCCAGCGCGAGTTTGATCAGATCTTTCCTCAGCCCGGCTGGGTCGAGCACGATCCCGAGCAAATCGCATCTTCCCAGATTGCCGTCGCTCGCGAAGCGCTGGCCGGCGCAGGAGCAAAACCGGCGGACGTAGCGGCAATCGGCATCACCAATCAGCGCGAGACGGCTATCGTCTGGAACCGCGAGACCGGCAGGCCCGTCTGCAATGCCATCGTCTGGCAGGACCGCCGCACCGCCGACGCCTGTGAAGCTCTGCGCAAATCTGGACAGGAAAAATTCATCCAGGAACGCACTGGCTTACTGCTCGATTCGTATTTCTCGGCGACCAAGATCGCGTGGATTCTCGATCACGTCTCCGGCGCGCGTGCTTCAGCCGAAGCAGGCAAACTCGCATTCGGCACCGTCGACTCCTGGCTCGTTTGGAAAATGACACGTGGAAGACGTCATGTCACCGACATGAGCAACGCATCGCGCACGATGCTCTTCAACATTCACACCTGCCAGTGGGATTCCGATCTGTTGCAGCTTTTTCGCATTCCGCGTTCGATGATGCCCGACGTTAGCTCATCCTGCGAAATTTATGGCGAGGTCAGCGGCGTGGAGGAACTCAACGGCATTCCCATCGCCGCGATCGCAGGAGACCAGCAAGCCGCGCTCTTCGGCCAACAATGCGTGAAGCCGGGCCTCACAAAGAACACCTACGGTACGGGATGCTTCATGCTGCAACATACTGGCTCGCGCCCAGTGGCCTCTTCGAATCGGTTGATCACGACCGTTGCCTGGCAGATCGACGGCAAAACCGAATATGCGCTCGAGGGCAGCGTCTTCATCGCCGGCGCCGTGGTGCAATGGTTGCGCGATGGCTTAGGTGTGATTCGAGCTTCGAGCGAAGTCGAAGCGCTGGCGCGCTCCGTTCCTGACAATGGTGGCGTTTATTTTGTTCCCGCCTTCGTCGGCCTCGGCGCGCCCCATTGGGACTCGTTTGCGCGCGGATCGATCTTCGGCATTACCCGCGGAACCACCGCTGCCCACATCGCTCGCGCAGCTCTCGAAAGCATCGCCTATCAAGTCGCAGATCTGTTCGATGCCATGCAGAACGATACGGGAAATAAGGTGGCCGAACTGCATGTCGACGGCGGAGCCGCAGCCAACGATATGCTCATGCAGTTTCAAGCGGATATTCTCGGCGTGCCGGTGGTTCGTCCTGCGATCACCGAGATCACGGCGCTCGGCGCAGCTCGAATTGCGGCGCGGGCAGTCGGATTGTGGCGGGCCGATTCGAATGGCGAAACAGTCGAGAGCCCTGGCACGCGATTTGAGCCGCTCATGCCGCGCTCGCAGGTTGCATCGCTCAGAACAAGGTGGAACGAGGCGGTCGCAAGATCGAAAGGCTGGGAACGATGACTGGAGTCAAACGATGAAGGCCGCAGTTCTGGAATCGCCGAAAAGCGTCAAGGAACGGCCGCTGCAAATTCGCGACGTTCCCCCGCCGCATTGCCAGCCCGGCCAGGTCTTGCTGCGGGTACGCGCCTGCGGCGTCTGCCGCACTGACCTACACATCGTCGAAGGCGAGCTTCCGCCACAACGGCCACACATCATCCCGGGACATCAGATCGTCGGCGAAATTATTGAAGGCGCAACGCCGGCCCTGCCGCTAGGCTCTCGTGTGGGCGTCTCGTGGATCGGCGGCACCGATGGAACCTGCGACTACTGCCGTCGCGGAATGGAGAATCTCTGCGACTCGCCGACATTCACCGGCTACAGCGTTGCGGGAGGATACGCCGAGTATGCCGTGGCCCGCTCCGATTTCGTCTTTCTGCTGCCGCCGGAACTCGATGATCTGCAAGCCGCGCCGCTCTTGTGTGCCGGCATCATCGGCTTTCGCAGCCTGCGTGTGGCCGGTGTGCAACAAGGAGAGCGTGTCGGACTCTTCGGTTTTGGAGCGTCCGCTCATCTCGCAATCGCAGTTTTGCACGCGTGGAAATGCGACGTGTACGTCTCGACCCGCGGCGCATCACACCGCACACTGGCAGAGTCGCTGGGAGCAAAATGGGTTGGGAGCGAAGTGGAGAAGCCTCCGGTAGAGCTCGACCGCGCCATCACCTTCGCGCCGAGCGGAGACGTTGTTGTCGCCGCACTGGCCAGCTTGCGCAAAGGTGGCGTGGTCGCGATCAACGCAATTCACCTCGACCGCATCCCTGAATTCGACTACGACCGCTTGTTGTGGGGAGAGCGCCAGATTCGCAGCGTCGCCAACATGACGCGCACCGACGCGCGCGACTTCCTGCAACTCGCAGCCGAGATCGACCTGCGCCCGAAAGTTACGGTGTTTTCTCTCGATCAAGCCAACGAAGCGCTGTTAGCAGTGAAGAACGATTCGATCAACGGTGCCGCCGTGATCAAACCGTAGGTTTTGGATTGCGGAACGCTGAGGATCTGAGGGAATCTAGTTGGGATAGGGAGCGCGGTCTGTTAAACAACAGCTTGTTTGAATTTGAGGGCGTAGAATAGACGCGCAGTTTGGGTTGCCTTGAAGGGTATATCGTCGCGAGGGCCCGTGCATATTTCAGATGCTGGTGGAGAGTTGCTCCGTTTGTCTCAGCATTATCGCGATATGAGCGACGCAGAGCTGGTCATTCTTGCTCGAGAAAAATCAGAATTGACCGAGATTGCACAGCAAGTTTTGGCCCAAGAGATTTCCCGGCGTGGCCTGAACGTGACTGAAAACATCGCTGTCGAGGATAAGGATAAAACAGAAGAAAGGTTCCTCGATAAGGCGTACGACGAAGACCGACAGCTGATACTAATAGCTACGGTTTGGAGTCCCTCCGACGCGCTCCAATTGCAGTGGCTTCTTGATCGCGCGGGAATTCCGTTCTACATGGGAGAAGAAAAGGCCACGGGAGTAGACGCTGTGACCTCGAAATTCGAAAAGGGTGTCGACGTAAAGGTTATGCGCGCCGCGTTCCCGTGGGTCCGGGATGTAATGAAAGCTTACGAGCCCAAGGACGCCCCCGCGGATGAGAAAAAAGAAATCGGCGAATCCCTCATACGATGCCCGAAGTGCCATTCTGACGAGGTTGTGTTCGAGCGCTTAGTTCGCGACCCGGATCGTGCAGAAGTACCGCTGAAATATAAATGGACGTGTGATGCATGCGGCCATCAGTGGACAGATGATGGCATCGAGGAGGCCCGGTAAAGCGGCTTTCTTGAGCAAGGACGCTGACCGTCGAAAAATCGCCATTGCACCCACCATCTCAACTTTAAAGGGGAAAAGGCCTCGCGCTTAGGCCGCCACAGCAAACGCCGCAACCAGCAGCACGCAGAACCCCACTCCCTGTCTCCATGAGCTCGGCAAACCCAATCCGCCATATTTCCGATACCGCGCTGTGGGTCGCGGTGTATCGCGCACAGGAGAGCGAACGCACCGATGCAGTCTTTCGCGACCCCTATGCGAGCAAGCTTGCCGGAGACCGAGGTATGCAAATCGCCGAGGCGATGCCTTTCGCCCGGCGGCATTCCTGGTCATACGTCGCGCGCACCTGGCTGGTCGACCAAATCGTCGAACGCGAAGTGCGGCAAGGCACGGACCTGGTCATCAACCTCGCTGCCGGGCTCGACTCCCGGCCGTACCGGATGCAGCTTCCTGCTTCGCTCCGCTGGGTCGAAGTCGACCTGCCGGACATCCTGAACTACAAGCAGGAGGTGCTCGCCGCCGAGCGTCCCGTTTGTGCGCTCGAGCGTGTACCGCTGGATTTAAGAGATACCGCAGCGCGCCGAGCCCTGTTTCAGCGTCTCGGGAATGAAGCGAAGCGCGTCCTGGTGGTGAGCGAAGGCCTCATCGTTTACTTTGAGGCCGACGGTGCGGCCGCGCTGGCCTGTGACCTGGCTGCTTCTTCGAGCTTCCGGCGCTGGGTCATCGACCTTGCATCGCCTGCGCTTCTCAAGATGTTGCAGAAGGCGATCGGAGGCCCGCTCAATCAGGCCGGTTCGCCGCTGAAGTTCGCGCCGCGAGAGGGGCCAGAGTTTTTCGCACCTTGCGGCTGGAAGCCAATCGAGACGCGCTCGCTCCTACATGCTGCGGCGAAATTAAAGCGGCTGTCTTTTGGGATGCGACTGCTGTCGTTGCTACCCGATCCTGCAGGCCGCAAGCCTGACAAACCATGGGGCGGAGTCTGCGTGTTCGAGAACAGCGAACCAGCGCCGCGGTAGATCAGACAATGACGAACAAGCAGATGGCGATGAACCGATTACACTCGCCAAACTAATTTGAGGAAAGAAGAGGTCGTTATCCCGTTTAGCGGGCGAGCGCAAACGCCGCAACTAGCAGCACGCAGAAGCCAACTCCTTGCGCCAACTCATTCCATCCCAGGCGGCGGACGACGAGCGGGCCCGGCTTTTGCAGGAAATAGGCAAAGCCTCGCAGAAGAACTGGCGCGAACGCCAGAAGAACTGCCCACGGCATGAACTTCAGCGCGCAGGCGATGCAGACAATAGCAATCATCCCCACTTGGCCGGTGGCGAACTTCCATCCCTGCGCCAGCTTCTCGCGGAATCCTTCCAACCGCGCAGTATGAATGCGCAGCTGCACATAGTGGATCTGATTTCCGGCAAACAGAAAATTCGCCAGCCAAAGCATGAACGCAGTCACGCCAAGCTTGCCAGTCATGACGTAGTACGCGGCTGGAGCCGACGCGGTCAGTCCCAGCGTGCCCACCATCTCAGAAAGCATCCGCACGCTGCGGCCTAGCTTCTTGAGTGCCGCCTGTGCCGCAAACGCCACGCCAGCTACAAGTCCAATCAGCCAGAGATGACGATTTCGTCCCGCCCACAGCAAAGCTCCGAGTGTCATCGCCGCGACCGCAAGCAACGCCGCAATCACGGCTCCTACGGTTCGCCGCTCCTCTGCAGTTTGCGCACGCATGGCCGAGGTTCCCAACAGGCTTTCGACTGGAGTGCGCATCCAGAACAGTGCCAGCGCGGCCGCTAGCAGCAGGAAAAAGGAAACTGTCGGGGATAATGTTATTCCCATGTCTCGCAAAGGCGGCGAGACATGGGGCACCCATATTTCGTGGATTGCGACGCCCGCTCCGGTGACGAGCGGCACCAGCAGCAATCCCCAGGCGCCGTGCTCGCGCGGCACGATTAGCGCGCGGCGGCGCTCTCGGCGTGCTTTTTCTATACCGGCAAAGTCGGCAGAGGCGCGGTCACCTTCGGTGACCCGGACAGCCGAGGGCGGCTGTCCCCACATATTTCGCGGTTGAACTGAATTCGCCGCCGTCATCGCCACCCTGCCGTATGCACGTGATGCATTCCCTTTACGGCGCGCATGTATTGCGCCCGCTCGAACGCCGACGGATCGGGGCATTTGATCTGACTCATGCTGCCCTGCATCTGCTCGACCGACTCGTACTCGTGCTCTTCCATCCATTCGCGCATTTCGCGCTCCAGGTGGCGCAGATGATTTGTGCCGTTGCGCATGAGCGCCGAACACAACATTGTGACTCGTGCCCCGACCATCAGCAGCTTGATCACGTCCTCGGCGGTGTGAACGCCGCTGGTCGCGGCGAGGCCCGCCTTCACGCGCCCATAAAGAATGCCAATCCACGTCAGCGGAAGCCGCAAGGATTGCCCGGTGCTCAGCAAAACGTTCGGTCGAATCTCAAGCTCTTCAAGATCGATATCCGGCTGATAGAAGCGATTGAACAGCACCAGCGCATCGGCGCCGGCATCGTCCAGACGCTTCGCCATGTTGGCCATGTTGCTGAAGAATGGGCTCAGCTTCACCGCGACCGGAATCGTGACTGTAGATTTCACCGCGCGCAGCACGTCGAGGTAAATCTGCTCTACGTCGGCACCGCTCATTCCGGCATCGGTAGGAATGAAATAAATGTTGCACTCGATCGCATCGGCGCCCGCGCGCTCAATTTCGCCGGCGAACTTGGTCCAGCCGCCAAGTGTCGAGCCGTTCAGGCTGGCGATCACCGGAATTCGCACCTGCGCTTTCACGTTGCGGATGTGCTCCAGATATCCTTCTGGCCCGGTCTGGAATTCGCTGGCCTGCGGAAAATAGGTGAGCGACTCGGCAAAGCTTTCCGTGCCCTGCGCCATGCGATATTCCAGTTCCATCTCTTCCTGACGCAACTGTTCTTCAAAAAGCGAATACAACACGACCGCCGAGGCTCCCGCTTCTTCGAGCCGAAGCACCGATTCCACGTCGCGCGACAGGGGCGACGCCGAAACCACCAGCGGCGTCCGCAACGCCAAGCCCAGATATTTTGTGCTCAAGTCGATCATCGCTTTGCTCCTTATCGGGCCGTCTCGGCTGGAACCGGTTTGGCGACAGGCGTCTTTTCAGTAGCCGTCTTGGGTTCTACAGAAGTTTCGAATTTGCGGGTCGCTAGATATTCGTAAAAGTGGAAACGCCGCTCGGCATCCTGCTGCGCCTGCTTCCAGAGTTGCTCGGCTGCCTGCGGCTTGCTCTTGGTCAGCATCTTGAAACGCGTTTGCTGCAGCAGGAATTCCTGCACTTTGCGCGTCGGTGTGCGCGAATCGAGCGTCAGCGGATTTTCGCCAGCCTCGCCTCGCTCCGGATTGTAGCGATAGAGCAGCCACTGTCCGGAATCGACGGCCACTTTCTGATCGCTCATCGCCGTCGTCATGTCGATTCCGTGCGCGATGCAGTGCGAGTAGGCGATGATGAGGCTCGGCCCGTTATACGCCTCGGCTTCGAGGAACGCTTTCAGGGTGTGCTCGTCTTTCGCGCCCATCGCGACGCTCGCGACGTAGACGTTGCCATAGCTCATGGCCATGAGGCCGAGATCTTTCTTCGGAGAAGGCTTGCCACCGGCGGCGAACTTCGCTACCGCCCCGCGCGGCGTGGATTTCGACGCTTGCCCGCCTGTATTTGAGTAAACCTCGGTATCGAGCACCAGAAGGTTCACGTTGCGGCCGCTGGCCAGCACATGATCGAGTCCACCGTAGCCGATGTCATAGGCCCAGCCGTCGCCGCCCACAATCCAGACGCTCTTCTTTACCAGCATGTCGGCCACGGCGAGAAGTTGCCGTGCCTCGGGCGAGTTCAGCTTCTGAAGTTTTTCTTTGAGCAGGTCGACGCGTTGCCGTTGCTCGAATATGTCAGCTTCGTCTTTCTGCGCAGCGTCGAGGATCGATGTCGCCAACTCTTCGCCAACCGATTTCGCAACTCGCTTCACCAACTCGCGAGCGAATTCAGTTTGCTTATCGATTGAAACACGGAAGCCGAGGCCAAATTCGGCGTTGTCTTCAAACAGCGAGTTTGACCATGCCGGGCCGCGTCCGTCGGCATTCTTGGTCCACGGAGTGGTGGGAAGATTTCCGCCGTAGATCGACGAACAGCCCGTGGCATTGGCCACGACTGCGCGATCGCCGAACAGTTGCGACATGAGCTTCAAGTACGGCGTCTCACCGCATCCCGAGCACGCGCCCGAAAATTCGAACAGCGGCTCCTGCACTTGTTGCTGGCGAATCGCGCCGAGCTTGATCTTTCTGCGATCAAGTTCCGGAATCGTCAGGAAGAACTCCCAATTCTCGCTCTCCGGCGCACGGAGCGGAGGCTGCGGCACCATGTTGATCGCCTTCAGCCGCGTCTCCGCTTTGTTCTTCACCGGACAGATGTCGACGCAGATGCCGCATCCGGTGCAATCTTCCGGCGCAACCTGAATGGTGTACTTCATTCCATGCCATTCTTTGTCGCGCGCGTCGCAGGCTTTGAAGGTCGCCGGCGCACCAGCGAGTTCCTCGCTGTCGTAAACCTTGATGCGAATCACGGCATGCGGACAGACCATCGCGCACTTGCCGCACTGGATGCAGATCTTCTCGTCCCATGCAGGAATTTCCAACGCCAGATTGCGTTTCTCCCACTTCGCCGTACCGGTAGGGAACGTTCCATCGCAAGAGAACGCGCTGACCGGAAGCTCGTCGCCACGCCCGGCGTAGATCGTGCCCAGCACCTCGCGGTCGTAGTTGGGCGCCCCTGGAAATACCGGAGGCATTTCGGTCTTGCTGGTTGCGGACTCGGGGACTTTGACCTCGAATAGATGCGACAGCGTCTCATCGACCGCGCGCATGTTCTTTTGCACAACCTCTTCACCCTTGCGCCCGTAGGTATCTCGAATTGATTGCCGGATCGCTTCGATCGCCTCATCTCGGGGCAACACTTGCGAGATCGCGAAGAAGCAAACTTGCATGATCGTGTTCATGCGCGATCCCATGCCCGTAGCTTTCGCGACCTGATACGCGTCGATCACGTAGAACTTCGCCTTCTTCGCGATCAACTGTTCCTGTACGGCTCGCGGCAGGTGCTCCCAAACTTCATCCTTGCCGAATGGGCTGTTGAGCAGGAACACACCGCCGGGCACGAGCGCGCTCAGCATGTCGTAGCGCTCGAGAAAGATCCATTGATGGCAGGCCACGAAGTTTGCCTTCGAAACCAGATAGCTTGACCGGATCGGCTGTGGCCCGAAACGAAGATGTGAAACCGTCATGGCGCCGGACTTCTTCGAGTCGTAGACAAAATATCCTTGCGCGTAATTGTCGGTGTTCTCGCCGATGATCTTGATCGAATTTTTGTTGGCTCCAACTGTTCCGTCCGCGCCCAAGCCATAGAACATGGCGCGCACCACGCTGTCGGGCTCCGTTGAAAAACTCGCATCGTAGTTGAGGCTGGTGTGGCTGACGTCGTCGTTGATGCCAACCGTGAAATGGTCTTTCGGCTGGGGCGCATTCAGACTGTCGAAGACGGCCTTCACCATGGCCGGCGTGAATTCTTTCGAAGACAAGCCGTAACGCCCACCCACGATCGTGTAGGGGCGGACGCCCTCGTCCGCCCCGCGAGCAGAGCGAGCGTCTGTGCGGACTGCGTCCGCACCCCGGACGAATGCGTCCGGGGCTACACGACTCTGGTGAATTGCATTGACGATATCCAGATAGAGTGGTTCTCCGATCGCGCCCGATTCTTTCGTGCGATCCAAAACTGCGATCCTGCGTACGGTAGCCGGCAGCGCTTCCATAAACGATTTCACGCAGAATGGCCGGTACAGGCGCACTTTCAGCAGACCAACTTTCTCCCCGCGAGCAATCAAAAACTCGACTGTTTCATGAGCCGCTTCAGCGCCCGACCCCATCATCACGATCACGCGCTCGGCGTCCGGTGCGCCGACGTAGTCAAACAGGCGATACGCGCGGCCGGTGACTTCTGCGAACTTGTTCATTACTGTCTGCACGATGCCTGGACAGGCGTCGTAAAACGCATTCGCCCGCTCGCGCATCTGGAAGAACACATCCGGATTCTGCGCCGTCCCCCGCAACACCGGATGCTCCGGTGATAGCGCCCGCTGCCGGTGCTCGATCACGCGATCCATGTTGATCAGCGCGCGGATGTCATCTTCGTTCAGCATTTCGATCTTGTTCACTTCGTGCGAAGTCCGGAATCCGTCGAAAAAATGCAGGAATGGAATTCGTGTTTCGAGCGACGCTGCATGCGCGATCAGCGCCAGGTCCATCGCTTCCTGCACGGAGTTCGAGCACAGCATCCCCCAGCCTGTGGTACGGCAGAACATCACGTCGGAGTGATCGCCGAAAATCGACAGCGCATGAGTGGCGACGGTGCGCGCCGAAACATGAAACGCGGTCGGCGTCAGTTCGCCGGCAATTTTGTTCATGTTCGGAATCATCAGCAGCAAGCCCTGCGACGCCGTAAACGTGGTTGCCAGCGATCCGGTTTGCAGCGCCCCGTGCACGGCCCCGGCCGCGCCGCCCTCGCTCTGCATTTCGACCACGTGAGGCACGGTTCCCCAGGCGTTGGGCACATCCTCAGACGCCCACTGATCGGCCCATTCACCCATCGGCGACGATGGCGTGATGGGATAAATGGCGATGACTTCGCTGGCGCGATAGGCGACATGCGCCACCGCCTCGTTGGCGTCCATGGTCTTGACTTTGCGCTTCATGACATCCCCCATGTGGAGTCTCACAGCGGTACCGGGTAACCCCTGCGATGTCTTCAGGATGCCGGATAGAGGATGGGGATGTCGGGACGTGGGTTCACAGCCGAGTGTGATTGGGATCACAACTAGTTCAGAAGGGGATTCACATCAGCGGCTTGCGAACCCCGGAATATTACCCGTGTCGCAAGAAATCACAGTGCGGCAAAACCGCCCCATCTCACTGGCATCGCAGAGCGACTGCGGGATCAACATGGGTGGCGCGGCTGGCGGGCAGATAACTGGCTAATAGGGTAACAGCGATGAGAAGCAAGGCGGATCCGGCGAGAGTCAGGGGATCGGCGGGGCTCACGTTCACCAGCATTCCGCTGAAATGTCGGAAGGCGATTAGTGCCGCGGCAAAGCCAGCGAGCAATCCAGGCACGGTGAGGACCAGACTTTTGTGGATCACTTCGACCGTTACCTTGACGCGACTTGCCCCCAGTGCCATGCGGACACCAAATTCCTGAGTACGAGTGCTGATCTCGTAACTCAGCACGCTGTACAGCCCCACGGCCGCCAGCAGAACACAGAGCGCACCAACCACCGTCAACAAACTGGCGGCCACTTTCTGAGCATAAAGCGAGTAGCCGACGGCCTCCGACAGTCGTACCGAATGGAAAACCGCGTCCTGATTCAGCGCCAGCGCTTCGCGGCGGAGATCGGGCAGCATATCCATAGGATCGCCGGCGGTTTTGATCAGGAAGGCAAAATTCAAAGCCGGGGCGAACCACTGCCGAAAGGGCAAGTAGAAATACGGTGCGGGCGATTCGATCGGTGTGTTGTACTTGCTGTCTTTCACTTCTGCAATGACGGTTGCGATCTCGCCGCCTACGCGAACCTTGCGGCCAACGGGGCTGGCTCCGGCAAAAAAGCGGCGCACAAAGCTCTCGTTCACGATCATGACTGCAGGCGCGCCGGCCTCGTCGCGCTCGGTGAAGTCGCGGCCCTCGCGCATGGGGATGCCCATAAACTGGAAGTATCCAGGAGGAACGGTGGCGCGATGGATCAGCAACTGCTCACTCCCTGACGGGACGTATCCTTCCACTTCGAGTTCATCTTCGGGACTCGAATTGGGCGCAGTCAGCGGTACGAAATCGGTGTAGGTGACTGCGCGAACTCCAGCCGCGGACTCCATGCGCTCGCGTAGCCTGCGGCAGAAGCTCCATTGCTCTTCTGCGCTGTATCCGGCATTCGACAGATAGAACTGCGCCATGGCGACATGGCGGGTATCGAATCCCGGCTCGATGCGGCTGGCGTTGCGGAAACTGCGCACAAAGAGTCCCGCGCTCACGAGCGCAATCATCGCGAGAGCAATTTCGACGCCGACCAACGAGCCTCGCAATTTGTGCGAACGAGCGCCACCGATGCCGCTCCGCCCGCCTTCATTCAAGGTCTGATTCAAATCCCTGCGTATCGAAAGCAGCGCTGGAGCCAGTCCCGAGGCAAATGCCACCAGGACAACGATCAGCAGTGTAAATCCGAATGTCCGCGGGCTCAGCCCGGTGCGAAGGTCGAAGGGAAAATCTACTGCGGGCAGCAGGCTGTTCAACGATCTTCCCACCCACATCATGACCGCAAGGCCTCCGAGCGCCCCGGCAAAGGCCAGCAGAAGCGTTTCGGTTAATGACTGCTGAACCAGGCGGCCGGGCCGCCCTCCGAACGCGAGTCGAAGCCCGAACTCTTTTTGCCGAGCGATGGCACGCGCCAAAAGCAAGTTGGCAACGTTGGCACAAACTACAATGAGAAACAACACGCATATCGCTGTCAGAATCTGCAGCGGTTTCAACAGTATTCCTTGTGCACCGAGGTGGCCGGCCCACACTGGCACCACGGTGGCATCAACTCCCCGATTTGTCTCTGGATACGCGGCGGCAAGGCGTTTGGCCAGCGCGCCCACCTCGTCGCGCGCCTGGTCGAGTGTGACGCCGGGCTTGAGGCGAACAATCGTTGAGGTAAGGTCGCGGCAGCCGCGATAGTTGAGAGTTGCGCTTCCCGTCACCATGGCCTCCGCCATCGTGATCGGCATCCATACGTCATACACCATGCCCACTGTGGTTCCGCGGAAGTCAGGAGGAGCGACTCCGATGATGGTCAGCTGGTGCCGGTTGAGACGGATATCTTTGCCCAGCACCTCGCGATCACCGTGAAAACGGTTCTGCCACATCCTGTAACTGATGACTGCAACCGGAAACGCGCCGGGCTGGTCTGCATTTTCCTCGGCGAGAAAAGACCGCCCAAGGATGGGCTTCACTTTCAGCACATCGAAATAGTTGGCCGAGACCAGTTCCGCCCAGGCGCGTTCGGCGTTGCCCGGCAGCCCAACAGTAATGGGTGTGAACCGTCCAATGGCGACCGCGGAAACCTGCTTCAGATGGTCGCGGTAGTCGCGATAGTCCAGGTAGGACGAAGCGACGAGATGTTCACCACTCACCGTAATGGTCTCAATGAGAGCAAGTCCACGGGTATCTTTCACTCCGGGATAAGGATGCAGCAGAACGCTATCGATCCAGCTGAAGACCGTGGATGTGACGGCAATACCGATGGCGAGGGTAAGCACGGCCACCGCAGTGAATTTTGGATTAGCAACAGATACTTTGATGGCAAAACGAATATCCTGCCAAAGCCGCTGTGGGATTTGACTCAGCCAAACCGCGGATGGATCGCGGTGCATCAACGTATCGCACTCGCTTTATGGACCTGCCCGACGCGGGCCCGCTGCATACGTGTTGCGCGTCCGCCAAGCCCGGGTGTGTTGATTCAAGTGATTAGGCTATCTGGCTGGCCGACTGGGCGCAGTGATACAAATCACCGGTGCAGGCGGAGAACTGGGCCACCTTCGCTCCCGCTTCTGCTGTTCGTTATCAGCGCGACTCCGGGCTTGCCGTAAGCGCGATGCAGGAAACTGCCTCGAGCCGGTAGAGCGCTCTCGCACCTAGATCTAAACGATAAGTTCGCAGATTGCCCGCACGTTCACTGGAGAAAAGTAACTTCCGCGCACCCCAAAGTTCAATGTCTTTGGGTATCTGTTACCACGTTACTGCCCTGCTTAGAGTTTGCTTAAGGACTTGAAGCCTCGGTCCCCCAATTCTTTTCCGAGGGATGCTCTAATGAGAGCACAACGGGTCTTTTCCCACGCGAAATGGGGTTCTTATTGTGCCCCCGCTCTGGCCGGCATTCTTTGCATTTGCGCCCTGTTTCTATTGGGCTGCAATTCCATCGTACCAAGCTCATCGGCATCCGGGAATGCCAACTCTGCAATTCCGCAGTTCGCGCTGCCCACGGGAACCGTTGGTGCGCCATACAGCGCCGCTCTCTTTGGTAATGTGGAGTCCTCACCTTTTCTGTTTTCGGTAAGTGAAGGACAATTGCCACCCGGACTTTCGCTCAACCCAACCACCGGTTTGGTTTCCGGGTCTCCTGCGCGTGCCGGGCAGTTTGCGTTTACCGTCTCCATCGGTGGCAAAGAGTTGCGGTTTTCAACCACCAGGACTTACGAGCTTAAAGTTGACCCAGAAGTCAGTCACGTCGCGATGAGCATTTCGCCGCTAGATCCTACGATCACACCGGGTGGGAAGATTCAGTTCTCAGCTACTCTCAAGAACACGAAAAATCCTGGGGTAACCTGGTCGGCGAGCAACGGTGTTATCACGAGCACGGGCTTGTACACGGCTCCAACTAGCGCCAGCATCAAGAGCGTGACGATCACTGCGACCAGCGTTGCCCAGCCTTCAGTGCAAGCCAGCACGAAGATTTCGCTGGCTTATCCCCAGCTGCAAATCGGAAGTGTGAACATTCCATCGGCGAAGGCGGGCACGTCCTACAATGCGAAACTGGTCGCCAGTGGCGGGCAAACGCCTTACAGTTGGACCTTGTTGAGCGGCTCACTTCCAAGCGGATTTCAGTTCGCTCCCAGCTCCGGCGCGATTACGGGATCCACCAAGCAGAGCGGAACCTTTGATTTGACTTTCCGGGTAACGGATGCGGTTGGACAATCGACACAAAAGAGCTTTGCGCTGGTGGTATCTGGCGCTAGCACGAGCAATTGCGGACCTCCAACCTACAACTGCTCGCGGACGGATATGAACATTGTGCAAGTTCCGGTACCACCGCCCAACGTAGGCAATCTTACCGGCGCGAACACAATTGTGACTGATCCGGACTTTTCGAATCCGATCGTACGCATTACAGATTGGAACACGGATCCAGGATTGGTTGCAGCCAACCGCAGCTTCGTATCCGCGGGGGGTGGCAGCGCTGACGAGAATTTATGGAACCTTGATTCCTCTCTCCTGGTTCTGCAAGCGCTGGGCGGTTGGGCTTATCCCTTTACTTTCGATTCCTCGACCATGCAGGCCAGCCGGATGTACGCAAGCTCGTTTTCCACAAATGGCGGAATGCGCATGCCCTCGGGAAACTGGAGCAGGGTCGACCCGAATATCTTTTTCGCCCACGAGGGTACAGCGCTTTACCAATACAACTTCACGGATCGAGTAAATCCTCCCTCTCCGCAATTGGTCTACGACTTCACCAGCAGCAGCAATTGTTTGCCTCGTGGGTTCAATGCCACATGGCGAACGCAAGGCGGCAATAGCAGCGGAGACACCGTTTTCAGCATGGCCTACTCCAACGTCGGCATACAAGGGACCGGGACTTACGTCGTGGCGTATAAGGTGGGCAGCGGCTGCACAATGCTGAACACCCAAACTGGCCAGGTCACCGGAGATTGGGGCTCACAGGGTACCATTGGTACCAGCGATCGGTGGACGGTACACAATGTAAAGATGTCGAAGGATGGAAATTGGCTGGTCGTAGTTCGAGAGAACTGCCTCTCCAGCACCTGTGTTCACGGACCCTACTTTTGGCAGATTGGCACAACCAACATCGGCTGGTGCGGGCAGGGCGGGCACTGCAGCGGTCATTGGACCGAGGGATACACGCATTGGATCAACAACCCGCAAAATGCCCAGTACGAATCCCGGTCATTTGCGCAAGACACTAATGTGCTTCAGCTCACCCCTGGTTTGGCTCACGGGATCCCAACGATGGACCAGCACGCCTCCTGGAACAACGTAGATCCCAACGACACTTTGCCATTTTTTCTCAGTACGTGGGATAGAGACACGACCCAGCTGTTCCCGGGCCCTTACTACAACGAAATTCTGGGCATTGCACCTGACGGCAGCGGCAAAGTCTGGCGCTTTGCTCACAGCTTCATAACAGGGCAGTCACAAGAGTTCACCGCAACCTATGGCATCGGTACCGTCTCGCAGGACGGCCGGTTCTTTATTTTCACATCGGATTGGATGGGCACTCTGGGTTCGCAATCCGGAAATGCAAGTTGCACGATTGGCGTGGATTGCCGCGCCGATGTTTTCGTCCTGCAGCTCAATTAGGCAACCGCCTCGAGTTGATCAGTGCAAAGTTTTGCGCAGCGAACTTGACATCTGCGCGGAGCGCGGCTACGTTAAATCAACCTTGCTCCTAAGCTTGCCTGGGGCCCTCCGAAAAGCTGGAGCAGGGTTCTAAGAGCAAACATGCCTCCTGTATCGTTTGCTCGGTCAGAACCGGAACTCGGGCCGTGCTATTCGATACCCCAATCTATCTGGTTTTCCTCACGTTAGTGGTGCTTCTGTACTGGCGCCTCAGTTGGCGTCGGCAGAACTTTCTACTGCTTTGTGCCGGTTATTTTTTCTACGGCTGGTGGGACTGGCGTTTCCTGCTGCTGATGATCTGTTCCACGATCATCGATTACGTGATTGCGCTACGGATTTCTGAAGAAGCTCCCGGCCCGCGGCGGCGAGCACTGCTGATCATCTCGCTATTCATCAATTTCGGCCTGCTCGGTTTTTTCAAGTATTGCAACTTCTTCGTGGGCTCGCTGGCGTCTGTGCTGGGGGTGATGGGAGCTCGGCATATCCCGCTGGTGTTGTTGAAAATCATTCTTCCGCCGGGGATCTCGTTTTACACATTCCAGGAAGTTGCGTATGTGGTCGACGTTTATAAGGGCCGTCTCGCTCCGTCGAGGTCATTTCTAGACTACGGGCTTTTCATCACGCTGTTCCCGCATCTGATCGCCGGGCCAATTCAGCGACCATCCCACCTGCTGCCTCAGGTGCAAAAGCCCCGGACCTTTGACGACAAGGCATTTTTTGACGGGTGCGCATTGATCATCGCCGGACTGTTTCGCAAAACCGTCATCGCCGATAGCTGCGCGAATCTGGCCAACCTGGCTTTCGACGGACGGCTGGGATCCAATTTCTTTTCCACTCTGATCGGGGTCTACGCTTTCGCCTGGCAGATTTATGGCGACTTCAGCGGTTACAGCGATATTGCGCGCGGCAGCGCCCAATTGCTGGGCTTTCACTTCATGCTCAATTTTCGCCAGCCCTACTTTGCGCGCAGCCTGCAGGATTTTTGGCGCCGCTGGCATATCAGCCTGAGCACGTGGCTGCGCGATTACCTGTACATTCCTTTGGGTGGAAACCGGCAAGGCCCGCGGCGGACGTACGTGAATCTGATGATCACGATGTTGCTGGGCGGCTTGTGGCACGGCGCGAACTGGACCTTTGTCATCTGGGGCGGGATCCACGGTGCGTGGCTCACTCTGGAAAGGTTGTTCTGGCCGGCGGATGAAAAATCATCGTGGTTCCATCGCGGTACGACCCTGGTGGTGGTGGGCATCACCTGGATATTTTTCCGCGCACGGTCACTCGGCGCAGCCCTGGAGATGATCCGCAGCCTGGGTGTTTTTCAGTGGCAACATCAGTATGGTCCGGAACTAGTATTTCTGGCTGTAATCTCAAGCTTGATGATGCTGGTGGACTGGAGACTGGAAGTCTACGACGAGGAATATGCGTTTCAGAAGGCGCACGTATCGATTCCCGTGTTCACCTCGGTAGCGATGGCAGTTTCGATGATTCTGTTTGCGGCGAGTGAAACCAGTGCATTCATCTACTTCCAGTTCTGAACTGAAGGCTCGTGACATGTCCGTGCTTAGGGGCAGGCCCCTGCTGCAGGCCAGTCTGATCCTCATCCTTTTGTTGCTGGGTGTAATGACCGTCGCCGAAGCTGGGTCGCGACTCGCTTTTCCACGGATCAGCAAAATTGAAGGCAGAATTCGCGCCGATGAGCGCCGTGTGCAGACGATTCGCTCAGTCCAGGGGCGCCCGACAGTCCTGTTGGTGGGGAACTCACTTCTGCTGATGGGTCTGGATTACCCGCACTTCCGCGAAGCGATGGGGAACGATGCATACGTTGTGCGCTACACGATTGAGAACACCGAATATCTCGACTGGTATTACGGCTTGCATCACCTGTTTGCCACAGGAATTCGGCCTTCCGTCGTCGTCCTCTGTTTGAATCTGACTTATACCATTAGCCCGCGGACCCTCGGAGACTACAGTGCGCGTCATCTGTTTGGGGTTTCAGAGTTGTTTTCAGTAGCACACGACGCGGGAATGGATGCGACCCGTACCAGTGAATTGCTGCTTTCGCACTGGAGCGCATTCTATGCCGACCGTACGACCATGCGAAACTTCATGTTGAACCGGACTGCTCCATCCTATGCAGCCGCCATGCACCACTTGGCGGACAGCGCACAATGGACCCTTCCAGACGAGAACGAGGTCAATCAAATCGCGCGTGCGCGTCTGCGTGCTATCGACGAGTTGTGCCGACAATATGGCTCTGAACTGGTGCTGTTGATTCCCCCATCGACGGGACCGGGGAATGAGATGTTGGCTTCCGCAGCCAAATCGGAAAACGTCAACTTTGACTTTCCCTATCCAGCCGGTTCGCTCGCTCGGGATCTATTCCGACCTGACGGCGCCCACCTCAATGAAAAGGGTGCTGCCATTTTCACCCAGGCCATTATCCACTCCCTCAAGACGCGAGTCTCAACTCTAAACCGGGCGAAAAATCTCGAACACGGAAATGCAGAGTCAGCCTCGCGATAGCCAGACTCACATCGCGTTTGGGTAGTTTTATGTAGCAGGAGTCAAAGCTGCGGGATTTACATTTGTGTGGCTGAGGGCGTAGCCGAGCCGCTGCATAGTTCCGCCCCAAGCCGATTCAATCTCCGCAACCGCGGAGGCTGACAACACGCCCTGCCAGGTATTGGCCTTGGCTGCGCGTACGAAAGGTTTATCTTGACGTGTTGATTCGGTGAGCCTCCAGGCTTGCCCTTGAGTTTTTTCCAGGTTGCGCATGTGGTCCGCAGAG
Source organism: Candidatus Sulfotelmatobacter sp. (assembly GCA_035710725.1). Taxonomy (GTDB): domain Bacteria; phylum Acidobacteriota; class Terriglobia; order Terriglobales; family Acidobacteriaceae; genus Sulfotelmatobacter. Next base: position 64,544 of record DASTCY010000026.1, on the reverse strand, counting down.
CTCAGTTCGACCGCCTTCCGGATCCGCGCTGCGTTTACGTCACGCCCTAGAAATGCCGCCACCTTTTCAAGTTCCGCAACTGCGTCCGCCAACATGTCTTCGTAGCGAAGAAAGAGAAAGCCGGGAACTCCCTCACGCAACGCGTACCAACTCAGCACATGGTCCTGCCAATTGGCGGCCCACTTCCATTGAATATCGAACTCCGCAGCCATGAAGCGCGGCACAAAATCGCCGACCGGGTAGCCTTCAGGCACGAGCTTGCGCTTGATGACGTAGTGGTAGTAAGAGACGGCCACGTCGCGAGGATCGCGCACGATATAAATCGCCCTCTTGTAGCGCGGATCGAAGCATTCGTGGCTCTTCAAAACCCGGGCACGCGGCAGCCGGCGCAGCACTCGATCCGGAAACAGATAGATTTCGGGGATGCGGGCATCCACGTTGGTGAAGGTGACTGGGTCGTCATAAATCAGGTTGCCGATTAGAAATCGCGTCCAGGTATTGCCGGACCGTGGGTAAGAGACGAGAAAGATGTCGTCGGGAAAAACCGTCAGACCGCGTCCGGCGTTTTTTCGACCGGTCAATACGCGAACCGCTTCGCTCAGAGCTGTGAATAATGGCATAACTATGTTCTAAGTTTGCACGTCAACAGCGGACCAAATCTTTCACTGCCGCGTCAGTCTTTCGTCCCCTTCCCCGTCTTCAAGCGTGCCTGGGCCGGAGCCGGTTGCTGCACCGGCCTGGGCCGCAATCGCCCGAAAACGCGTTTTGTCACCGTTCGCACATCGGAACGCAGCAAGTCCGCGCCTGTATGGAACACTTCCAGGATGGCGGGATAGGGGTCGTTGGCCTCCCACAGTGCATCCCGCGTTCCTGCGGATGTTGACGCAGTTTTCGGCTCCGAATTAGGCGCATACGGAGCGCGACTTCTGGTGATCAACGCGGCATGCCAGCGCTTCAACTGTCCGGCGCTCCAGCGCCAAGTCATTCCGACGGCATAGCTGGACGGAACGCTCGGCATCATTCCGTGCGCCAGTTGCCATTGATATGCGGGAAAATCGATTCCCGCCTGAATTGGAAGAGAAAGCGTACCCCAGTAGCGGCCATTGACCTCCATCAGGGCTGAAACTCCAGTGTTTCGGTCGTGGCGGAACTCCACCATGGCCACGCCTTCCCACTGCAGGCCACGCAGCAATTTCAGGGAGGTATCCAGCAGTTGCGAGTCGAGCGACTCGGCGACGGCGGTTACAGCGACGCCGCCCGAGCGCGGAAATTCACTCAGCCGCCGATGCTGAAAGGCGGCAATACAGTTTCCGTTGTGGATGAGCACTTCGATTCCGACCCCAACTCCAGAGCAATACTCCTGCACAATTGTGTCGCCCAGGATTCCATTGCCGAGGGCGCGCAATAGTTCGTCTTCCGTGCGGAAATAACGGATCTTGAACGCTTCCGTCGCGCTCTTCTGTCTCGGCTTGGCGATCACGGGAAACGAAATCTGGCGAATCAGCTCGGAACTGTCCAGATGGGCAACAGCATATTCGCGTGGAACGCGTACGCCGAGACTTGCGGCAACGCTCAGCGTAGCTTCTTTGTTCAGCACACGCTCGACAATTGCAGGCGCAGGACAGGCAACATGCAACAAAGGCTTGAGTTGGTCACAGTGTCGAGAAACTGCCTCCAGAGCGGCGTCAGTCGCGGGAATTAACATATCCGCGCCGGTGGCATTGATTTTGGCGGAGAGTGCGTTCCAGAATTCGCCGGAGCTTTGCAACGGATTTGGCAGGCGGAAAAATCCAGAGATGGCCTGCGAATGGAGAACGCCATCTGCAGTGGACATGCTCGCCACGAAGACAGGTACCCGCAATCGGTGCAAGGACCGGGCAATCGGCACGCTGATTCGCGGCTCGACCCCTAATATAAGAACTGGTCTCGTTTTCTCCATTGCCTCTGATTTCGCGTGAATTCTGCGAGCTTCGCTTCGACTCAGTTGAACTACTGAGCCTGGGCGGTCACGCGGGCCCTGTTGCGGATGGTCGGGCACGCCACCAGTGTCGCTGTCAAGTTTCTTATACAGGTTTCAAGAATGTTGTAACAATTTCTGGTTTCCTGCTCGTCTCCGAAGAAGGGGTCGCGGATTTCTATCGATTTATAGTTATCTCCGGCATAGGCACTGAGCATGAAGACTTTGTCGGCCACCGCCGGAAATCGGGAAAGCAGTTCGACCTGGTTCTGATAATCCATGACGAAGATCGCGTCGGCATCGTCCAGCATCCGTTGAGAAACGAGGCGGGCGCGGTGCTGCGATAGATCGATGCCGAAATCGCGGGCTGCGGCCAAGCTCCAGGGATGCGCCGGCCGGCCCGGCGTTGCATTCAGCCCCGCGGAAGTGACATGAACATTGATCCTGGCGGCTGACACCGCACGTTTCATCAGAGCCTCGCACATGGGGCTGCGCATGATATTGCCGAAGCATAAAAACAAGAACGATCGCGCCGTCGGAGGCACTCTTCGGGAACGTTCTCTCTTCAATCCAAGTCCATTCAGGAGCCGCAACTTGACGTAGAGGGGGCGCTCCTCCCGCTTGTATTTTCTATAGCGGAGGATTTCTGCGATCACCCTGTTGGGAATCACAATCTTGGCGATGCGCCGCGCCCGGGCCGTCCAATCGGCCTGATTCCCGATCGTAGAAGACATACTGGCTATTGTGCCATCGAAGCACGGTTCTTGGTAGATAACCCGCGCGGGAAAGGCATTCTGGCCGGGTGATCTGACGGCCTATGGCTTTTTACCGCGGAATCGCCGCGCACGAAGATTTAGCTTGCGTAAAGCATCCCAAGCCGGCTGGGGCAGGTTCTTCCTAAGCCAGGCCTTGCTATGCGCCGCGCCATGGGTCATTTGGAGATATACCGCTCCCATCGTCAGCGGCCGCGCGAAATGAACGTCGAAATAGTGCCGGGCCTGCGCTCCCCAGCGCGCTTTGTACCCGAGGGCGCCTCCCAGAAAATCGTATGTTTGCACACCATCGGCAATGAGTTGCTTGAGCACATGGCCTCGCAGGATGAAACCCACGCGGTCGGGCGCATGCCTGGGGTCGTTTCCTTCCTGCAACTGAAAAACCTGTCGCCCATAGCGAAATCCGAATTGCACAGCGGCAATCTGGCCGTCGAGTTCTAAAGCCCAAAGATCCAGGCGTCCTTCCGACAACAGCCGGCGACTGAGATCGGCGTAGAAAGCTCTTCTCTCGGCCACGCCGAAACTGCCGCTTTCTCCGGCGGCTTGCCATCGCGCCTGATGATGCTCGAACAGAGCTTCAAGGCATTTGGGAATTTGGCTCTCGCTGCTACACCGATACATCTCAACGGAATAACGCTTCCCTAGGCGGCGCTCATAACGCACCAGGTTCTTCTGGTCTTCGCTGGAAAGCTGCTCGAGATATTTTTCCCAAGTGTTTGGCAAAGGAATGGCGGAAGCCGCCCGCGATTCTTCAATGACCAACCACTTTCTCGCCGCCATTCGTTCTTTGAGGACTTTCGCGGCGGGTGAATCCGGAGGCAGCGTATTGAATTCCGCAAAATCCCAGGAATTGCGCTCAGTTTCCAGAAAATCTAAAAGCGAAGTCGCGAACTGCTGCTCGAACCCCGGCAGCACAGGTAAGTCCAGATTGTCGGAATCGTTGCTGCCGTCCCCCATCAAACGCAATTGCTTCAGTGAAACGGCTTTAGCAACTTGCACTCGGGTAATGGAAAACAGGGCTAGCGCAACCAGTCGCGAATCGCCAAAGAACCCCGATGCCAATAGTTCCTGGCCTTTTGCAAAGCTCGGCCACCAGGAGGCGAGCCAGGCTGGAGTGGAGAATGTCGTGGCTAATGGATAGCTGGCCAGCAATTCTTCCCAGCTTTCGGAAATGCCGAGCAGGTCATCGAGACTCCGAAAAGTGCGGATCTCAAGCGAGTTATCTTTCATCGCGCCTCTGAGCTTCTTTCCTATCCGAAAGCCGCACTAGATAAGGACGCGAGCGGCGAAGATTCTCCGGTGACGGATGAAGGCAGGGAGGAATGTGAGTCGCGACGCGCAATCGCTGCGATATCCGGGAGGCGATGGCCTTAGACTACATGACTGGCGCAAGGGTGCGCAAACAATGGAGCGTCTAGCTGGCGATCATCCGCTGCATGCTTGCCGAATCTGAAGTTGTCATTTAGGGTGGGCAAAGGAAAATCAATCTCTTCGCGCACGTTTGGACGCGTGTGCGGCAGCGTGCACAACCGAAACGGAATGCTGAGATCACTACGACGATTGACCACGGCTGGGCTGCGGAATCTCGGCGCCTTCCATCTGATCGGCAACAGCCCGTGGCGGCAGAAACGGCTCCTGATCCTGTGCTACCACGGAGTCTCACTGGAAGACGAGCACCAATGGAAACCGTTCCTCTACCTCACGCCGCAAAAATTAGAGCAGCGTTTCTCGATCCTTAAGCAAAAGGGGTATTCGGTTTTGCCGTTAGCCGAAGGCTTGCAAAGGCTGCGGACAGGCACTCTGCCCCCGCGAAGCGTCGTCCTGACATTCGATGACGGCAACTACGATTTTTTTCAGCAAGCCTATCCCTTGCTGGGACGATACGGCTTCCCCGCAACGGTTTATCAGAGCACATACTACACCGCGCTTGAGCTCCCCATTTTTCACCAGATCTGTTCCTACATGTTTTGGCAGCGGCGCGGCCAATTGATTTCTGAAGTGCAAAGTCTTGGACTACAAGCGCCTTTGGATTTGCGCACCGAATCGAGCCGGATTGCCAGCGTGCGCGCTCTCATCGACCTTGCTGACCGCGAGAACCGTAGCGGACGGCAGAAAGACGAACTCGCCCAAAAGCTGGCGGGCGTGCTGAAAATTGACTATGCCCTCCTCAAAACCAAAAGAATTGCGCAGCTGATGAATGGCAGCGAACTGAGGGAAATCACGAACAACGGCATCGATGTGCAGTTGCATACGCACCGCCATCGCATGCCTGAAGATGAGGCTCTATTCCGCAAGGAGATTCAGGACAATCGCGCGAGCATCCAGCAGCTGACCGGAACTGCGCCAGTGCATTTTTGTTATCCCAGTGGAGTATATGGAGCGGCGTTCCTGCCCTGGCTGCAGAAGGAAGGGATCGTGTCGGCGACTACGTGCGATGTCGGGCTGGCCGGACGGCGATCGGAGCTTCTGCTGTTGCCGCGCTTTATCGATCACCAAAATCGCACAGAAGTCGACTTTGAGAGCTGGATCAGCGGCGTGGGCGACCTGCTGGCAGTCCGACGAAAAGCTAAGCAGGCGGTCGCCCCCGGAAGGTGACGGAGCGCCTCACGCGAATACCGCCCAGACCAATTTCAAAAATTCCATGACCCAGATTTTGGCTGCCTGCCGATGTCGCCACCAGGGTAATTGATACTCGGGGTCGGCTACGCCGTAGACGGAGAGGTGCAGGTTCGGTTCGTTGTGGGTTGTCCTCCGCCAGAGCAGCCTTGCTCTTCGCGTGTGGTAGTTCGAGGTCACAATCACGACCGATTGCCAGTGCTGCTCACGAATACAGCCATCGAGGGCCTGGGCCTCCTGCTGGGTGGAGTTCACACTCGCATCGGTCTCGCAAAAAACGACACGGCTAGCGACGTCGCTTCCATAATTTCGCTCTAGATAGGCATGTGCTACTGGCGGTATCGATTGCCCCCAAAAGGATTCTTTCGGCACGCTGAGCAAGAGGTGACTGGCGGTTTCCCGCTGTAACAGTTCAACTGCTCCGGCGATGCGGGACTTTTCGCCGACGATCGAGCCTTGTAGAACAACGAGGGCCTCAGCATGGGGCGGAGCCGCCTCCCGAGCAATCAGCAACGCGTCGCCCCAAACCAGCAAGCAGCCGATTGCGAGGATAACAATGGCAATCGCCAAGGCAACAATTCTCAGGAATTTTCGCGAGAAGGGCATCCCGATGAGCCGGAGAAAGTCATCTCAAGCTACGATCAAAAGTCAGATACATCGCGCCCGATTCTAGCATTCTCCAACTCTCCCTAGAGCACGCTTGCCTTCGCTCCGCTCAGAACGGCTTAGATGAAGCAGGAAATTGCTTCCTGAGAACCGGCGCCACAAACCCGCCTGCACCCGTTATCTAGACATCAGCGGCGCTTTGTGACAACCTCAGAGAATGCCGTTTACAAGGAAACGACACTCCAGAATCCAGCCCGCCAGGCCCGCCGGTGGTTCGGTCGCACTGCAATGAGCCTGATCCAGCGCGCTCTCAAGAATGTTGCTTCGAGTTGGGCAGGATTGGGGGTCAACATTGCCGTTGGCTTTTTCCTGTCTCCCTTTATCCTGCACCACCTCGGGGATGATGCGTTCGGTCTGTGGGTATTGATTTTTTCTATCACCGGTTATTACGGCATTTTCGATTTCGGCATCCGTTCCTCTCTGATCCGATATGTATCAAAATTCCTGGCCGTGGGCGACCGGGAAGAGCTGGCACAATTGGTCAACACCAGCCTTTTCACCTATACCTGCGTCGGACTGATGCTGGTAATCCCGACGGTATTGGGCGCCATCTACGTCGACCGTATCTTCCATGTTCCGCCTGGTTTCTTCCATCACGCGCAGCTGCTCTTTCTCATGGTAGGACTCGCCTTGGCGCTCGGCTTTCCGCTGGGCATCTCGGGCGGAATTCTGGAAGGCCTGCAGCGCTTCTATCTGATGAACTGGACCAATATCGTCTCGACGCTGTTGCGGGCGGTGTTGATTATTTACGTTCTGCGGCGCGGCTATGGACTGCTCAGCGTCTGTTTGATCACGGTTTCCTTACCCCTGGTCACTTCGGCGGTACGTGCCGTCATTGCCCATCGCTTGTTGACCATTCCTTACGGTTGGAAATATGTGAGCCGCGAGTCGTTTCGGCAGGTGGCCAACTACGGTTCGGTGACTTTCATGATCATCGTGGCCGGCCGGCTGCGCTTCCGAACCGATGCGGTCGTCATCGGGAGTTTTCTGTCAGCGGCGGCGATCACCCATTTTTCCATTGGCGCACGCCTGGTTGACTATGCCACGGAGGTGGTCAGCAGCCTGGCGCAAATCTTCACGCCCATGTCCAGCCACTTCCATGCGACCGGAAACTATGAGCAACTGCGGAAGATCTTCGTCTCGGGAAATCGCGCGTGCGGCTTCGTGATGTTTCCCATGACGGTTGCCCTGGTGATCATGGGCAAGTCGGTGATTGAAGCCTGGGTAGGCGCCCGCTACGTGTCAAGCTATGTCGTCCTGATGGTTTTGTTGATTCCGTCCACGTTTTATCAGGCTCAGTCGACCTCGAACCGCATTCTGTTTGGAATGAGCCTGCATAAAGGCCTGGCGTATGTCGTATTTCTGGAAGGAATCGCCAATCTCATTCTCAGCATCGTGCTGGTGCGGCCGCTGGGAATCGTGGGCGACGCAATCGGGACCGCGATCCCTTTGCTCTGCACAGGCCTGTTCTTTCTGCCTCGGCATTTGTGCCGCCACCTCGATATTCCAGTCAGGAAATTCGTCATCGAGGCGTACTTCTATCCCGTGATTCTTTGTATCCCGATGATTTTTGTCCTCACCCTCATGCAGCGTTACTACTACGCGCACCGCTATCCGCAGCTGATCCTGAATCTCATGGTTGGAGTGGCCGTTTACGGTATTGGTGTCCTTTGGTTTGTTCTGACTCGTGAGTCAGTCGGAGTTCGGTTTAAGATGAAAATGGCGCGTTATCTGGGCCTCGCAGGAAGCACATCTGAATCCTGAGTTTCCTTGAGCATGCACTCTTCGATGAACAGCTTCTACGTGACGGGAGGCCGGCTCCGCAGAACCGTCTTCCGCAAGCTCGAGGAATGGCAATCGTGCGAGCAAGCCATCATTATTGAGCTCGATCCAGCCAAGAATGAATCGCGCGTATGCGTCGAATACATGTCCCCTCCGGAGGCCTGCCCCGAGGAACTTCCCGCATTTCTATTCAAATCTGCCACCATTCGTGACAACAAGCTCTACGCGTGCACGTCGACCGAAGTGTTGATTTATGAGCTCCCCAGTTTCACACTGCTGCAGTACATCTCGATCCCGTGCTTCAACGATCTCCACCATGTTTCCCCGACAGAGCGGGGGACGCTACTGGTTGCGGTCACGGGACTCGACTTGGTCGTGGAAATCTCGACCAATGGCAGCCTGGTGCGGGAATGGAGTGTGCTGGGCGAAGAACTCTGGAAGAGATTCTCGCGCACCATCGACTATCGCAAAGTCCCAACCACCAAGCCGCATCAATCCCATCCGAATCACGTATTCGAGCTTGACGGAGAAGTATGGGTGACCCGTCTGCAACAGCGGGACGCGATTTGTCTGACCAAACCTGGTCCGCGCATTGATCTGTCCGTTCAGCGGCCGCATGATGGCTACGTTTTCGGAGATAAGATTTTTTTCACCACGGTCGACGGTCACATCATCATCGTGAACCGCAAGACTCTGCAGATTGACCGTGTCATCGATTTGAACCAAATGGCGGCGCCGTCGGGGCAGACTCTGGGCTGGTGCCGGGGCGTCCTCCCCATCGATGATCGCTGGATATGGGTTGGGTTCACCCGCGTCCGCCCCACCAAGTTTGTCGAGAATGTTTCCTGGATTAAGAATCTGAGTATGGAGCGAAATCGGCCCTCCCATATTGCGCTGTATGACCTCGAACACAATCGATGCGAGCGTGAAATTGAGCTCGAACCTCATGGAGTCGGCGTGATATTCAGTCTGCTGCCAACCCAGAAAACGGCGCTTTCCTCTTCAAGCCAGCTGCTTCAGGTCAGCGATCAAATTTGATCCCTGCAATCTGTCATGTCTAACCGCCCAATCACATTCCTGATGTACCACGAACTGGAAATTGCCGGGCGGTCCTTGTGCCGATCCGAACAAGGTTATGCCCGATACGTTCTGCCGGAATCGACGTTTCGGGACGAGATGAACTACTTGAAGAAAAATGCCTGGCAGGGCTTGAACGTTAGTGAGGCAATTCAATATCCCGAAGGAAAGACCGTGGCGATCACGTTCGACGATGGTTGCGAGACCGACCTACTCGCCGCCGCTCCGATCCTGCGCGAAAATGGCCTGAACGCAACGTTTTTCATCACTTGCGGCTGGTTGGGGACACGCGGTTTTCTCTCCCGGTCTCTAGTCAAGGAACTCAGCGCGCTTGGCTTCGAAATCGGCAGTCACTCCATGACGCATCCGTATCTCACCGATTGCGACGATGCCATGTTGCGGCATGAAATTGTCGATTCCAAGGCGGAGCTGGAACAGATCATTGGCCGACCGGTAGAACATTTTTCTTGTCCTGGAGGTCGTTGCGATGCACGGGTTGCAGCCGTGGGACGGGACGCCGGCTACCGCACGGTCGCGACCAGCCGCACCCACGCAAACTCGTGGAAGACCGATGGATTCGCGCTGGGGCGAGTAGCCATCCTGCGTGATACCTCCTTGGCTCAGTTCGGAGCGATCTGCGATGGCAGCGCCCTTCCTAGCATGCGCCTGCAAAACGCCATTCGGAATGGCGCCAAGCAAATTCTGGGAAACTCTCTTTACGACCGCATGCGCTCCCGACTGCTGCGTCGGAATTAGGCAGCGAGCGCCTGAGTGCCTGACTTCCGGTTGATGTCCCGACATTGGCAGGCGCTCGCCTCGCCGCGTTAGAATGAATCTCAACCTTTGGCGTAACCCGTCGCAGAGCCTCCTTCATGAAGCTTTCTTTTTGCCCTATCGCATTGTTGCTAGCCAGTCTGGCGGTCGCTCAGAATCCGTCCGATTCCCCTGCTCAAGCCCGGGAGGGGACCTGCGGCCCCCCCTCGTACTGCGCTCGTACCGATCGTCGTCTGGAGACATACCCGGAACAACCCCCTGCGCTGGGTCCGGCGGGATCGATCATTGTCGATCCTAATTTCGGCTCGCGAATCCTGCGAGTGACCGACGCCAATTCGGATCCCGTACAACCGGGGCGGTCGCTCTTTTCGCCTTCGTCCGCCGAACAGACCGCGTGGAACAAGAATTCGACTATGTTTTATGTGACGACATCGGGGGGCACTTTCCTTTTGTACGCCTTCGATCCCACCAAGATGGCCGCCCGCCAGGCGAAAACACCAAGGCTACCCTGGGGACCAGAACCCCAATTCAGTTTCAGCCAGCCAAATATTCTCTACGGCCTGAATGGCCGCGCCGTCACATTCGAGCAATACGACGCGGCGAACGGTAGAGTCACAGAAGTCAATTCTCCTGCAAAATGCATCAAGCTGGCCGCCGATGACAAGATCAGCGGGATTACGGTAAGCGCGGACGACAATCGATTTATGGCCATGCTAGGACCTCGTCAGGACGACTTCCGCATTCTTTATGTGTATGACCGAAAATTGGGCTGCCGTTGGTACAACACGCAAACCGGCGAAATTGGCGGCGATTGGGGACCAAAAGGCACAGTTTCCATTCCGGATCGTTTTCCGATGCATAACGCCAGGATGGCCAAGTCTGGAAAGTTTCTCTACACAACGCGCGGTGTAGCGGGTCCGCCCGGGCGACGCTGGATCGTTTGGGAAATTGATACGCTCAACGCGGGGGTTTGCACGAAGGCTTGCAGTGGACATCACGTGCTTGGCTATTCCCACATCATCGGCCCGGCTGGGATGAACCATCCTCTGGATCTTTCAGTCAAGCCGCTCGACAACCTGGATTCCACGACTCCTCTGATCAAGGACTTGAGCCCCGTTAAGGGTTCCTGGTACGACTCGCATTTTTCCTGGAGCAATGTAAGTCCTGATGATTCGGAGCCGGTCTGTTTCTCGACCTATCAGCCCAAAAATCCTGAGAATCCTGTTGCGCCGCTGCTGGTCGCCGGTCCATGGGAAAACGAGATCGACTGTGCCGAAACCGACGGAAGGACCTTAAAGGTGTGGCGCTTTGCCCATACCTACAGCACGGCGCGTAATGGCTTCTGGTCGACGCCACGCGGGAATGTTTCCCAGGACGGCCGATTTTTCATGTTCACGTCCGATTGGCAAGATCAGCTTGGGAAGCCGCCTAATGGGAGCCAATACCGGACAGATGTATTCATTGTGGAACTGCGGTGATTTGGCTTGATTAGCGCTAACTGCGCGGTTTGCGGCCGCGAACCGCAACCGGAGGACCGATGACGTGCAGGTCAACGAGACCGCAGCTCTCGAACCAGCCAAAGACTTCCTCGTAGGTATGTTTGGACTGGTACTTCGGTGAATACCAGTCAAACGTGGCGAGTACGCGGTAGTCCCAATTGGGGTCGTCCAAGGTAAGAGGAAGCACTGTTTTGATACCCGCGCTGATCGGTCGTCCCACCAAAGGAATGCGGCGCAGCCCGCGATGAATGTAATAGAACGGGCCGGCCAGCTGGCAAAGCGCATGCAACGAACGTGCCGACATACGGCTGGTCACCTTGCGATAGATGTCGCTGAAGCGATACCACTTGTTGTAGGCGCTATACAACCAGATTGCTATCTGACCACCGGGCTTCAGAAACGTGGTCAGCGTCTTGAACGCTTTCTCGCAGTCAGGCGTATGGTGCAATACCCCAATGCTGTAGATAAAGTCGAAGCTCTCGGGGGCAAAGGGTAAGTTGAAGACGTCAGCCTGAAAAATCGTCGCGAGTTCGCGGTCTTTCAGATTGCGCGCCGCTACTTCCGCGGCTGCGCTGAGATCAATCCCCACTGTGCGTGCGCCGTAGCGCGTTACGACGTCAACGAATCTTCCTGTTCCGCAGCCGACATCGAGCACCAGCTTGCCGGCCATATCTTTGGGAGAGAAACCGGTCTTCCTTGCAAAGGTGATATCAGATTCCTGGTCCCACCGTGAATCGGCATATCTATGCCACTGAAATCCAAAGCTTTGCGCATAATATTGCGCATCCACGAACCGGGTCAGTCCGCCGGTCTGAGGGAAGCTCTTTCCGCAGGTGCGGCAAGAAAAACCTTCGGATTGTGAGTCCAGCGTACCGTGGCAGGTTGGACATCGAAGAATTGCCCGTACATCCTCGGGAACTCCAAGGGAGAGAGGATCCGCGGCGTAGGTCATGGTATGAGAAACTGCGAGCCGAAGCAGGCAACGTTGGCTAATCATAGCATGTACGCAGGTGGCGGCAGCTGACAGTCTCGCCTCTACCGGAAAACGGAAATCCACCGTCGAGTTCCATTGATCCAGCCATGTTCAGGAAAATTCCCGTATTCTAATCCCGTTATTAGTCGCCGAGGTCGCACTGCCGCGAGCCTACCTGCGATCGCATGTCCATCACTATCGAAGCATATCGCGAGGAACACGAGAATGCAGTGCAGGCATTCAATCGTCGACTCGTGAAAGCTACCTCCGATCCCGACCTTGTTTTCTACAAGTCTTCCGCTCCGAAGTGGCTGCCAAAAGTTGAAGGATCGCCATTGTACAACGAGTATTTCGTCGCGCTTGAGGGCAGCGTTGTGCGCGGTGCCTACGCTCTGAAGTACGAACGTTTTGCAATTTCGGGGCAAGGTGAGTGCACAGTGGCTTGCTATCATCACCCGCTTTCGGAGGGCATTGTTAATCGGGCCTACTCAAGTGTTGGTAGCCTGCTGCTGCTCGATGCCCTCGGACGCGAGTCAAACCTGTATGCGCTGGGCATGGGAGGGTATGACCGCCCTCTGGCGAAGATGCTGAAAGCGATGAGCTGGAGGCTGACTCTTGTGCCCTTCTACTTCCGCATCGTGCATCCCACACGCTTTCTGCGCGAGATGATTGCTGTCCGGAGCTCTCCCTGGCGTCGCCTGCTCATGGATCTGGCCGCGTTCAGCGGACTCGGCTGGGTCGCCATCACCGCTGCGCAAAGTTTCAAGGGCATGAACGCGCCCCGATCCGTCGAGAGTGTTGAAGTCAGCGAGTTTCCCGACTGGACGGAAGCGCTGTGGCTGGCCGCGAAAGAGGAATATAGCCTGACATCAGTTCGGGACCACAAGACCCTTCTGCGCCTCTATCCGGCCTCGGAAAAGCACCTCACAAAAATCTGCGTTTTGCGAAAGGGAAAGCCTCTGGGCTGGGTGGTTGTCGGCGAACGCCGCAAAGATGCGAAATACGGATCGCTGCGAGTGGGATCAATTGTCGATTGCTGGGCTCGCCCGGAAGACGCGCGCGCTGTGATCACGGCTGCAACTCAAGCGCTCGAGAAACAAGAGATGGACCTGATTCTTACCAATCAGAGCCACAAACAGTGGCGTCAAGCGCTCGCAAGTTGTGGCTTTTGGCAGGCTGAATCGAACTTCGTCTTCGCGACGTCAAAAAGTTTCCCCCAGCTGCTGGGATCCGCTGACGGCGGCGAATTTCACCTCAATCGCGCTAACGGCGATGGATTGCCTCGTAACTATTGACTTTCGCCGGTATCAGCGATGCTCGTGAGAAGGACCGACAGACACATCCTCCATCTCAGTCGACAGCTTGTATCCCAATGAACGCATGATCTCTCCCCACTCCGCCTCAATGATCTGTACGGATGAGGCGGGCAGCTTCGTTCGCCAGTCTCCCGACGAAGCCTTGCGCACAAATTGCTTGTCCTGCCGTGTATCTCGCGTCTGCACCCACTTTGCGCCCTGATCTTTCTCCAATTTGCGCATGCGATCGGCCGAACTCAGATCCGCTGCCCGCTTCAATCTCTCTGGAACCGGATCTATGTCGAGAAGGCGAGCCACTTTCTCCAGTTCTTTCTCAGGGTGCGCCAACATGTCTTCATAACGCAGGATTAGAAATCCCGGTCTGCCCTGCCGGGTGGTCAGCCAGCTTGCAACGTGCTCTCCCCACGAACCCAGCCGGGGCCACTGAATCGGCTCCATCCATCGCCGGACGAATTCGTCAATCGGATAGTCATCTTTCATGGCCCGCTGTTTCATTTCCCAGTGAAAATTTGAGACGGCAACGTCACGCGGATCGCGGACCACGTAGATCACTCGCTTGTAACGCGGATCGAAGCACTCGTGACTCTTCATGATGCGGGGACGCGGCAGATTCCGCAGGGTACGATCCGCGTGCTTGTACATATCGGGGACCAGGCGCTCGACGTTCAGAAACGTCACCGGTTCTTCGTGATGCACGAGGTTCCCTACCAGAAAGCGCGTCCAGGTATTGCCCGATCGCGGGTAGGAAGTGAGAAACACATCGTCTGGAAAAATCGTGATGTCGCGCTCGATCCGCAGCGTGCGGAACAAAACGTCGGTCACGCGTGAAAGATGCTTGATTCCTCTGCGTAACATCCCAGCGCTCCAAATTCTGCCGCGGGTCAATGAACTCCCTTTTCGCGGCCAATCACCCGTTGATTTTAACAACTCTACTTCAAAACTCTGACCAGAATCACTGCTCACCTGAGTCAGCTTCGGCCGGCGCGTGTCCTTGACGGCGGTTCTGCAACCAACCTTGCAGGCGTTGCTTTCGCTCGAACATCTTTCTCGCCTGCCCGCGCAGACTCGAGATCACTGCGAACCGCGATTTTGTGAACCATGGTACCCGGTGCGCAACGCAACCGTATTTCTCTTTGTACGTCCCTTCCCCGCCCCAGTCGTAAACTTCCACCCCCCGTTTTTTCCAGTAGCGCATGGCGTACCAATGGATGGCCTCGTTGGGACGCAGGCTCTGGCTGGAGCGGAAGCTCGCATTCCCCCAGAATTCCGCGATTTTGTTAAAGCCGGGGAAAATGCCGGTCGCGATGCACTTGCCCTGCGCATCGCGCGCGCGCACCAGCAAAATCCTTCCCGTCGGTTCGAGGTTCTTGATTAGAGCACGCACCCGCTCGACCGGATAGGTCGGCACCAGACCCTGCTTGGCAAAGACGTCCTGGAGTTGCGCATAGTACTCATCGGCGAATGCGACGTCGTGTGCTTCTTCGATGACGACGCCGCTTTTTTCTGCTTTCCGGATGCATCGTCGGCATGCGCTGTCCATGTTGCCGAACAGCTTGTCTTCGGTCTGGGTGAGATCGGTGCGATAGGAGGCGTACGCTTCGCCTACGAAGCCGAGGTCCTTGCCGTCTTCAAAGGAAAAAAACGGGTCAGACACTTCCATGTGCAGACACTTCAGAGGTCCCCAGGCCAGCTCTTCCACTGCAGCCAAGGCCGATTTACGCGATGTGCCCGGGACAAGATTGAACCCTATGTAGGGCGTTGTCCATCCCGGAAACGAGCTGCCCAGCATGCGGATGCCAAACTTCGAAAACATCAGCCCGCTGAAATAACCGGTGATTTCGCCGCCATCGGCCAACTCGCAGACGACCGTTCTCGCCCTCTGCGTTTCGTGCACGAATTGCAGCCACTCCCGTGTCTGAAACACGGTCCGGTCGGCAAAGCCATCCAGCTTTGCCCAGTCCACCGCGGTGGGATCAACCAGCTTTGCCTTCATGAGTTGGAGAGGTGTATGGACTCCATCTACCAGCAGATCCCCTGATAAGAATTCGCAATCTGCGGCCGATTCGCCGGATCCAGGTTGACCAAATCAATCACTACCTGCTCCGGCTTAAGGCAGGCGGTCAATCGGTCTTTCTCAACCTTGGTCGCAATGATGACGACTTCGCCGCTGGCCACGACTTCTTCGAACTCCGAAGAGAGTAAAGATCCAATGTGAGGAATCACTTCCTCAATGTACTGCCGGTTCGATCCGGCCAGCCGTCCGAGCGCCACGTCGCGGTCCCAGACCCGCACCTGGCATCCCTCGCCGAGCAGATGCTTGATCACCTGCACCTGCGGGCTTTCCCGCAAATCGTCGGTGCCTGCTTTGAAACTGAGACCCAGAAACGCAATCTTGCGCTTGTTCGTGCGCAGAACCACGTCCACAGCGCGCTCAATATGGACGACGTTGCTGGCGAGGACCGATTCCAGCAGCGGAAGCTCTACGTCAAGTTCCTTGGCACGATACGCCAGGGCCCGCAAATCTTTCGGCAAGCAAGACCCGCCAAATGCAAATCCGGGATTCAGGTAGGTTGGCGACACATTCAGCTTTGTGTCGGAAGTGTAGATTTTCGTGACTGCCTGCGTATCGACGCCCAGTTGCTTGCACAACGTGCCGACTTCGTTGGCAAAACTTACTTTCACAGCATGAAACGCGTTCGAAACGTATTTCACCATCTCCGCCACCGCAATGCTAGTCTCGAAAACCGGCCCTGAAATCGGCTGGTACAACTCACGCAGGTGGCTGAGTTCCTTCGCGTCACGCGCTCCCAGAATGGTATACGGCGGTTGGTGAAAATCAGCCACAGCGCTGCCTTCGCGCATGAACTCCGGGTTGTAGCACACGGAAAAATCACGCCCGGCTTGCAGACCGCTGGCTTGCTCCACGGCCGGGATCACCAGTGACTCCGTCGTTCCCGGCAAGACCGTGCTGCGCAGCACGACGACGTGATGCGACTTCTTTTTCTTGAGCGCGGAGCCGATCTCGCGCATGACGCGCTCCACATAGATCAAATCGAGTTTCCCGCTGCGCTGACTCGGAGTGCCCACGCACACGAACGAAACCTCAGATTCGCTGACTGCCGTGGCTGAGTCGGTTGTGGCTCGCAATCGCCCCGACCGGTTCGCCTCGGCGACCAGTTCGCTCATGCGCGCTTCAACGATGGGCGTGCGGCCGGCGGCGAGTGCCTCCACCTTAGCCGAGCTAACATCGACGCCTATGACGCTGTGTCCCAGGTGGGCAAAGCAGGCCGCGCTGACCGATCCTACGTATCCCAACCCAAACACACTGATCGACAGACCCACGCTCACACTCCTGAACTGCTCAATTTAGTATGACGAATACAGTGATAGTTCCAGGGACTTCCAGTTCTCGCGAAAGGTTTGGTCTTGAGACAATTTTGTGCCGAACACCAGCAATGTTGCTCATTCAGAATACCCGATTCGCCATGAAACCCGCCATTTCTTAGCTTTTCCGCCCGTTACCAACGGCTGAACCGAAGACGGAGGTATGATCGAAACCGTGCCTTTGCTGGAGAAACGAAGTTACAATAGTTGCCAGAACCGGGCCGCTGGTTGGGCAATGATTCTATCAACGATCTGCTCCTGCTTCGTAGCATTGCCATAGTTGCGGCATCCTGATCTGAAAGACTCCAGCGCCGGACGAATTCCGGAAGGACTGTGGAACCAGAATGTGCGGCATTACAGGGATCCTGCAGTTTTCACCGAGCTCCAGAGTTGAGCCAGCTCTTGTGCGGCGCATGTGCGACGTCATGGCTCACCGTGGTCCCGATGACGACGGTGTGTACACCTCGGGTCCGGTCGGCCTGGGAATGCGGCGCCTTAGCATCGTTGACCTCGCCACCGGGCACCAGCCGCTGAGCAACGAAGACGGCACGATCTGGATCGTCTTCAACGGCGAGATTTACAACCATGCCGATTTGCGGCCGGGGCTAGAGTCTCGCGGGCACGTCTATCGCACTCACAGCGATACCGAAACCATCATCCACCTGTATGAAGAATATGGGCACGACTGCGTCCAGCATCTGCGGGGAATGTTCGCCTTTGCCATCTGGGACAGCCGGCAGCAGCGCCTGTTCGTAGCCCGCGACCGGCTGGGAATCAAGCCGCTTTATTACCACCTCACCGCGCAACGTATCGTATTCGGTTCTGAAATCAAGGTGGTCCTGACTCACCCTGAGGTCGTTCCCGAATTTCGGCGCAGCGCTCTGCCCGAGTACTTAGCTTTTGGCTATCTCTCCGGAGAAGAGACCTTCTACTCCGGAATTCGCAAGCTGATGCCGGGCCACTGGATGGAAGTGGATACGGCAGGCAAGGTTGAGATTCAACGTTATTGGGATTTGCCTATCACGCAAACCGATGCCTCACGGTCTGAGGCCGATTATGTGCGCGAATATCGGGAACTGCTCGAACATGCAGTTCGCAGCCACCTGATGAGCGATGTCCCGCTGGGCGTCTTTCTCAGCGGCGGCGTGGATTCGAGCGCCGTCGCGGCGCTGATGACAAAGATTCGCGGAACTCCGGTGGAGACGTTCTCGGTCGGCTACACCGAAGATGCGTACAGCGAACTTCCTTACGCTCGCATCGTTGCCAAGCATCTCAACTCGGTTCACCACGAAGTTCTTCTGAGCCAGCAGGAGTTCTTCGACACGCTGCCGCACTTGATCTGGCACGAAGACGAACCGATTGTCTGGCCATCGAGTGTGGCGCTGTACTTTGTCGCGCGCGTCGCGCGAGAACGCGTGAAAGTGGTGCTGACCGGCGAAGGCAGTGACGAGACGCTTGCCGGCTACACCCGTTACTCGTTCACGCTGAAGAACGCCGCTTGGGACCGCATGTATCGTGGAGTCACTCCCAGCGTCGTCCGCAGATGGGTTCGTGGTTTGATTGCCGACTCTTCCTGGATCTCCGCGGATCTGCGGCGCAAGCTTTCGCACACATTTCTGGCGCGAGACGGCAACGACTGGGCGTCATTCTATTTTGACAATTTCTTTTCGGCTTTCAGCGAAGGGGAACAAGCTGATTTGTTTTCGCCGGAACTCAAAGAAGAATTCTCCGCCGGTGGGCCCTACAAAAATGTTCTCGAATATTGGCAACACTCTTCGGGGCCGATGCTGCAGCGCCTGCTCTACACCGATATAAAGACTTACCTCGTCGAGTTGCTCATGAAGCAGGACAACATGAGCATGGCGACTTCAATCGAAAGCCGGGTTCCCTTCCTTGATCACGTACTGGTCGAATTCGCGACCAACATTCCAGAACGCCTGCAGCTTGGCGGATTCGCCGGCAAGCGTATCCTCAAGAAAGCCGTCGAGGACCTGCTGCCGCACTCCATCCTCTACCGGCCCAAGTTGGGCTTCCCTACCCCCTGGAGCCGCTGGCTGGCTGGGCCACAGCTTGAAGTTATACGTGATCTGCTGCTCGAGCCGCGCAGCCTCGAACGCGGCTTGTTCCAGCGTTCCGCCCTCGAGCGTCTCTTCCAGGAGCATCGCTCCGGTTACCGTGACCACTACGATCGGATCTGGCGGCTGCTGAATCTGGAACTGTGGCAGCGCGTCTGCATCGAAAAAGAAGAGCACCAACCAGCCTCAACAGTGATGGCCTAAAGCAACTTCCGCCATGCCGTTCCAGGTAGAGGTGCTCTCGTTTCGCACAGAAGCAACTACTACGGTGCCCGGAAACTGCCAAAACGTTTGCCAGCTAACCAATGAGGCTAGAGCACCGTATATTGGACTCTCCGATACAGCTCCAGCCACTGCTCGCGCACGACCGGCCAGGCGTACTTCTGCATTTCGGCGCGAGCATTTTGCACGAGGCGTTCGGCCAGGGCGGGGTCGGTCAAAACGCGAATCACGTTCCGCGCCAGTGCCGCGGCATCTCCTACAGGCGACAACAATCCCGTGCGCTCGTGCTCGACGATGTAGCGCATTCCTTCCGGCTCTGTCGTGACTACGGGCAGCCCCGAGGCGAAGGCCTCCAGAACCGAGACGGGCATGTTGTCCAGCCGCGAGGCATTGATGAAGATGTCGGCGCGATCGTAGTACTGTCCAATCTCTCCTCGTGCCGCCACTCCGGTGAAGTTCACCCCGCTCAGATTCAGCTCGCGTACAAGCTTCCGAATCTCAGGCTCTAAAGTTCCTCCCCCAACCAGGTCCAGTTGCGCCTCAGGAAACTGCTTCTGCACTTCGGCGAAGGCGCGCACTACAACGTCAACGCAGTAGTAGGTATGGAACCCCCGCGTACACACCAACTGCGGCCGCAGCGGCCGCCGTAGTCGAAAAGAAAACTGGGAAACATCCACGATGTTTGGAATTGCCTGCGCATTAATACCAAACTCGCGAAACACGTCGACCAGATACCCGGAAGGCGTCACAATCTTGTCGGCCTGTTTCAGTACCTGGCAGGCAACGAGCGAGTGCTGTAAATGGTCTCTCGCTTCGCCGCTGCGGTAGTTGATCAGTGTTTTCTTCGCTCGCAGCCGCGCGATCAAAAACGCCGGAAGCGGCGCTATGAGAAAAGACGAATAGGACGCGGAAAAAATGTGCGCAATGTCCACGTATTTCAATTTCCGCCAGAGATTCCATGCATATAAAGGAGAACGAATGATGGTGCGCAGAAGCGGAACTTTTTCGACCCAGCGCAAACCCCGCGGGAACCGGGTATCGACCGGGATGAATTCGACGGCGAGTTCCGGATCGGCTTTCCAGTTCCGCATCAGCAGATCAGCTTGCACCGCCTGACCGCCGACATAACGCAAGGTGGGAGCAACGAATGCAACTCGCAGTTTCCGCCGCTCACTTCGGCGCACTCTATCGAATCCGAACGCCCGTGGCCGCCGTTCCTCCAGAACTTCGGCATAAAGTTCCTCATACTGTTCTCGAATGCGCTCGCTGCTGTAGTTTGCCCGAACAAATGCCCTGGCCTCTGCCGCCATCTCTGACCGCAGAAGCTTATCTTTGAGCAAGTGATTGATTCCGTCGGCCAGGCGTGCATCGTCATTCACCGGAACCAAGACTGCCCTTCCGCAACCGCCGAGTTCGCAGTTTCCTCCGACCGACGTAGCCACAACCGGTACGCCTGCCGCCATCGACTCCAGCATGACGTTCGGCAGGCTTTCGGAAGTCGAGGGGATGACGACGACCTGCAGCGAAGCGAGCACGGCCGGCATGTCGCGGCGATCCCCGAGAAACTGAACGCGCCCACCGAGCCCCAGGTCGATTACTTCCCGTTCGATTTCCGCACGCAAGGGTCCATCGCCAACTAGGACAAACTCGACATTCGCACCGGTCCGGCTTACCCGCGCTGCAGCTCGCAAAAATCCCCGGTGATTCTTGTACTCAGCGTTCATGCGGGCGATCATTCCGACCCGCAGCAGTTCCTTAACTTCTGGCAATAGCGGAGCAGTTTCAGCAAACGCGTCCTCCGGCAATGCGTTGCCAATCACCGCGATTTTTCGCTCTGGGAATCCGGCTTCACGCAATCGATCGGCTGCAGCCTGCGAATTACAGACGACACGATCGCAAATGCGAAACGCGATAAGCTGAGCGCGGAACTGGGCTCGTGTAAGCAGATCTCCGAGCTGTCGATGGCTTCCAATGACGGCGGGAACGCGCGCCAGTCGGGCCGCGGGAATCATCATGAGGTTGGCGTAGAAATCAAACGAGTGGGCCACCTGCGTGTCGAGCCTTCGCAAAGTGCGCGCCAGACGCAGGCGATTTCGCATCGACGTCCACTTGTAGAGACTGCCACCCGGCGAAAATTCAAGGATATCGCCGATATGATCGACGAGAGCGCCTTTCCTCTGCAAACAACCGAGCTCGAGAGGAACTTTCACTAGCCGGAAGGCGCGCACCAGTTCACAAAACTGACGCTCCGTGCCGCCCGTTTCCAGGCTGTTGATCAACAGAAAGATGCGCTCGGAAAAATTCGGGAAAGGTTGGGGGTCAGGAGAGGAAAGCGCTGCCGATATCCCGGCTGGGCTGGTTTGGTCGACCGAACTCATCCCATGATCTCAGCCGTTCGAGCCGCGTCGTCGTGCGGCGGCACGACCAGATTGTTGGCGCCGATTTTCTCCAGATAGTTTCGGTGCCAAAGCTCGAACATCAGCAACCGCCAGATACCCTCGGAGCGGTCGCGTCGCTCTCGAAAATGCTCGTCCAGCAGTTTTCGAATGGCCTTGGCATTGAAGTACCCGCGCTGCAAGGTTCGTGAGTCGAGCAGCACTGACAGAATCAAATCTTTCAGCTCGTAACGAATCCAGTGCACAAGAGGAATGGCAAACCCCTGCTTGGGACGATCCAGGGCTTCGCGCGGCACTCCGATGCGCTCCGCCAGCTTGCGCAAAAGATATTTCTGGCGGCCATTGCGCAATTTCCACTCGGCTGGCAATCCGGTCGCCCATTCGACGAACACATGGTCAAGAATCGGAACGCGCACCTCGAGCGAGGTCAGCATGCTCATGCGATCAACCTTGGTCAGGATGTCGCCCACCATGTAACTTTTGGTATCGACATACAACATTTCACTGATCGGGTCTTTGGCAGGCGCCTCATCAAAAAGCTGGAAGATCACATTCTCAGGATTGGACCCGACCAGCAGAGAGCGGAAATCATCCGACAACAGTGGGATGTCTCGCTCAAACGATGGCAGGAATGACATACTGTCGACATAGCGCTCGCGCCAGGGCAGCGAAACGTTGTAGGAAAACTTTCGTCCTCGCATGTCAGCCGGCAACAGAGGATATATTCCGTCACGATAGGCTTTTCGCGCCCAAGCCGGAATCCGTTCGAAAGCTTTGCGCCGCAGATGAATCGCGTAGCGGTCGTACCCCGCAAAAATCTCGTCTCCGCCATCTCCGGAGAGCGCGACCGTTACATACTTTCGCGCCATCTGCGACACAAAGTACGTCGGCAACATCGAAGAATCGCCGAACGGCTCTTCCAACGAACTAGTGAGCTTGTCGACAGTTTCGAGTATGTCGGGATCGACGACCAGTTCGTGATGGTCGGTGCCGAAGTGCTTGGCCACGATTGCCGCATACTGGGCTTCGTTAAAGTCCTCGTTGCGAAATCCAATGGAAAACGTCTTCACCGGTTTCGAACTTGCCCGCGCCATCAAACCGACAACCGTCGAAGAATCCGTGCCTCCGCTGAGCAACGCTCCGAGCGGGACCTCGGAAATCAATCGGATTCGCACTGCTTCCGCCAGCAGGTGCTCCATCTCGTCCAGATACTGTTCCTCGCTGCGGGGCGGAGCGGTGCCATATTCAGGCAAGTTCCAGTATTGACGAACATCAATCTTTCCATCGTGGAATTCGAGCAGGTGTCCAGGTGGAAGCTTGTGGATGGTTGTAAATGCCGTCAAAGGGTCCGGAACGTACCCGTAATACATGTACTGCAATAATGCTTCATTATTGACCTGCGCCAGTTCGGGCGCCGCGGTCAGAATTGACTTGATCTCGGAGCCGAACAGAAGCCGTAAGCCCTGCAGCGCGTAATGCAACGGCTTCTTGCCCAGACGGTCGCGGGCCAACAGAAGCTTGCGCTGACGCGCGTCATACAGCGCCAGGCCAAACATTCCGCGCAGCTGGCTTATGCATGCGGGGCCCATCTCTTCGTAAAGATGGACAATCACTTCTGTGTCGGAGTGCGTATAAAAGCGGTGCCCACGTTTCTCCAGACCGGGGCGCAATTCCGGGAAGTTATAGATCTCACCGTTGAAGACAATCCAAATCGATTTGTCTTCGTTGAAGACAGGCTGATGTCCGCCTGCCACGTCGATAATGCTCAACCGGCGCATGCCGAGGCCAACGCCAGCTCTTGCATAGATGCCTTCGTCGTCCGGACCGCGATGCGTGATCACCTCACACATCTGGTGAATGATCGATTGCTCGACGGTCGCGCCGATTTCCGAGTCAACGATTCCGGCTATTCCGCACATGCATGTTCTCCGACAAGGCCAGCCATCCTGCCTGCGATATTCCTCATTGATCGTGGCGAAGCAAACCCGACGGAACCCTTGCCGATCTCGGCGAGCCATCAACCCGCGTCAAAAAGTCCCTGCGCCTGGGCGATTTCATCGGCGATGAGGAATTCAAAAGTTGCTGCTCCGGGTTGCCTGATTCATTTTTCTCGCGGGCAATGAGATACAGGACTGACGTATACGCCACAGAAAAATAAGGGAAGAATTGATACGCCTCGGGGGAAAACAATGCGCCCACGAGAAAGCCTACCAGCGAGGCGTATAACGCTCCGGCAAACAGATCCACCTGCGGGTCGTGCTTGGGCAACTGCCGGATCTTTTTGAGATTTACGAAACCTCGAGCGAAGAAAAGCAGATACAAAACCAACGCAGCAATCCCTCCCTCGGCGGCAATTTGCAGATAGGACATGTGAACTTCCCGCCACACTCCGGAGTAGACGACGAAATTGTCGAGCCCGATTCCCCAGGGGTAACGCCCAATAGCTTTGAGACTCAGAATCATCAGATAACGCCGTTGTTCGTATGATTCGTATGCGCTCAGGTCGAGATTTGATTGCAGCCCAATTCCCGAAGTAGCCAGCAAACGGTTTTTCAAAGTTCCGCCGGCAGCGATTCCCACGATCAACACTGCCAAAAGCGCCGCCGCAACCAGATGGACCCTTCGCCCCTTGATGCCGAAAATCCAGAGGCAAACGACGCCTGTGGCTATGAGATCGATAAATCCGCCCCGCGACCCTGTCATGAACAAAGTCACGCATGTAATGAGCATGGCTACAGCCCAGCCTGCTTTGCGGGGAAGACCTTTGGCGCTCAAGAGAAATGCAAAGCAGAATGGCATGGTCACCACGATCGCGAATGCCAAATCGTTCGGATTGGAGTAGATGCCTCCGATCACTCCTTCCAGCCGCGGTTGTGAGTGTCCTTTCACCATCGAAACAATGGAAATCACCACCACAGAAATCGACTGGATAAACACGATCCGGCGAAGTCTGGAAAAGCTTGTGACCACCAGGAAAGTCAAGACCCAGGCAACAAAAGCCTTAGAAAAGTCGATGGTCTTGAGAAATGCGCCGCCTTTCCAAACCGGAGAAAGTATGGCGGCGACAAAAAGCAGGCATACGATGGCCAGGAAATATTTGGCCTCGCGGGGAAGGTCCTTGATTCCACGCCTGGTGCGTCCCGAACTCAAAAGCAGCCCTAGTAGCGCGAAAACGGCCGAGATCTTCGCCAGGGGCACGTAGGTCAATCCTGGCACCCAGTCCTCCGGACGCGCGCAGTAGACAAAATAGAAAGCCGCCAGCCAGAAAAACGCTCCCTGGGTGGATTCTCGCTCGATCGTCGCAGGTTTGCGAGAGATGCTGGCTTCGGCTTTCGCTGTATCTAAAACTTGCATGGATTCCCTGTTCTGGCGCTCATCCGGCAGTTGCCATTTCTCGAACGCTTTCTCCCTGGGCCAATCTTGCGGTGGACAAAAGAACTTGACGGAACTTCGTCCCTACGGAAGACCAATCGTGTTGTGCCGCACTGGCGGTCGCAGCCGTTTCCAGGTTTTGTCGCGCATTCCGATCCTGCAGTAACCTGACCAAAGCGGTGGCAAAGGCATCGGCCTCATCTGCGAGCCAAATGTCAGCTCCATGCGTTACATCCAAACCTTCCGCGCCGATCGTGGTCGAGACGACCGCTCTGCCCGCCGCCATCGCTTCGTAGATCTTAAGTCGCGTTCCTCCCCCGATCCGCAAAGGAACGACGACCACCGCTGCTTCCGCCAGATGCTTCACCACGGAGGGGACTGATCCCGTGACTTCGATCGAATCGGAGGCCAGCGCTTGAACTCGGCGATCAGGATTCCGTCCAACCAGTCGAAAACGCGCTTCCGGCACTTGCGCGCGCACCTTCGGCCAAATCTCTGAGCAAAAGTATTCTGCCCCGTCGACATTCGGCTCCCAATCCATTGCTCCCACAAAAATAACGAGCGGCTTCGACGCTGGTGTGACTTGATTGGGCTTGAATTGCGCCAAATCCACTCCAGTGGGAACGACGGTGATTCGTGCAGCATCGATCCAGGCCGACATTAAGGATCGATCGTGTTCCGATACGGCAATCACATGATCGAACTTTCTCACCGTCTCCTGCTCGTAGCGCAGCATCTTGGCGAACTCCAGTTGATAAATCTGCTTGCGGCCCAGCCCCTGACAGGTTTCGGCGTGACGCCGCCAGATTTCGCTTTCGACATTGTGCTGAAACAGAACTACCGGTATATCGAGCGAGGCCGGGAAGTTCACTGCTGCATCAAGAAAATCGCAAACGATCACGTCTGGGGATCGATGCTGGATGCAGTCGTGCAGTTGCCGTCGCACTCTCGCTGAGGCAAAACGGCTTACCGCATAAGGATTCGCACCTGGAAGACGCAGCACGTAATCGACCGCGCGGGCCAATACTGAGCCATCAATTTTTTCCGTACAGACCGCGACTGCACCGGGCAACTCCTTTTGCAGCAGATTCTGATATTGTGTGTCCACCGGGCCGTCATAATAAGAAAAGAAAATCAGCTCATCGTGGATCGCCAACTGACGTGCCAGATTGAGCGAGCGGATGTCCCCGCCACTATGTACGGGCAGAATCTTGTTCGCCTTGACCCACAAAACGCGCATCAGGCCCTGATCTCCTTGCTCAAGCTGGGCTGATTCCATTCCACTTTTTGCCCGCTGAAGATGTTGACAAATGCGACCAGGGCGGCGGTATTCAGAACCATGAACGTACAGGCCGGATCAGCCAATCGCGAGAGTGGGCCCAGTTTCCAACCCGCCCAACCCAGCAAGCCGAATCCATAGAAGGCAAGTTGCAATCCGAGCGCCCAGCGGTAGAACGCCGTCGGCACGAAACAAGAGACCAGAAGAATGGCCAGCAGAGCAAACGGAACCACCAATCGCATCAGCTTGTGGCTGACAAATTCAAAACGCAGCGGATTCTCTTTGCGCAGAAGCCATGGCGCCAGCTGGAGCAGTTGATAATTGCCGGTCAGAGTGCGCACCTTGCGAGCAAACTCGCGTTGTGATCCCAGGTCGGGACGGTCCCAGGCGCGCGCGCGAGAATCGAAAACTACTCGCGAGCCTTGTCGCGCCACGATCATTGGAATCAGAACGTCATCCAGAATCGTCCCCACAGGGATCTCCCTCAGCAGTTCACGCCGCACGGCATAGAAAGCTCCGGTCGCTCCCACCACCGAACTGGAGGCCGACTCGAGTTCGCGCACTCTTTTCTCGACTCTCCAATAAAGCCCCATGCCGCGGCCGGTTTCGCCGTTCGCACGATCTCCTAACATCAACTCGCCACTGGCAGCCCCCACTTGGGGATCGCAGAAGTTCTCCATCAGCAGCCGCAGCGCATCCTTCTCGATTTCTTGCCGGACATCGGTCAAGACCACGACCTCGCCGGTTGCGATGGAGAAAGCATCATTCAATCCGGCCGCCTTGCCACTCGGAAGCTGATTGCACAAGGCGTGAAACTTCTCGTCATGCGCGACTTCGTGCAAAATCCGCTCCGTGCCATCGGTCGATCCGTCGGAGACGACAATGATTTCAAGCCGTTCCCGACTGTAATCCAGCTCACGCAAGTTCTGGAGTTTCTTCGGCAACGCCGCTTCTTCGTTACGCACGACCATCACAATCGAGATCGATGGTTCTGCTGGACCTCGTTGCACCGGCCATCGACGCCAAGTCTTCCGCAGCCAAAGCCACGTTGGGTATCCTGCATAGGCGTAGACCACCAGGGCCGCAGCAATCCAAAACGTCCACCTCATTGCGCGCCCCGGCCTAACAGGACAATCTTGATGGTCTGGAACATGATGAGCAGGTCCAAACCGAGGGAGGCATTCTTGATGTAAAACAGATCGTATTGCAGCTTTTCGCGCGCATCTTCCAGCGTGTTGCCGTATTTGTATTGCACCTGCGCCCATCCCGTGATTCCAGGGCGAACTAAATGGCGCACACCGTAGTAGGGGATCTCTTTGCTGAGCCACTCGACAAATTCGGGGCGCTCGGGCCGCGGCCCCACAAAATGCATATCTCCCTTCAGCACGCACCAGAGCTGGGGAATCTCGTCCAGGCGTACGCTGCGCAAGAACTTGCCCACCCGGGTGATGCGGGGATCGTCGTCAGTGGCCCAGGTCGCCCCCGTGTCCGCCTCAGCATCCTGCCGCATGGTGCGAAACTTGTAGCAGAAGAACGGCACGCCGCGCCGCCCCACTCGCCGCTGGCGATACAGCACGGGGCCTGGCGAATCCAGCTTGATGGCCAGGACAACGAATGGAATCAGCGGCAATGCCAAAATCAGCCCCGTCAAGGCCACAGAAAAGTTCAGCAAACGGCGTACCAGGCGAAAAAAATTGCTGAAACGAAAACCTTCGGCGAAGATGATCCAACTCGGATTGAGCTGCTCGACTTCGATTCTGCCGGAGATCTTTTCCAGCCATGAAGTCGCTTCTTCCACTCGCACCCCGGTCAGCCGGAGATCCAATAACTGTTCTACGGGAAGCGTGTTCCGCCGGTCCGGCATGGCGACGATAACCCGGTGGACCCCTTTTCCGCGCGCCACTCCGAGCAGATGCTGGGCCGCCGTCTCGCGCGTCAACTCGCCTTCAGAATTCCCCGTCCAACCCACGACCTCGATGCCCAGTTCGGAGCGCTCTCGTAATCCTTTGATGAGCCTTTGCGCTCGGTCCCCGGTGCCTAAAACATAAACGCGCTCGCGCAAAAATGACTGCTTCGCCAGCCAACCGTAGGTTGCACGCCACATAAACAACGTGACGCCCAAAATAATGAGACCGGCGCTGGCCGAACCGTTACCTGGCAGAAATCGTGGATAAATGAAGCCCACCAGTGAAAGCGCCAGCGCAACGAGTCCTAACACCAGTAAAATTCGGAACACCTGGTCCCATTTGGCGCTGAAACTGGAGGAGTCGTAGAGATCGAACCAGTGCGAGAACAGCAGCACGACGATAGTCACCGCCAGGGCCTTGATGTACCCGCCTTCGACGTTGAGCATCAGCCAGCTGTCGTCCTGGTTGCGCAACACCGTCCCCATCACGAACGATAGCCACACGATGAGGGCCTCGCCCGCGAACAGGACCAGCGTGCGCAACGGGTAGTAGACGTTGAAAAGCCGGATCACTGTTTCCCCTGTCTTCTACGCCTTTACTTCGGTTCCTTTTTTCTCGTAGGCTTCGTAGTAATAACGCGCGTAGGGCATGTCGCCTTCGTGCGTTCCATTCAGCACCACTCCGACCAGCATTTCCTGGGGAAATTCCTCCCGCGCTTTGCGTGCCGCATCAAAAGGAGTGGCATTGGAGCGGACGACCATCAGCACGCCATCGCACGCCGTAGCCAGAATGCTGGCATCCGAGACAGGCACGGCCGGCGGTGAGTCGAGGATGATCCAATCGAAAAGCGGCTCCAGGCGCTGCAGCAGGACCTTGAGCTTGCCGTTGCCAACCAGTTCGGCAGCATTGCCGATCTCGTGGCCGGTCGGGATAAAAAACAAATTGTCCAGCGGACCGCGCTGCACGATCGAAAATTCATCGCATTGACCTTGCAAGTACTCCGCCAGCCCTGGACTCACGCTGGTCCCCAGCATCTGGTGCAAGCGCGGGCCGCGCAGATCGGCATCGATCAGCAGGACTCGCCGCCCTTGTTGACGTGCCAGGACCTGGGCCAGATTGGCGGCGGTGAATGATTTCCCTTCCCGCGGCAAGGCACTGGTTACCAGCAATTTCTTCAGCGGCATTTTTTCCCGCGTGTGGTACAGGCGGGAGCGCAGCGTCCGAAACTCTTCGCTGCCAGTCTGGCTGTCCTCACCGTTGAGGAAAAGCATCGTGGCGCTGTCGGGCTTCCACGGCTGCGGTGCGCAGCGCGCCAAAAGCGTCTCCACACCGAATGGACTGGCGAAAGTCGGCATTCCCACGTTCGGCGCCATCGGAGCGTGAATCGCCGGGTCGGCCGGAGGCATGGCAATCGATGGCGGCACTTCCGCCGCGTAAACAGCTGCTTCTGCAACCGGAGTGCTTGCGTATCCGGCCTGGCCTCCCGTTCCCTGGGTCGCGGCCCGTTCCTGCTCCGCTTTTTTCAGCGCTTCGTGAATTCGGCTCATAATTTCCTTTCCTTGGGGAGGTCCTTTTCTTCGGTTTCTTTCAAGCGATCGGCTAAAGTTGCCAGCGAACGCAAAGCATCGACCAGATCGAACTTCTCCAGTGCGGGCTTCGCGGGCGGAGTCGGCACCACGCCGGCCGCGCTCCCATCCGTCAAATCGAAATCGCGCGCCACTGCTTCCACGATTGGCGAGGTAATGACTCTTTCCTGGTCCACAAAAGCACTGACCAGGCTGTGCTCGCAGAGCAGATTAATTACGCGCGGAATTCCATTGCCATAGCGATGGACTGACACCAACGCTTCGGGATCGAAAATCTGTTGCCCGTTGGACCCGGCGATACGCAGCCGCTGCAAGACGTAAGCCTTGGTCTCTTCCAAGGTCAGAGGATGCGTTTTAGCACGCAACGTCAGGCGCTGCCGCAACTGCCTTAACTGGGGCGTCTTCAGCTTTTGCTCCAATTCCGGTTGCCCCACCAGGACAATCTGCAACAGCTTCTCCGTGAAAGTTTCCAGATTCGTCAGCATCCGGATTTCTTCCAGCACTTCATCGGACAGATTCTGCGCTTCGTCGACAATGAGCACCGCGGTTTCACCCGCACGATAACGATCCAGCAGCCAGTTGTAGAGCCGCAAAAGCACCTGGCTCTTCGATCTGGAGTCGCCCGGAATGCCGAAGTCCGCCATCATGTAGTCCAGAAATTGCGGCACATTCAACCGGGAATTGAAAATGAACGCGGTCGCGACCTGCTGCAGCCGCAGCCATTCCAGCAGCTTGTTGATGAGCGTCGTCTTGCCGGTTCCCACTTCCCCGGTCAGCAACACAAAGCCCTTGCGGCTCTGGATGCCATACGTGAGACAGGCCAAAGCCTCCTCCGTGTGCCGCGTTAGAAACAAATAACGCGGGTCGGGATTCACGTTGAACGGGTTGGCCCGCAATCCGAAGTACTCTTTGTACATGAGGTTCGCCTAGACCCCGATTGGTTCTTTCTGCCCGTTCGCCGGCTTACGTTTTCCAAAGATGCCTTTGCCGCTCCCGTTTCCATTTACGCCAGCGCTTTCGCCTAGCCAAGGAACAGCGACCAGCATGGGCAACTGCAGCGCAGCTTCGGCATCGGCTTCGTTGCGAATCGACTTATCGCGGAATTCAAACCAGAGCGCAATTCCGAATCCCAGCGCCAGCCCGGCTCCCAGTCCGCCGCCGGCAAACAGCAGTCGATTGGGGAAACTCGGTTCGTCGGGCAAGCTAGCCGGATTCAGCAGGTGCATCTGCTCGCCTTGCTGCTGCTGTTCCATTTTGAGGGCCAGATCCGATTTGCTCTTGTCGGCCAGCAGATCCTGATAGTTCTTCTGAGCGTTGGTGTAGTCGCGCGACAACTGCTTGTATTGCTCTTCTACTGCGGGGCTGAGCGCTACCCGGCCCTGGTAGACTCCAATCTCTTGTTGCAGCCGCTTCTGGTCGCGAGTGGCGGCGGCCAGCATGTCGCCATACTGGTGGATTTGCAACCGTAGTTGTCGAATCTCCGGGGGCTCGCTCGCTGATGCCTTTTCGTCGGCTTCAACCGCCGGCGCATCGTTGAGTTCTTTGATCTTCTTCTTGACCTCCGCGATGTCGGCTTTGGTCTTAATCACATCTGGATGGTCAGGGGTGTATCGCGCTTGCAGTTGCACCAGCTGGGACTGCAAATCCGACAACTGCTTCTCCAGCGTTTGCGGATTGTTCGCCGACAGTGAGGAATGCCAGGTAGCCAATTGTTGCGCCAGCAGCGATTCGGTGTAGGCCTTGTCCTGCTGCGCCCGGTTCAACGTCTGAGTGTTCGCGTCTAGTTGCGAATTCAGTCCCATTAGGATTTTGAGATTGTTCTCTTCGTCTCCTGGAAGCTGGCCGACGTACTGCTTCTTGAAGGCTGCCAGTTTGGAGTCCAAATCATCCAGTGTCCGCTTCGCATCTTCCAGCCCTTTGCTCAGCAAATCGGTTGTGCCCTTGGCAACGTCCTGGCGTGATTTCAGGTTTTCTTCCAGCATGAGCGAGGTCAGCTCATTACAAACCTGTTGGGCTTCGCGCGGATTCGCCGCCGTGTAGTTGATATAGAAACCCGGCACCGGGCTGCTTTGGTTGGGCTTCTTCTTGGGAGCGCCCGGCGGCGCGCCAATCTGCGACAGGTCGGTGATGACCGGTTCGACCGCCATATTCAGTCGGATCGCGTCCATCATCTCATCCAGATTCTGCGAGCTCCGAGAAGGGTAAATGCGCTCCAGCATCGGCTGTAACCGGCTTTGACTGGTCACCTGCTGCTGCAATGTAGCCACGCGCTCGGTAAGGTCTTGCGTCACCACCGGCTGCACCATGCTCTCGGGGACTTTTTGTCCTTCGACCAGCACCAGCGACGTTGAGGTGTACTTGGGCGTGAAGGCGTACGAAATGAGCCAGCCCACCAGCGGCGCTAGCAGCGCCGGAATCAGAATTACCTTCGCGCGCCGGCGAAGCATTGCAATATAGTCGTCGAGGGTAAGTTCGCGATTTTGAATCATCCTAGTTTCCAGTCTGGCCGCCGCTTGCCGACGGCCGAGAAAAAATCAGTCCAGCCGAATGGGGCGCGGAGACCAGTCCACGCCCACCGTGCCTACGTTCCGTATCGCCGTGCAAGAGGAAACGGCTCCGCAGATGGGTCCTTCCAGCTTCAAATCATTAAATTGATAGCTTACGAACAACCGGAACTCGCGCCCGAAACGCCGGTGCAAACCGCCGCCTGCGAAGGTATAAGAAAAACGCGTTGCATCCGCGCCCGCATCTGTCGGAAACAAGCGCACATTCTTCGAATACCCGCCATCGGCGAACGCGCTCCACACTCGCGTAACCGGGCGGTTAATAGACAAAGTAGCTCGGTCAGTTTTCGAACCCGCAAAGAATCCAGATCCCGCGGTGGTGTATCGGTCGTACTCCAAACCAACGTCAGTCTTGGGAAAGCGGTAGTGCAACGCGAAACGCCCAGCTACGCCAAGAGACTTTGCGTGCAGTTGATTGAAACCTACGATTCCAGGGCCCAGTGGAGGCGGTAATTGCTGGCATTGCTGAACGGTCAGGTTTGTGGTGGCCCCGTCGCATGTGAGCTCCGGCCCGTTGAGATTGGTGAGCTGCGGACCCGCCGCTGCAGTCAAATTCAGCCGGCCTGAAATGCGATGTCCCCACATCAACTCCGCCACATGCGTGTGAAACGACGTGCTGGGAAACACGACAGTACCGATAATTTGTGCAGTGGAAAAACGAAACCCCTGGTAGGCATACACTATGGCCGCCTGATCATGCGGTCCGAGCACCCGGTTGTACGCTAACTCGCCCGAGACTTCCGTATTTCCCAGAAAGTTGATATTGGAGAATTGCTGACTGCCAGACAGGAAGTGCACGAAGCCGTAACCGCCAACCACGGTGATGGACGATTTCGGCGAGAGGTATTGTGAGATGTCGACCAGGGTCAGATTCGCAATTCGTGAAACCTGCTCCAGAGTCGCGCCCACCGATCCACCGAAGAACAAGGCCTGATTCCCGCCGCACGATACGATCGGAGTCTCCTCGGGCGCCGCTCTCATTCCATAAACTTCTGCGATATTGCCTTCCGGCAGATAACTGAAGCAATCGCGCACCGTGAGTTTTCCGCGCTTCCAATTAATAGCTTGTTCAGCATTCAATTCTTCCACTTGCCGGAAACCCAGTCCCGCCGCGTTGTAATAGGCGACGCCGCCGAGATAGTCGAGGCCGAGATCGTAATTGCTCCACAACCGCTCCAGTTGCACGCTTCCCAGAGCGTTTGTACGCGAGTGCGTGGCCGAACCACCTAAGGTGTCTCCAATGTTCGAGTCCGCCGACTCCGCCACGTGTACTCCCGGCTGCAGATAGCTCAGAGGCGCGGCGTGCGGCTCTAGTCCAGGTTCGTCCAACCCCGATACCGGAGGATTCTCCGTCACCGGATTCCCTTGCCCGTAGGCCGGAACGGGCGTGCTCGGTTGCTGGCTAGAATCCTGATTTGCCGCCGAGCTCTGAGGGTCCTGACCCCACGCGGGAACGATTGCCAGCGTTAGCAGCAAAACCCCGATGTGCCATTTGTTACCTTCTCTCATTCGTTTCCTTTACGGGACTACGATCGTGTCCCCCGGTTTCAACTGGATGTTCTGTTCCGGATGATGTCCTTTCACGACTTGTTTGTAATTGAACGGAATCTTTTCTTGTCTCCCATTCGTCGTACGCAACAAGTAGATGGCCTTCGGATTGGCAAACTGCGTGAAGCCTGCTTCTGAGATCGCCTGCAGCACCGTCATGTGCGGAAGCAGCGGCATGGGACCGCTATGGTTCACCTCGCCAGTGACAAAAATCCGCTGGCTGTTCATCGCAGTGACAACCACGGTCACGCGCGGGTCCGCCAGATACTTCTTCAGCTTCTCAGTGATAGAGATCGCCAGCTGACCCGGGGTCAATCCCGCAGCCTGGACATCGTTCAGCAGCGGCATAGAGATTTTGCCGTCGGGACGAACCGGCAAAGTTTCGGTGAGTTCGGGCTCTTTCCAGACTGAAATGTGCAGGGAGTCTTCTGCGCCAATCACGTAGTCGCTCCCGCTACTGGATCCGGAAGAACCCGTCGCCGGCTGATTTCCCATGCCTGTACTTCCTGGCGGATTCGTGTTGGCGGATTGACTGCTCTGCGCCCACACCATTGACGCGAAAATGCCGATTCCCAACAGTACCGCCGCGTTCGCCACTT
This sequence comes from Candidatus Sulfotelmatobacter sp., assembly GCA_035710725.1. Taxonomy (GTDB): domain Bacteria; phylum Acidobacteriota; class Terriglobia; order Terriglobales; family Acidobacteriaceae; genus Sulfotelmatobacter. Next base: position 30,179 of record DASTCY010000026.1, on the reverse strand, counting down.
TCTTCATCGTGCTCTCCGCGGAGCTAGCTGGCTCCGTATCCTTCACAACCGATTTGCTTCAACTTGTATAGCAAGGCTTTATAACTGATCTGCAGTTCTTGCGCGGCGCGGCGACGGTTCCAGCGCGTGCGTGTCAGCACTCTCAGAATCAGCTCTCGCTCTGCTTCTCGCGAGGCCGCGCGGGCTGCCTGCTTCAGTGAAACTCGCGCCCCGTTTCCCCCGTTGTCGGACCGGCGCAACAAAGATCGCAGGCCACCCATAGCGATGCTCTCGTCGCCCAGGGCGACCAACGCCTTGACCGCGTCTTCGAGCTCCTTCAAGTTGCCAGGCCACGAATAATCATGGAATAGCTGAAGGGTCTCGGCACTCAATGTCGGCGCGGTTCGCCGAAACTCGCGTGCATATTTGCTTAAGAAGTACTCGACCAGCACAGGAATGTCCTCCCTGCGCTGGCGCAGAGGCGGCAGGCGCAAACACACTCCACTCACGCGATAGTAGAGATCCTCACGGAACCTGCCTGCCCGTACCTCGCTTTCCAGGTCTCGCGAACTGCCGCAAATCAAACGTGCACTGGAACCAACCGCTGTTCCGTTCCCTTCGTGGGGCAATGCTTTGATAAGCCGAGCCTGGCATTCCTGACTGAGGTCGGCGATCTCGTCCAGGTAAATCGTCCCCCCATTGAATTCGGAACTGTTCCGTCCGGAGATCTTCTCCAGAGCGTCGGGCTGGGCGTGGGCGCAGACGAAACTGTGGAACCGTTCTCCGGCACGGCCCGACAACGCGTGAATTCGCTCCGCCGTCGCCCGCTTCCCTGTTCCCCTCTCGGCCAGCAACAAGACCGGAACGTTACTGTGAGCCAGTTCACGAATCATGGCCTCGACCGCCCGCATGCTCGGACTGGCGCCTTCGACAAAGCTGGCCGGTTGGGGGACGTTCTGACCGGAGCCCAAGCCGGCATCAGGCAAAACCTTGCCCATTGTCTACCTTCCGAGATTCAACAGAAAACGCTCGAATTCCACAGAACTAGCCCGTCACGTTGCACGAGACTTGCCAGACATGCGGCATTTCGCCTCAGGCTCGATTGGGCATTCCTTACAATTTTTTCAATAACTTACAATGAGCAGTCGTTCGAGCCGGGAGATACTGGGGGCATCTTAGCACGGACAAATGGGAAAAACTTTTCCCATTTTGGGGGGATCGAGGCTGAGTCTCACTTTGGTCAAGTCCAATATGCCTTCCATAGCAAGGCTCGAGGAAAGGCCACGCGTCCGGCGAAACTTTGTCATGCGAGCATAAGTGGCCCATTCTCCAGGCTAATAGTTACGCCAGTAATCGGCTGCGATGTAACCTATTCCAACATTGCGGATATCGTTTGCTTTCGCTTATGCTCGACTTGTCCCCCTGAAGTGAGTTGTCGCAACTTGTGAGTCATTTGGTGCAAACCGAACCGTCCTCGGCACGCCCCATTTCAGGGCTACTTGCGACCGTTTCCGCCTGGCAGGTCGCGGTCTTGTCCGCCCTGGTTCTTTGGCTTTACGCCCCAACGCTCGGGCGCCTCGTCACACAATGGTGGCAAGATCCCAATTTCTCTCACGGTTTCTTTGTCCCACTCTTTTCTGCGTTTATCGTCTGGCAGGAACGCCACACTCTTTTCCAGCTTCCCGTGAGACCCTCCTGGGCGGGACTAAGTCTAATCGTTACCGGCCTGTGCGTCCTGGTCGTCGGCCAGTTCGGTGCCGAACTTTTCTTGGCGCGTAGTTCGCTGCTGATTGTTCTGGCAGGCTTAATTGTTTTGTTTCTAGGATGGAACTATCTGCGCGCGGTCCTGTTTCCTCTGTTGTTCCTTGTCCTGATGATTCCGATTCCAGCCATCATATTGAACCAAATCACTTTTCCGCTGCAACTTTTGGCATCGCATGTCGCGAGTGCGGTTTTGCCGCTGTTCGGGGTACCTGTGTTCCGTGAAGGCAACGTGATCCATCTCCCTGCTATGGCCCTCGAAGTGGCAGAAGCCTGCAGCGGCATTCGCTCCCTGATGTCATTGACGACGCTGGCCTTGATCTACGGTTTTTTCGTGGAGCAGAAAATCAGCGTCAGAGTGCTGCTCGCCATTGCCTCGGTACCGATCGCGGTGGCTGCCAACAGTTTTCGTATCGTGGGTACTGGATTGCTGGTGCAGTACTGGGACCCCGATAAAGCCGAGGGATTCTTCCATGCCTTCTCCGGTTGGCTGATCTTTGTGGTTTCTTTGGCGATGCTCTATGTAGTACACCGGCTTTTGCGTCTGTTGTGGCAGGAAGCGAACTAGTCTCGATGCGTGGCTCGGCCAAATTCGTGATTGCGGTTCTGGTGCTGGGCGCCGTTGGAGGTGTGCTGCAGGCGCGCGGACACAATGAAGTGTTCCCGCCACGCCTGCCGCTGAACACTTTCCCGGCCCAACTGGGAAACTGGACAGGAACCGATTACCCGATCGAAAAGGAAGTCCTCGATGTGCTCGGCGCCGGAGATTTCCTGCTGCGTGTGTACAGTCCGCAGGATGGCAATCAACTTCCGATTGATCTTTTCATCGCCTACTTCCCCTCGCAGCGGGCGGGCGATACGATTCACTCGCCAAAAAATTGCCTGCCGGGTTCGGGGTGGACCCCCATAGAGTCAACGCGGGTAATGCTCGCCCTTCCGGCCCACAGCCCATTTCCGATTAATCGCTATATCATCGCCAAAGGCGATTCCCGGGAACTGGTGATCTATTGGTTCTGGGCCCATGATCGCGGTGTGGCCAGCGAATACTCGGCAAAGTTTTATTTGGTCAAAGATGCAATCACCATGAATCGCAGCGATGGGGCACTGGTCCGCATCACCAGCGCTATGTCCCCAAAAGAGACCGCGGAGGCGGCGGAAAAGCGCCTTCTTCCCTTCGCTGGCGAGATGTTGCCACTGCTCAATAGCTACATCCCTCGATAAAGGCCCAAGCGGGCTGCGTGACAACGGTAACTGACGTGCCTGAGTTTGTTGCAGTATTATCAAGGTTGCGTTCGGATGCCCCGTCTGCGTGGTCCAGATCCTGCAATTGGAGAAACCGATCATGAGTCGTTCCTCTGCCCTGAGCCTGCTTCTCATCTCAGGGACCCTTGCCGCCCTGTTGGTGGGTTGTTCCCGCGATCCCAATGTGCGGAAGCAGAAGTATTTCGAGAGTGGCGAACGGTACTTTGCCAAGGGCAAGTATCGCGAAGCAGCCATCCAGTATGCCAACGCAGCGCAGGTCGATCCACGTTTCGCTCAGGCCCACTACCAGTTAGGAGAAACGTACCTGAAGTTGCGCGACTGGAACCGCGCCTACCAGGAACTGTCCCGCGCCGTCGAACTGAATCCCGATAACTACTCGGCTCATGTCGACCTCGCCAATCTGCTGATCTCTGGCCGCAACCTCACTGAAGCCCAGCCTCATCTGGACTTCCTGCGGTCCACCCAACCGAACAGCGCAGAAACCTATGAGGCATGGGCCAACCTCTATGCGGCCCAGGACAATCTCGCGACTGCGATCCAGCAAATGCAACTGGCGGTTGCGGCCGATCCGAAACGCGCCGAATCCTTTCTGAATCTGGGCCTGCTGCAGTTGCGCGCGGACTTTCCCGATCAGGCGGAAGGCAACTTCAAAAAAGCCGCGGAACTCGATCCAAAGGCCATGAATGCGCAGTTGGCGCTAGGTGGCTTTTACCAGTCGCGGAATCGTCCCGCGGAAGCGGAACAGCAATTTCATCATGCGATCGATGTCGATCCCAAAGACCCTGCGCCCCGCGCCGCTTTGGTCCGCCTGTTAATGGCGGAAGGCAAGAAAGACGAAACCGAGGCTTTCCTTCGCCAGACCAAGAAGGACCTTCCCGACAATTCAGAAGGCTATCGCATGCTGGGCGACTACTATTTCGCCAATGGAGACATCGATAAGGCCACCGCGGAATATGCTTCGCTTTTCAGCGACCATTCCCACGATCTGCAGGTGAAAAAAAACTACATTCAGTTGCTGATCTTGAAGAACCGCGTCGACGAAGCCGCGAAACTGAACGATGAACTGCTGAAGACCAATTCCCGTGATGTTGACGCCCTGGTTTACAAGGGCCAGATTCAGCTTCGAAGAAATGACATCAACGGCGCAGTGGACGCGTTGCAAAGTGCTCTGCGCAACGACCAGGACAACGCCGTGGCGCACTATCAACTCGGCCTCGCCTTTATCCAGCAACACAATGAAGCGCGCGCCGAATCGGAATGGCGCGATGCGGTTCGCTTGCGTCCGGACCTGACCGACGCACAGCGCTCGCTGGCCAGCCTGGAACTGAGCCGCGGAGAGATCGATGCCCTCATGAACACGGCACAAGGAATCATCGACGCGCAGCCTTACTCGCCCGATGGCTATCTGCTGCGTTCTGTCGGCGAGATCAATCGCCAACGATATGCTGATGCCGAGCGGGACTTGCACAAAGCGATGGATATTGCTCCCACGAGCGCTGCCCCCTATGTGCAAATGGGCAATATACGCATGCTGCAGAAGCAATACGCCGAGGCCGGAAAGTTCTTCCAGCAGGGTCTCGAAAAAGATCCCGCTTCCAGCGATGCGCTGGGCGGGCTGATGAACTCCTACATCGAAGTAAAGCAGCCGGACAAGGCCATCGAAGCCGCGATCGCCCAGATTGCCAAATCTCCCAACAACAGCGGCTTCTACGATCTGCTGGGCACCGCGCTGTTCGATTCCAAGAAAGACATTAAGGGCGCCGATGCCGCTTTACGCCGCGCGATCGAACTCGACAAGAGCAATTCCGACGCCCTTATCAAGTTCGGCAAAGTGCAGGTTGCGGAAGGCTCGGCCGATCAGGCGCTGGCCACCTACAAGCAATCCATCAAAGACAATCCGCGTGAAATTTCTTTCTACATTCTGGCCGGCGAGCTGTATGAATCGCAGAACAAGTGGGATGACGCGAAATCCATGTATCAGCAGGCGCTCAACGTTCAGCCGGATAATCCCTTGGCCGCGAACAATCTGGCATATGTGATCTTGCAGCAGGGAGGCAATGTCGACGTGGCGATGGCTATGGCGCAGACCGCGCGCCGAGGTATGCCCGACTCGCCCAACGCCGCCGATACCTTAGGCTGGGCCTACTATCAGAAAGGCGTGTATCAGTCCGCCATCGATCTTTTCCAGGAGTCCTTGCGCTTGAACGAAAAGCATGGCGGCTCCGACGATGCCAGCGTGCACTACCACCTGGGATTGGCCTACCAAAAGGCCAATCAACCAGGTTTGGCGCGGCAGCAATTGGAGCGGGCCTTGAAGATCAGCCCAAACGACGCCAACGCGCGGAAGGCGCTCGAGGCCTTGCGCAGCTAAGCGTTGCGAAACGCGGCGTAGCCTCGATTGCACAATTTTTTACTTCCCGCTCAAGAATGCGGCGATATTTTCGTTCAGGAACTTGCCGTCCGCCGCACTCGCCGCTGCTCCCGCCGGGTGTCCCCACAGTGACGGAATCGGCTTCAATGTAACGGTCGGGATGAACTGCGATTCGTACTTGGCGTCGCCCACAGGAAAATACAGATCGGTTTCCGAAGGCATGTAGAGAAGTGGGACTTTGATCGAGCGCAGCGCCTTCTCCACATTGCCGCCGAAGCCCGGAGTTGAACCCACGTCATGCTTCTCCCAGGTGCGCATCTGCAGGATCAGGTTGTTGGCATCGGCGTCGGGGATGAAATTGGTGCGGAAATCGTTGAGCACTTTCTCAAATGTTGTGTCCGGCGGAGCGCCTTCGCGCCACAATTCCCGGCGCCACCACTCCTGCGAGAACAACCAAGCGGTCCAGACCACCGCAAAAGCTTCCATGCCTTTTTTCGGCTGCGAGGTGTAGTCGCCATTCTGGAAAGCAGAATCGGCGGTCAGCGCCGCAATCTGCCCTTCGAGCCGCACAAAGCCGTGAGGATAAGTTTTCGCGGTCCCGGCCGTGGCAACAATGCGGTCGGCGAACTCCGGATAGCTGACTGCCCACTGAAATGCCTGCTGCGCGCCCATGGAAAATCCGATGATCGCGCGCAGGTGCGATATCTTCAGCTCTTCAGTAAGCAGGCGGTGCACCGCCTCGACGTTGTCGCGAATCGTCGTAACGGGAAATCGCGGCCCGTGCAGCGGTTCCGGGGTGTTGCTGGGCGAAGACGAGTGCCCGTTGCCGAAAAGCTCGGTCGCTACCAGGAAATATTTCTCCGGATCGAGCGCCTTGTCGGCGCCGATCAGCCATTCATAACCGTGAGAGTCGGCCATGTAGTGCGACGGCAGCAACACTGCGTTATCACGCGCGGCATTGAGATGGCCATATGTCCCATACACAATACGCGCCTGCGGCAGAGTGACTCCGCTTTCAGTTTTGAAGTTTGCAATTACAAATTCATGCTTCTCCGAGGGCGGAGCTTTTTCAGTTTTGGCATCCTGTGCGTCTGCTGCGGCGCTCAGGACGGCGAACATCTGCGCACTCAACAGAAGGACAATATTTAGTTTTTTCATTTGAGTGGTTCAGAATAGCGGGTCGTATCTTATCATCTGAACCCTGATTGAACTCAACCGGACAAAATCGTTGCAACTACCGGGATGCTGATCGGCTAGAAGGCGTCGAGCGTCACATTGTCCAGCCAGACGTTGTAGGGCTGCTGCTTGAAATTGCCGTCCATCTGGAACGCCACATTGATTTGTTCCTGAAACCAATTCGGCTGCACTGTGTAGAAAATGTCAACTGGATAGGTCGTGTCGCCTACCGTCAGGTCAATGTAGTGGACCTGGTTTCCCACACGTTCCAGATGCCAGACCAGGTGGATCCAGGTTTGTGACGGAAAGTGATTGCAGGGGATATTGATGGGGACCCAAACGCCGTGCAGGTCGTCCCAGATGTTCCATTTGCCGGTCTGGTCGAAATCGCACTGGCTGCCCCAGGTCCAACGCGTTCCGCCAAAACTCTGGTTCACATCAAACTCCAGCGACTGCGGTGCATCGCCTACGTCGACGTAGAAATATAGGTCGTACGTAAAATGGCTGACTGAGCTCCCGCCGCCCAGAGGGTTCCAATACAACTCGTTCGAAAACGGATGTGGGCCTGCCAGGCTGAACCGGGCGGACGATCCGGAGAGCGAAGGAGATGTTTGAAAGGGGGTAAATGTGGAAACTGCCGTCCCTAATCCCGCCGCACACTGCGCCCCTACGATCACCGCGGAGCACGATACCCAGTCGTTCATATTTTGAATGCCCGCGATTCCGGGCAATTGCGACTTCACATTTACTTTTATGCTGGCGGTGGCAATATAGCCAGCGATATCTTCGGCGACGACCTCGACGGTATGCGCGCCATTGGGCATCCAGATAAATGGGTTTATGTTCATGTTGGGCGAATAAAGTACCGCTTGTCCATCGACATACAGACGCATGGTGTAGATCTGGTCGGGAGGAGAAGCCACGGCCGTGATTTGCGCAGGAGAGCTGACGATCGCGCCGTCTGCCGGAGCATTGATCGTCAAAGGGAAGGGGCACAAGGCCGGAGGCGGTGGCTCCTGCGCCGGAGGCACAATCGACGTGTTCGGCGGCGGCGTGGGAACGATTGGGCAGTTAGCCACGTTCTTAGGGAGCCCCTGGCAACTGATCAACACCGCCAGCCCGAGTCCCAGCAATGCCGACGCTACCGTCAAACGCTCGCGTTCACCTGGGAGAAGGCAAACCTTGCCCCACATTCACAACCTCCATCGAACGGCTGGGGGCCGAGCAATCTGTGGGCGGACAGAAGGTGCGGTCACTCCGAGCTCTGATTTGATCTCCCGTCGAGCTGGCGGAGGTGGGAGAGCTTTCTGGTTCACTGCGCCGTCAGGTTCACCTGATCGAGCCACACGTTGTATGGCGTCCCAACGGCATCTAGGTCTAACTGAAAAGCGTTATCGATCTCCTCCAAAGTCCAGTCCTGCTGACTAGGAAAGAACTGGTTCACCTGAAACGTCTGATCTCCTACGGTGAGGCTGATGTAATGGACTTGATTGCCCACCCGTTCGAACTGCCAGACCAGGTGGATCCACGTATTGGCTGGGAACGGCTGGCATGGAATCGAGGTGGCTTCCCAACCAGTATTGGGCGCATCGTCCCAGATGTCCCACTTGCCGTCTGCCTTGAAATTGCATTCCGACCCCCAGACCCAGCGATTTCCTCCGAACGTCTGATTGACGTCGAACTCGAGAGCCTGCGGGGCATCGGGATTGTCGATGTAAAAATAAAGGTCATAGGTGAACTTGCTGACGTTGTCGCCGCCAGCTACCGCGTTGAAATACAGCATGTTGCAATAGCCGGGACAATTGGGAGATGACGGGCTCATGCTGAACTTGGCTGAATTGCCGTCTCGCGAGGGCGACGATTGGTTCGGTGTCATGCTCGACGTCGGCGTGCCGCCCCCCGCCGCGCAGATCTGTCCGGCTCGCCCCGAGCCCGGCGGAAACAGGCCGCCACAAGATTGCCAACCCGGCAGACTTTGAATCGCGGTGATCGAGGTCTGTTGCGCCTGTGAACTAACGGTCACGTTGAGAGGTGTCGCGGAAATGTTCCCCTTGTTGTCTTCCGCATAAACTGTGATCGTGTGCGGACCCGGAGCCAGAAATATTTGCGTATTAATCGAGTTGGTGAAAGTGAAGTAGACCGCAAGCTGATCGACAAAGACACGCATGAAGAAAATCGGATTGCTCGGCGAGGCCTGGGCTACTACCGTCATCGGCGAGCTCACGGTGGTATTGGTCAGAGGGCTAGCAACCAATAACGAGAAGTCTTTCGCTCCCTTTTCCCAATTGGTGCCTTGAGGCGGAACGGCCGGTGGCGCAGGTAGCGAACTCGTGGAGGGCGACCACGTGATTGGTACTGGAGGTACAGAGGGGAAATCAGGCTGCGGCGGCGCGCTGCCGATGCTGGGGACCTTATGACCGTTCATTCCGCAAGCGCTCAACGCAATAATGAACGCCAACAGAGTTCCCGTTTTCTTGAACCGTACAAGATTGCCCGCCCCGATCACCCCACTCGTAGACGAATCGCAGACACCCACACCCATGCCTTCCAACCCCCCGTTACGCGGATCTGACACAAAAACCAGCGTCTCGGAGCGGTCAAGGCTGGCTGTGACAATGCGAACCTGGAACAAACGCTACACATTTATCCAGCACTTGAACGCGAAGGACAATACCTGATCTACCGTAAACAAGAGGGGGAATCCTCTGAAGGCAAAGCCTGGACAGGTGCCTTTGATATCAATTACTTAGGGCTTTTCGAGCTCCCGGTAGGTCTGGCGAAATGACTTGCACCCTAGGTTAGTCGGCAGCGATTTCCTGACTCGGCACCTCGGCCTGGCGGCGCTTCGCAGTCCGGTTCGAAGGAAGGCCCGCATCACGGATTTTGTACAGGAGCGCTCGATAGCTAATGCCCAGCGTGCGCGCCGCCTGCTTGCGGTTCCAATGGTGTGCTTGCAGGACTTTGAGGATGACTTTGCGCTCGAGTTCGCGAACCGCTTGCCGGGTCAGTTTCTTGAGAGAGATTTGGCCGTCAAGCGGAATTTCCGCGTTGAAGAAATCGGTCTCGCGAGGTACCAGGTCAGTCGCAATGACTTCTTCATTGCCAAGGATCACGTAGCGCTTGATCAGGTTTTCCAGCTCGCGAATGTTGCCGGGCCAGTGATATTTCCGCAGGACGCCCATAAGCTCTGGCGAAAGAGCTTTTCCGCGGCAGTTGTATTTGCGGTTGTAGTAGTCGAGAAAATAGGTCGCCAGCTGAGGAATGTCGGCCGCACGATCCCGCAGTGGCGGCATGTGCAGATTCACAACGTTGATGCGGTAGAACAGATCGGCTCGAAAGGTGCCGTTTTCGATTTCCTGCTCCAGCTTGCGATTGGTGGCGCACACTACCCGAACTTCGACTTTCTTGTCTTCCTGCGCGCCGATGCGGCAGAACTGCCCATCCTGCAAAAGTTGGAGAAGCTTGGACTGCAGTCCCAAATCGAGCTCAGAAATTTCGTCCAGGAACAAAGTGCCCCGGTGCGCCATCTCTACGCGCCCAGGCTTGGTGCCGTATGCGCCGGTAAAGGCCCCTTTTTCATATCCGAATAGTTCGCTCTCAAGCAGGGTACCCGGGATGGCAGGACAATTCACTTTGACCCACGGGCCCGTTCGCCACGGCGAAGCGGCGTGGATCATGCGGGCAATAATGTCTTTGCCCGTGCCACTCTCGCCCTGAATGAGCACCGGGACGTTGGCCTCGGCAACCCTCCGTAGGCGCTCTCGCACCGCTTGCATCACGTCGGTGTTGCCAAAGATGACGGAATCAGGAGGAATTTCCCCAAGCGGCTGAACGAGCGAATTGACACTGGTCATCGTGGTCATAGCAAGATTTTGCAGCTGGGGGATAACAATGCACCGTGCATACCGACGGCCAAATCCGTAAATTAATTCTTAAACTTTAACAACGTTAACTTATCTATTTGAAGAAAAACAGCTTACCAAAGAAATAAGGAGGCCCACGGCAGTAATGTCTATGGTGGTTACGAACAGGTCAGAAGAGGAATGCGGTAGGAAATACATTTCACTCTACAGGAATAAGTTTTCTTTTCCTGACGCCTTCAGATTGTGCTCCCTCCAATAGAGGCCGGGAAAACTTCAATCCCAGCAAGTAGTAACCTTCTTCATGACTGGATCGAAGGGCTTTGGCTCGCAGGCTGCGGGTTGCTCCGGGTGTCGAAGCCAGAGCCGCGAGTGGCGCACTGGGAATCTCCAACAGGACTGGCGAGGAGGGCGAAAGGTTCCGGCGTGTGGCGACGAGCATGCCGCCGGCGCTGACGTTCACGGCCGTAGCAAACTCAAGGAACTCTTTGCCTTGGCTGTCCCGGCCACGAACAAAAACGGGGATGGCAAGAGGCAGTCGAGTCCACTTTCGACGTTCAGCTGACGTCTTGCTCGGGTTCACGCAGACCTCATCGCAAAGGTTCACCGGTCGGATGGAGCATTCAGGCTGCCAAATTCCGTATGCGGCCGGGTCCAAACCCGATGAAATCAGTTGTTACACCGCCATCAACACCCCAAATCCCTAGCAAAGCGGGAAATTACGGCTATTATAGCGGATCACAGTCTCGCGGTAGTTCCGGGGTTCCGCATCTCAGGTAACTTTCAAAGCTGCAGAGTTTTGCTACAGTTGGGTAATTCGCGTGCGTTTTTCAAATTGACACAGCCAAGGCAGTGGCTTACGATCCTGATAAGCTGGCACTTAGCCTGACGAACTGAGTGCGGAGTCTCCTCCTCCCTGCGTCAAGTCTTTTTTTCTGAATGACTAACCTACAGAAAACTTGTGTTCTTGATGAAGCAAAGGGAGCGGTTACGGATAACCAGAGCCTGAACTCGCAAGCCCGGCCTGATGTCGATATGTCCAACTCCGACAATCTGGTGCAAAGATTTGCCGAGTTGCAGGAGCGTTTTCAGCGCACCACGAACGCGTTGGCCTCGGCGGCACATGACCTGAAAACACCTCTCTCGATCCTCAATGGATATGTCGAACTCTTGCAGGACCAGAAGTTGGGACCGCTGAATGATCGTCAGCGCGAAGTTCTGCGCGACATGCAACAGAGCGGCAAAAGACTGCAACAATTCATCCAAGACTTTCTGACTTACAGTGCTATCGAAACCGGTGGGTTGCGGATGCAATTCACCGTAGGCGACATCAATCAATGCCTTTCTGAGATGTGTCGTTTGTGGTCGAATCGTTTTCAGGAAAAAGGATTGGCTTTGTACTTTCTGGCGAATGACAAGTTGCCGCACTTCCCATTTGATTCGCCGAAACTGGAGCGAGTGATCTCGAATCTGCTGGAAAACTCGTTCAAGTTCACTCCCTCGGGAGGAACGGTGTGGATACACGCAGAACCGCACATGTGGGAACGTCGTGCGACCAATGTACCGGCTTCGGGCGGGGAGCGGCGCAGGCAGAACGTGACGCATCCCAATGGGGCGAAGGTAAGCGTGTCCGACACCGGCCCGGGAATTCCGGCGGAGTTTCATCTTGAAGTTTTTGATGATTTTTTTCGCCTGCCGTCGAATCTAAGTCAGGAAGGGATGGGACTCGGGCTTGCGATCGCGCGGCGCTTGATCAACGGCATGGGCGGCAAGATCTGGGTGGAAAGCGAACCTGGTGCAGGCTGCAAATTCTCTTTCCTAATTCCCTATAAGCCGGTTCCGACGGCTACCAATAAAGGAAAGAACCGATGAACAACACGGCCAAGATTCTGTTAGTAGACGATGAACCCGGCATGCTGCGCTATATCCGCACCTTGCTCGAGGTCGACGACTATAGAGTCGAAACGGCGACCACGGGCGAGGAAGCGCTGGAGCAGGTGAAAAAGGGTCTCGATCCGGACTTGGTTCTGCTCGATGTGCTCATGCCCGGGATCGACGGACTGCAAACCCTCGAGCAGATGCGGCAGATGAAGCCAGGCATTAAGGTCGTGATGCTTTCCTGCGTGAGCGATACGCGCAAGGTTGTGCAGGCAATGAAACTGGGCGCACAAGACTATCTGACCAAACCGTTTCAAAAAGGCGAACTGGATTCGGTCATTGATCTTTGCCTGGGACAAGGCAAGCAGACATTCGGGGGCGAGGTAGAAGAGCTTGCCGATGATGTTTTTTTCGTGGCCGCCAGTGCCGCGATGCGCAAGATCCGATCACAGGCGGCGTTGGTGGCGAATGTCGATATTCCTGTGCTGCTACTGGGTGAGAGTGGAACGGGAAAGGAAGTGCTGGGGCGCCTGATTCACAAGCTTTCCCCACGCGCGCATCGAACGTTTTTGAAGGTGAACTGCGCGGCCGTACCGGCGGACCTGCTGGAGAGCGAACTGTTCGGATACGAGCCGGGAGCATTCACCGGGGCAACGCACTCGAAGCCGGGCAAGTTCGAATTGTGCAACAAGGGCACGATCCTGCTCGATGAAATTGGCGAGATGCCGCCGCTGTTGCAGGCCAAGCTGCTGCACGTGCTGCAGGACCAGCAGTTTTCCCGCTTGGGCAGCCGATCGGTGATCAAGGTGGATGTCCGGATTCTCGCAGCGACCAACATCGACATTCCGGAAGCGCTGGCGACCAAGCGCCTGCGCGAGGATTTGTACTATCGCTTGAACGCGTTCACGCTGCAGCTTCCGCCTCTGCGCGAGCGCAAGGAAGAAATCCCGATCTTGCTGAAGCATTCCATGACGCGCATGGCGGAACACTACGCGCGTCCGCCGCTGCCGCTTACTCCGGCATTGTTGCAAGCGTGCCAAGACCACAACTGGCCGGGGAACCTGCGGGAGTTGAACAATTTTCTCAAGCGTTACTTGATTCTTGGGGACGAAAATTTAGCGATAGCTGAGCTGCAACCCAAGAATGATAGCAACGGCGGCTCGCGCGCCGATTCCGGCAACAGGGGCGGCGAGTCGAGGGGCGGATTAAAATCGCTGGCGCGTAGCGCGAAGGATGAAGCCGAGGCGCAGGCGATCACGCAAGCTCTAGAACGAACCAATTGGAATCGCAAGCAGGCGGCAGCGCTGCTTCAGATCAGCTATAAGGCGTTGCTATACAAGATCCGGCAGTACGGGATTGCCGACGCTAAACACCATCACAAGCTCTCGGCGGGGGCTTGAGGTTTTTTACTCCCGCGCGCCTTCTCATTTCTGAAACAGCGACAACACCCTTCTCACCCGCCATTAGAATGTTCATGGCAGGGTGAGATATTCGCCCGTTGGGATGACATCAGGGACACGTTTACTGGGCTAGCGCAACGCTGCGGATGCAACCGACATCCCTCGGGCCACTCGTGAAAACGCGGGCCCTTCGGGATGACATCGGAGAACAACCGGCGCCATCGGTTTGCTTCGTGATGATGGCAAATGCGGCAATTTCACACCAGCCAAATGGGTCACCATGAAGCTTCACCCCACCATAAAGCACATATGCCTGCTGCAAATCCGACCACTCGGTTCTCCGATCGTGTACAAAACTACATCTTGTATCGCCCGGGTTATCCGCGCGATGCCATCGAGACATTGCGCGCGGAATGCGGGCTACAGCCAGAGCATGTGATTGCCGACATTGCTTCGGGAACCGGCATTTGGACGCGCATGCTGCTGGAGAATGGGAACCGCGTATTCGGCGTCGAGCCCAATGTCGAGATGCGGCAGGCGGGGGAAAATCTGTTGGCGAATTTTGCAAACTTCACGAGCCTTGCCGGGACAGCTGAAGCTACGACCCTGGCCGACCAAAGTGTGGATTTCGTTACTGCCGCACAGGCGGCGCATTGGTTCGATCGTCGGCATTCGCGACGTGAGTTCGTGCGCATTCTGAAGCCCGGTGGATGGCTCGTCCTGCTTTGGAATGAACGGTTGGTCGATTCCACACCATTTCTTTGGGAATATGAACAGTTGCTGCTCGCTTATGGCACGGACTATGCCGAGGTTCGACACGAGCGCACGACGGAGGCGGTGAACGAATTTTTTGATCCGGCTCCGGTTAAGGAGCGCGTGTTCACAATGAAACAGGAGTTCGATTACGCGGGGCTGGAAGGGCGGCTGCTGTCTTCCTCGTATGCGCCGAGACCGCGGCACCCGAAGCATGCTCAGATGCTGCGGGAATTGCGGAGAATCTTCGAGCGCTACGCCACGCAAGGACGCGTGGTTTTCGAGTACAGGACGCGTGTGTTTTTTGGTCAGCTCAGCGGCCGATCAGGGGTGCAGAGGAATCATGAAGCGTCTGAAAGCGACCTCAGCGGCTAAAGCCACGGCTCGAATCTGATCCGCAGCGCTGAAGCGCTGCGCCACCCAAAATCAATCTTTGAAGCCAGTTCATGCGATGAGTTGTGTCTGACCGGTGGCAGCTCTGATACGATTTTCTGTCGTTGCGAGGGCAATGAAGTGTCTTCAGAGAAATCGTTTCACATGACGCCGGAGGAATTCCGCCGCTACGGACACGCCGTAGTGGATTGGATCGCCGATTACCAATCTCGCGTCGAGTCGTTCCCGGTGTTGTCGCAGGTCAAGCCGGGTAATGTGCGCGCTATGTTGCCGCCAGATCCGCCGAGGAGGGGGGAGCGGTTTGAAAACTTCCTGAAAGATGTGGACCACGTCATTCTTCCTGGAGTGACGCACTGGCAATCTCCGAATTTCTTTGCGTATTTTCCGTGCAATGCCTCGGGGCCTGGGATTTTGGGCGATCTGCTGTCGTCGGGACTGGGCGTACAGGGGATGCTGTGGTCGACCAGCCCGGCGTGCACAGAGTTGGAAACGCATGTCCTTGACTGGCTGGTGGGGATGCTTGGCCTGCCCGAGAAGTTTTTATCGAAGCGCACCGGCGGGGGAGTCATTCAAGACACAGCTTCGAGCGCGGCTTTGTGCGCACTGTTGGCCGGCCGCGAACGGGCAACGAACTACGCGAGCAACACGAAGGGATGCGATGGACGCCTAGTCGCCTATGCCTCGACGCAAACGCATTCGTCATTGCAAAAAGCAGCGATGATCGCGGGCATTGGCTCAGATAATCTGCGGCGAATCGAGGTAGATGAAAGATTCGCGATGCGCCCCGAGGCTCTGGCTCGGCAGATCGAGGCAGATAAGCGCGCTGGCCTGGTTCCCTGCTTCGTTTGCGCCACGGTGGGAACCACTTCTTCTAACGCGATGGATCCGCTGGCCGCGATTGGCGAAGTCTGTCGCAAGCATAATCTGTGGATGCACGTGGACGCAGCTATGTCGGGCACGGCGGCGATTTGTCCGGAGTTTCGGCATTTTCAGGATGGGGTCGAGTTCGCCGACAGCTACAACTTCAATCCGCATAAGTGGATGTTCACCAACTTCGACTGCAACTGCTTCTGGGTGGCGGACCGCAAGGCACTAATTCAGACGCTGAGCATTCTTCCCGAGTACCTGCGGAACCAGGCGACCGAATCTGGCGCTGTGATCGACTATCGAGACTGGCATATCCAACTGGGAAGGCGCTTCCGCTCGCTGAAGTTGTGGTTTGTGATTCGGCACTATGGCGTGGAAGGGCTGCAATACCACATTCGCGAGCACGTGAGGCTGGCGCAGCAGTGTGCGGCGTGGGTAAGTAGAGACGACCGATTTGAGCTGGCCGCACCGGTTCCGCTGAACCTGGTCTGCTTCCGGCATAAAGCTGGCGACGAGGCGAACCAGACCATCTTGGACAGGCTGAACCGCAGCGGCGACCTTTTCTTAACGCACACGAAATTGAATGGGAAGCTGACACTGCGGCTGTGTGTCGGCCAGACGCACACGCAGGCAAGGCATGTGGAGAGGGCGTGGGAGAGGATTCAGGAAGAGGCACGCAGTATCTCAGCGCTTTGATCAAGACTTACGTCACGTCCACCACACGCGAGATCCCTTCGACTTCGCTCAGGGCAGGCTCTTCGCTTCGCCTGAAGAACGGCTACGCTCAAGATGACGCCCAGGAGTATTGAACGCTCTTGGGGTAGCCGACTTCTCAGTCCGCGGGCATGGGGGCGGGGCTGGGGACGGCGGGCTGCGTCTCGGCAACGGCCGCTGCTGCGGACGGCACTTCCAGCCACTTGCGAACTGCGGGCAACGCCTTGCGCATGGCCATCTCACCGACTTTCACCAGATCCTCGGCACGCTTGAAGTCGTCATAGCCGAAACCGGCCACATCGGGCTCGACCACGAGATCGGCGGCGCCGCGCCATTGCGCCGACATGGCGTCTTGGGCGATGGCGAAAGACTGTCCGATCACGTCGAAAAGATGACGCGGAGGCCCGCTGCTGGCCCACGATCCTTTGAGGTGAACAGCAATGACTCGCTCGGCGCCCATTTCACGCAGCGGACGCGTAGGCACAGGATGCGACAGCATCCCGTCGACCAGCCACTGGCCGCGAATGTTCACCGGCAGGAACATTCCGGGATACGCGCAACTGGCGCGTACCGGATCGATGATCGATCCGGAGTGGAAGACGACGCCTTCACCGGAATTGAAGTTTGTGGCGGTCACTCCCAGCGGAATGCGCATTTCCTCGAACGTCTTCACTTTGAGCGTACGCGTCAGAAAAGTGATCATGCGATCGTTGGAAGCGAATCCGTGGCGGGAAAGCGTCCAGCGAGCGAAGGTGGTGAAGCGGCAGCTACGGGCAACATTTTCGAGCTCGGACGGCGAGAGGCCACTGCAATAGCAGGCGCCGATCAGCGCGCCGACGCTGGTGCCGGTCACAATTCGAACCGGAATTCCTTCTTCCTCGAGGACTTTAAGGACGCCGACGTGCGCGATGCCGCGAGCGAATCCGCCGCCGAGCGCAATCCCGATGGCGGGAACGCGCCACGCTTGTTCGGAAAGTTCAACTTTGCGGGCGAATTCCCGGGTGAACGCTCGAACCGAACGAACGATCTTTCCCAAGCTTTGCAAGGGAACCCCACTTTCCGGCCCGTCGAGCGGCCGGACCCACATCAATTAGGATGCCACAAGTGGCGCTGGTAGCTGTACGGCACGGTAGTGCCACCTGTGGGAATGACGTAACGGCAGTAGTAACGGTTACGTTTGGCCAGTATTCCGCAGTGACGAACCCCTGTAATCCTGTTAAGTTGCTGACCGTATGGTGCGCGAGATATCGGCTGGAGGCGTAGTCATTCGCAAGAGTAAAGACGTGTGGTGGATGGCAGCGATTGAGCTTCCGGAATCGCGAAATAACGATCCGAAAGGGGATCAAAAGGCCGGCGGGAAAAGGGAGCCGAAAACCGTGCTCTGCCTGCCCAAAGGCTTAGTAGATTCGGGGGAAAAGCCGTTGGACGCGGCTTTACGCGAAGTGCGCGAAGAAACCGGAGTAACTGCGACCCCGGTTACGAAGTTGTTGGACAGCAAGTATGTGTATCAGCGTTCCTGGGGTGACGGAGAGCGCGTGTTCAAGATCGTGAGCTTTTATCTTCTGCGCTACCGATCGGGACGAATTGATAATGTCACTCCGGAGATGCGCATTGAAGTAGCTCGCGCGCGCTGGGTGCGATTGAATGAGGCCCCGAAGCTGCTGGCTTATGGCGGCGAAAAGCAGGCTGTCAAACGCGCGCTGGAGTATTTGGCGGCACACAAGGATCTCTAAGCTTCGCCATTTCTCCTTACAGCGAAATGGGACAATTCGCCTGGCACCGAGCCGGCGAATCTTTCTGTGATCCTGTTCACAGCATTTCACACCCGATTTTTACAAGAATTGTTGCTGGCATGACTGGAATCAGAACCGACACATAGATAGACTTCTCTAGACGAAAACTTGTTACCGAATTCCGGTTTCCATTTTTCAACTGCCGATCAGGCCTCCCGGACTTTCATCATCGACACATTGGAAAATGAAACGAGCTTTCATATCGAAACACGCCGCTGTTGCAACGTTGATCCCGGGGAATAATTATGAAACGCATTGATAAGGTCGCCGTCCTGGGCGCCGGAACCATGGGCGCCCGCATCGCAGCCCATTTCGCAAACGCTGGCATTCCCAGCTTTCTGTTCGACATTGTGCCCCCCGACGCCGATGGTCCGGCACGCAACAAGATTGCCGCCGCCGGCCTGGACGCCGCCAGAAAATCGAAGCCGGCCGCTTTCATGGAGCCGTCCCTCGCAAAGCTGGTTACGATCGGCAACTTTGAAGACGATTTGAAGAAGCTTGCAGAGGTCGACTGGATCATCGAGGCAGTAGTTGAGAATTTGGACATCAAGCGGTCGCTTCTGAGAAAAGTGGAAGCGATCCGCAAGCCCGGCACGATTGTTACGACCAATACAAGTGGCTTGCCCGTCGGGAAAATTGCAGAAGGATTTTCAGACGATTTTCGCTGGGCATGGTTCGGGACGCATTTTTTCAATCCGCCGCGCTACATGCGTTTGTTGGAAATCATTCCGACGCCAGAGGCCGATCGAGCCGCGATTGAGGCGGTCATGCATTTTGCCGACACGCGCCTGGGCAAGGGTGTAGTGATCGCGAAAGACACTCCGAATTTCATTGGCAACCGCATTGGAACTTTCTCGGTGCTGAACGTCATGCGTCTGATGCAGGAGATGGACCTGACGATCGAAGATGTGGATGCGCTGACTGGACAGGCGGTGGGCTGGCCGAAATCAGCGACGTTCCGCACGATTGATCTGGTGGGGCTCGACATTCTCGGGCACGTCGTCGGCAACATGACGGCAAACGTTCACGATGAACGCTCAGATTTGCACCTGCCAGGATTTTTCAATCAGATGCTGCAGCGAAAATGGCTCGGCGATAAGACCAAAGGCGGTTTCTATAAGAAGGGCAAAAGCGCAGATGGCAAAGAGGACGAGCGCTTGGCGCTGGATTGGAAGACGCTCGAATATCATCCGCGCAAGAAGCCGAGATTTGCCGCACTCGAAATGGCGAAGAACGTCGAAGATCCGGGTGCACGGCTACGCATGCTGCTGGGGATGGATGGCGGCGGGGCGCAAAAGGATAAGGCGGGACAATTTCTGTGGTCGTCGTTGTCGGAGCTTTGGACATACGCTGCGAATCGGGTACCTGAGATTTCCGATTCCATCGTGGAAATCGATCGCGCGATGCGCCTGGGATTTAATTGGGAACTGGGACCATTTGAGCTTTGGGATGCCGCGGGTGTCGAGCCCACCGTCTCGCGCATGAAGAAAGAAGGCAGGCCGGTGCCGACAAATGTTGAGACTTTGCTGGCGTCGGGGCAGAAATCCTGGTATATCGACGATTCGGCTTCGCGCTCCGGCCGAAAGTACTGGGAACTGGGAACCGAGAGTTGGGAACCGGTGCACGTGCCCGCCGGCGTGTGGTCGGTCACGGTCGCGAAGAAATCGAACGCTGTGGTGAAGAAGAACTCGGGCGCATCGCTGGTCGACATCGGAGATGGCGTGGGCTGCATCGAGTTCCACAGCAAGATGAATGCGCTTGGGGCCGACATCATCGGCCTGATTACGCAATCACTCAAGCCGGGCGGTCCGGGAGAGAATTTCGACGCGTTTGTGATTACGAACGACGCTACGAATTTCTCGGTGGGTGCGAATCTCATGCTCCTGCTCATGAGCGTGCAGGAGGAAGAATGGGACGAGGTCGATTTGGCCATCCGGCAATTTCAGGGCATGACGCAGGCCATCAAGTTCTCGGCAAAACCGGTGGTGGTCGGGGCATTCGGGCTGTGCCTGGGAGGCGGCACGGAAATTTCGTTGCATGCAACTGCGCGGCAACCGCACGGCGAACTTTACACTGGCCTGGTTGAAGTTGGGGTCGGATTGCTCCCAGGGGGCGGCGGGTGCAAAGAGATGCTGTTACGCGCGATCGACACGGCAACGGCTTCGCGTGGGAAGTCGTCGCCGGAGGCTCTGGTGGGTTCGGTCGAGATGATGGAAGCGATGAAGAAGGCGTTTGAAACCATCGCGACAGCGAAGGTGGCGACTTCGGCGCACGAGGCGCGGAGCTTGGGATTTCTTTCCGAGTCGGATCGCATCACTATGAATCGCGACCGTGTGCTGTCGGATGCGAAGGCGCGCGCGCTGGAACTGTTTCGCTCCGGCTACAAACCGCCGGTGCCGCGCACCGATATTGCGGCTCCGGGCGAAAATCTTTTCGCAGCGTTGAAAATGGGCGTGCATCTCATGCGGCAGGGAGACTTCATCACCGACTATGAAGTGAAACTTGGCGGCAAGATTGCCGAGGTACTCTGCGGCGGAAGCGTTACGCCGGGAACGCCGGTGAGCGAGGAGTACATTCTCGATCTGGAGCGCGAGGCATTCAAGTCGCTCTGCGGCGAGAAGAAGACGCAGGAGAGAATTCAGTACACGTTGAAGACGGGAAAGACGTTGAGGAACTAGTGATGAGCATAATGCATCGCATTTTCCTCTCCATGATGTGCTTCGCGATCTTGAGTTTTGAGACTTCGGCTGCGCAGAAGGACGAGGCGATACAGGAAGTTGCGCCGGATGTCCCTGACGCCATCCAGGTTCCCGCTGGCCAGGAGGTGGTTTTGTTCGCGCACGCGACTGGGTCGCAAGTTTATACATGCCAGGCCGACACGCAGGGCAAGTATTCCTGGATTTTGAAAGCTCCCGAAGCAGAGTTAAAAGATCGCAAGGACAAGATCATTGGACAGCATTTCGCTGGGCCGTCGTGGAAGTTGAAAGATGGCAGTGAGGTGACCGGTAAGGCCGATGCGCACGTCGACGCTCTTGATCCCGGCTCGATTCCGTGGCTTCGAGTCATGGTGGTCAGTCATTCGGGAAAAGGGCTGCTGGGCAACGTCGCTACCATACAGCGAGTGCACACGCGTGGCGGACAGCCTCCCATTGAGGCCTGCGATGCAGCGCACTCAGGTACTGAAACAAAGAGCAGCTACACCGCCGACTATTATTTTTTTGCGCCGGCGAAGTAGTTTGGACGAGAAGCCTTGCTAGGGAAGCTCTGATTAAGGCTGCGAAGCAAAACGGGGCGAGCGAAGGCGGTGGAAGAAATTCCTGGCGAAGCCGCTGCTGGAGCCGACTGGCATGGGGTCGTTCGCTACGCTCAGGATGACAGAACGAAAGAGGGGAACTTACATTACGGGGTAATCCTATGAGAGAAGTCATCATTGCGTCATCTGTCCGTACCCCCGTGGGACGCGCGTTCAAGGGAACGCTTCGGGCAACGCGTCCCGATGAGTTGGCCGCGATTGCGATCAAGGGCGCGCTGGAACGCGTGCCTGCGGTCGACACCAAGGAAATCGAAGACGTCATCATCGGCTGCGCCATGCCAGAGGCCGAGCAAGGCATGAACGTCGCCCGCATTGCCTCGCTGCGCGCCGGATTGCCAGTGGAGGTTTCGGCGCTCACCATTAATCGATTCTGTTCTTCCGGACTGCAGGCCATCGCGATGGCTGCGGAGCGCATCATGGCCGGTGGCGCGGAGATCGTCGTTGCGGGCGGGACCGAGTCAATGTCCATGATCCCCATGGGCGGGCACAAAATCTCTCCCAACCCGTGGCTAGTGGACCACTATCCAGACGCTTATCTGTCGATGGGATTGACGTCGGAGCGTCTGGCACAGCGGTTTGGCATCACGCGCGAGCAAGCGGATAACTTTTCTCTGCATAGTCATCAAAAAGCTGTCGCGGCCATTCAGGCGGGCAAGTTTGATGATGAACTCGTCGCGGTTCCGGTCAGCTTTACGTCGCCCAATGGATCGAAACCGAAGAAGCACGAAATTACATTCAAAATCGACGAGGGTCCGCGTAGTGATACTTCACTCGAGGCCTTGCTTGCCCTCAAGCCTGCGTTTCACGCCAAGGGAACGGTCACGGCTGGAAATTCTTCCCAGATGTCTGACGGTGCGGCAGCGGCGGTTGTGATGTCAGCTGATCGCGCCAAAGCTCTGGGAATCAAGCCTCTGGCGCGCTATGTTTCGTTTGCGACAGCCGGTTACAAGCCGGAGGAAATGGGACTGGGACCGGTATTTGCGATTCCGAAAGCACTGAAGATGGCGGGACTGAAGCTCTCGGATATCGACGTGATCGAGTTGAACGAGGCGTTCGCTGCGCAATCGCTAGCGGTCATTAAAGAAGGCAGTCTTGATCCTGAAAAGGTCAACCCGACTGGTGGGGCCATCGCGCTCGGGCATCCGCTCGGGTGCACCGGCGCGAAGCTGACAGCGACCATCATTCGCGAAATGAAACGGCGCAATGCCCGCTATGGATTGGTCACGATGTGTGTAGGCGGCGGTATGGGCGCGGCGGGGATTTTCGAAAACGTCAACTGAATTGCCAGGGATCGCCCGAGAACATCACCGCCGGCAAGAAGCAGGGGTATAATTTTGCATAAAGCGAGGTCGGCTATGACTCCTCGTGTGCTCGCGTGTGCTTTGTTGCTCTCGTGCACTCCTCTCGTTGGGCAGACGCCATCTCCAGGCCAGAATCCGGTGGCTCCGCCAGCGCAAACCGATAGTGGATCTGATAACAAGCCGCAAGTCTCCATCCCACAAAGTCGCGAAGATGCATCGGGGATACATTTGTCCCAAACTCAAAGCGGCGTTCTGGGACCGCTGTCGGGGCAACCCAGATTGTTTCGATTCAATGGTAGGAACGTTCTCGCGTATGTCGAAGGTTTGGATCTGGGTGACACGGTGTGCTTCTCACTACGTACTTACCAGGTTAAGCGGGACGCTCCCGATTCAGACTCCACTCACCCGTCCCGATACTCGACGTGCCAAAGAGCATCGAAATTCGGGGTTCACACCACGGAAGATTCATCGGGGCAATCCTCACAGCGCCCGTGATATTGGGCGAAGGACAGGTTCACATTCGATTTCCAAGGATGCGAGCCTCCGTTTCGCAGAAGGTTCGTAGGAACGATTCCACGAGCACGGCACCTTCCGAGTAAATCCTGAAATCCACCTGGATCGCTGACAATCAAAGCAGGCGTGCTCGTCAGAGACTCGAGGACGCCACGCAGTCTTACACGCACTCAGAAAATATTCGGTGGGAGGAAACGAATGCCGGATCGGCGCGGTTTCATGAAGACCTGCTCGGCAATGGGGCTGGCGGGGACGCTCTTCCCAGGGGTCTTGTGGGCACAAGCACAGGGCGCAAAAAAGATCACTCGCGAGATGATCGATAATGCCGCGTCGATAGCCGATGTGTCTATTGCGGATGAGTACAAAGAGATGATGCTGAACGACCTGAACAATCAAGCCAAGGGGTATGAAGAGATTTACAAACTGCACATTCCGAATTCGGTCGCGCCGGCGCTCGTGTTCGATCCAGTCCTGCCCGGAATGCAGATTGAAACCACACGCAAACCAACAAGAATGTCGAAAGCGCCGAGCGTAATGACGCCGAAAAACGTCGAGGAGCTGGCATTTGCCAGTGTGCGAGAACTGGCGGAACTTGTGCGGACGAAGAAAGTATCGTCCCTGGCGCTGACCGAGATGTACTTGCAACGACTCAAGAAATATGACCCTGCATTGAAATTCGTGGTGACGCTGACCGAGGAGCGCGCTCTGGCGCAAGCGAAGCAAGCGGATGCAGAGATTGCCGCTGGAAAATATCGCGGGCCGCTACATGGTCTGCCGTGGGGCGCCAAGGACTTACTCGCTGTCAAACGCTACCGGACGACCTGGGGCGCAGGCGGGTTCGAGAACCAGATGTTCGACGAAGACGCCACGGTGGTTAAGAGGCTGGATGATGCCGGAGCGGTACTCGTTGCGAAATTGACATTGGGAGCGCTGGCCCAGGGCGATGTCTGGTTCGGCGGCGTAACGCGAAATCCGTGGAACACGAACCAGGGGTCGAGTGGATCGTCGGCGGGGCCAGCTTCGGCCACGGCAGCGGGCTGCGTGGCGTTTAGCATAGGTTCCGAGACGCTAGGCTCGATTTCATCCCCCTGCTCGCGTTGCGGTTGTACCGGCTTGCGGCCGACATTTGGACTCGTGCCGCGCACCGGAGCCATGGCGCTTTCCTGGAGCATGGACAAGCTGGGGCCGATCTGCCGTACCGTCGAAGATTGCGCGTTGGTCCTGAGTGCGATTTACGGGCGTGACGGACACGACCGAACGGTGCACGAGGCTGCTTTCAACTGGGACGCGAATCTGGATTGGAAAAAACTACGGATAGGCTATCTGAAAGCGGACTTTGAACGGAAACCCGAACTTCCCCACGAAACCAACAATGTCGAAGCGACTGACCCAGAGGAGCAGAAAAAACGAGAGGAGCAAAAACGGCGGCAAGAGTTGATGAACGCGCGATTGGAGTACGACAAAAAATATAACGATGCGGCTTTGGCGAAGTTGGGTGCGATGGGGGTGAAGCTGGCTCCCGTGGAATTGCCGAAATATCCGTATGCCGCGATTCAAGTGATGCTGGTAGCGGAGTCGGCAGCGGCATTTGACGACCTGACCCGCACCGGGCGAGACAAGCTCCTGACGTCGCAGAAAGATTATGACTGGCCGAATACGTTTCGGACGTCGCGATTCATTCCGGCCGTGGAGTACATCCAGGCCGCCCGGGCTCGGACCCTGGCCATGGAAGCCGTGGCGAAAGTATTCGAACAATTCGATGCGATCGTGGCGCCGACGAATGGCAGCCAGCAATTGGTGATTACGAACCTGACGGGGCATCCGGCGGTTGTGGTTCCGAATGGACTGCGCGGGCCGGATGCACCGAAATCTACGGTTGAGGATCCGACCGACTTCCAAAATGCCGCCGGTCCGGGAACGCCAACGAGCCTGACTTTTTTGGGCAAGCTGTTTGGCGAAGCACAGCTACTCGCATTCGCGCGTGCCTATCAGGAGGCGACTGGATTTCATTTGCAGCATCCTAAGCTGGCATAGGTGTGCTTGTACCCGTAACGCGACTAAGCATCTTAAATCCACATTTGCCTGTTCGCCTGGAAGGAAGCAGGGCACGATCTCTGCCCCGTACTCCGAGCCAGAATTGGAAAACGCGTGCCAACGGGGACGCTTCCCTGCGGTTGCAGGCTGACGCAAGCACGGTTCCGCGCGAGCCTGTATGCTCCCAGAGACAATCCAGGAGAATTCATGGCCCGAGCATCGGCTTTACCCACTTCCGATTTTTGCCAAGCGCTGATTGAGACCTACCTGGTGAACGAACGGATGAACCAGTTCATCCTTGAGCATTTGGATCGGCGCGCCTGGCGAGCAAAACCTTCTGGCCGCAATGCGCGCACTATCGCGGCAATATTCAGCCATATGCACAACATACGCCGGAAGTGGCTGAGGCTCTCCGCGCCGCATCTCAAGCTGCCGACCCTGCTTGATCGCAGCCGGTGCACACAGAATCAGGCACGGGCCGCATTGGCGGAAAGCGCGCGGCTTTGCTCGAAGATGTTAGAAGAAGCTCTGGGCGGCTCCGAGAATCGCATCACGCAATTTCTGCGCGACGGATGGGCCAAACCTTGGCCCGCTGGCGCCGCCATGTTCGCCTACATGATCGAACATGATGCCCATCACCGCGGGCAAGTATGTATGCTGGCGCATCAGCTAGGGTTCCCCATCAAGGGCGGCCACAGAATCTGGCTTTGGGAGAAACTCTGGAAAGAGTGTGGATTCAAGCATCCCCACTAGATTCACGAGGTCTCACGATGCTCAGGGCAAGATTGTCTTAATTCCTGTCAGATCGCAAAAATCTACTAATGCAGGATAAAGATCGGCTCCGTAACCTAAACAAGCATATTCATTGGTCCAGTTTTGCAGCAAGGCTTCCATATCGCAGTGGGCCGTAACGAAACCGTGTGGCCAGAAGGGGATTCCGCACTCGTGGAGCCGCATATCGATCTTGTCTTTCGGTGGCTCGAAAATGCTGGCGCGGGTAATTACCATCTGGAATTCTCCGTTGACACGGCCAAGACGGGCGAGGACTCCTTCACCGACTTTGCAAATCAGTTTGACCGAGAGACCACCCGCTTCTCCTTCGGTAGGAATGCCATGCTCGGAGAACCCGGCTGGGCCCAGCTGGCTGGCAAGTGAGGGCGGACAAGCGCCGTCGCCGATGATTTTGATTTCCTTCTGCTTCTTGTCGATGTGCTGAAGGTCGCCGTAATACACAGGCTCTTTGCTGAGCTTGGTTAGCAACAAGACGGTGAGTGCAGTATTGAAATCGCCCAGAGTTGAAGTGCCGTGGCCATCCTCGAGCATCATGCTTTGCGCGAAGCAGGTGGCGGAGTACTCGTCGCCCAGACCGGGGAAAGACTGAATCGTGTAGAAATCAAATTTTTCTTTCTCGACCATCTTTTTCAGCGCAAGGTACAGTCGCAACGAGCGCTCATTGACCAGATTTTTCTCGGGCGCAGCTCCAAACAAGCGCTTCAGCCTGGGCTGCAGATTACCCAATTCCTTGGGTGAAATTTTTTCTGCTGTTTTTATTAGTTCAGTCGTGTCGCGGGAATCGATATCGACGCCGAACATTCGCATCCATTGCGAGGGATCGGCAACTCCGCAAGTCTGCCCCATACCTCGGCCGCCGAACGTGCCCATGGTCGACATGTTCAGGAAATTCTTGAGGTGAGCAGCGCGGGCATAGCTGACTATCTTGGCAATTTCATCCTGATCATCCGCAGCGCCATAGACGAACTTGTGTGGCAAACCGATCTCGAGCAAGCCTCCATGCATGACCAGGCCGCCAACCGGCCTCCAGCCTTGCGAACCGGGATGCGTCCAGAGCAGCACAGCTTTGCCGGACGCGGCGAAGTCGCGGATCGCACCGACCAGATGCGCGGCCCACACCCAAGTCCCGGAGAAAAGTACGATCATGTCAACTTCATCGTTCGACTTCATCTTCTTCATGGCCGCGCGAGCTTCCTGTTTCGTTGCAAGCACCATGTTGTGCTCGACGATTTTCAGGCCGGCTTGAGTGAGCGCACGCTTGGCACGCTTGACGATCGCGTCATCGATGAAAGGCGTGCCCATGGGATCTTTGAGTCCATCTTTATGAACGCCGTAAACGATGAATCCGACTGTAGGTTGAATCACGGCTCCTCCTCAGTAGTGCGAAATCGATCAGTTGGCAGCGGGCGGCTTCAATGAACGCAACCAGTGGTATTGCTTTGTCTGCTGCGTGTAGGCACTTGCGATTTTCGGATCAGGCTCAACGACTTTCGCCTCGTGGACGACGTGTCTCACTGCTTCATCGATGTTGGAATACTCTCCGATGGCGACTCCGGCCAATATGGCTCCGCCGAGACATACGGCTTCCGGACACTGCATCACTCGTAAACATTTTCCGGTCAGGGCAGCTCGCAGACGCAAGCCCAAGGCGGAGCGTGTCCCGCCGCCAGTGACACACATGTCGCCGAATTCGCCGACGGCATTCGCGAGCAAGCTTGTAAGCTGAGAAAGCTCACAGGCCAAGCCTTCCAGGATTCCCTTGTAGATCGCCGTGGGCAGGGTGCCGGGATTAAGTCCGTAGATGATTCCGCGCGCATTGGGATCGAAATCTGGATTACCTGAGCCGATCAGATTGGGAGTGACGCAGAGCCCGGTGGGAGCGTCGGGGGCTTGGGCTTCGAGAAATGCGTAGTGGTCAGGTTCGGAATTCTCTGTCGAGATTCCCACGTCTCGCAAAACCGGCGAGACATGCGGCAACCTAGTATCATTTGCGCGGTCGGCGTGAGCGCTTTCGGATGAATAAAGAAGATCATGAAACCACTTCATCATGATTCCTGAGGGAAAGAATGCGATGGTGACATATTTTTCGGGGACGACATGGCAATACGAATTGAGGGAAGCTGCCAGCGCTATATCGTTCAATACTGGTTCATCTGAGGCGGCCAACAGACATTCATAGGTTCCCATCGAATCTGCGACGCGACCTGGACCGACGATGCCCAGGCCAAGAGCACCGCAGGGCTGATCGTGACCACCCAGGATCACTGGAGTGCCAGTGGGCAATCCGAGTTGGCCAGCCACGGCGGCGTTGAGCTTGCCCGCGATGGTCCCGGTCGGGACAGCGTCCGGCAGTTGATTGGGATCGAGGTCCGCGGCGTCAAGAATCTCGTGCGACCAGCAGCGTTTGCGGACGTCGAACGCTAAATAACGCGAGGCGAGAGAGTAGTCGACGTAGGCGTCGAGTCCGAGCCGAAGCAAGATGTAGCCGACCGGCGTGACGAACTTTGCGGCAGACGCAAAAACTCCTGGCTGATGACTGCGCAGCCAGAGAATTTTCGGAATCGGATACATCGGATGAGAGAGGAGTCCCGTGATTTCGAAGAGACTCTTGCGTCCGAGTTGCTGTTCGATCCATGCAGCTTCTTCAAGCGCGCGGCTATCCTGATTCAGGATGGCGGAGGCGATGGTTTCGTTCTCTTCATTTACAGGAACAAAGGTCTCGCCATGAGAGCTCAGACACAATGCGCGAACTGGATCGCCCAGGTTCTTCGCAATCGCTTGTGTGCAAGAGCAAACTGCCTTCCAGAAGTGGCGAGGATCCATCTCGGCGTGGCGCGGGACAGGAACTTCGGCGGTGTAGCCGTACGTATGCTGCGCGAGGATTTGGCCTTCAGTCGTGAATGCGACCGCCTTGCACGCGCTTGATCCGATATCGATCGCTAACAGGCTCATGAGTGTTTGCAGCGCCGTACTTTGCCGGGCTATGCGGGTACTGGATGCGGGGTGCGCCTGTCCAGAATCGAGCGCGCTTGTTGAAGGAAGGAGTGCATGTTTTCGGATTGAAAAACATTGCGACCGAAGAACACGCCTGCCGCTCCTGCCTGCACTGCGCCGCGCACCAACGCAAGTGAGTCTTCGTCTGATCCGTTGCGGCTGCCGCCGAGCACGAGAATTGGAATCGGGCAGCCGTCGACGACAGAGCGCATGGAGTCCGGATCGCCGCTGTAGTCGGTCTTGATTGCGTCAGCCCCGAGTTCGACCGCCATGCGCGTGTGCAACTTCAACCACTTCGGGTCGCTGGGATTTTGGACCTGCCTGCCGCGAGCGAGAGACTCCACGATCAACGGAATGCCGACGCGTTCGCATTCGCGCGCTACGTCGGCGGTGCGTGCGATTTCTTTGGCCTCGAAATCGGCGTCGCCCGTGCCGACGACCATGTAAGTAAGAACCGCATCGGCCCCATGTCTGAGAGCGTCTTCGGGACGACCCAGCAGTGAACTGCGGAGTTCGCCTGATCCCCCATCACGCATGACGGCCCAGACTGTCGTCCAATCAATTCGCGCAATCAGAGGCGGAAGCCCCACCTCCAGCGATGATTGCGCAAATTGGCGGATCAAACCCAGGTTCAGCAGGACCGCGTCGACCTCGGCTTGAGCAAAAGCTCGAATCTTGCTAAGAGGATTTTCCGTACCAGGAATCGGTCCCAAGACCATTGCATGGTCGAACGCGACAATCAGAGCACGCCGGTCTGGTCTGCCTAGCACCCGTCGCAGGCGAATTTTCTTGCCGCAGTCGCTCATAGATTTATCTGCATCATTGCGAGGTATCGAGACTGTGAGCCGGGCCATGAATCAAGGTAGAGTGAACCCGGCTTCCTTAGGGGCTAAATGTGATCTTTCAACACGTTGTTCCCAACAAGTGAATAGTCCATTCGAGCAAAACCGGAGAAGCTGATGGTTGCAGACCAATCCGCTTCCCGGAGAAGATCGAATGGACCTTCACCAGAATGCCCGACTCA
>DASTCY010000025.1:0-44766 GCA_035710725.1 Candidatus Sulfotelmatobacter sp. | reverse complement strand
GGGAATCTTTCCCCGAGTGGATCCGGTACTTACCAGGTGGAGTTGGTTTCAAGTCCCTGTAGCGTAACAACCCCCGTGGGTACATTTTCAGTGCAAGGCCCCGCGTGCTTTATCGCTAACAACAACACGGGGCAGGGGTCTATCTCCGGAACGGGACTACCCAGCTCCTCAAAGAACACGGGGCAAGGAGTTCTGATAGGTGTACCCTCCAACCCAGTTGCCAATAATGCGACATTCAATCTGCTTTTCGTCGCCGGCGACGGGAAGGGCAATGTCGTTGAGTTCACCGGTACGGGTACAGTTACCAATGGCACGATGACGGGGACCGGGTCCTGCAGCGCAAGCACAGCCTTGTGTCAGGGCGTGAGCGGTACATTCACAGCAAAGCAGCAGTTATAGTTTCGCTGCGGCGGGTCTTGGTGCAGGAGGATTGGCACAAGGACCTAGCAAACGTAGAAAATGGGCGGATATTCATCGATCCGACCTCGCTGAGGAATTCGCTCCCGTGATTCTCCGGGTCACAGCTTTGAGGAATCGGCACAGCGTTAAGAACAGACGGGATCGGGAGCTAGCCCATCCTGGCTGCGCCTCTTAGGGCTTCGCGGACTTCTATCCGACCTGAAAGGCGAGATCGCTCTGCCCGCTCACAACCCTAGGCGGGTTTCTTCTGAGTGACACTGGAATCGGCTTCCACGATAACGTCGACTTCCGAGCCCGGCTTGAGTTTAGCCTTTTGTCCATTGTCATCCGTGAGTTCGTTTTCGATTCGAATCTCGCGATAAAGATCATCGGCGCCATGGATATTGATTTGAGCCTTTTCCGGTCCAACGGAATTCAACGGCACGATGACCTTGTGAACGGTTCCTCGGAGTTTCTTACGCTTCTTGCTCATGGTGCGATTCCTTCGCGCGGAGATTAACGAAGTGTACAGGCAAGTGCACAGGCGTTTCCACCTGCTCGAGTGCGATGTCGCAGGAGACCAATTTTACGCAGCCTTATCCATTCTCTCCTCGTCGACTTTCTGAAGAGGAGAATTAAGCGCGCTGGGCGAAAGCCTCTGATAGAGTTTTTCTCGTTTTTTCGACCAGTTGACGATCTCGTAATAGAACAGGACGAGGCCTAGTAAGAACAGCGAGATCAGAACGAATAGTTCGTATCTTTCGGTTGGATCTGGGGGAAGCGTAATTAACTCCTGTGAAGAGGGGTCAGGGCGATTAAGCCGTTCCAGTTAGGTCAAGAGTGTGATGGCAATGTTCCGCCATGACGATCGAAACCTCATAAACACCGGACTCTAAGCGGCACATTTCTTGGAGGGCGCTGACAGATTCCGCTCCTTGTCGAGATAGCGTCTGATGGCCGCTTTCAATGTGGCAATAGCGAACTCGCGGTCGCTGTTGTTCGCATTCAGCAAGCGCAGGCACATCGCGCGAATGGCTTCTTCGTCTTCCGCCATCTTGCATACTTCGGATGCAGAAGCCGGGGCTGGTGTTGGCACAGCTAATAAGTTAATGGCGGGTGTTTTGCAGAACGCTTTCTGGGCGCCGGGGTGAAAAATCTTCTGATCCAGCCATGCTGCGTTAAATTTTGTCTACGTCTGGGGCACTTGATTGTGGTTTCCCGCCATGAAGCAATTCAGCCCCAGTTTAGAGTTCCCCCTTGAGCTCTAAACCGGGGCCTTTGCTCACCTTACGAGAAGGTGATTTCGTGTCCGCGCTTCGTATTACTGCACGGTCATGGTCGCCGATCCGGTCGTTCCACCGGAGTTCGCCCCGACCACGCTCACGCCTGCTCCCGAGCATTGTGCCAATCCAGCTACGCTCGGTGCGTTGGCAATCGTGGCCACGCTCGCCCGAGAAGAACTCCAGTGGCTGTTCAGCGTGATGTCTTGCGTACTGCCGTCGCTGAACGTTCCCGTGGCCGCAAACTGCTGGGTGGTGCCGACAGAGCAGGTCGGACTCGCAGGCGACACGGCCAGAGATGAAAGGGTTCCGGTTCCCACGGTCAAACTCGTTTGGCCGGAGATCCCCGCACTCGAAGCCGTAATCGTCACCGAACCGCCTTTTTTGCCATGCGCGATTCCGGTACCGCGAACTGACGCGATGTTCGGCTTGGACGATTTCCAACTTACGCCAGCGAGGTTTCCGCCTGTGCTGCCGTCGCTGAAAGTTCCGGTCGCAACGAACTTGATTGAGGTTCCCCGTGCAATCCTCGGGTTCGCCGGGGTGATGGTGATCCCCACCAGGTGCGCGGTGGAAACGGTCAATCCGGTTGAGCCGCTGACCGTCCCGAACGCTGCGGAAATGTTCGTGGTACCCGACGCGACACTCGTTGCCAAGCCCGAGCCTGCAATGGTTGCCACGGCGGGATTCGAAGAACTCCAAAGCACAGAAGCCGTCATATCCTGGGTGCTGCTGTCGCTAAAGGTACCCAGAGCCGTGAACTGCTTGGTCGCTCCGGTCGCCATGGTCGAATTCGCCGGATCAACCGCGAGCGATACCAGGACCGCACTCGTCACGGTTAATGAAGCGGTTCCGCTGACTCCTCCGCTTGACGCGGAAATCGTGGTCGAGCCCGTGCCGACGCTGGTCACCAGTCCGTTCACATCCACCGTGGCGACGCCGGTTGCCGTCGATGACCACGTGACCGAGGTTAGCAATTGCGTGCTGCCGTCATCGAAACTTGCCACGGCGCTGAGTTGCTCAGTCGTACCCGCTGCGATCGATGCGCTCGCAGGACTTACCGAGATCGAAACCAGATGCGCGGGCACGACGGTCAAAACCGTGTTATCGCTGAACGAGCCTGCGGTGGCGGTGATCGTGGTTGATCCGGCGGCGAGTGTCTTCGCCAGGCCGTTTCCATCCACGCTGGCAACGGAAGGCGTAGATGAACTCCAAGTCACCCCACTGCTCAGGTCGGAACTGGTGCCGTCTGTATAAGTAGCGGTGGCAACGAACTGCTGACTAATACCAATGCCCAGTGTCAGTCCAACTGGCGTCACTGCAATCGAAGCAATGGATGGAGCTGTGACGGTTAACGTAGTGCTTGCCGTGACGCCAGCAAGGCTTGCAGATATTTGCGTGGTTCCTGCTGCAGCGGAACTCACCACACCGCTGGCGTTTATGGTAGCCACCGTATTGGATTGCGAATGCCAGGTGACAACGTTGGTCAGGTCGGAGCTGCTTCCGTCCGTGTAGGTGCCGGTTGCGGTGAACTGCTGCGTGGTGTTCACGGGCATGGAGAAGGCCGCAGGCGCAACCGTAATCGACTTCAGGTTTACGGCTGCCGCGGTGACTCCGAGCGTTGCAGTACCGGTAAAGTTTCCGCTCTTGGCTGTGATGTTTACTGTTCCCGCAGCCAAGCCGTTGGCCATTCCAGTGCCGCTCATGGAGACGATCGTTGCGTCCGACGAGTTCCAGGCGGCGGTACTGGTCACGTCCCAACTCGTGCCGTCGGAATAATGGAGGGTTGCACTGAACTGTTGCGTAGCGCCCACGGCAATCGACTTCGTTGAGGGCGAAACCTGCACGGATGTGATCGTTCGCGGGGGTGAGTTTGTGCTTGTCTGCGAAGATGTTGACGATCCCCCGCCACAGCCTACGTTCAGGGATGCGAGTAACAAGAGCCCGATCAGAACCGCTGACTTCATAATCTCTCCAGGGGTGACGGATGCGCCGTCGAATTGTCAGGGGTAATTCGCAGCAGTCGATTGCAATTCGCGTCTTGTTACTTCGCGGTACTAAAGTTCACTCGTCTGCATTGACCTAACAGACTTCTAATGTGCAGTCCAAACGCCAGTCCTGCGGGAATGCGTTCTAATCGATGCTGAACGGGGAAGTGCAGCCTATACGAGGACTTACGAGCTACTCCCCAAGAGTGCTACTTCTGGCACAGAGGTGGGGCAAAGGCCAGAAACTGACAATTATTGTCAGACAAAATTTGGCAACGCTATGGTTGAAAAGGAGCTGCGCTGATTTTAAGAAGGGGAAGGTTCCGACAGGTGCCGCCCGCTAATGGTCTATTGGAGTGATGTGTACAGAGCTATTATCCGGAGGTCCTCGTTTATCAGGCGTAGCGCGCGCTGCTAGGCCATCGGCGGAAGGAGACGTTAATGGTTCCACTACCGGGCGCGATGGATTGGCGTTGCGCTCTTGTTTGCGCTCTGCTTTTGCGTCGGTTTTCGTCTGTTCGATGATTATGTTTGGGTGCCGGGTATCACATTTGCGCTATGTTCTGCGCTTTTGTCCTTACACGCATGGCGGGCCATATTCGCAGTACCGTTGATCGTAGCTCTGCATATTGCATCGGTCCGGTTGTTTTTCCTTACTCCTAAATCTTTTGGTCTCCATTACACAAGTGCGCCACAGGAAAAGAATTTTGCCTTATGGTAGATGAGTGGAAAGGTGTGGTTTCAACAGTCAGGTATCGAATGCAAAAAGAAATCAGGTTCTAGCCAACTCCAACACAGTAATCTCCGGTCGGGCACCGAATCGGATCGGGAAGCTAGTTATGCCAATACCGCGGTTCATGTAGAGTTGCTCACCACCGTTTTTGTACCAGCCTCGAATATAAGGTACGCCCACCAGACTGCCCAAGTTGAGTCCACGATGGATGAAATCCAGTGACAACTGGCCGCCGCCGTGAATGTCGCCAGCGAGGGTCAAATCGACACCCAACTCGGAATGATCGAAGAAATGCGGGTAGTGGGTCAGCAAGACGTTAACTGTATTCGGCATCACCAACGCCTTGAGTTGCTGCAGTCGCCGATCACCCTCTACTTTTTGCGTATGTTCCGAGGCAAGATCGCCCCCGTTGTCTATTCCGATCAGATTAAGTGTCTCGTCACCGAGCCGGATAGGTGAGCGCTCCTGACGCAGCATGCGGATACCCTGGGCGGCAAACAAGCGTGTAATGGAATCTTCAATTCCCACATCCGCTTCATGGTTTCCCATGCATCCGAAAACGCCGTGAGGCGCTTGCAGGCCTGCCAGCACACGAACCACCTCACCCTGCGCGCCGGGGTCCCAACAGACGTAGTCCCCGGTCAACGCGATCAAGTCTGGTTTTAGTCCGTTAGTGATCGCAACGCAGCGACGAATGTAGTCCGCGGTGGTGAAGGGACCAAGGTGGATGTCAGACAGCTGCGTGATGCGAAAACCTTCAAAGGCTTTGGGCAGGCGCGCCAGCCGAACTCGCTGATGAACCACTTCCACGTTTTGCCGCTCGTAGAGAAGCCCATAGCCGGTAGCCAAGAAGGGAGTGGCGCTTACCAGCACCGCCGTCTGCTCCAGAAAGCGACGTCGGCCGGGCGACAGCGGGGCGATTTCGGCATCAGGGGCAACGGTGTGCCGTTTTGTACTCGTGCGCGCTCTGCGGTAAACCCACCAAACGGCGCGGGCCGCCCGGTTCGCAGCCCCGAAAGCAATCACTATGAGAAACGCCGACATAGATCCTACAAACCACCACCAGAATGCCGCGTGGATAATCACGCTCAACGGCCGGTAGTCGGCGGCCCAGATTATGTGACTGGCGCTAAGACCCCACTCGGAGTAGCTGTACAGGAAGACAAACGAAAAGACCATCACAGTTATGATCGCGAGCCAGACGCGCCGAGATTTTCCAGGAATGAACCGCCCTTCGACATCGATGACGCGCCCAATCCAGAAAATCTGGCTTGCTATGAAGATGAGAATTATGGCGAGGTCGATCAGCTCAAAGGGGTCGAACTCGCCAGAACGTGTTACCAGGAATACAACACGAGCAAGGATCAACAACAGAACGATCGGACGCCAGTGAGCGGCGACACGCGGAACGAATCTGAGGAAAGAGCCGATCCGCGCAGTCTGCGGCTTAGATAGGCCCGGCGACCCCATCCCCAACCCTCTTTCCTACACTGTTTCGCGTGGCAGCAAGAGATTAACACCAAACTGTTGAAATATCCCGGTTGCAATTATTACGCTTGCGCACAATCTCCTGCGTACCGGCACCCAAAACTGCAAGGTTCAGAGTCCCTTCCCCTTGAGCTGCATATCCAGATCTTCGGGATGCTGGGAGCGCACGATGGCTTCTTCGCGGGTGAGGTCGCCTTGCGCGACGAGCTGACCGAGCGATTCCTCGAGCGTGAAAGAACCGGCCTTGCGGGTGATGGTGATCTCCTGATGCAGATGCTGCAGGGCGTTCTTGCGGATATGCTGACGCGCGCCGTAACCGACCATCAGTAACTCGGCGGCGGGCACGCGGCCTCCGCCCCGGCGGGGAAGCAGAGTTTGCGTCAGCATGGCAGCCAGCGCCATCGCCATTTCGGCGCGGATCGAGTGCTGGCGCTCCTGCGGGAAAGAGTCGGCAATTCGCGAAACGGTCGAGGCCGCGTCGGTGGTGTGCAAAGTGGTGAAAACGAGATGCCCGGTTTCGGCCGCAGAGAGAGCGATGCGGGCGGTCTCGGGATCGCGCATTTCTCCCACGACGATCACGTCCGGAGCCTGGCGCAGCGCGGCCCGCAAGGCGGTCGGGAAGTCGGGCGCGTCGACTCCGATTTCGACCTGCTCGACGATGCTGCGCGCGTGCGTATGCTCATACTCGATGGGATCTTCGATAGTCACAACGTGGCGTGCGTCGCGATGATTGATTTCATTGACCAGGGCGGCGAGGGTTGTGGTCTTTCCTGATCCTGTCGCTCCGCCGATGATGACGAGGCCGCGCTGCAGTCCGGCGAGTGCGGCGACTCCGGCGGGAAGGCGAAGCTCGGGCAAAGAAGGAATTTTCGCGGGCAAGGCGCGGAGGGTGGCGGCGGGGCGTCCGCGCTCGTGATGAAAGTTGATGCGAAAACGGCCAAGCCCGGGAACGCGATAGGAAGAGTCGGCGATCAGGTCCTGTTTATAGTTTTCGAGCGCATGGGGCAGGAGGGCGGGTTCGACCGCCGCTTGGATCTCGGCCCCGGTGAGGCGGTCGCCACTCAGCTCGCGAACTTGTCCCTCGACGCGGATGGAGGGGAGCGCGTCGGCAACGAGCAGCAAGTCGCTGCCATTTTCGGCAAGCAACTGTTCCAGCCAGCGATTCAGGCGTTCGGCGGCGGGAGTCCCAGACGCAAGTTCGACTTCGTGGTGTGCCATATCGTTTATTATCCAGGATTTTGTGCAGAAAGGCTGCCGCAGCAGAGAGTGCGGAAAGAAGCAAGAAGGGTGTGTTCGGGCGCCGCCCGATGGGCCAATATGATTGGTCGAACCGCCGCTATCTCGAGCTCAACCTGGTAGTTGAGAGAAAAGTGCCGAATGCTCGGCCGGAACAGCATACGTGGATGTTCAGGAACGCCAGCGTCTGGGTAATCCCAATCGTCGACCAGTAAGGTTGCGTCTGCCCATTCACTGGCCAGTACCTCCGTAACTTCAAGATGTCTCTTTAGTACCTCAGTAATTAGCTCGCGAGAAAAGCCAGCCCCTATACTCCGCTCAGTTTTCGTTCTTTCCCCCGCAAAACTTTGAATTGGAAGGCAACATGAAACCCCTGCTTGACGCAATACGCATTTTGTTTCTGTGAGTGTGCCAGCCCAAGCATGCGGGGGCCGCAGATTCTAAACCAGTGAAATTGATCGGAGAAAGAAAGTGAAAGAACGTCGGCTGTTGAGGTCAAGCTCTCACAGCTCCCTGCGATTGGTATTCTCTGTTCTGTTCCTGCTCTCTTGCCTGATGTTTACGCAATGGGGCCACGCATCCGATACACAGGAACGTAAAGTAAAGACCAGCCCGCCCCCCGAGTATCCCGAACTGGCGCGACGTATGAACGTAAAAGGTTCGGCGCGAGTGCAGATTACAGTGTCGGCCCATGGAGACGTCACGAACGTGAAGGAAGTCGGCGGCAATCCGTTGCTGCTTGATGCGCTCAAGCGCGCCGTCCAGAAATGGAAGTACGAGCCGGCAGACAAAGAGAACACGATCGACGTCAAGTACGACTTTGAATAGTCCCCTCGCCCATCGGCCGACCCGGCGGGTGCCTTCCGAATCGATAGCTTCATCGACATTCGTGCCCACCAGTATGGAATAACCCGAGTCCTTACCTTGTTTTATCGACAGGAGCTGGCGTATTCGGGCCGAAGATTTAAGATGTCTCGAACTGGGCATGGGGTCAGGTTCCAAAGAAAGGCGCAATTATACACTTGACAAACCCATCGTTTAGCGCGATACTACGCGCATGGAAAACGGAGAACTCAATCTAGTCTCTCTGGCTCAACACTTTAGCAATGAGGACGCGGCGCGGGAATTCATGGAAAAACTGCGCTGGCCTGATGGCCCTGTTTGTCCACACTGCGGCGAAATCAATAATGCCTATCGGCTTGAGCCAAAGCCGTCCAAGAAGGGTACACACGTTCGCAAAGGTGTCTGGAAGTGTGCCGGATGCCGAGAGCAGTTCACCGTAACCGTAGGGACGATCTTTGAGGATTCCCATATCCCCCTTAACAAGTGGCTGCTTGCCTATCATCTGCTCTGTGCCAGCAAGAAGGGCATGAGCGCCCATCAGCTTCACCGCATGTTGAAGGTTACCTATCGGAGCGCATGGTTCATGGCTCATCGCATTCGTTACACGATGAGTCAGGAGCCGTTGTCATCGAAGCTCGGAGGCGTTGTTGAAATTGATGAAACGTATGTTGGCGGCAAGCGCCGCAAGCACGTGCAACTCGCAGTAAAACCGGGACAGCGCGCACAGGATTATCCCGCCCCTTTCGTCGGTAAGGCTCCTGTCGTAGCTGTGCTTCAGCGACAGGGCCGCGTCCAGTCTATGCACTTGCAGAAGGTCACAGCAGAAAACCTGCGGCCAATCGTGGATCAGATGGTCGCAGAGGACGCGCACGTAATGACAGATACGTCTAGCGTTTTGGCTGGTGCGCTGAAAACTCGCAAGCACGATCAGGTGAACCACAGTGTTAGCGAATACGTCAGGTACGAAGATGGTGTTTGCATCAGCACGAACACGATTGAGGGGTACTTCTCCATTCTCAAGCGCGGCATCAATGGCGTGTACCACCAAGTAGGAAAGCGGCATCTGCACAGATACCTTGCGGAATTTGATTTTCGGTACAACACTCGGAGAGAAAAAGACGGAGACCGAACACTGCTAGCGCTAAAGAGTAGCGATGGAAAGCGGTTGATGCTCCGGGACTCGCAAACGAACTAAAGGAAAAGCGGCCAAAATAGGCCGCTCAGGAATTAGTGCTGGAATCGCTCTCGTTCTTCTTCGCGGGAGTCACGAGGGTGATTCGGGACAATCTTTTCAAACAAGGGCGTATTTCGCCCCCGTCGTGTATTTGATCTTACACGAGGGGGTAGAAGTATGCCAGCCACCCGTTCCGATTTCGTAACTAAACTTCAGTTTCCTTTCCACAAGCGAAATTTCCGCTATACTTCTGCGGCACATCAGAGCGTTATGCCAAGGCCGCAGATCAACCCTGACGAGATTCCAAATTACACAATTGAGGAATCTGCGCGCTATCTACACGTGGATTACGAGAAGATTCGCTATTGGGTCGTTGGCGACGAGCGTGCTGCTCCGCTAAGCACGGTATTCACGCGACGGCCATTTTTGCTTTCCTTCAAAAACTTGGTCGAATGCTTCGTACTGGAAAGCCTTCGCAAAATTCACAATGTCAGCCTGCAAGAAATACGAAATTCGATTGAGCAATTGCGAATCGGCAGACAATCGAAGTATCCGTTAGCCGATTACACCTTGCACACGGAAAAAGGGAAACTCATATATCTTGACGAACGCGGCGATCAGTTGGTCTGCCTTTCAAGAGGCGGACAGATGGTATTCAGGGACATTCTCTTGCCGTTTCTCCGACGCGTAGAACGCAATGAGCGCGGAATAGCGCAACGATTGTTTCCGTTCACAAGACGTGAACACTTGAAGTCTCCATCCGAAGCTCCGCGTGTTGTCATGATTGACCCACAAGTTGCTTTCGGGATGCCAGTCTTAGTGAACTCCAGGATTTCAACTGCTTTTCTGATGAGTCGCAAGAAGGGCGGGGCATCCGTTAAACAGTTAGCTGCTGATTATGGCCGACCGGAAACAGAGATCGAAGAGGCTATCCGGCTCGAAGAGGCTGCTTAAAGGTTTTACTCTCTATCTCTGCCACAATCTCGATTACGATGGCGTCGTGAACGCCTTGCAACGTGCTGGGATTCGCTTCAAACGTCATCGTGAATTTTTCAGCGGAGACACGCCAGATACCAAACTACTTCCCAAAGTGGGCCAGCATCGCTGGATTCTGGTGACATTCGATCAGAAACAGCGGACTCGCACAGTGGAAACCGAACTCATAAAGCGATTTAAGGTACGGCAATTCGTGTTTACCTCTGGGCAAATAGGGGATGTTGGGAATATTTTGGTCAAGGCGAGTTCGGCTATGCGAAATATCTGCAAGAGGCGAGAAGGCCCATTCGTTTATTCAATATCTGCCACTGGAAAGGTACATGAAAGAAAGCTACGATAGGCACATGAAGCACACGGAAGAACCAGAGAAGCGAACAACGAACTCAAAGCCGATCCCGCACATCCCACTGCCATTCAAGGAAGTGATGAAGGACGTGCTCAAGGTGAAGCCGCCAGAGAAAAAGAAATTACCGAAGAGCGAAAAAGGCGGGCAATAGCTCTACTTCAAGCCCATACGACTGCGAAGATGAGCACATAATGGGTCGAAGTTTTCCCGCGCCTTTTGCAAGTCGTCGGGGTCAATTTTCATCTCACGGTAACGCGCATTTCTGCTTAGTGTTTCGAGAGTTCTGTACTCAGGCCGGATTCTCTTTAGGGTGTCATTGTTGCCCATCGCGTCGCCGCGCTCCGTGTGCGTTTCAGGGTTCACCCCCGACACAGCCAGTATTGCGTCCACGTAATGCAATGCAGAATAGAAAAGCAGAGTTACAGCCCAGTCAAGGTAAGCACCGCGTGATAGGGTGTCCGCCAACTTTTGGTTGGATTCAGCTTTTGCAATGTGCTCTGGCTTGTTTGGCAAAACTGGCTATCTCTGAAAGAGTGGCCGTCCATGTGGCGTTACAACCTCTGCCAGTGGTCGCCCATCGCGGATCACAACGTCGAAGTTTATCGGCATGCCGGGGACGGCGTCGATAATGATTTGCTCCTGCTGGAAAATGCGATTCAATACAGCATAGTCTTTACCGTCAATGATGATGAGTGCTGACACACCCCTGTTGCCGTCGTGAGACAGGTAGACCTGCTCAATCTCCCGCACTTCGCGGAAAATTTCGCGCACGACTGACGCAGGATCGGTTGCGACGTAGGTCGCCACGACTGTTTACAACCTCCACTATCTGAAGTGTATTTCCGGGGGAATCGGGTTCAAATGACCCTAGTAACGAACTTGCGATTATTACCCACAGTCCACCGTTAAGTCCACCCCTTTCCTTCTTAACAGTTTTGATGCCAAACTCCATACAGTCGA
The DNA here is from genome assembly GCA_035710725.1 of Candidatus Sulfotelmatobacter sp. Classification (GTDB taxonomy): domain Bacteria; phylum Acidobacteriota; class Terriglobia; order Terriglobales; family Acidobacteriaceae; genus Sulfotelmatobacter. The sequence goes on along the minus strand of DASTCY010000025.1, from coordinate 33,323 downwards.
ATCCTCATCCCTGTCACGGCGATCTCATTTTGAGATTGTGGCGGTGGGTTTGTAAAAGGCATAATTGCGAAGAAAGGACTTGACCTGCTCGCTGGCAGGGGCTACATTAGCGAGTTCCAACGATGCGAGGACCCGTCTCGGTCCAAAGTTTCGTGCGGCTGGGTAAATCCAAGAAAACGGAGCATCTTCGGTACCCCGCAGCGCATCTATTGAAGTGAGCATGGCGCTCAATTCCTTCATAACCTACTTGGTTTCAGTGACTTAGATTTGGGGTTCGGTCACCTGCCCAGGTGAAATAGGCAAGAAGGCGGAAGGCCCAATTCATAAAAGGAGAACGAAAGCACATGCGTTCTGATCGTGTGTTTGACGCTTTACAGACGCTGCGGAACCGGTATATGCTCTGTCAGCTTGCCTCGAAGGCCACGCGTAAGTTCCATCGGCCCAGCACCCGAATCCAGGAAACGATGAATGGCGTATTGGACCGGATCGCGGGCTCGGATCGGCAAGCGGTTTTATCGGAGCCGGAAAACGTTAACGAGGCACAACGGCGGGCAGCGTAAGCAGGTCCCGCCCTCCTGCCTGTAGGTGTTTTGTCTTCCTTTTGTACCCTCCTTCAAAAATCTCCCGTTGACACTCACGAATACGCGCATAGTGGACGGGTTCAGGTGATTCAATGACCATTGCTGAATTAAAAGAAAAGAACATTACCGAGCTGACCAAGATCGCAAGGACCTTGGATTTGCCCGGGGCCAGCGGCCTGCGCAAGCAGGACCTCATCTTCAAAATCCTGCAGGCGCAGAGCGAAAAAGAAGGCCACATCTTCGCCGAAGGTGTGCTCGAAATCCTGCCCGACGGCTACGGATTTCTGCGCTCGCCCGACTACAACTACCTCCCAGGCCCGGATGACATTTACGTTTCGCCCTCGCAAATCCGCAAATTTGACCTGAAAACCGGCGACACCATCAGCGGACAGGTGCGCCCGCCGCATGAGGGCGAGAAATATTTCGCGCTGGTGAAGATCGAGGCGGTCAACTTCGAATCGCCCGACGAGGCGCGCAACAAGATTCTGTTCGACAATCTGACGCCGCTATATCCGCAGGAGCGCATCAAGCTGGAAACGGCCCGCGACAATGCCAGCGCCCGCGTGATGGACTTGCTCACGCCGCTCGGCAAAGGACAGCGAGGCTTGATTGTTTCGCCGCCGCGCGCCGGCAAGACCATGCTGCTGCAGAACGTGGCGAATTCGATTACGACCAACCATCCGGAAGTCGTGTTGATGGTGCTGCTGATTGATGAGCGCCCGGAAGAAGTCACCGACATGCAGCGGTCGGTAAAGGGCGAAGTAATCTCCTCGACGTTCGACGAACCCGCGGCGCGGCACGTGCAGGTCGCCGAGATGGTGATCGAGAAAGCAAAGCGCCTGGTCGAGCACAAGCGCGACGTGGTGATCCTGCTCGACTCGATCACGCGCCTGGCGCGCGCTTACAACACGATCGTTCCGCCCTCGGGCAAAGTGCTATCGGGCGGCGTCGATTCCAATGCGTTGCAACGTCCGAAGCGATTTTTCGGATCTGCGCGAAATATCGAGGAGGGCGGATCGCTGACCATCATCGCGACGGCCTTGATCGACACCGGATCGCGCATGGACGACGTGATCTTCGAGGAATTTAAGGGCACCGGCAACTCGGAAATCATCCTGGAGCGCAAGCTGGTCGACAAGCGCGTGTTTCCGGCTATCGACATTCAGCGCTCGGGCACGCGAAAAGAAGAGCTGCTGATTCCGAAAGAGGATTTGTCGCGGATTTGGGTGCTGCGCAAAGTGTTGAATCCGCTGTCGCCGGTAGAGGCGATGGAGTTGCTCATCGACAAGCTGAGCAAGACCAAATCGAACGGCGAGTTTTTGTCGAACATGAGTTCGCTGTAGTCGACCGCACCCATCTCACATTGAGTTGAACTTCCACCCGGCGCTCCAAGAGGTGTTACGAAACCCGTTCCCTCTTGGGCGCCGCGCACCTGCGTTCTTTATCTTGCGGGAAGGCAGAACCGTATAATTTGGGCAGTCCGGATTGTTCGTCCATCTTTTTCGAGGCTCCCATGACCCGGAACCGAAAGCTCTTAATCCTGCCCGTGCTCGCCTGCGTGTTCATGATTGGTTCTTCGCAAGCACAACTTCCTCCGCATCCGCGACAGACGGGTGAGACCGGAACTCCAATCGAGCCGACTGGCGACGAGACCCGCGACCGCATTGCGCGCGACATGGCAAAGAAGGCGAACGAGGAGCGCCAACTTCAGTTGAAAAAGGATACAGACAAACTGCTTAAGCTAGCGACCGAGCTCAAGGACTACGTCGACAAAAGCAACGAGCACGTACTTTCGCTCGAGGTCGTGAAAAAAGCAGACGAGATCGAGAAGCTAGCCAAGAGCGTGAAAGAGAAGATGAAAGGGCCGAACTGAGGAAGCACGTCACCAACTAGCAAAGTCGCATTGAGTCCTCAGAGGCAAGAGCCTACCGTCTAGCTGATAAATCCGTTGGCGACGCCCGATCACGCCGGCTATAACCTCCGCGTAGCCGACGATTCACTAATAACTCTTTTCGCGCACGTGATTCCAAGAACAAGTCAGACTCTCTTCTCCCGCCGTCTAATTAACTGTTAGATCGAGAGAATAGATCTCCTCGGTTCCGATATCTCTCAACATCAGCGGCGAGTCGTCAGGTGTGAGGCCTATCCAAAATCCACCTCGGTAGCCAGTTTGGCGCACCCCATTGAGGCTTGTAATTTGCTCGATCGCACCGCCGGGTATTTGGATACGCAAGATTGCGGGATCTCTTCCGCGACGAACACAGTAAATGTAGTGCCCGTCGGAAGACCAACTCATCACACCGACATATGTGCTCTCAACGATTCTTGACCACTTCTGCGACCTGAAGTCATAAAGCATTAGACCGAGCGGGTCGGTTGACCTTGCCACGATGTAACGCCCGTCGGGCGACCATCGGGGCACCCAGAGGCCATCAGAACCAGGTATTTTCTGGACACTGCGACTGTTCACGTTCACTATGAAAACTCCAAGTTCGCTGGCTGGCGTCCTGTCGAAAATCGGGAAGTAGCTAAAGGAGATTGAGGTTCCATCCGGAGACCAGTTCGGATCCATTTCATTTCTGGACTCGTTCAAGAGCGGTTCCGGTGTCCCGCCGTCGGAAGAGATCAAAAAAATCTTTCCCGGCTTTCCTGGAGCGACATCGATAAACGTGATTCGCTTCCCATCCGGCGACCATCGCGGGAAAACTGCACGTACAGGAGTTGACGTGAGTTGTAATCGTCCGCTACCGTCGGGTTTACTGCGCCAAAGAATCTGGTCCGGAAATGTAACGTAAGTGATCCATTGGCCATCTCTCGAGAAATCTACGAATTCGGCTGACATTCCCGAGAGGAAAGGTACAAACTGATCCGCTTTGGAGTCATAGCGCGTCAGCTCACCTCTCAATTGCTCGCCAATGACATAGAGTTTCTGGCCGTCGGCACTGACGAACGGCGCCAAGGAGTTTATTTGCCCAGCAGTCAGTTGCATCGGTCGTTTCTTGCCAGCAGCCAGCGACCAAATCTCCGTCTTCCCCTCGCGAGTTGACTGGAAGACGAAATACTTTCCGTACGGGGTCCAGTTGCCGCAACAATCCGATCCTCGCTGGTTCCAGTTCTGCAGCAACGGTAGCGCTCGTTTTTCGGACAGAGCAACCTCCCACAAGGACGACCGCCCGGTAGTTTTATCGAAAACCGTCAGCCGAAGGCGCGAGCCATCAGGCGACCATCGCAGCCAAGAGCCGATTCCAGGCAACTTGGCCACCTCCTGTGCGCCCGATCCATCACTTCGGGCACGATAAACCGCTGTCCCCTGCACAAATGCCAGTTCAGTTCCGTCGGGGGACCAGGTGGCAGCGTCTGCAGTCTGCTGGTTCGCGCGTCTGAGTGCTTCCGCCGACAACGAGTAAATCCAGAGCGGCGGGGTTGAGGCAACGTCGCCCGAGTTTGGCGATGCCGTGCTTTCAGGTCCAGACGAACCGACAAAGAGTTCCCCGAGTTTCGGGGCCATATCAAGAATCTCTGGGGATTGGAGTGGAATCGGCAGTGCTGTCACTTCTCCCCCGCTACTGGCACACTGAGCAACGAAGTGATGGTTCACACTGCCTTCGCCGAAGTACAGCCTTACCCCGTCGCCCACTAATGGCCCTCGCTTGGGCTGACCGTCGTTCGTCAACTGGACGAAATTCGAAGCGTGCAGGTCCTGAGATCGGCGACTCGTCAGAATCAGGGCGGTCACCAACAGCACTGCGATGAGCGGCACATACACATAGCGGTTTAGACGATGACTCCCCGTTTCTGCCTTGATTTTGGGTAACTTTTCAGGAGACTGCGTTCTCTCGCCGACTGTCACCGACATTACAAATCGATAGCCCTTTTTGGGCACAGTCTCGATGACAGGTGCGCTCCCATTGTCGAGCACCTTTCTCAATTGGGAAATGTTTTGAGTAAGAGCAAGGTCCTCGACGAAGCTGTCGGGCCACACACGATTCATGAACTCGTCTTTTGTGACCAGACGACCGGCATTCTCGACCAGCACTAGGAGCGTATCGAAAACCTTAGGACCCAGGGAGACGGTAGAGCCGTTGCGCAGCAGCAAGTGCTCGGCGGGATCGAGACGCCACTCGCCGAATTCGTAAACCTTGTCGGCAGAAGCTGCCATATGGTTTGTGGTAAGGCTCGAAGGATTTTATCAGCAAGATTTCAGGGTTTTGTAAGGACGAGTAAGCGCGAAGCACGGTATTCAGAGACTCGTTTGGGGCCACCGCTGCACCCGCCACAACCTCGGAGCGGGTCGCACAACCCTAAAACCGGAGGAACTATGGCCGCAACCTTGGCGCAGCAGCAAATTGCCGCTCCCGTGACGCGCAGTCTTCCCGGCAGGCGGTTTGATCACGTGTTCTTTCCTGCCCTTGCATGGCTCATGCTCATTACAGTATTCGTGGGTTTCGCCCCCAGTTACTACCTTGCAGGAGTCGTCCGGGCGCCGCTGCCCAGCCTTGCCATTCACGTGCATGCGATATTGTTTTCCGGCTGGATTCTGCTGCTCATTGCGCAGACGTCTTTGACGGCCAGAGGGCGGGTCGATCTTCATCGCCGACTCGGCATAGCAGGCTTCATTTTGGCTGGATCGATGCTGGTTGTGGGTGTTTGGGCGGCAACCGACCGGTTGGCGCGGTCGCCTGTACGCCACGGGATGCCCGGGGTGCCCCTTCCTTTGGATGCGCTGGGATTTTATATTTTCGGACCTGCCAATGTTGTCGCCTTCGTAGTTTTGATTGTGTTCGCCTACCGCGCACGCTTTGATTCTGCAGCGCACAAGCGGCTAATAATCGTAGCCTCAACGGCCCTGATGACGGCTCCCATCGCTCGTTGGCACTTGCATCAGTTCCTTCGGACCAAGGAGTTTGGCGTAGGCGCGGTAATGGCAGAGAGGCTGTCCTACATCTTCATTTTGATGCTCATCGCATATGACTTGTGGGCAACCCGACGGGTTCACCGTGCCACGCTTTGGGCGGGCGCCTTCCTTATCGGTCTCCAGCAGTTCGCGCTTCACTTCGCAAGAACATCCCTGTGGTACGCATTTGCCGGGTGGGTGCAATCGATTGCTCGAACGTGAGAGAAGGTCGCTGTCTTTAGCGAACATTGCAGCCGGTGCGACTGGATTCCTGGCGGATGACGGGCAAACCTTTCATAATCCGGTAAGGTAAGGGTTGCCAAGGATCGGTACGAATCCGACGCACGGTCCCTTATCTTCCCGCTTGCTTGTCGGGCAGTTCCGGTTCGGGTTGAAAGATGGCTTCGATTGGCTGCTCGAACAGTCGCGCAATGTCGAACGCAAGCGGCAGGCTGGGATCGTACTTCCCATTCTCAATGGAGTTCACGGTTTGCCGCGACACCCCAAGGCGCGAGGCGAGGTCCGCCTGAGACCAGTTACGCTCGGCACGCAGTACGCGAAGGCGGTTCTTCATCTCTCAGGCTGGCTCGCCGATTGCAGGCTCGGAGACTGACCCAAGTGCGATCAGCCTGGCTAACTGCTCGGTCGTCGAATTACCCACCAGGCGACGGTCGCCCACTTCCACAACCGGGACGGATCTGATCCCTTTCGTCAGAAGCGTCCGCGGGTCGAGAGTTACGTCAAATGTTTTCAGGGTAAAGCCCATCTGCTTTTGCAAGGCCTGCAGGCGGGCAAGAACAATGGGACAGAACGGGCAACTGAAGAAGCTGTAAAAGTTCACGGCAACGGCAGCGACGCCTGGATTGGCAGGCCTCGGGGGAATGGGAGCAAACTGGTCAACGATGCGTCCATAACCGAGAAAGAGGGAGATGCGAGGGAAGAAATGAAACAAGGCCCAACGCAGGCACGGCACGCCCACCATCCAGAGCAAAGCAGCAACCCATTGGCCTCGATAACTGAAATACGCCAAACCAGCGGCGTAGCCTATCCAGGAGAGCGCTAGACCGGCGACGTTGCACTGCTGTTCTTTAAACTGAGCGTTCATCGGTACCTCCATACAGAGAAGATGTAAGCGCTGGCCCAGAAACCCATCATGGCAGTTCCCAGAGCGTCAGATTGCGCGTGGTAAATTCCTGCCTGATCGAGGCCCGCCACCACGAAGGCGAGAACCAGGGTCAGCAAGAAGGCAATGAATATTGATTCATGGCAGATGCGTTTTTGAAGCTCATCCATTCTCTGCACGGTGCGGAACAGCGCCACCACAAAGAACACTGCGGGTACGGCTGGTAAGACCATTACCCAGGCAGGAATCGACCACTTCGTGACCTTCGCGAGCAACTCCACGGCAATCTGGGTGAGCATCGCGCCCAGAGCACAGAGAAACACGGGACGGGTGAACCGGGCGTACCAAGCGCAGGTTGATGTCTTAATCACAACCCTGAATGTAAAGCATACTTGTCACATTGTCAAGTTAGATTGACGCAGGATGGGATTCTTCGTTGATATTTCTTAGCTGCGACGGTTGGGTTCTCTATTCGGAAATAATCCAAATGGGGCTGATCGGGAAACCCGAATCAGCTTGTGAAACGTGATCAGGTGTCGGCAAAGTCAAATGTCGGATAGCTGCCGGATGACGGCAAAGCGAAAATAATCCCAAGGTAAGAGTAGCCGTCGATCCGGGAGTCAGGCCACCGGGAACAACCAAGGACCGTGACGAACACACACTCACTCATTAGTGTGAACGATCCCCAGGTCGCCCTTGTAGATTTCTTCGACCTGATACAACACATATTCGTGATTCAATTCACTCGGAAGAGAGACCACATCACCGACGTTGGCCTTCAAGAGAGTCGGTAGATGTGCAGGGTCGAAACGCGACATGCCCCAGAGACGGATCGGTAGGGGCTTACCCTTCCACTGATCCACTTCTTCTTGAGACCCACCCGACCAGACCGTAACGCTTGCCATGTGGCCGCTCCCCAGCTCTGGGTCCGGGAAAACAACAAGACGTCCGAGAAGTCCGATTTTTGTGTTGTCTCCATTCTTGCTTGGAGGGTGGCTGAACTCCTCCGAGTACCGCTTATATACCTCGGACCATGCTGCACCCCGTTGCAAATCGCCGGTAATCCTCGCGATTACGGCCAGAGCCTCTTTCTGGGACATGGACTGATACGGAATGACTAATGCATTGACAACCGAGTGAGGGCGCGCCATTCGGTCACGGAGTTCTTTTATCCAAGGCTGAAAGTTCTCTGATGCGGTAGCAGACAGCTGAGGACGTAGTAGGCCGAAGAATTGATTAGGCCCGCCAACCTCTACCCCTCGCGACAGTGCATCTTCCCGGCATTCAGCGTCTGCGGCTGGATCGACAACAAGCGCTGCCAGCAAGGGAAGATTGTTTATTTCTGCTATCAGATCCCAGCTATCCATTGGGTTGGGTTCTTTTGTTTCAGATTCGCGGAATTGAAGAAGCTCCAGGGGCAGAGGGTCACCAGTCCGCCAGGAATTAGCGCTTTGCAAAACCTTCCGCGCGTGTGTCCAGTCGTCGTCTTCCTTAGGAGACCGAGCAGGCGCCCTCTGAATAGCGCTGGGCTGCGATGATTGGGCGAAAGACCCACCAAGGACAGCCTGTGCGACGAGCACTACTGGAATGGCGACCAGTAACCATCTGAAATTGGTTTGCATGCAGAAATCATAATCTTCGGAGGGCAACACGGTCTGGCAATTTGCAGGACTGATGGCAGAGACGGTTAGAAGAATCTCGGATGACGGGCAAGCCGGAAACTACATCCTTGCTTTGTGAGACAGGTCGCAAGCTCGTTCGGCAGGTTTCACTGTCGAAAAACTTTAGCCACTAGTTGCTGATCAGCAACTAGAAACGCCATCCGCGCCAACCGGACGGCGTTCTGCAATCAACGCAAACCCGCTTTACTCCGCGCCCTGCTTGATCCGCATTCCGTAGAACGAGCGGTAAACGAAGAATAACGAGACGAGGAAGAAAGCGAACGCCAGCACGTGCGTCAGCGTCGAGAACTGGTCCGAAAGCGAGACCGCCAGTTCGACCGCCAGCAATCCGAACAGGGTCGTGAACTTGATGACGGGGTTCAGCGCCACGGACGATGTGTCTTTGAACGGATCGCCGACAGTGTCGCCGATGACGGTGGCCGCGTGCAGTTCGGTGCCCTTCTGCTTGAGTTCGACTTCTACGATTTTCTTGGCATTGTCCCAGGCTGCGCCGGCGTTGGCCATGAAGATCGCCTGATAGAGTCCGAATATCGCGATCGAGATCAGATAGCCGACGAAGAAGAACGGCTCGACGAAGGCGAAGGCCAGCGTGCCGAAGAAAACGGCAATGAAAATGTTGAGCATGCCTTTCTGCGCGTACTGCGTGCAAATGGCGACGACTTTCTTGCTGTCGCTGACCGAAGCTTTTTCAATGCCTTCCAGCTTGATGTTGGCCTTGATGAATTCGACCGCTCGGTAGGCGCCTGTGGTGACGGCTTGGGTCGAGGCTCCTGTGAACCAATAAATCATCGCGCCGCCAGTGATCAGCCCGAGGAAGAACGGAGCGTGCAAGAGAGATAGCTTGTCGACGTTCGCCGTGAGCCCGTTGGTAAGCGCCATGATGATGGAGAAGATCATGGTCGTCGCGCCGACGACCGCCGTCCCAATCAGCACGGGCTTAGCGGTGGCTTTGAAGGTGTTGCCGGCGCCGTCGTTGGCTTCGAGCAAATACTTGGCGCGGTCGAAGTTGATGGTGAGATTGAAATCCTTCTTTACTTCCGCTTCGACGTTCGGCACCTGCTCGATCAGCGAAAGTTCATACACCGACTGCGCATTGTCGGTGACCGGACCATAAGAATCGACGGCGATCGTCACCGGGCCCATGCCGAGGAATCCGAAGGCTACCAGTCCGAAGGCAAAGACAGCGGGGGCGAGCATACCGGCGGCGGTGGCCAGGCCCATGGTGCTCATGCTGTAGGCAATCGCCATCAGTATCATCATCGAGAGGCCAAGATAGTATCCGGAGAAATTTCCGGCGACGAAGCCGGAGAGAATTCCCAGCGAGGCTCCGCCCTCCTGCGCCGAGGTGACGACTTCCCTCACGTGGCGCGAGTCGACTGAAGTGAATACTTTCACCAGTTCAGGGATGAGAGCTCCTGCCAAAGTTCCGCAGGAGATGATGGTGGCCAGCTTCCACCACTGCGAGTTGTCGTCGCCCAGGGTGGGAATCACAAAATACGAGATCAAATACGTCAGCCCGATCGAGACGATCGAGGTGATCCACACCAGAGAAGTCAGCGGCGCCTCGAAATTCATTTCGTCGGCGCTGCCGTACTTGCCCTTCGCGATTGCGCCATTCAGGAAGTAGGAAACCGCGCTGGAAACCAGCATGATGACGCGCATGACGAAGATCCAAACCAGCAGCTGGATCTGCACTGCGGGGGTCTTCACGCCGAGCAGAATGAAGGTGATCAGGGCCACGCCGGTCACGCCATAAGTTTCGAAGCCGTCGGCGGAGGGGCCAACCGAATCGCCGGCATTGTCACCCGTGCAGTCGGCGATCACGCCGGGATTGCGGGCGTCGTCTTCTTTGATCTTGAAGACGATCTTCATCAGGTCGGAGCCGATGTCGGCAATCTTGGTGAAGATGCCGCCGGCGATACGCAGAGCGGCTGCGCCGAGAGATTCGCCGATGGCGAATCCGATGAAGCAGGGGCCGGCGTAGTCGCCGGGAACAAACAGAAGAATGATCAGCATGATGAGCAGCTCGACCGAGATCAGCATCATGCCGATGCTCATGCCCGCTTCCAGCGGAATCTGATAGACGGGATAGGGCTTGCCGGGCAGCGAAGCGAAGGCCGTGCGCGAGTTAGCAAACGTATTCACACGAATACCAAACCACGCCACGCCATAGCTGCCTGCGATTCCGACAAGGCTGAAGGCCAAGATAATGGGAAGAGTCAGGTAAACCGGCTTATCGGGGACTGGCGCCAACCATCCGAAGTATGCAGCGATGATGCAAGCAACGAATATCCATAGCAGCAGAATGAATTTACCTTGCGTGATTAGATAAGTCTTGCAGGTTTCGTAGATGAGTTCGGAAATTTCGCGCATGGCGCGATGGACCGGCAGATGCTTCAGCCGCATGTAAATCGTCATGCCAAAGCCGAAACCGAAGAGGCAGAACAGAATGCCGATGAGCAGCAGCTTGTGGCCGTCGATGGAGTTATTGAAGAAACTAACTTGAGAAAGGTCGGGCAACTTAAGGGAAGCTTCGCCGCCCACCTTCTCGCTGGGTTGGGCAAATGCCGCCGTGGCGCTGATGGCGACGAGGGCAGCCATGCTCGACAGTTTTGAGAGCGAGCCGGCTGCGAGGCGGCGTCCTTGGAACGCAAGAGTGGCGAGCCAGGTGCGCATAAGTGGATCCTCCGAGTGAATCGGGTTCAAGGAATTATCAATGCTCAATTGCGCAATTCCGTCACAAATCTGCCGCTGAGCGAGGGGGCGGTTCTGTTTTGAAACGAGCGTTTCTCGTTGGCGCGTCCACCGGCTCAGGTATTGTTTTGGAATTTTCCGAACACGCTTCCACCGCAAGACAGGAGTGTTGGAGCTTGGCCGCGTCGGAATTTGCCAGGGGCGGACCGGTAGGCACACTACCAGCGGCACCCAGCACAAAACGGAAATTTATAACATGTTGCGGGAATGCGGTCAAATTGGCGGCCGGGGCTGAAGCCCTTTTCAATATATCGACGCCATACGCGGCGCTGAAGAGCCGCTCTTCCACTACGGTGTCCTCGCGACGTTCGTGCACTATGGTGCGCTCGCGACGTTCGCGCGCAAAAGACGAATCGCTCATCAGTTCCAGGCGCATGAACTGCTCAATCACCACGATCTCCGACTCCGTGGAAGAGCGGCCCTTCAGGGCCGCGTTCGAGACCAGTGATGATGCCCTTTAGGGCCTGTTATCGAACTTGACATCGCATAGATGCGCCACTAGCATCTGCGCTACAAGCATCCGTGGCGGATGAAAAACGAGGAAGAAAATGAAAAAGCATTTCTTGCCAGTTGGAATCGTCTTTCTGTCGCTCCTTTTTCTATCGGTCTTTCTGTCGGTTTTGGCTTTCGCGGGCAAAGTAGAGGGTAGAGGCCAGGAATGGCTTGACGCGCAGAAGGATCCTCCGCAAGTCAACGTCAATGGCGAATGGAACGCAAAGGATTGGGGCGTTTTTCACCTCAAACAAGATGAAGGAAGCCGGGACGTGAGCGGTGACGGCTACGGATACGACCTCACCGGAGTGGTGAGCGGGAAACGTCTGTTTCTGCTTTTCCATCACGGCGGCGGAAGTGTGGCTTATTGCGCGACCCTGACTTCCGACGACGATAAGACCCTGACCGGAACCTACTCCTACCGAGTGACGCGATTGAGATTCGGCCATGGCCTGTGCCAGGAAAAAGGCAGGCCTATGCAAATGACGAAAAGATAGGCGAAGGGACGACCAATCGTTTGCCGGCAGGAAGCTGCGCCTTTATTACGGAGAGCTCGCGGTTGCCTCTGAATTTCCCAGCGTGAATTCCAGCATGACCGGCAGCACCGCGGACCAGGTTTTCCAGGTGTGGCCGCCGGGGCCAGTCCACCACCGATGCGAGATTCCGAGGGCGGTCAATTTTTCGTGCAGATGGAGCATGGCACGGAAGAGGCGATCGTCGGTCCCGCATGCCAGGAAGAGGCGCGGAATGGGGCCGGGGACAACGATGGTTTGCTTGCCGCGTCCTTGCGCGTCGAGGCGGCCGGGTGGCGGCGGAGTCGAAGGCCAGTAAGTCCAGTCGCTATCAGCGAAGCCACTCACCACACTTACGGCCGAGAACCGGCCAGGGTAGCGCCTTCCAACATCAAGAGAGAGATAGCCACCGAACGAGAAGCCGCCGATGGTCCAGCGTTCCCGGTCGAACGGAATGCCGTACTGCTTCGAGGCGGTGCCGGCAACCTCCTCGGCAACCAGGGTCAGATAATTGTGGAACGGGGAAAGATCTGAGCTTTCGCGGAAGAAATTGGCGAAACGAACGTCAGGGATAATGATGATGGCAGGGCGAACCTTTCCGCGGCCAAGCATATCGTTGTAGACCGTGTCGACATGCAGATATTTCAGGAGATATTCGGGCCGGTCCGTCCAACCATGATTCAGAATAAAAACTTCTGAGGGTCTGAAGGGCGCGGCAGGCGTTTCGCGAACTTCTTTGTTCGAGCTGCTGCCCTGCTTTTCGCTTTTGCTCGAGGCGCCGGATTTCTCGTTCACGGAAGCTTGAGGTGGCGAGGTGGAGCTGGGGCCGGGTGATTTCGGAATTAACGCGAGGAAGAACCGCGGCTCGTTCATTTCGTCGGACCAGAAGCGCACCCGCTCGATGTACAAATTGGATTTTTCCGAAAGGCGCACGACCTGAATCTCTCCGCGAGCCAGCGGAGCCTTTTCAAACGGCTCTTTGTGCATGCGTCCGCAACCCACGAACAGGGTCGCGATTGCCAAGGCGAGATGGGTGAGCCGCCACTTCATGGTCATGAGCGTTGTTCCAGCTTGCTGCGAATCAGGCCTTCGATCTTTTCGACCGTGTCGAGAGACTGCGTGTTGACTTCTTTGGGCTTGAATTCGATCTTGAATCGCTCCTCGATGAAGGCAACCAGTCCAATCATTCCAATGGAATCGATCAGGCCGCCAGTGATGAGCGGCATAGCGTCGTTCAAGGGCACAGGGGGAGCGGCGCCGAAAAAATGTTCCTGGATGTACTGGCGAACCGGAGCCTTGATTTCCATTGTCTGCTGCGTCATTTCGCATCCTCGGCGAGCTTTTTCAGGGCAGCGTAGTCGGTCTTTCCCCTGCTTCCCTTGGGAATGGCTTCCAAGAACATGATCCGGTCCGGAACCATGTATAGGGGAAGCAGGCGCGCGCAATGCGCTTTCGCGTCAGCTATGGGCATTTCACAACCCGGCCGCAGATGAAGAAAAGCCGCAATCATCGTGCCGCGAGCGCTGTCGTCGAAGGAGACAGCGGCGGCGTCCAGTATATCGTCACTGCGGCTGAAGGCAGCTTCAATTTCGCCCAGTTCGATGCGGAAGCCGCGCCGTTTGACCTGACGATCGAGGCGTCCCGCGAAAATGTAGTCGCCGTCTGGCGCGACGGAGACGACGTCGCCGGTGCGATAGAAGGTCTTGCCATCAAGTTCGCAAAATGCGCGCCGAGTATCGTCGGGGCGATTCCAGTATCCGGTCATCAAAGACTCGCCGCCTGCCAGAAGTTCTCCCGTAGCGGGATCGACTCTTACATCGGCATAGGGACATGCACGCCCGATGGGTGGCGGAGCGGCTCCGTCGAAGTCTTGCGGGACCTCATAGTACGTCACCACATTGGTCTCGGTCGGCCCATACAGGTTTGCCAGCAGAGCGTGGGGCACTGTGGCTCGAAGTCGCGCCAGATGCGGGCCAGGAAAAACTTCTCCGGCAAAAAGTATCAGGCGCAGGTTCCGACAATGCCTTTCTTCCAATTTGCCCTGATGCAACATGCCGCCTAACAGCGACGGAACCGAGTACCAGCACGTGGCTCCTGATGTGCTCAACCATTGCACCAGGAAGCGCGGCATCCAGGCGATGGATTCGGGAACGATCATGCAGGTTGCGCCGCGCAGAGCCATGTTGAAGATGTCGAGCGTCGACAGGTCGAAGCTGAGCGGCGCGGGGCAGGCAATACGATCTTTCGACGTGATTTCAAATTGATCGGCCGACCAACTCGCAAACGCGCCAATCGCACGATGCGACAGAACCACTCCTTTGGGGCGACCGGTTGATCCGGAGGTGAAGAGCATCAACGCGGGATCGCGCGCTTCCATTGCTGGAAATATCGCGGGAAATTCGGTATTGGCGAAAGTGGACGGTCGTCGTCCTTGTGGCCAGGGAATCTCGGTGCGGGTTCGAAGGTCAGTGATTCGGGGAGGTGGAAGGTCGCCATCGATGACCAGCTTCGCTCCGCTGTCAGACAAGGTTGCTTCCACGCGGTCCTTCGGCCATTGCGGATGGATGGGAACGCAGATCGCGCCCGCGAATAGCGACGAAAAAAGCGAGACGATCGCTTCCGTGGTCTTCGGCATCACGAGGGCAATCCGGTCTCCCTTCTGGATCCCATTTTGCTGGAACAGGCATGCTAACGACCTGGCCTGGCAAAGCAGATCGGCGAAGGTTGTGACTCGCTCGTCTTCAATCAGCGCGGGATGGTTGGGCAAGGCATCGGCCGTCGCTGTGAGCCAATGATGCAGTAGCGCGTCTTTCTTCTCACGCTCCGGCTTCTCACGTTTTGGCTTCTCACGCTCTGGCAAGCGTTACTCCCCAGGTGAAACCCATGCCCGCGGAGGCAAGCAGAAGCAATTGTCCGGGACGGATCGAGCCTTCGCGACGCAGAGTTACGTAGTTGATGATCAGATCGCTGGCGAAGGTATGGCCGTATTCGGCCATGGGCGTCGGCGGCAGGCGGTCCTCGGACAATCCAAATATTTTGCGGAAGCCCTCGCGATCGCGCAGGCTGATGTTGGAGTAAATGAAGTGGTCGATATCTTCCAACTTCACCGAGGCGGAGGCGAGGACGTTCTGTACCAGGCGATATAAATTCAGATAGTAGATGGGCACGACGGCCTCTTCGATCCGCAAAGCATCGACGACGATCTCGAGATGGCCGTTCTTCCGGGTGAGGAAGAGCGCGTCATATAAGTGGCCCAGAGTCAGTACGTCCACGCCCAAAATCTCAGGACCAGCACCACTACGGCGGAGGACGATCGCGCTTCCGGCGTCCCCTTGAACGGTGATGGGAAGAAGCGTGCGATTGTGGTGCGGAGGGGTGTCGCCGGCGACCAGCAGGGCGGTTTGAATCTTCTGGTCCGCGGTCATGAGTGCCATCGCGGTTTTCAGGGCAAGGTGGAGTCCAGCGCAGCCACCGGATTTGAAGCTAAGGTTTAAACAGGTTTCGGCGCCCAGTTCTGCTGCGAGCTTGTGGGCAAACGAAACCTGCTGTGAGCTTTCGCCGGGAAACGTGCTGAAGTCGATAATGAGATCGAGGTCTTGCGGGACAAGGTCAGCCTCGCGCAAGGCAGCGGTGGCAGCTTCCACAACCAGATCAAAAGGCTGCCTGGACCCGCAGACGTGGACTCGGGCCAGACCAAGTCCCTCGGCTGCCCTCTGCCTGGAGTGGTCGGATAACGGGGCAAGTGCGGCCTGCACACGCGCATCTTCCCGCGCCATAATCGTAGCGACCTCTTCGATGTCCGGTGGAACTGCGTAGGCCGCAGCTGCAATCCGCACAGTCATACTTCAATTAAGCGTAGCAGATCGTCGTTGCTGAAGATCTGCATGGTCTTGGAGCGGGCAGGCGGGCCAGCCCCTCGCAAAGAACGCGAGAAGGCTGGGCAACCCGCCGGTAACGGGGCATTGTTCGAAGATGAAGCATACGGTTCATGTATGCTGGGAGCGAGTGACGCGATGATCCGGGCGACCTCTTTCACGCTTCTATTCCTGCTGACCCACGCGTCGCTATTTCTGCTATTTCCCCTTAGCTTGTCGCGATTTTTGCTTTGCCTCGGATGGTACGCAGCCGGTACTTTCCTGATGCTGTACTTGTTGTTTCACCCGCGCAGCCAGTGGCTGGTCACGAATCGCTCGCGCGTCGAAGGGTGCGAAGGACGCTGCGTTTCCCTGACTTTCGACGATGGACCGACGCAGATCCGCACGCCGCGGCTGCTCGAAATTCTGCGGGAAGCGAGTGTGCAAGCGACGTTCTTCGTGATCGGCAAAGAGGCCGAGCGGAATGCGGAGCTTCTGCGAAGCGCCGTGGCCGACGGGCACCTCATCGCGAACCACACCTACTCCCATCCCTATCTGTTCTGTTTTCTGACGCCGCGGCGATTATGGAACGAGATCGAGAAGGGACAGGAGGCGATCGAGAAGATATGCGGGATGAGGCCACGTTATTTTCGCTCGCCGGTGGGCTTGCGGCATCCGCTGCTCGATTTGTACTTGCGGCGAGCGGGACTGGAGTACATTTCGTGGAGCATCCGGTCGTTTGACACCATTGAGAAGCAGCCCGAAGCGATTCTCAACCGAATCTGCCGGCGGGTGACGCCGGGCGACATCATCCTGCTGCACGACAACGCCACTGCCGGCGTAATGTTGGACGTTCTGCCGCCCTTGATCGACGAATTGAAAAAGCGAGGATTTGAATTTGTGCCGGTAGGAAAAAAAGAGCTGGCGGCAGTTCCAGCCTAGAATCGCCGATGAATGTTTGCGCCCTGATTCCCGCGTTCAATGAAGCGGCCCACATCGAGGAAGTCGTCGGGGGGGTGGGGAAGCACGTGCAAGAGGTAGTGTTGGTCGATGATGGATCGTGCGACGGGACGGCGGAGATCGCGCGGGCTGCGGGAGCAACATGTCTCAGTTCCCCAACCAATTCCGGCAAAGCCTCAGCGTTGCGCATCGGGATTGCCTATGCCTGCAAAGGCGACTTTACGCATGTGTTGTTCCTCGATGGCGATGGGCAGCACGAGCCGGAGGACATTCCGGCCATGACGCGCGCTGCCGCCGAGACTGGCGCAGATCTCGTGATTGGCGCGAGAACCTTCGACCGCGAGCGGATGCCCAGGGCGCGCTACTACTCGAACACGATTGGCAGCAAGATCGCGTCCTGGATGGTAGGGCAAGAGGTCAAAGACAGCCAGTGTGGATTCCGCCTGGTACGCATGGACAAGTTGCGTCAGCTCACACTTCGTGGAACCAAGTATGAGTTGGAAATGGAGATCCTAATTAAGATTTCACGGATGGGCGGCACCATCGTGCATGTTCCGGTGCGCATGGTCTACGACGACGGCCAGGCGCGCTCAAAAATGAATCCGGTACGGGATACGGTGCGGATTTGTTTCTGGTCATTGGCGTTCCGGTTTCTGGGAGTATGAGAAATTTCTGGGGCAAGATTCTGCTGGTTGTGGCGCTGCTGGTTCCGGGATTTGCCCTCGGGCAAGACGACGCTCTGCTCCAACACATCTGGAATGGAGTTCAGGATGCGCAGAAGAAGTACACGTCAGCGTGCGGTACCGTGACGGAGACTCGCACATCGGCCCTGCTGGCGCGGCCCTTGGTCTTTCACGGAAAGTTCTGCGCCGAAGGGATGGACCGGTTTTCGCTCGAGTATTCAGGGGCGAATCCGATACGCCTGCGATATAACGGGGATTATCTGAACGTGACGACTGGTCCTGCCGGGAAGACGAACACGGAAGTGCTGCAGGTTGGTCAGCATGTTCGCCGGACACAGGCCTATTTCAGCCGGGCCGAGTCGATCGAGAACCTGAAACGCAACTTCACAATCACATTGCGGGAGGAAAGCAAAGTTTATGAAATGAAGCTGGTCCCGCGAACGGGTCGATTTGCCAGCCGGATCAACTACGTGGTCGTCAGGCTTGTCAAAGATAGTTTTCTGCTGCGATCTCTGGAAATCGACGGCAAGAGCGGAGTGCATAGCGTTTTCGACATCCAGGTCACCGAGGAAAATCCTACGATCAGCGAAGATATGTTCAAGGTGTATAAGCCAAATTGATGGGCGAAGAAAGTGATGGACCGAAGCCAGATCGAGAGCCGCATCCCGCATCGCGCTCCATTTCTGTGGATCGATCGGATCGCCGAATTGGAGCCAGGTTCACGCTGCGTGGCGCTGAAGTATGTCGATCCGGGCGAGCCTTTCTTTGCCGGACATTTTCCTGGTCAGCCGGTGCTGCCCGGCGTGTTTCTCATCGAGGCAGTCGCGCAAACCGCGGGCGTGATGCTAGGGGGAGCAGAGAAATCTCGCGAGATCGCCAAACTCGCTGCGGTCAACCGATTCAAGTTTCTCAAGCTCGTGGAACCGGGATCGGAACTTCGCATCGAGACCAGATTGTTGACCGAAGCAGGCGCGATGGCATGTGTTGAAGGCACCGTCCACGTCAACAACGAGATTGTGGCGCGAGGTGAGCTGACCGTTGTTTCTGGGAAAGACCGCGATGCCGAAAATCGAGATTAGCGGCGTGGCCCAGCCTTTGCGACGAGTCGCAGCCACCCTCTTCCAGGAACATCTCGATCCCCGGCACGCGGCAGCGGCCGTTTTTCTCGGAATCGTGATTGGTGTGATCCCGATCTATGGGTTTCAGACTCTGGCAGTGATCGGCCTGGCGGCCCTGTTCCGGCTGAATAAGCCGCTCGCCTTCGCGGCGACATTCGTGAACAATCCGCTTCTGCAGCCGTTCCTGATCGTGGGATCGGTTGAGTTGGGACATTTCATTTTGGCGGGAAGACTAGTGCGCTTGGCCTTGCCCCGGAGCGTTGCCGATTACAAATCGCAATTGGGCGCATGGCTGATCGGAAGCGTGGGACTCGGTTTGCTGCTCGGAGCGTTCGGAGCGGCTGTTGTCTACGTCGTGTTGCAATTGAAGTCGCAAGGATCGAGTCCGCGGCGGGAAGCCGCAAAGTTTGTAAACTCGCTTTTTGCCGGCTGTCCTCGCGCGGACCGAGGTTTCGTTCGATGGAAAGTGCGCCTGGATCGCTGCTTCGATTTCCTGGCGGCTGAAGATCTGGCAGCCGGAACAGTCGTCGACCTGGGATGCGGATACGGCATTGCGCTTGGATTTGCGGCATTTCGCGATCATGGTCGGCGGCTGGTTGGATGCGACCTGGATGAGCGCCGGATCGCGGCAGCCCGAACGGCATTCCAAGGGATGAACGCCGAGTTCGCAGTCGGCGATGTGCGCAATTTTGAGTTGCCTCAGGCAGGCCTGATCTTCATTTTTGACGTGCTTCAATATCTGACTGGAGTTGAACAGAAATCGCTACTGCAGCGCTGCGCGAGAGCGCTTGCGCCGGGCGGTAAACTGATTTTTCGAGTTCCGGACCGCGGGGTGAGCGCGGCTTCGCGGCTGAGCGTCGCTTTCGACCGCCTGATCTTCTTCCTGCAGAGGAATCATGCGGGTCCGGTTGTGCTCTCTGCGGCGGAATATCAAGGGGCGTTGAGTGAGGCCGGTCTGCAAATTGATCAGCGGAGAATGCGCAACCGCTTACCGCTGGCGCACCTGCTTTTCGTGGCGGCCAAGACCGAATTGCCAAGCCCCGGTTGCGGTGAACAGGTTGCGGTGAATCAAGCGTGACTGCTCGCATCGTACGATTTATCAGCTGGCTGGTGATCAAGCACACCTGGCTTGTCGCGGCCGCAATCGTCGTTCTCACCGGGCTCCTCTACTACAACATTCGCCATTTGCGGCTGGGTACCGATGTCACGGACCTGTTCGGCAATCGCGATCCGCAATGGCGGGCGATCAATGAATTCAGCCAAAAGCTGGGATACGGCAATCAACTGTTTGCGGTCATCGAGACGCCCGCGCTCACCGACGACAGTGCCGAGCAGATGGAGGCGATGGCGGACCGGCTGGTCGCCGACATGGACCACAGCGGCCTGTTCAGAGCGGCACGCTGCAGCCTGACGCAAGAGGAATTGATGGGCATGCTCCATCTGTTCGCCTGGAACTTTCCGGTATATGCGCAGCCGTCGCAGTGGCCCGAGATCAAGCAGCAGCTGAGCGAACGACAGATCCGGGAGACGATTCAGCAATCGAGCGCGGGCCTGGTGACTCCGTTTTCATCATTCGCAACCAATTACTTTACCGCTGACCCGCTGGGGCTCACGCAGGTCGTGGCCAAGGGAACTGGGCTGGGCGAGTACACAAACTTCGACCTAGGCTGGGGCAGTGGGAACCACTTCTTCAGCAAAGATCACAAAGCCATCCTGGTGGTTGCCGAACCGCGCGTCCCCGCGGCCGACTATCAATTTGCCCAGCAAGTGCTCGGCTGGATGCGGCAACAGATTCGTGGGATGGGCGGCGAGGATGAGTTCAAAGGTCTCTCGGTCACGTTGGCGGGCCCCTATTTGTATGCCGAGCAGGACCGGGAATTCATTCAGGCCAACATCCGCCTGGTCTCGCTGGCCTCGATCATTGGCAGTGTGGTCCTTTGCCTGGTGATCTATCCGCGGGTTCCGTTGTTTCTTCTTTCCCTGCTGCCGACCAGCCTGGGCATTCTCTGGACCACTGGCATCGCGGCCTATTATCCGGGCGAGATTAACCTGATCAGCCTCTCGTTCATCGCGATTCTTGCCGGACTTGGTGACGATCAGGTGGTGCACTTTTTCAATCGGGTGCCGCAGGAGTGGAGAATCGTAGGCTCGCTGGACGAAGCCATGCGGCGGACCTACCAGACGACAGGACAGAGCATCTTGTTCTGCATCCTGACGATGGGAACGGCCACAGCTGCGCTAGCGACCGCCAAATTCAAGGCGCTGGCCGAGTTCGGCTTTGTGCTTTCGGTAGGACTGGCAATGTTGCTGGTGCACACGGTCTTTACGGTCCCCGCCTTGATGCGGCTTTGGTGGAAGGTTGCGAAGCCAAAGGCCCCGGAGAGTGTTACTTTCCGCTTCCTGCCTGCGATCGCTGGAAGCACGGTTGACTTCGTCGGTCGTCATGCACGCACGGTCTTTATTGTTGCCGGGGCAGCTTTTGTGCTTTCTCTCGGCTGCCTGCCTTGGGTGCGGATGGACCGAAAGATTGAAATCACTCTAAGCGCCCAGAATCCCGCGATTGCCGGGCAGAAGCGGCTGGGAGAGAAGTTCGGCATCGAAGGAAGTCCCGAAATATTTCTGGTCAAGGGCAGCGAAGAGGAAGTCCTGCAGCGCAGCGAGAAGCTCACGGCAGCGCTTGGTGGATTGAGCAAACAGGGCATCGTCAAGTCGGTGTTCTCGCCGTCGAGCATTCTGCCATCGTTTGAGACCCAGGCTGCGCGCGCGCAGATAGTTCGGCAAATCGATCTCAACCGCGTCGCGCAGGTACTGGAGGATTCGCTACGAGCCAACGGTTTTCGTGTGGAGCAATTTCAACCTACGATCCAACGCCTGCGGCAATTGGCGAAGGGCAGCCTGCAGCCCCTAGGGTTGGAACAAATCAGCGAGTTCCTGCCGCGAGGGCTAATGGAAAATAGCGTCCGAAAGACTGGCGACAACGAGTATCTGGCAGCGATTTCCTTCTATCCCACCGACCCGGATGCGACAGACGTGATCCCCGACGCGACTCGGCGGTTGTGGCAGGAACAGTTCGGCGCCTTTACGCAATTCTCGTTCAACCAGATTAACCGCGACCTGCAGGCGCAGATCCATCGCGACAGCCGCCGGGCCATGCTGCTAACTTCGGTTGGCATCGTGGTGATTGTTTTTTTGTGTTTTCGCAGCGTGCGGATATCGCTGCTCGTCCTTACGCCCATCGTTTTTGCCATCGTGGTGACGTTTGGAGTTTTGGTGCTGGTCGGGCATCACTTCAGTTTTATGGCGATCACGGCGTTGCCGCTCATTGTTGGGATCGGAATCGACAACGGAATCCATCTGGTGCAACGGTATCTGCAGGGGCAGCAGTCGATTCTCGACATCGCGAAAGCCTCTGGACCGGCCCTGATTCAATCGAGTCTGACCACACTGGTCGGCTTTGGCGCGCTGCTGCTGTCGAGCTTCGATGCGCTGGCAGAAATGGGCCTTGTGACCACGATCGGCGTTGCGCTGGCATTGGGGGCGGCCCTGTGGATCGTGCCGGCCATTGTGCTCGTGCTGGGACCACGAGCGACCGTGGGGGTGAAGGGTAATGCTCAGTAATCAGAATCTGTCTCACAAATGAAGCCGGAGAGTAAACCCCGCTTCCCTCAGGGGCTAAAGCCCGCAACTTTTGTGGACTCTTGGCGGCACGGCTGAAGCCGTGCCCTTCCCAAAACCATTTATGAGATAGCTTCTCAGTGAGGAAATTGCGCAGAACAAAAAAGTTGCTATCAACCCAGCGGGCCGTTAAAGTGATGCGAGCATCACTCCTCAAACCAACCATGCGCAGGCTTTCGCGCGGCCCTTTCTTGCAGGGCCAGTGCGCTGCGGTGAGGTGTCTTCCTGATATGAAAAGTTTGGGCGTTTTTGTGTGTACGCTACTTTTCGCGCTCGCCGCGGTCCCAGCCGCGCACGCCGCATTCCCAAGATTTGGATATGCGATTCCCGCGGGGCCTGATCCGAATCAGTTGGTTACGGCGTCACAACAGTGCGGGACGGCAGACCGAATCGTGCTGCTTCCTGCCTGGCAATTGAATCTGGCGCGAGCAGATGATGAGGGCAGTCAAGGCGACGTGCAGGGGAAGATCCTGGAAGCGTTGCCGGAAGATGCCGAAGTTTACCTGCGCATTCTGGTTCGTGGCGGAGGGCTTTCCGCGCAGGAATCTGAAACGACGCTAACCGATCGCATCACGCAATTTCTCGGCCGCCTGCCTTTGTCAAATTCCAAAGTGCGCGGACTAGCGGTCGAAGTCGAAGAGACCGCTGCGTCGCCGGAATTGTTTTCGTTTGCTCTGTTGAATGTGGCCGTGAAGGCAAAAGGGAGCAAGGCCAACCTGCAGCTCGGCTTTTCGTTTCCAGCGGGATACGTCCGCCAGCATGGCGATCTGATTAAGCGATTGGCATTCTACGCGGATTGGCTAGGCACGGTGTTTAGTCCGACCTGGCAACAGGACGGCGCCTGGATTGCCGAGCAGGCGCTCAACAAGCCGCTCGCTCTGAAGGTTGAGATCGGCGCAAATGCTACGCCCGACCAGGCCGGCGCAGCGTACTTGAATGCCGCGTTGGCCACGACGGTTGGCTCGGTCAACCTGCTCTGGGCGGACGATCCGGACGTTAACGCGATGGGCGGCGTGTGCACCGCTTACAATTCGTACTCCAAGTTCATCACGAACGATTTCAATGCGATGCCTGCGGCCAGCTTGCCCTTCAGAGTAGCCGTGGAAGGCGGGGCGGCTGCCGAAACAAAATGGTTTGCCGATAGCCGCTCGTCCGATCTGGGCATCATCGTCCATGCAAATGGAACCAGCGCCAGCCCGAAAAACGTTTCGATCAGCGGGCCTGCCGGCCAGTACGAGGTTCAGTGGGTAGACCCGATCACCGGCGCCAAGCTCAAGACTGGCGAACTCCGGTCCGACACGCAAACCACCGCCCAAAACTGTGCGTGCGATTCCGAATATGCGCTGATCTTTATTCATCAACTGGGCAACGCGAAGGAAAGAGCCTATTCCAGCGTGACCGTGAAGGGGCAAGCCGAGTTAACGGTCGAAGAGATCATTGCGCGGTGGCAGCAATACCGCGAGTCGCAACGCCAGAAGCTGGACCATTACATCGCTTCCTGCTTCATGACTCTGCATTTCGACAGCACTGCTGTGACTCCGGGATTTGATATTTCCATGCCGATGAGGCAGTTCTCGAACAATCGCGCCGGGCTGCTCGAGTGGGAGCAGACTGGGTTTTACGTCGATGGCGTGAAATTCAAAAATAAGCGCGGATTTCCCCTACCGCAGCTGGAGCCGGAAAAGGTAGTCACGCAACCGCTGGAACTGAAACTCAACGAAAAGTATTCGTACAAGCTTCTCGGCACGGACCAGGTCAACGGCGTTTACACGTTTGTGGTCGGAGTGGAGCCGCGCGAGCAGACCGAAGCGCTCTACAGCGGAAAGATCTGGATCGACGGCACGACTTTCCGCCAAGTGAAAATGTATTTGACGCAGCGCGGCGCGAAGACGAATGTGATCGCCAATGCTGAAACGCAGAACTACGAACTGGTCTCGGACGGCAAAGGAAATCAGTTCAACCTGCTGTCGTCGATTTACGCCCAGCAGACGCTCAACGCGGCGGACCGCGACTTCCTGCTCGAAAAGACATACAAATTCTCAGATTACGTGATTAACACTCCGGAGTTTGATGGGACGCTGGCGGCGGCGCGATCTTCCGATCAGCCCATGTTTCGCGACACGGCAACCGGCCTGCACGTCCTGAAAAAAGAGGGGGACCAGCGCGTCGAAGAACCGAACAGGGGCAACCGCGTAGAGTCCATCGTTGCGGGCACGTTTTATGAGGGCACGTACAACTTCCCAATTCCGCTGCTGGGCTTCAGCCTGGTGGATTTCAACTACCACAATACCGGTTCGCAACTGTCGATCTTCTTTGCCGGGCCGGTTTTGGCGGCCGATCTATCCCATCAGTACGGAAAGAAATTTCGGCTGGGAATTGATCTTGCCGCGTCCGGACTTCCCACACAGAACCGGGTTTTTCTCGGCAATACGGAAATCAAAACGCAGGGATTGTGGGATTGGCAGGAATCCTTCGGCTTGCGAGCGACATGGCAACCAAGCACGGCCTTGAGTTTCACGGCGTCTTCGTATCTGCTCTACGACTACTATCGCGATACCAGTGACACCAGCAAAACGTTCGTTCTACCGCACAGTGGCGTGACACTTCTTCCCGGGCTCGAAATGAAATACTTGCGGCATGGATACTCGTTGACGACCGAGGTGGATGAAGGGCGGCGATTGGGATGGAAGCCGTTTGGATTTCCCGGACAGCAGGCGCCGGCCACGAATCTTTATACGCGGTACTTCGGAGATTTCAGCAAGAACATCTATTTCGGCAAGTTCACCAGGGGAGGCGTGGACCTTTCCTACTATGGCGGGAATCCCCTGGACCGTTTCTCGCGGTATTGGCCGTCATTCTTCTCAACCCCGCACATTCGCGGGATTCCCGGCGGCACAGACTCTTTCGACGGGATCGCACTGGCCAGTGCGTACTATGGCTTTAACGTCGCAGAATTTGTGAAGTTCCAGGGCTCGTACAACTACGCGCGCGCGAGGAATGAAAGCGAGTCGCTTCGCTTCAAGAAATTTGACGGCGTTGAATTCGATGCCAGCACCGCCGGCCCGTGGGGGACTTATCTGCAGACGTCGGTCCTATACGCGATCAACGGGAACATTCCGCGGTATAACTCCCGCTGGAGCGGCATCATCACCATCTTTAAACCTCTGCGCTGAGCGATGGCTACGAAGAATGCACTCGTCACCGGCGCGTCAGGGGCCATTGGAGCGGCCGTCGCAGCCGGCCTGGGCGCGGCCGGCTACCGCGTCATCGTGAACTATTGCAACAACGAGCAGGGTGCGTTGCGGTGCGTCGAGCGGATCGTTGCCTCAGGGGGCGAGGCTGTCGCTCTGAAAGCCGATGTTTCCCGCCGCGATGAGGCCGAGAAGTTATTCAATACGATCGAAGAAAAGTTCGGATTTACCTCTCATCTCGTCAACAATGCGGGCGTAAATCAGGACGTGCTCTTGATGATGATGTCCGATGAGCAGTGGGATACGGTGGTCAATACGAATTTGCGGGGCACGTACTTGTGCTCGCAGCTGGCGCTTCGGGGCATGATGCATTTGGGCGGAGGAGCGATCACCAACATTGTTTCTCCCAGCGGCGTTCGCGGACAGGCCGGGCAATGCAACTACGGCGCTTCGAAGGCCGGCATTATTGGATTCACCAAGTCGCTGGCGCGGGAAATGGGGCGCTACAACATTCGGGTCAATGCAGTCTGTCCCGGAGTGATTCCCAGCCCTATGTCGGAGCACTACATCGAAAAAGATGGCAAACGGCTGGTGGCTGAGATACCGCTCGGGCGGCTCGGGAAGCCGGAAGAGATTGCGCCGCTGGTCGTGTTCCTGGGATCGGAGGCGGCAAGTTACATTACGGGTCAGGTAGTCGCGGTCGACGGCGGACTGATGTAAACTGGCTCGCTCATATTGGTTACGCATACTGATTCTCCCATGACGAACGGCACGCGCTGCTGGACCATCCAAAACTACCAATACAAAGATTGCGCCCATCCGTCGCGGCAATTCCGCTCGCTAGTAGCGCTGCATACGCATTCCAATTATTCGGTTGAAAAGATGCGTCCACTGGAAAGCGTGATGGGACGCTGGTTCATGTGGCCGTTGCGAGCCATCGTTCGCCGCGCCTTCGGTTTGCATCGAGTTCCCGATCTGACCTATGCCGATCTTTGGTTCAACCCGCCTTACAGCCCGGAAGAAGTGCTACGCATGGAGACCGAGTCGGTTGCCGGACTCGGCTTCGACCAGGTGCAGCTCGCCATCACCGATCACGACGAAATCGCGGGCAGTGTCGAGTTGCGGGAGCGTCATCCTGCGGACGCGCACCGAATTGCCTTGAGCGAAGAGCTGTCCGTCCGCTTTGAAGGGCATCTGTTTCATCTGGGAGTGACCGGGCTTCCGCCGGAGCGGGTTTACGAAATCCACGAGAAAATTCAGTCTGCGGCGCGCGAACAACGGCTCGATGATTTGTTTGATATTCTCCACGGCGCACACTGTCTGGTGGTTTTGAATCATCCGCTGATTCCGTGGACTCACGGGGACGTCAGCGCGACGGCGCAAAATCTGCTCAATCGCTATGGCTTTGCGATCGACGCACTGGAATTCAACGGCATGCGCGGCCGCGCGGAAAACGATCGCGTGCTGGCGCTGGCCCGGGCCGTAGGGAAGCCGGTCGTTGGCGGCGGCGACAGCCATCTGCTTCTGGCGAGTTCGACGATCTGTGCATCTGACGCCGACAACTACGCCGATTTCGTCGCAGAAGTGAAAAGCGGCCGCTCCGTGCCTCTTGTTAAAAGCGACTACTTCGCTCCGTTTCATTGGAAGATCTTCCTTCGAACGCTGCATTTCATGGCCCACTACCGCGAAATTTGCCATTTTCGTGGCGAGCCCGTGGCCGAAATGCTGAAGCATAAGCCTGTGCTTCTTGACCCGGTCGGCAAGATGGCCAAGACCTTTCTAAACCTCACATCTGCCATGGGACTCGCGCGCTAAGCCGCGTCCAGAGGGTGTTATACTGCGCTGGTTGGCGCGGGAACTCTGAGGATTGGGCCCATGGACAGTACCAAGGAACAACTGAAACGCGTGATCGTGAAGAGCTTGCGGCTCGCCGATGTGAGCCCGGCTGACTTACCGGACAATCAGCCGCTCATGGGTGGCGATCTGGAAATCGATTCGATCGATACCATGCAGCTGATTCTCGAAATCGAGAGGCAGTTCGGAATCAAATTGATTTCGGGAAAATTCGATCCATCCGTCTGGAAGGACGTCAATTCATTAGCGGCAGCGGTCGATGAAAAGTTGAAGGTGAAGGAAGCGAAGCCGGCCTGACCGGCCGCGGCCTGTGAGTTTGCGGTTCATCCCAGCAATACCTGTGCGTCAGCACTGCAATCGGATTTTGCATCCTGCCAACTCCGATTTACCATCAGAATCCAGCCGCACCGAGGCAGAAAATAACGCCCCTTCTGGTCGTCGTGCGCTCGCGGTCAACTAACGCATATGACGCGCTGGTACCAACACGGTTATCACACGCCGCTCTGGCATCGCGTTGTGTTCGCGACCATTCCCCACGTGCCAAAGATTCTGCAACCGCCGATTGGCGTGGTCACCGCCTTGATTTTTTTCTTCCTTCTGGGCAAAGAACGCCGGGCACTGGTCAGCAATCTGAGTAGGATTTGCCCCGGAGGCACGCTGGCCCTGCGCTGGAAGGCTTACCGGGTCTTTTACTCGTTTTGCGATTTCATGGTGTCGTATTGCTACGTTCCACAGGCAACGCACGATGAACTGCTCAGAATGCTGGCTGCGCCATACAAAGGCCGGGAGATCATCGACGGATGCTTGCGTGAGGGCAACGGCGTGATCGTTTGGACCGCGCATCTGGGAAATTGGGAATTTGCTTCGCGCTTGCTGGAACTACATGGGCGGACGGTCAACGTGGCGCGGGTGGTGGAACAGGGAAATCCCGCAGAGGACATGCTTCGCGATTTGATGACGAACGACTTGCTCAAAGTGGTGCAGTTGAACGAGGATGCGACAGCGCCCCTGCGGCTGATTTATGCGCTGCGAGCCAATGAAATTGTCGCGATCCAGGGCGATCGCGTGTACCAGCCGTTTCAGGCGCAGGTGCCGTTCTTTGGAGCGCAAGCACAATTTCCGCTGGGCCCGTTTCTTTTGTCTTATGTCTCTGGCGCTCCGATTGTGCCGGGATTTGTTTTGCGCGAAGGCTGGCTGCGATACCGCGGAGTCGTGGGGAAACCGATCTCGCTTTCTCACACGAAAAATCAGGACGAAGATTTGCGAGCCGGCATCGAACAGGCGACGCGTTTTCTGGAAGAGACGGTCAGGCTCTATCCCGATCAGTGGCTAAACTTTTTTGAGTTCTGGAAAGAAGGCAGCAGCCCGGCGGTGTCGGCGGTTCAACAGAACGACATGGTGGCTCATAGCTAGAAGCGATGGATAGAGGTGGCAGACACGGGGGGTTGGTCGCAGTCACGGGCATCGGTGTCGTAAGCCCATTCGGACACGGATTCGGCGCACTTTCGTCCGGCTTGCTCGAAGGCCGCAGTTGCTTGAAACCGCTCACGATCTTCGACGCACAATTAGATTCGCCGCCGACGGTCGCTGAAATCAAGGAATTACCAGACGTAAATGAGCGGGGAGGTTTTTATCTCTCCCGCACGGATCGCCTCGCCGTTCTGGCCGCAATGGAAGCCGCGGAAGCATCTGGAAGCAGCCGCGATTTCCTGGAAAGCGGCGCGATTGTTGCCACCACGGTCGCCGGCCTCAGCGATATTGATCCCTCAATCACATCGAATCCGGCGCAATATTATCGAGAAGGCGGACTGGCCAGAGCGGCTTCGTATCCCGCTTCGCATCCTGCCGAGGCCGTGGGCGCGTGGCTGGGGCTTCGTGGACCATGCTGGGGAGTGAGCGTGGCTTGTGCTTCCGGGGCGATCGCGATTGCGCTCGCAGCTTCTATGATCGTCGCGGGCGACGCGCCCATGATGCTGGCAGGTGGCAGCGACGCGCTCGCTACATATACGCTCAGCGGATTCTCCTCGCTGCAGGCGCTTGATGCGGGGCCGTGCCGTCCGTTCGACAAGAAGCGCAAAGGCTTGAATTTGGGGGAAGGGGCGGCGGTCTTCGTGCTGGAAAGCGTCGAGCATGCCCGCGCGCGCAACGCCAACATTCTCGCCATTCTGCGCGGCTGGGGAATGAGCAACGACGCCTTCCATCAGACTGCGCCTGACGAACAGGGGCGAGGCCTGGCTTCTTGCATGACTTCTGCGATGGCGATGGCCGGTGTGAAGCCGGACGAAATCGGCTACGTGAATTCGCATGGCACCGGCACCGAACTGAACGACGTTGCGGAGGTTCAGGCCTACGAGACTGCTTTTGGGGCACGCAAAGCTCCCATACCGGTTTCGTCGACCAAGTCGTACATCGGGCATTGTCTCGGTGCGGCCGGAGCGCTGGAGGCGGCGATCGCCATCGCGGGCATGCGAAGCAGCACTCTGTTCCCTACCCTTCGCCTGACAGACCCGATTGATAGCTCGGCCATCGACTGGCTGACGGGACAACC
The DNA here is from genome assembly GCA_035710725.1 of Candidatus Sulfotelmatobacter sp. Taxonomy (GTDB): domain Bacteria; phylum Acidobacteriota; class Terriglobia; order Terriglobales; family Acidobacteriaceae; genus Sulfotelmatobacter. The sequence continues at coordinate 3,402 of DASTCY010000025.1, read as the reverse complement.
GCGCCGGCAGCCGCTTCCTGTGGCGATGACTGTCTCGGCGGGTTTCGGGGGAAGCAATGCGGGTCTGATTTTCGAGCTTCCCGGCAACGAACGTTCGGGCGGTATCGATCGCGTATGAATCAGGGCCAGCCATGCATCACGGGCGTCGGCAGCGTCAGCCCGTTCGGACCACTGAAGGGATTGCTCCCACGAAAAGATATTCAGCCGCGGGCCATAGCTGCCTGGCCTACCGATGGCCTGCGTCGCGCTTTTCTCGTGGAGCCTTTTCGCCCGGCTGAGGTCGTTCCCGGCCTGAAGACGCGGCGGCTTGATCGGCTATCGGTGTGGTGCCTTGTAGCCGCGTCACTCGCGATCGAAGATGCCCGGCTCAATTTAGCGGTTGAAGATCGCTCCAGAGTGGCTGTCGTGCTGGGCACCGGATTCGGTTGTATTGAGCTGGCCGAAGGTTTCTTTCAGAGCATGGCGGCGAACGGCTACGCTCATGCCGATCCAATCAGTTTTCCGGAGAGCCTGGCGAATTCTCCCGCCAGCCACGTTGCACGCGTTCTCGGAATTCGTGGGCCAAATATTACATTGACCCATAAGCACGTCTCAGGAGAACAGGCCATCATCCAGGCCTCAGCGTTGCTGCGAAGCGGACAGGCCGACGTGGCGATCGTGCTCGCCGGCGACGTGCTTACGCGAACGATGTACGAGTGGTTCGAAGCCGCTTCGCTGCTCTCCCAGGCTTGCTTTCGCGAAGTGCCCGCTCCCGCGCCATTCTCGGCAGATCGAGATGGATTTGTACCCGGCGAAGGCGCGACGGCGGTGGTGATGGAGTCCGCCGAGCGGGCCGGAAAACGTGGCGCGAAGGTCTATGCAGGTTTTCAGTCAGGATTCGTTACTTCAGATTCAAAAGCCGGAGTTTCGCTGGCGCGGCGGGCGCTGGGCAGCTCTTCACTCGACGATATTGGACTGATTGTGGCCAGCGCCAATGGTTCACGGGTTCTTGATTCTGTAGAACAGACCGTGATTCGCGAAGCCTTCGGCGCAGGACCCCCGGTCATCGCTCCGAAGGCTTCTCTGGGCGAGTGTGACAGCAACGGGCTTTTGCGATTGATTGCAGGCCTCTCCTGGAGCGAACGCAGCACGCATTCTTTGGCAATTTTGCTCGGGGGCGCGCCAACCGGCGTGTGTGCCGCACTCTCGTTCGAGCTGGGGTAAATTTCAAAGCAGATCTAACCACAGAGGGCACAGGTTGCAGATCAGGAAGGGTGAGGAAAAAGAGCGCAACCTTATCGATCAGATTGCGCTCCGGAAATTCCTAGTGCCAGAAGGGATTGTTCAGGCCCGTGGGAGCGAGGGCGCTATCGGCCTTCGATTCCGTGCCGGACTCGTCGGAAATTTTTTCGTCGATGAGGCGAGAGGGCTTGACGGTGGCCTCGTCGCTTGTCTTGCGCTCCTCGGGAGAAAATGGCGGTGAAGAACCAACGTTCATGACAGACCTCCATCTATGATCTAACTCTATTCAAACATGGGTGGCGACTGGGCGGGAAACAAAATTGTGATCGGATGAATCGGAAGTTCCGCAAGGAAAAGACTTGAATCGCGGAGATATCAGAGAAAAGCCGCAGAGAACGCTGAGAAATGCGCTTCTTTCGGCGATATCGGTAAAATCATCGAGAATCCTGATGGCGGCGAGATGGGCCGTCAGACATCGCTAGATTAAGGAAAGCAAGGTCGCATGAAATATCGCAAGCTGGGCCGTACCGGATTCGATGTCAGCGAAATTGGTTATGGGTTGTGGGGAATGGGCGAGTGGAGTGGGTCGGAGGACGCCGCATCGCTGGCTTCGCTGCAGCTCGCGATCGATCTGGGATGTAATTTTTTCGACTCGGCGTGGGCTTACGGTGCGGGGCACAGCGACGGCCTGCTGGGAGAGGCGCTGAAGCGGAACAAGGGCAAGCGGCTGTATGCGGCTTCGAAGATTCCTCCGGCGAACGACCAGTGGCCGGCACTGCCCAGCTATAAGTATCTCGGCGTGTTCTCCCCGGCCCACGTGATGAAGTATGCCGAGATGATTCGCAAGAAAATCGACGTTCCTGCAATCGATGTGCTGCAGTTCCATGTTTGGGACGACAGCTGGGTGGACCAGAAGGATTTCCGTGCCACGGTCGAGAAGCTAAAAGGCGAGGGCTGGATCAAGGCTTTCGGGTTGAGCCTGAATCGCTGGGAGCCGTGGAACGGGATCAAGGCGATCCGCACCGGCCTGGTCGATGCGGTGCAAGTGATCTACAACATCTTCGATCAGGCGCCGGAAGATGAATTGTTCCCGGCGTGCCAGGAACTGAACGTTGGCGTGATTGCGCGCGTGCCGCTGGACGAGGGAAGCCTGAGCGGAAAGATGACACTCGAGACGCGCTTTCCGGCGGAAGATTGGCGGGCGAAATATTTTGGCGAGGAGAATCTGACGACCACGATTCCGCGCGTGGAGAACTTGAAGCCACTCGTGCCGCGCGGCATGACGCTGCCCGAAATGGCGATGCGATTTATCATTTCGCATCCGGCGGTAAGTACGGTCATTCCGGGTATGCGAAAAGCGGAGCACGTGCGGCAGAATATCGCGGTGAGCGACGCCGGGCCGCTCGAGGCAGGGCTGCTGGCGGAGTTGAAGAAACATCGATGGGACCGCAAGCCTCGGCCGTGGTCGGATTAGAAGCTTCCGCACAGAGGGCACCCAGGATCACAGAGGAAGCTCTAGTCCAAGCTAGCTCCTATCCACGTGGTTCGAAGATCAGGTCGATGCAGCACGCCAAAATCTTTTCCATTTCGGCCATGATTGTGCTCGCTGTGGGGCCGCTGGTCGCCCAGAGTTCGCGCGGCTCATTGCGAGGCACGGTGCAGGACCCTACCGGCGCGCGGATTCCGAACGCCACAATCATTTTGCATTCGTCTGATTCGCCGAACGAACGCACAACGAGCAGCGAAGACCGAGGCGAGTTTCGCGTGGACGACCTGGCACCGGGTTTGTACCGGGTGACGGCATCGGCGCCGGGATTTTCTGAGGCTAGCGCGGAAGTCAGGATCGCAGTCAGCTCGGTGCAGGAAGTGACCGTGATGCTGCGTCCGTTGGTGGCGCCGGAGACGGTCAACGTTCAGGCGCGGAGTTCGTCGATCACGACGCAGTCGCTCGACCTCGCGAGTGTCGTGCATCAGGCCGTCATTGGCAGCGTCGATCTCAAAACCCTTCCGCTGGCCGAGCGCAGCTTCGCCAACATTGCTTATCTCGCTCCTGGGACCGAGCCGGTTGAACCTTCGGACCCGACCAAGGCTCGTATTACTGCAGTTTCCACAGGCGGAAGTTCCGGGCTCAATAACGAGCTTTCCGTCGATGGCGGCGACAACTCCGACGACTGGATTGGC
>DASTCY010000024.1:0-26966 GCA_035710725.1 Candidatus Sulfotelmatobacter sp. | reverse complement strand
AGGGCCGCGCCGCCGCCGACTTTTTCTGCTGTGTTCTTGCCGCGTGAGCTGCCTTGCTTCCGGTACTGGTCGGTCTGGATATTGTAGGTTTTGCCGCCTACGGTGATAGTGTCGAGTTGCATAGCGACTACGGATTGTCCGGCGAACTTGCCTGCGCTCTTGACGTCGGTTAGATGGCCAGTCACATCAGATCCCGCAGGCGCGGCTTCTTCGCCATCCGAAGTGAGCGGCGCGTTCAGTGTTCCATGAAACGTATCGCCGGTCTGGTTCTTTTCACTCTCGATGGTATCCACCAGGCGAATCGAAATTTGCGTGCCCTGGTCGATGATGAATTTCTTGGGCGGGGGCGGCGGCGCGGCTGCCGGTACCGGATTGTTGTCCGCAGCAGGAGGTGGCGGATTGTTCTCAGCCACCGTGGGATTCGTATCTCCAGAGTTGTTATCGTTCGCCGCGTTGTCCTCGGCACCCTTGGATTTGCGCGACTTTTTGTGCCCTTCCTGTTTTCCTACCCTCGGTTCATTGCTCGCCTGAGCAACGCGGGCCTGCGATGGCCGCGCCTTGCCCACCTGCAAGTTATTAATGACCTGCTTCACCCCGGGCACCGAACCGGCCTGCCGCGAAGCGGCATCACGCTGGGCGTCGTTGTCAACGTAGCCGGAGAGCGTTACCGCGCCATTGCTGGCCTCGACCGTGAGCTGCTTATCCGCAAGCCCGGAATCCTGGCTGAACTTGCTTTGAATGTCGCTGGAAATCTTCCTGTCATCGGCTTTCTTGGCGCAACCCGCGCCGAAAACCAACACGGCTGTGAGCAGAGTTGCAGATAGAACATGAGAAACGTTTTTCATGACTCGACTCCTGACACCAAACTGCGCCGCGCGGAGCTTACTGGGAAGATCGTTGCTGCAACTGAGTGCAAAGCCGCGCGCGAAGTTGCCTTGCTTCTACGGTAATCATTCGACGACCCGCTGTCCAGCATAGGTAACACAGCTGCCGACACTACAGGATTTGCATCCCCCGAATCCCGCGTTGTATAAACCTTGTTCCCCCGAGGGCCCTATGCGAAACCACAAGACAGCTGTTCTGGCTGTGCTCGTCGTTCTCATTTCCATCTTCATGCAAGCCCAATCCAAACCTAAACTCACGCTCGATGACTTCTTCAATGGCGTCGGCATCAGCGATGTTCAACTGTCACCCGACGGCAGCTCCGTCGTCATCGGCACCTACCGCGCCGACTGGGACCGCCAGATCTTTCGCGGGGATCTCTGGTTGCATCGCAGCGCGAGCGGCGGATCTCTGGTTCAGCTCACCAACTCCGGCCACGACGGCACTCCGCGCTGGTCGCCCGACGGCCGCTGGATCGCTTTTCTCTCGGAGCGCAAGACTTCAGCGGAAAAAGACGACAGCGATTCCGACTCCAAAGACGAAGGCGTGGCGCAGCTCTACCTGATTTCTCCCGACGGTGGTGAGGCCTTCGCCGTCACCCAGGGCGAGGAAGAGGTGCACACGTTTGTCTGGTCGGCGGACTCGCGAACTCTTTATTTCGCCACTCGCAATCCCTGGACCAAGGAACAAAAAGACGACTACAAGAAAAACTGGAAAGACGTGGTGCAATACCGCACTGCCGAGCGCGGAGACACTCTTTTCGCTTTGGATCTTTCCACCGCCCTGGCGCAACGTGCCGCCAAGGCCGCGGAGCCGCCCACGGATCCCGAGAAGAAATCTGATTTGACACCCGGAGCGCAGGCCATCGCGAAATCCGATTGGCGCATTGCCGACCTGGTCGCGGCGTCCGACGGCAGCAAGCTCGCTTTCCGCACCGAGTCCATCAACCAGCGCCAGGAAAAACTTGAGGACTTCGAAATATATTCGGTAGATTTGTCCCGTGTGGCGCGGGCGCCCTCGCCCGCGAGCGCAACAGCCGAAGCCGGGCTTGTGCAACCGCATCAGATCACGCACAACCAAGGCGTCGAAGATCATCTGCACTGGGCCAACGACAGCAAGCACATTTTCTTCAGCGTGGAAGTCGGAGACGTCTCCGGCCCCTATCGCGACCTTCAGCCGCATCTTTACTGGCTCGATGCGGACAGGGGCAAAATCGAACAATGGAGCAAAGATTTCGTTGGTCCGGTCGAAAGCTACGCGCCCGCAGCTTCGACCATCGTTGCCACAGGCCGCCTCGGAACGGAAGTCCAGATGTATACAGTGAGCGAGCCCGGCGAGTCGCTGCGCAAGCTGAATGGCTGGCCGGGAACGTATGCCAGCGTTTCAGCATCTCAACATTCGCCTCGCGTGGCGTTCGTCTATTCGTCGCTGGGCAAACCGGAGGAGGTTTATCTTGCAGACAGCGCCGACGCGCTGGCGCAAGCCAGTCCAATTACATCTTTCAACAAGGTTCTTGCCGAGTGCGATCTGCCGCAAGGCAAACCGTATCAGTGGAGGGCCGACGACGGCACCACCGTCGAAGGCATGCTGATCTATCCTCCGGGAAAATTCGAAGCCAAGCATCTGCCCATGCTGGTTCTAATTCACGGTGGCCCTGCCGACGCCGACGGCAACCACTTCGAGGCCGATTGGTATCAATGGTCGGCGCTCGCTGCCACTAACGGTTGGCTCGTCTTCGAACCCAACTACCGCGGCTCAACCGGCTACGGCGACAAATTCCTGATCCAAATTGTTCCTCAGATGGTCTCGCGACCGGGCAAAGATATTTTGGAAGGCGTTGACGCGCTTGTGAAAGATGGCATCGCCGATCCCGATCATCTCGCCATCGGCGGCTACAGCTACGGCGGATACATGACCAACTGGCTCATCACTCAGACCACTCGCTTCAAAGCAGCGATGACCGGCGCGGGTGCGGTCGAGCACGTCGGCAACTGGGGCAACGATGACACCACATTCGACGATGCCTATTTTCTCGGGGGACGTCCGTGGGAAGCTCAGCCGCGCTATCACGACGAAGCCGCCATCTTCCAGATCAACAAAGTTAAGACGCCTACTCACATGGTCGCGGGCGGAAGCGACATCCGCGTCGCCGTGCTTGAAGATTACTTGTTAGAGCACGCGCTCCATTCGCTCGGAGTACCAAACGAACTGCTGATCTTCCCCGGCGAAGGCCATGAGCTGGCAAAAAACCCATGGCACGGCAAGATCAAAGTGCGCGAAGAGCTGAAGTGGCTGGAGAAATATGGCGGGGTATGGGCAGGGAAGTGACACCGAATGTGGAGCGGGCGCCCTCGCCCGCTTTCGTTCGCACTAAGACGTTGTCATCCTGAGGAGGGCGTTCGCCCGACGAAGGATCCGATACATTTCTGCATCAGGACTAGCGCTGACAGGAATTCGTACCGTGGTCGGGAAGGACGCGGCTTCGTCATGCCGACAAAGTTTATCCGCTGATACCGAGGTGCTATCCATTATCCGCGTTTCTTGCGGCCCGGGTGGGGATCATACGCAGCGAAGTAGTAGAATCTATCCACGATGAACGATGACGCGAAATCACGGGTGCAAGAAAACAAGGCCGAGCGCGGCACCGAAGAGTTTATCCGACTCTCAGGTCAGGGCCATTCCTGCGGCTGGAGGTTCGACCGTAATGAGATCCACGAACGTTCGCAGCTCACCCCTCGTACGTAAGTCCGGCTCTCCTCACGTTTAAAATAGACCTTCCCATGACCACGCGCCTCTACTATCAGGATGCTTTTCTCTACGACTTCGACGCGGAAGTAAAGCAGACCATCGCGAGCCCTCGTCCCGCGCTGATTCTCGACCGCACTGCGTTTTATCCCACCAGCGGGGGACAGGTCTTCGACACCGGATGGATCATCCCCGCCGAACAATCCGAATCCAAGCTGCGCGTTACCGAAGTTGCCGATGTCGACGACGGCCAAGTCATTCACTATCTGGAAGCTCTGCCCAAAGACCTGCCGCCCGGAGCCCGCATCCACGGCCAGATTGACGCCGCGCGCCGCCGCGATCACATGCAGCAGCACTCCGGCCAGCACGTGCTCTCGGCCGCGTTTATCCGCCTGTATAACCTGCACACCGTCTCGTTTCACATGGCCGACGATTATTGCTCAATCGATCTCGACACACCCACGCTCACAAAAGATCAGGTCGAGTCGGCCGAGCGGCGGGCCAATGAAATCATTTTGGAGAATCGTCGGGTCGAGGTGCGTTTCGTGAATCGCGAAGCCGCCGAGAAGCTCGGATTGCGCAAGCTGCCGCCCGCCGAGCGCGATGAACTCCGCCTGATCGACATTCAGGATTTCGACTTGACCGCCTGCGGTGGCACGCACGTCCGCCAGACCGGACAGATCGGCTGCATCCTGCTGCGCAAGACCGAAAAAATCCGCCAGGGATGGCGTGTGGAATTTGTTGCGGGCCAGCGCGCGGTGGCGACGGCACGGCGGGATTTTTCCGCGCTGACCGAAGCTGCTGGACTTTTCTCCGCGCACATCTACGACGTTCCTCAGCAGGTCCGCAAGTCGCTCGATGAAATCCGCTCTCTGCGCAGGCAGCGCGAGCAATCGCAGGAGGAACTGGCCGCCGCGCAAGCAACGGCTCTGCTGGCCGAAACGCAGGAAATCGACGGGCGCAAACTGGTCGTTCGCTTCTTTCCCGATTGCGATGTGAACTTCGTCAAGCTGCTGGCGCAGAAAATCACGCGCCAGGCTTCCAAGGCAATTGCGCTGCTGGCAGCGGGCCAGCCCCAGGCTTCGGCGCTATTCGCGCAGACCCCAGGCTCGCCCTACGACATGGGTGCGTTGCTAAAAACCACGCTGGCGAAGTTCGGCGGGCGCGGCGGGGGCAGCAAAGATATGGCCCAGGGCGGGCTTCCAAATTCTGCCGTGATCGAAGAAGTCCTGCAGGAGGCGTCGCAGATCGTGGCGAAATCGGCGCCGGTAGTGCGGTAGCGTCCGATGCGTGCTTACTGATTGTTCTTTGTTGACCCGTCGCTTCCAGCCTTGTTGTGCCCGCCGTTGCCTTGCAGGTCGAGCCCGAACTGCGGATGCTCATACGTTCCGCCAATGTGCACAGGCACAATTTCACCTTTCCGCTTCTTCTTGAACATGGGATCCAGCACTTTCAGGAAGAACGACTTCACGCCCGACGTCGTTTTTGAAATCTTAGTGTCGACTGACATCGGGCCATGTAGATTGATCCGATGATTAATGACGTTGTACGTGCCTTGCAGGTGCGCGTTGACTCCGGGAACTTCGAACGAAAGTTCTGAAAAATTTGCCACTCCTGCGTTCAGCGATACACGCCCGCTGAGGTCGGTCGCGACAGTTGCGGGAGCTTCTTTGTTTTCTCCCCGCGCTCCTGCGCTGAGCTTGTCCACATCGGTTTGCGTGTTTTCTTTCGTGAACCTTCCGGCATCGATGCCGAAGCTGCCTTCGAGTTTTACTTTTCTCAGGAAAGGCTCGTTGCCTGGCGGAATCTCAACATTCGCGTGCATCGCCGTCTGCCCCGACATGGGAGCGCGTTCTTTCGCGAACAGCCCCAGCACGTCGTCGATTCTCCCCTTCGGGGCCGACAACTCTATCTTGGTCCATTTTCCTTTGCGGCCGGCGACGCCCGCCACGCTGCCCTCGGCAATCACTGGAGTTCGCCCAAGGCGCGCTTCCACGTGTTTGAGGAATGTATCGCCTCTCGTACCGTCGACATAAGCATCGAATTTCGTGGTCAGATGGAACTTGTGCCCGCTCGATTTCACGTAGAAGTCTGGGACGTCGGTGTTACCGGAAATGTTGATGTGCTCGAGCGTACCCTCGTACTTTCCGTCAGAGGAGAGAATTCCGCCGATGCCGCCGAAGTGCCCGAGATCTGCATCGCGAAACGTGTATTGGCCTGAGACCGGCGTTTCACCTGCGCCACCGGATTTCCAGGCCCCGAACTGACCGCTGGTTTCCACTTCGCCCGGCGGCGTCGGAATGTGCACCTTAAGATCGAACCGAAATGGGCGTGCCGATGCCACTTCGCGAAACGCCGCATGATGGATCTCGAAGCGAAGCGCCGGCCGGTGGGCATCGTGCGAAGTGAACTCCAGGCTTGAGTTGTCAGCAACGATCTCGCCGATTATCAGAGTGGATGGTTGCGTGTTGAACTTTTCAGACTTGTCCGCGGGAGGGATGGTCACGTGCATTCCCAACGCCGTGATGCTGTTCAGGTGATGCGTGAGGATTCCCGAATAGCTGCCCTTCACAATCAGCTTCTCGATCGTGATCAGCGGAACTTTCGCTTTTCCATGCCGGAATGTGATTCCTTCCACAATGCAGCCGGGAGACGGGAAATAAGTCTTCTGGAAACGGCGAGCCGTAACTTCACTGTCGCTTGCCTCCGATAGATCCTGCAAAACCGGACCACGCTCGAATGGCCAATATCGACTCTCGAGAAAGATGACAATGCCGGAAATGATCGCAGCAATAGCGACAGCAATAATGGCGTGCTTGTGGCGGAGTTGAAACGTGTGGCGCGGCGAAGACGTGGCCACACCTCCCCGCGTAAGGACCGCCAGCCACATGCATCTTGGAGTCGGAAACCAAACCCCGAGTTGCTGGGGAAAAACCGGAGGAGCTCAGTCAGTTTCGCCCCCCGTCATCCCGAGGGTGCGCGCTTGCACCAGCGGACATAGGGAACTCTGATTAAGTTTCTGCCTCCTTCGTCGTGCATCCTGACCGTAGCGAAGGACCTCATGCAAGTCCGCGCCAGACGCAGCTTCGCGAGGGATTCTCTTAAACGGTATCGGCGCGCCCCGACTTGCTTCGCAGGCTTAGTCAGAGTTTTCCTGAACCTCCCGTGTGTAGCGCTTTCAATCAGCCCTTCATCTTTTCCAGCGCCCGCGCCAGATCCGCGCGCAAGTCCTCGACATCCTCCAGCCCAATGTTCAGTCGCACCAGGCGCGCGCCGTAGTCAAGACGATTCTTCGCCCCATGAAAATCGTAAGCCACGGCCAGGCTGGTCACGCCAGCCCAACTATAGCCGATTTCAAACAATTCCAGCGTGTCGACGAAAGCCAGCACCTGCTCTTTGGCGAACTCGCGCCGAAATACGATCGAGAACAATCCCGCCGCTCCAGTGAAATCGCGCTTCCAGAACTCGTGTCCGGGACACGATGCCAGCGCCGGATGCAGTACCAGTTCGATCTCCGGCCGTTGCTCCAGCCAGCGCGCGAGATCTAACGCCGAGGCTTCGACGACTTTCAATCGCACCGCCATCGATTTCAATCCGCGCAGGGCCAGGCTGCAATCATCCGGAGACGCGGCGCAGCCGATCAACTGATGGGTCAACCCGAGCCGCTGGTAAGCCGCCTCATCGCGCACCGTGATCGATCCGAGCAGCAGGTCGCTGTGCCCACCGACATATTTGGTCAGTGCCTGCATGGTCACATCGACGCCGTGCGCGAACGCATCGAAATAAATTCCCGCCGACCAGGTGTTGTCGAGCACGACCATCGCTCCGGTCTTGTGCGCCGCTTCGGCGATCGCGGGAACGTCCTGCACTTCCATCGTGATCGATCCCGGACTCTCGCACCACACGAGTCGCGTGTTGGGACGAAACTCCGACACGATGCCAGCCCCAATCGTCGGCTCATAAAACGTCACTTCCACGCCGAATCGGCGCAGAACCTGCCCAGCGAATTGCCGGTTCGGGGTATAGACGCTCTCCGGGACGAGCACATGATCGCCAGCTTTGAGAAATGCAAAGTTGATCAGCGCGATCGCGCCCTGCCCGCCAGGAGTGATGAAAGTGCGAAATCCTTTTTCCAGATCGCAAATCTGCGCCGCGAGTTCGAGCGTAGTCGGAGTGCCGTAGAGTCCGTAGGTGTAACCGACGGCATGCTGGTCCCACGTGTCCTGCACGGCGGCAGCGTTCTCGAACAGCACCGTCGATCCGCGATAGGTCGGCGTCGCCAGCGAGCGAAATCCCTCCGGCGCATGCGCGTCGGGATGAATCAGCTTCGTCTTCCAGTCTTTGGGCATGCAGAGAGTGTAAATGGGCATGCCGCAGGTTGTGCACTACAGCTGTTCGCAGAACGCATTCAGGTAACGATGATGGCTTAGGCGTTTGCTGTTTCCGCTTCGGTGTTTCTAATTACATTTGTGGAGGGCCGATCGCGGTAAGCCCAACAAGGAACCAGCTCAACGATTCGGATCAAACCGGCGGCGATATACACATAGCACGACTCGTGTATGCCAAGCAGTATGTTCACCAGCAGGCCGCAGGGCACGATGACAATGAGAAAGAACTGGAGGTGTCTACCAATTCTCTTACCGATCTCAGCAGGCGAAAGTCCCGTGACGGCATCGAGGATTGGAACCCGGAAATCAGAGCATCTAGCCGGATCGCAGACGCGCTGACTCGCCGACTGCTTCCAGCTTTGGAGCCGCTTCTGTAGTTGCGTGGTTTGGCTGGTCGTTTCCCAAAAATGACATGGTTCCTGAGGATCCAAGGTAAATGTGCCGCCGCGATCAGTCTCCGGATCGCGCCATGTCACATAGACCCTTTGTGTTCGCCACCATCCAGGCTGGCCCGCTCCTAGCTCCACCGCCAGAATTTGGTCCGGAGACAACCCGAAGCATGTCGCGTCGCCTCGATATACGAGTCGATCTCGATCGAGAAAGAGCAAGCCGGTATCCCAGTCGAAGCTCGATTGGTAGTATCGAGGATTTTCGCCGGGAGCGAACCCAACCGCCGTAGGCTGAGCTTCGGTGCCGGGCTCTGTCAGAAACTTGGCCAGAAGTCGCCGCCGCACATCAGTGCGCCCGATCACTGTCAGACAGTGGCTCGTGAAGAGGTACAGTCCGATGGTGAGGGCAAGTCCAAAAACAAGCGCCAGCGAATGCCACCCAGCCAACCAAGCAAATTTCTCCGCTGCCACCACGATCAAAGCTGGAGGCACAACATGCATGAGAATAAGAATCCCGAGATTTCGTCGCACCCTCTGTTGCACCAGTGTGGAGGGAATCGCGCGCCCTTTCTCAGTTACATCGGGTATGGGATAACGATCTGCTTCATCGTTTGCTTCGGCAGTGCTCTCCGCAAGAGTGGAAAAGCTATTCAGGATTTCTTCCAAGCGCTGGCGCGACAAATCTGTATGAGCAGCAATTCGTTGCACGCGGCGCACCATCGAGGGGTGCGTCATCCAGCGCTCGGTTCTTTTTGACCACTGAATGGGCATTAAGCTAACTCGTGCCAGCTTAAGCAGACCCGTGACCGTTGCTTCCGGATCCCCGCTTAGCTTGGCCGCGCCCAGATCGGCGGTGTGCTCGAAACACCGCGAGAGGAGCAGCAATAAAGCGATCCCGATCATCAGGACCATTAAGTCGTGCAAGCCCCAATTCTCGAACCGGCGGAGTCCATTCTGTAGCTGAATCAGGGATAACCAGTGAAACTTGGCAAGCACCGGTCTCAATAACCTGAAGCTGCCGGTGAGAAGTTCCGAAGAAAATGCTGGCGCCACGAATACGGCAATGTAAGCGATCAGCAGCTTTAAGGGATGGCGATGTCGCAGATGCGTAAGTTCGTGAGCGGCGATGGCATTGACTTCGCGTCGACTGAGGCGGCGGAGCAGGTAATCGGTGAACATGACCAGGTTATTCCGCGACGCAAATGCATTCGCCATTTGACTTTTGCCTGCGGGCAGGACGTACACCTGTCGGACTTTCACTCCAGCTTTCGTCGCCATCGCGAAGACTCGGTCGCGCAGTTCTCCGGTCGTCAACGCTTGCGGAAACTCCCCGACAATTCTCGTCTTCCAAGTGGCCAGGAAAATTCGACTCAGAGCAGCCGCTCCAAACAAGGGCAGAGCTAGCGCCAGCTTCGTAAACGAAAAATTGATTCCCACCATGAACAATGTCAATGGAACTAACACCGCGCCGAGTGAGACCAGTTGCTCGACAAGATAATCTCGCCGGCTCCATTCGAGGCCCCGCACCTGGACATAAACGGGATAGGACACGACCAGGCAAACCAAGTACAATCCCCATGCCGGAGTCACGACAATCAGAAGGCTGAGGAGGATTGCTTTCCAGCCCTGAAACGCGAAGTCGGCTAAGCTCCAGAGACTCGGCTGAATGCGGACTCCCACCGTGAACCAACCAATCACCGCTCCATTCATCATCCAATTCGACGTTCGTACATAGCTGAACCATGCGGCGACTCGATCATCTTTGCCGAGGCGAAGCGCTGCTCTACGCATCCACAGAACGATGCTGAAGGGCACCAGCACAAATCCGAGCACGGCGCCGGCCGCGCGCCCAACATCCTGGTTTCGAAATCCGTATGCCAGGTCAATATTGGCGACGCCTGCATCAGAAGCAGGCAGTCGGTATCGAAACCTCGAACTACCTGGCTCCGAGAAATTCCACAAGTATTGCTGGTTGTGGCTTTGATATACATTGGCGGGCACCGATATATAGAGAACTAAGCCATCGAAGCTTTCACGACGAAGCGCGTCCAGAAGCGGTCTGGCATCAAGGCGTCCAGCGACGAGAAAAGCCTTCCTTGGTAGTGCGGCGGCGCAATGTCCGACGAAATGCCCCTGTTCGTAATTATCCCAATATCGCTCATAGGCTTCCCGCTGGGCGGCAGACCAGCGCGCCGAAACTTGCGGTCGAGGTGTACTGGATTTTTGGAATTGGGCCGAAGGGCAGTGCAACATCTGGCCCAAAGCATTACGGACCGCATTGCCGTCGTGCGGCGCCTCGTAGAGGTTCAAATCTGCATTGGCTGCGCCGCTCGCGTCGAAGCGCACCGTTAGCCATGCGTAACGGGCGGTGTCGGAGTCATCATCGTCATCTGTATTGTCCTGCTGTGCCTGGCCGAATTGAGTCAGGATCAGCAGGAGTAAAGGCATCAAAAGTAGTGTTCGGGTCAGAACAGAGTACGGACGAAAGCGCGGGCTCATGTGGATTCCACTCACGGATTGGTAGGAGAACAGTCTGCTGGGCAGCAAGCGAGGGGGTGCCAAATCTTATACAGTCGGCGTTAGGAATTCAATGCTTTTTTTCCGGAGACATGAAAGTGCAAGACGGCCCCTCGCGAGGCCGTTTTCGTTTGCTCCGTCTGCTTCACCCTTGCGTCGGATGCAGCACTCGGTACGTGCTTCCCCCATTCGACCACACCAGCACGAGCGCATCCTGTCCGTTCGGCACGCTGCCCAGCGCGTCCTTCACGTCCTGGCTGGAGTGCACCGCCTTGCGGTTCACTTCCACGATCACGTCGCCACGCTGAATGCCGGCGTCCTCGGCCGAGCTTCCCGGCTGAACGTTTGCCACCACCGCGCCATGAACATCGCTTGGCGCCTGCAGCTGCTGCCGCACCTCCGGAGTCAGGTCTTCGAGCCCGAGTCCCCAGCGCGGCCTGCCATTCTCATCCTTTGCGCTGGTAGTTTCATCGCGGCTGCCCATCGCCTCCAGCGTGACCGGAATGTTTTCGCTCTTTCCGTTCCGCATCACGTCCAGATGGATGGTCGTGCTCGGCTTCATCTGTCCTACGTCAACCTGCAATTCGCCTGCATCGTTCACCGCCTTGCCATTCAAGCCGGTGATCACGTCGCCCGTCTTCAGGCCCGCTTTCGCCGCCGGAGAGTCAGGTTCCACCTGTGACACCACAGCTCCCGCGCTCTTCGTCAGATCGAAGAACTTCGAATTTTCCGGAGTCACATCGCTAATGCCGATGCCCATGTATCCGTGCGCAACTTTGCCGCTGTGGATGAGTTCATCCACGGTCGGCCGCACGATCTGCGTCGGGATAGCGAACCCCATGCCCGAGAACGATCCCGAGCCTGAGATCAGGAACGTGTTGATGCCGATTACCTCGCCATGCGCGTCAACCAGCGGCCCGCCTGAGTTTCCCGGATTGATCGCCGCGTCGGTCTGGATGAATTCACCAGGTTTGCGCCGGTTGGTCGGATCCGGATTCGGACGGTTCAGCGCGCTGACGATCCCGCGCGTCACCGTGAATCGGAACCCAAACGGATTGCCGAACGCCAGCACACTCTGTCCGGGAAGCAGCTTGGTGGAATCTCCCAACGGGACGCTCGCGAAATTCGAGCCCTTGATCTTGACCACAGCCAGATCGGTCAGCGGATCCGCGCCGACGAGCTTCGCCGGAAACACCCGGCGGTCGCTCATGGTCACGCGAATATCGACGGCTCCGTCGATCACGTGATTATTGGTCACGATGTAGCCATCGGGCGAGATAATGACTCCGCTGCCCAGTCCGTGCTCGATCTGCGGACGCGATCGGTCTCCGAAGAATTTGAACGGATTGATTCCGCCGAACGGGCCGAAGAAGTGCTCTCCGTTCTGGTCGCTATCATTTCCCTGATCACCCTCCAGTTCGTTGCTCGCCGCCCTGTTTTTCGACGTGACCGTGATGTTGACGACCGCTGGCGTAACTCGCGCGGCCAGGGCTTCCATCGCATGGTCGAGCGACAGCAGCGCGCTCACGCTGTTGTCGTCGAGTGGCGCGGCCGCGGCAGCCGGTTCGGCAACGGCGGCATGCACTGGTTTGGCAAGTTCGTAGACTCCCACGGAGGCCGCCAGCGCTCCCGCCAGCAGCGGTGCAATCAGGCGGCACACTATTTTGGTTTGGAAATATTCTTTCAGACTGCTCATGTTCTCTTCTCCTTCTAGTCAGAATCGATAGCAACTAAAGCATTAGTTGTTAACCGCAAAAAAATTTGTGCCTACGTCGAGCGGGGAACAGTTCCGCTCGCGCGCTGAACCGGCGCGACCACCTTCACTCGCCAAACGAGTGTGGTAACTCGCCACGATCCCGCATCGTCCAGCTGTCTGGTTTGCAACACGAAATAGAAGACTTCCGGCGCGACCTTCGCGTTGACATCCACAATCGCGTTGGGACTCACAATCTGGGGAGAACCCTGTGGATTCGCACCAAGCTCAGGCCCCTTGCTGGCGGCGATAAGCGGGTTGCGATCGCCTTGGGCTAACCGCAGAGCAGCGGAGCGATTGCCACGCTGCTTTGGCACTCGGCGCCTTCGGTCGGACAGGAGTGTCGGACCCACAGGCTGATGGATCGGTTCTTCCTTTGCCGAGGCCAGAATAACCGGAGCGTGTGGAGTGCTGATGCGTGAAGCCTCGGCTGAGCTCTGCGGCTGCGACTCATCGGCAAACGAAACCAGCCGCGGCGTGTGTTGCGCGGTCACGACGCCGAGAACTGCGAATCCAATCAGCGCGGCAGAAGCCGCTTTCCACATGGATGTGACTTGCCGCTCGCGGCCATCGAGAATGCGCGCCAGCCGCGCGGCCGTGTGCTTCACATGACTGACAGCGGCTTGCGCCAGCGCAAGCTGGCGACGAACGAATCCTTTTTCCGCCACCGAGACCAAACACTCGGCATAGCTTCGCGGGCTCGCTGCCTCCGCCAGCACCAGATCGTCGCACGACATCTCACGTTCGATCGAAAGTCGGCTATCGATCCACCACACTGCGGGGTGAAAGAACAGCACTGCACGAATGATTTTTTGCGCCAGATTCGTCCAGTCATCCCAGCGCCGCAAATGTGCCAGTTCGTGCAGCACGACTGCATGTAGCTCTTCTTGCGAAAGCTCGGTCAAAGCCCACAAGGGAAGCAGGATGGCCGGATCAAAGAATCCAATCGCCGTCGGCACCCGCACGTGATCAGAAACTGCGAGGGAAATCTTCCGCGCCGAATTCGTACTGAGAGCGCCGGCGATGGCAGGATGCGACTTTTTATCGAGGGGAGCGCAATTGCGACGCAGCCACCGCACTCGGACTAAGCCGTACCCAACGCGCGCCAGTCCAACTCCAGCCGCCGCAGCCCAGACGAAGAAAAGATAAAGCCCCCAATGCGCAGGAATCGCAAACTCGGGCGCGTGCATGGTGGCATTGTGGACCCCTGTATTGCCCCGCAAAAATACTCCCCCGATGGCCAGCAGGGCTGCGAACCACAGCAGAAAACGAGTCGAGGAATTTCGTCGGCCAAGAAGTGACAACGCCCACGCGCACCCCGCGATGAGAATCCCTTCGAGCAGGGAATTCAGCGCTGCCGCGCTCACCAGTTCTGCCAGATGCTGCAGCGCGCTCATTTCGCCTCGCTTCGCTGCAGCATCTCGCGCAGCCGCTGGAGTTCATCGGCATCGAGGCCGCGATCTTCCAGAATGTTCAATACCAGCTCTTCGTGGGAATTTCCAAAAAAGCGGCCGATGAGATGGCGGATCTCCGAGCGCGACGCCTGCTGGCGTCCGATCAGCGGCTTGTAGACGTGCGCGCGACCGTCCTTGCCATGCCCCAAGTATCCTTTTTTTTCTAAGATGCGGATCGTGGTGAGCACCGAGTTATAGGCCAGCGCCGGCTTTTCAGGAAGCCGCTCCAGCACCTGCTGCACCGTGCCCGGGCCTTTCTGCCAGAGCACATCCATGATGCGCAGTTCCGCTTCCGTCAATGTCACCGAGGGCCGGGGAGGCACGTTTTCAGTCTCCTTAAAACATATAGACGCGCACCAGTCCAAAAGGTAACTAATTATTTAGTTTTACAGTTGAATAAAAAGTGGCCAGGAATCAACTGCCCTGACCACCGTTAATCTCGCCCAACCAAATCCTGACTCCCCACCACTGACTCCTGGCTTCTACATCTTGTTCATGGTGAAATTGCCATTGCCGGTGCAACCGCTCGTCGATCCGGTCAGCATCCACTTACCCGACACCGAGTTGTTGTTATTCAGAGTGCCGGTTAATACCAGCTTACTGTCGCTTGTGCTCGAACTGAGGGTCATTTGAAACCCTCCGCCAGTTACGCCACTGAAAGTTCCGGAAACCGTAAATCCGCCGGTCGCGTTTACAGTCCCGCTGAAGCATGGATTCTGGGTTGTGAAGGTCAGGTTGGTAACGTTGATCCCGCTGCTGCCCGACGCCGTCAAACTCGTCGTGAAGCTGAAGGCCGGGGACCCATCCGGATTCGTCAACGCAGCCGTCCAGTTGCCGTTGATATTGTTGTGGTTGCTGCTTCCGCATCCGGAAAGGACCAAAGCCAGTCCCAATAGCGTTCCTACCACTATCGCTCCATGAAAAAACTTTCCATCGCCTCTTCTTGTCATCGCGCACCTCCGCGCATTAGTGAGATGCGCGCCCAGAGCCGGAAGTGGGATGCCTACAGGAAACAGCCTAGACCGTTAGTTGAAGTTATACTTTAAGTATGGCCGGTAGCCGATTTGCCAGAAGTATTCCGTCCTGGTGAGCTCTGCCGCTGCCGACATGCTGCAGTCGCCCTCGTCGCCGCGTGGGTACAAGGTGCCTCGCCGCTTCTACCAGATCCTGACTCGCGCGTCCGGCGCGAGGTAAAGCTTCTCCCCCGGCTTCACCTCGAACGCGTTATACCAGGCATCAATGTTGCGCACGGTCGATGCACGGTATTGGCCGGGAGAATGGGGATCCGTAGTGACCTGTTGGCGAAGTGCCGCATCGCGCACCTTCGTCGCCCAATTTTGTGCGAAGGCGATGAAGAATTGCTGATCGCCGGAGAAGCCGTCCTGCACCGGCGCCGCTTTACCATCGAGTGAGGCGTGGTAGGCATCGTAGGCGTCAGCAATTCCGGCTACGTCGGCGATGTTTTCCCCGAGCGTCTGCTTGCCGTTCAGGTGCAGATCGGGGAAGGGATAATACGAGTCATATTGCTCCGCCAGCCGGGTCGTGGAATCTTCGAAGTGCTTCAGGTCTTCGGGTGTCCACCAATTGCGCAAGCGCCCTTGCGAATCGAAGGTGCTGCCCTCACTGTCGAAGGTGTGACTGATTTCGTGCCCCATGACCGATCCAATCGCACCATAGTTCGCGGCCGCCGGAGCTTGCGGATCGAAAAACGGCGGCTGCAAAATCGCCGCTGGAAAATTCAGCGCATTCTGCAGGGGCAGGTTCACGGCATTGACCGTCTGCGGCGTCATACACCACTCATGCCGATCGACGGCTTGTCCCAGGCGATCGACACTAAACCGGTACTCAAATAGGCTCGCGCGCCAGATATTTCCGAACAAGTCATCCGGGCGGACTTCGTACTTCGAGTAATCGCGCCACTTCTCCGGGTATCCCACGCCAACATACAGCGCCTTCAATTTTGCCTTGGCTTCTGCCTTCGTCGATGCCGCCATCCAGGTGAGAGCATCAATGCGCTTCTCGAATACCGCGACTTCATTGGCGACCATTTGCTGCATCTGCGCCTTGGCCTCAGGCGAGAAATATCGCTTGGCATAGATCTGGCCGACCGCATCTCCGAGCAGACCATTCACCAAGCCTACCCCCCGCTGCCACCGCGGGCGCTGCTCAGTGGTGCCGGTCAGTGCCTTACCGAAAAATGCGAACCGCTCGTCCGAAAATGCCTTCGGCAGCACGCCAGCGAGATCCTCCACCAAGTGAAACGCCATCCAGTCTTTCCAGGTTTCCAGCGGAACCGAAGCCACCAGCGCCGATTCCCCAGCGAAGGCGGTCGGCTGCCAAACGATGAATTTTTCCTGCTTGCTGAGCCCTGCTCCGGCGAAGAACTCGTCCCAGTCGAGCCCCGGAGCTTTTCCGCTGAACTCGGCTCGCGTCCAGAGATTGTTCGCCTTGTGGATGTCCTCATTCTCGGCCAGGCTGATGTGCTTCTCGGCGATCGAGTGCTCCAGCTCGACAATGCGTGTCGCTCGCGCCGCCTCATCCGTGAAGCCCGCCAGCTTCAGCATGTTGGCAACATGCGCCTGATATTTTGTGCGCAGGTCGCGCATGTGCTCGTTGTCGCTGAGGTAGTACTCACGGTCCCGCAACACGATCCCGCCCTGCAGCAGATAGGCGTTGTAATGATCCGGATCCTCAAACCCAGGGCTCACCCACAATCCGAACAGATTGCTGGTGTGATAGTTCGTATTGTTCAGCGGATCGACATCCGCCCGCAAACTTTCTCCCAGCGCATGGGCCAGTGCGCGCTTGTCTTTGATGGCATTGACCGCCTCCAGGTGCGGCCGCAGTGGCTCCACGCCCCGCTTCTCAACGACGTCCTCGTTCATGTATGAGTTATAAAGGTCCGCGATCTTGCGATCGTTTGTCCCCGACGGGGCATTTCCTTTGGCCAATTCCTCGATGAGTCCCTGGGTTTGCTTGCTGGCCTTGTCAAACACCGCGCTGAACATACCTACTGACGGCCGGTCTGGTGGAATTTCAGTGCGCTTCAGCCATGCGCCATTTGCGTAGTCGTAGAAGTCGTCCCCTGGCTTCACCGAGCGGTCGATATTTTCCGCCGCGATGCCGTGTTGGCCCTGAGCGGGAGATGGTTTTGCCAAGCCAATCACAAACGACAGCAGGATCACCACGCCGACCACAACCGGCGCCAGCTTGCTCGCTCGATTCATAAGATTTCAGCTCCGTTTGGCGATATGAAGAGAACTGTCAAGTGTAGCAGCGGGAATCATTCGGACACACTTGTCTCCAGTCTTAGACGGGAGGCTTACCTGCAGGTGAGCGTCCATCGACCGGGGAAGAAGGTGGAATCGTCGAAAACGAGGCCGGTACGCGTCACTCACCGCGGCCACAGCCAGCCGAATGTTCCCGCCGTCAGCAGCCCATAAATCAGGCCATCGATGACATCCTTGATCGTCATGCCCCAGCGTTGGCCGCGCCAGATTCCGTTGCTGAGATGTCCCAAGCCATAAGCGAGGAAAGCCGCCGTGCCCACCACCCGAAACACAGCCAGGTAACGGATTCCCGGCGCCATTGTATGCGCTGCCAGGTAGCCCACGAAGAAGCTCACGATCCAGCAGAACAAAAACCACTGCACCAGATATTTCCCCATCGCCGGCGGGCCATTGCGCATGATGGTCAGAAAACCTACCGGACCCTGCTTGTATCGTTCCTGCGCTGCCGGTGACTTCATCTCTTTCGGCGTGCAAAATGGAAACACGTACAGGGCCGGTTTCAGATTCGCTTGCCGGATCGGCGCCAGCAGCTTTTCTTCATCCGCAAGCGGACTGTAATCGCTGCGATGGTAGGGAAGCACCATGTGCAGGATCGAACTGGCGATGAACACGATCACGGTCGACAACAATATGGGAAGCCACAACGCGGCGAGCGGAACCATGAACGCCTCCTGGGAGTGAGGTATACACGATGACCGAAGTGCGAGCCGCAGCGTACGCTGTGCCATAGGCAAAGGTCAAGTTGAGGTGCTTTGCGGCGTTAGGTGGAGGCTGAGCGCGAGCGAAGCCGGGATCCAGCCCGAAATCCTGAACTGCACTTTTTGCGGCGAAGGATCTCAGAAGCCGTTCAATCTGCCGTTCTAGTGTAGAACGGCTGTGCCCTCGATCTTGCTGAGAGTTGCTTCAAAAAATCGTAACCGTTGCGCCGGAACTGCGTGTATATTCTCCCCGTCGTTTGTCCCCGACTGATGTCGGCCTACGCTCGACACCTCGGAACAGCATGCCTAGAGTGCTTATCAAGGTAATCAATATCTACCGCACGCCGGTGGATTTTTCCGTGACCGCGAGCCTGAAAGTTACCCGACCTAACCAGGCGGACGTTCCCCTCACGCGCTTGGCTCCCGGGCAATATGCGGGGAACCTGCCCGACACGGATCAAAGCATAACCGCCTCGGCCGAGAGTTCCGAATATTGGGTGAACGAGACTGTCGTAGATATCCATCCCATCCCCGGTTCTCGCCGAATGGCAACGACCGTATCCGGAGTCGGCAAGATCGTCGATATCGATACGAGCGTCAGTCCAATAACCCTGACCATCACTCTGGTGCTACAGAAAGTGGCCAATTTCCGGAACAGCATGGGGATCTCGTTCGGCTCGCCGCAGACCGTGATGGACTTTAGCAGTCCGATTCTCAACCCCGGCGGATCGGGCACTACTCTGTTCAACCAGGCGCCTACCCCTGCGGCACTCTTGCAAAATAATCTCTACATGATGAAATGGAAGTCGAGCGGCACGTTCGTTGGCGTCTATGTACCCCAGGCCGGAACCATCGGCAACTACAATGTCTTCTTCAAGCCACCTCGGCATGGTGGCTGGACTACCCCGGGCGTTACTGGCCTCTATCTGACGTGGACGGGCAACCGCGAGCACAAGTGCCTGATCGCGCAAGCCGAGCTGTCCAAGTCTTCCTACATCCTGTGCTTTGCTTTTGAAGAAGACGGTCCCATGCCTGCTTACGGACAGCACCAGGCCGGACTCATGGAACTGCTCGATGAAATCGACTATTTTCTGCGCCTCGTCTTCAAAGGCTCAGCCGATCGCCCAGACGTCCGCAACGTGGCGCTCTCCTGTTTTAGTGCGGGCGCGGAAAGAGTGAAGGCGGTTTGCGCGGGGCGGGGAACTGCTCTGTTGTCGAAGTTGAAAGGTCTGTTCATCCTCGATGGCAACGACTTCGACATCTCGCGTTTGATCGGCGCGGGCGATCGCGCCATTCGAATCTACGTGGCCGCGCGCAAGTTCAACTCAGCCCTCCAATCCGCCGGGACAACCGTGCAGGGCCCCAACGGCTCCTTCGAGTTTCGCAGCGGTGCTTCGTTGCCCTCGGGTAACCCGGCCGTCATCTACCTCTACGTCCCGGAAGCCTTTTGGCGAGCTTACGATCCAAGTTTCAGCGACTGGATGTCGATTCATCAAAGGATTCCAGGCTATTTTCAAAGCCATGCCCTGAAGACTTGCGGCATTTAGACGGCCGGCTCCGACTGCACATAACACATAAGATGCTATTCTTTTGCGGCTAACATCAACGTCTGGTGCACGTCTACTTGCATATCGCAGTCCCGGCAAAGTTAAGGAGCAATCCCGATGAAGCCCAGAATCGTCCTGGTCACCGTAAGTCTCATGACGGCTCTAATCTTTTCTGTTCCGCTCCACGCGCAGACCAAGCCGCAACTGGCAACGCTGCGCAGCCTCCTGCTGCACGAGCTGCACACCACGCATACCGAGGCCGACTGGTTCGTGCCCATCAGCGTCGCTGTCGACGGGCTCACCGCCGAACAGGCCAGCTGGCAACCGCCCAACGGAGGCCATTCCGCCGGACAGCTCACCTACCACCTGCTTTATTGGAATCGCCGCAATCTGCTCAACTTTCGCGGAGAGAAGCAAGACAAGTTCAGCGGCAACAACGAAGAGACCTTCGAAAAGTTCGACAACAAGCAGTGGACCGACACGGTCAAGCAGCTCGATCAGGTCATGACCGATCTGGAAAAGCTGGTCGAATCCGCGAGCGAGGAGCAACTCGCCAAGTGGGCGGACACGATCGGCAACATCTGCACCCACAACGGCTACCATGTCGGACAAATCGTCTACGTGCGCAAGCTGCAGGGATCGTGGAACCCGGAGAAGGGCGTGAAGTAGCCGTTAGACAGCAGCACAGGCCGTGCGAGGACGGCCGCCCACGGCTGTCCGGTCGAGCGCAGCTCCATCCAACTGTGATGTTGTCATTCCTTGAGCCGTCTGCAGCCGCTGTACCGTCGACGACCGTCGAGGAAGTGCTTCTCAACCTGAAGACCGAAACTCGTCCTTCTCGCGGGCGCTCAGGAATCTGTCCCAACCTCTACCCTTGTTTTCCTGTGCTACTATTCCGCGAAATTCACAAAGGAGAATCCCATGAAGCGCATCAGTTTCTTGCTTGGGATCACGTTAGCATTGGGGATCGTGCTCGGTGTCTTTGGGAACAAAACTGTGAACGCGCAGGATAACTTGAAAAGTGGCAAGGTGCTGCAACGTACGGAGCTGAAAGGCGCTCCGGGATGGGAGGCGATTCTCGTCGAGCGCAACTTACCGCCGGGCGCCGAAAGTGGCAAGCACACGCAAGGAGGAAATGAGATCGTCTACATCCAGGACGGCTCGGTCACGTTGGAAGTGCAAGGAAAGTCCACGCAGACAGTGAAGGCCGGCGAGGCATTCACGACGACTGCGGGGCAAGTCCACAATGTGAAGAACGCCAGCACGACTGAACCCGCTAAGGCTATCGCCTTCTATGTCGCGAAGAAGGGAACCAAACTGGACGACCTCTCAACCCCAGCAAAGTAGACAACCAGTCCACATAATGATTGGACGCCCCCACTCTAAGCTAGCGTATTTGCGGGTTCAGAGTGGGGGCTGTCGAAACATGCAGCTCTAGCTCTTCAGATGCCTGCATACCACGCGTACCCGGTATCGGAGTTCGCTCCGCCGGTCCCCTTACCAAATGCTTTCAGACTGTCAGTAAGCGTGATGTGGTCAATGAACTTCACGTTCTTGTAGCCAAGTTGCCGAGCCAGCCGCATGCGCAACGGGCCTCCGAAGGGCACGGGCAAATCCGCTCCGTTCATCTTGTGCGCCAGCAGCGTTTGCGGGTGCAGGGCGTCGGCCATGTCGATGCTTTCCCACCAGTCATCGCGCTGAATCGATCGATATACGACATACCGGACCTGCGGCAGCGCGCCAACCCGCTCGAGAACGTAAGAGAGCGGCGCGCCTGTCCATTCGGCGATGTACGTCCATCCTTCTTCGCAGCCAATCATGGTGATCTGAGAACGTGTGGGAAAACTCTTGATCTTTGCCAGCGAAAACCTGGTTGGGCGCGCGGCCATTCCGTCGACCGTGACACGCCAGTCCGTAAAATTCGCCGCCTCAAAGCGGTGAAACTCCGGAGGAAGCGCGGGATCGATGATATTGGGAAATGGATCTTTTGAGATCTCGCTGCGGGAAAATTCCCGGGCCATCGCGTTGCGATTCAACAGCCGCTGCGCGGCGTAAGTCAGTGTTTCGCCCGGGCCGTAGAAACCACCTGAGTCCGGTGGAATCAGTCCATGACGTTGTGCCAACCTGGCGGCGACCGCTACGCCGGAGGCGCCTGCGGCCATTGCAATTCCTGTGCTGATGAGTTTGCGTCGAGAGATCATAAGTTCACTCCGTCGGAGCCGCGCGCGGCCAGTAATCATCGCGCGCATGCGCGCTCTGAATCCCGCAACGACCACCATTAAAACGTGAACAACAAGGAAGAGCACAAGCAGAATTGTCACCAAAAAATGCAGGGAGCGCGCCGACTGCTGGCCGCCCAGAAGCCGCACCGCCAATGGAAATGCCGAGTTGAATCCAAACGACATGGCGAGCCCGGTCCAAATCATCAATGGGAAAAGCACGAAGATCACCACCAAGTACGCAAGCCGCTGCAGCACGTTATACGACCAGAGTTCGTCGGCTCCCGGGCGGCTGAACCGCAAGTGCTCGATGACTGAGGCGCGGAGCCCCTTAAGATCTGCTCGCGTGGGTACAAGATTGCGACGAAAATGACCGGCAACAATTCCCCACAGCACGTAGAGCAATCCGGTGGCGACCGCGCCCCACGCAGCCTCGAAGTGAAGATAGCGACTCCAGCCGTTCTCGTCCGGCAACGTGTATCCATAACCGGTCGGGACACTGCTGCGGGAAGACGGCAGGTGCAAATTAAGCCACGGGTGCATGTTGATGTTGCCGGTTTCTCCCCAGTAGAAGCGCGGATGCGAGAGCACAATCTCTGCTCCGCTGATGAGCAGTATGAAGAAAACGATGGTGGTGAGCCAGTGCGTGACGCGCACCATTGCGGGATGGCGCTTCGGCACGGGCGTAACAGCAGAACGTGGAATGGAAGCCTGGGCTGCGTCGCCATGGGCGATCGGCAAGGTTGCGCTCATGAGGTGGGACCCCGTTCCCAGTGGAACGCATTCTACATCGGCGTCAGACAGGTGTCAGAAATTTTCCAGAGCTCGCCCACAACCCTGTGCTAGAATGCGTCACCCCTTGCAGGGAGGAAATCGCTTGGCACATCCTGCCCTGCGCAAATCTCTGGATCTTATTTTGCCGCTGATGGTCGTTGCGCTCATCGCGGCGAACGTCGTATTGGTGCGCCAGAACCATCGCCTCAAGACCGAGCCGCCCTTGCCTTCCGCACTCGCCGTACATCGCGAGGAACCACTGCGCGATATCGGCGGTGTCGGTTTCGACGGCAAGTTCCATACCGTTGCAATGCCTCGCTCCGCCGCCGAGCATCTCCTGATCTTCACGTTCGCGCCGCGGTGTCCCGAGTGTGTGTTGAGCAAATCTTCCGACGCAGAATTGAGCGCGCAAGCCAAGAAACTCGGATGGCGTACCGTGTGGATCAGTCGCGGCAATCCCGAGGAAACCCGCGCCTTCGGCAACGCGAGCGGCATCCCTCTGGAGGAAATACTGGTGAATCCCCCCTATGGCACTTATGTGCGCCTCGGGCTCGCTGCCGTTCCGCAGCTTGTGGCCGTCGGAGCAAATGGCAAAGTTGACGAAGTCTGGTTGGGACGCCTCACACCCGAGTCCGTGAAGTCGGCGGCGCAGTTCTTGTCGGACCATCCCGGTGTGCAGGCCAGCAACAGCCCGCCGGCGTTGTCGCCTTGACGTACTTCTGGTCCGTGATCCAAGCTCTGGTCGAATCTTTACGCAGTCCAATCTGACAAAAAGGAGAAATGAGAACGGTGCAAACCATCACAAAAGCAGTGCTCGCTATTGGCCTGTTCACCTGCGTCCTGGTGAGCGCAGAGGCCATGTCGTCCAAACCTAAAGTTGGGACATGCGAAATCGTCAACGGAGCATGCGTGTCAATGAACTGCGGTGGCGAGTGCGGCGCGATCTTCCCAGAAACTTGCGCCTGTATTCGCAACTAGAAAGAAACCAACCATAACCCGAAGCCCCACACCCTGCCGTGGGGCTTCGTTTTCGCTGAAACATTTTGCCCCACCAATTGAGGAGGATCGACATGAGCACCACTATGCTGGCGGCAAAGACGAAGACGAAATTGTCTCCTCGTTCGTGGGGGCGGATTGCCGGTGTTTGTGAAAGCCTGGAAGGTGTGACCGCTACTTATGGGCAAGTGATCGTTCTCGGACACTTGCTCGTATTTGAGAGCGCCGCGATTACAGCTGCAAATGTTCTCACACATCGACGCTTGTTCTGGATTGGCTTTGCTTCTTCCGTGATAGGAATCTTTTTTCATCTCGCATGGGCGTTGCTCTTTTATGAACTGTTTCAGCCCGTGAGCCGGCGCATCGCGCGACTTGCAGCGTTCGTCATTCTCGTGGGCTGCGCCATCCAGGCGCTCACTTGCGTGCTTTATGTTGCGCCGATTGCTGTTCTGAGGAGCCCCCAGTCCTTATCCGCGTTCACAGCGGAGCAGCTGCAGGCACTGGCGCTGGTGCTCTTCAAAATCAATGGGCAGGCTTTTGATACATACCTGATATTTTTTGGATCGTGGTGCATTCTGAACGGCTATCTGATTTTCAAGTCGACGTTCATGCCGAAAGTTCTGGGGATTCTGCTGGCAATCTCCGGACTCGGGTGGGCGACTTTTCTGTGTCCGCCATTTGCACATCACGTATTTCGGTATGTAGCAATTGCTTCCGCGCTGGGGGAAATCCCGCTCCAGCTATGGCTGCTGATTATGGGAGTAAATTCCGAGAGATGGGAGGCGCAGGCTGCATTGGCGGCCGCGATCTAACGTGGGCAGCCGGCCCGCCTTTGGACCCACTCCAGGCCTTTACTCGGGCCATCATGCCGCGTTGACCACTTTATTGACTTCGTCCAGAAGCTTTTCTGCGGCTTCACCCGGATCCTGCGTGCTGAAGTTATCCTCAAGCACGATGAAGCGCACGTCGGGAACGATTTCCTCGAGGACCTGACGGATCGGCCGTCCGCGCAGATATTGAATGGTCCCTGAGAGCACAACTACTTTCGCCTTCGTTGCCTTCAACAAAATCGGTGCGTCCTCGACCGCTGTCGTCGTCAGCGCATTGAATCCCGCGTTACACAGGATCTCTCGCAAAAAAGCGCACACGTCTGTCGACACATAGACGCACAGCATGCGCGGACGCGCATCCCCGGTCTTGCCGCGCGAATAGCGTGACCCAAGGTAAGCCGCGGTGATCGCTTCGGCAATCGAATCGTAGATCTCAAACTGCGCCAGCAGGTGCGTCATCTCCAGAAGCTTCCGCACGTTGGGAGGCACGCCGCTCAGCTTCAGATCGCCTCCCTTTGCGCGCGCGGCCTGCACCAGCCGCATCAGGGCGCCCAGCCCGCTGCTGTCGATGAACTCGACCTCATTCATTTGCAGCACCACATCCCCGTGTTTTTCGATGGCGCTACCCACCTCGGAGTGCAGCGTGAAAACTTCATTGCCGGTGATGATTCGGCCATGGCAGCGAAAGACAACAACTTCGCCTACGGGTCGGCTCTCCAGCTTCAGTTGCATGCCACCCTCCTCTCAACCGGCGGTTGCTCTTCCCACCCACACTTCTCCCCATCAAGCCACGACAGGATACTCGCCGGACAGCCGCTCGCCAACATTTTTCACGGCTAGCGAGTGGGCCAGTTTGCGAGGTTGCCCCACCCTTTCGCCCGCCCTTTGAGCGAAGAATGGGAATGGTTCACCGAGGGAAGGTCACGGGAAATGGGAACCAGTCTACTGAAGGGAGAGGCTGCCCGAATTGACAAGCCGGTGTAGACTTGTCTCCTGCCGTACGTCGCGCGACTGGAGTAGTTCCGTGGAGAGGTACGTCGTTAAGCGAGGCGACACGCTCAGCGCTATCGCAGCCCGCACCCATATTTCCCTGAAAGCCCTGATTGCGGCGAACAGAAAAATCAAGAATCCTGACAAGATTCTCGTAGGCGAATTCATCAACCTCCCGATTGAAGCTCGGCATCCCGTCGGTGCAGTGGGCGGTCCTTCGCTGCAAGACATTTTCGGAAAAGGAGCCGTTCCCACCGATGGAGAGCCCTCGAAAGATCCACGCTTCTTGGAAGCCTCCGTCAGGGCGGTGGGAATTCCAATCTGGGGCGGTCCGTTTGCCCTGTACCGAAAGGTTGAAAACAATCGCGCGAGCGATCCCGTCATGCTGGCACGTTCGGAAGTCTCTCTCGCATCCGATCCCTTGAAACAGTCATTTGCCGAGATCAAGGCGGCGTACTCCACGCGCGCATTTGCCAACGATGCGATCGCCAATTTCCAATTCCCGAACGCCTATACATATTACGTCGGGGATGGAGGTTTGCTGTTCCCCACCGTCATCTCCGATACCACGGCTCCTGCCCTGTGTGACGCCTTGCGTAAGGCTGTGGAGCAAGAGCGCAAGGACGCCCAAGCGGCGGAAAAGCTTTCCCGAGACCTCCTCTTCTGGTATGTAGGAGCAAGATTTCCACCGGCGGTGGGAGGAAGTACCGCCGAGACGGCGCCGGCAGCGGCTGCCGACACGGCGCTGGCTGGCTTTACCGCCACGGAGAAGGCCATTATCGCGGAAGCTCGCCAGGTCATGTCATCGCCCGAAATGATGCAAATCCGCCATGCCCAGGCTTTGGGCAAACCCGTCATCGTGAAGATCGGCGGAAGATTGATTCAATACGAGCCAGGATTTCCTTTCTCCGGGATGACCAACTTCGAGCAAAACGGGTTTGTCATCGGCCGCGAAGCATTCACATCGGAAGGGGAACTGACGAAGACGGTTTTGCACGAGCTGTATCGCCTGACAACGAGCACGGCACGTGGCATCGGCGGTGGCGGACTCAACAACGCGGAAACCCAGGCTGCCTTCGAATTCGCCGAGCGCGCCTTCAATGCCATTTTCGCTGCTCCGTGACAGTTCACGCTGGTTTCGAGAAAAAAGCCCCGCTCACTCGAGCGTGGCTTCGCTTTTGTATAGGTTGCAGGGCGTCGGCTGGACAACCCCTTCGACGCCCTGGCTGTGCAAAATGGCACCCGGAAATCAGGAGCCATCCAGGTGCGGTCAAGATCGCGGCGCGATCTCGTCCACTTGCTCATCGGAGTCAGGCGAACCATAGCAGCAATGACAAATCCGGGGACAGACGAGTGGAGTGCACCCCAAAACTGAGGCAGAGATAATGGTGACAGTTCTCGACAAGGAGAACGCATGTCACGAGAGAAGCAGGTTGGGTATGCGCCGGAGTTGAAGTTGGCTGCGGTGCGGCGGGTGCTGGCAGGAGAGAGCGT
>DASTCY010000023.1:0-136223 GCA_035710725.1 Candidatus Sulfotelmatobacter sp. | reverse complement strand
AGATTGTAGTCGAATTACGAGCTTTGGTCTGCAAAGTCAAAGGCTTTCTGAGAGAGCGAAATGGCGCTTTTACAAAATCCAAAGCGTCGGCGGACAGTTCTCGATCAAATTCGCTTGACAACGCAGAGCGTCGTTAGAGACGGGATGACAAGATGACTATGTGCAAGATGACATTATGCAAGATGACACCGTGCAAGATGACAATATGAATGCTGCGCCGGAGCTGGGCCGGGGAGAGGATGCCAATAGGTTCGAGTGTCCTAACGCAAGGCTGAGCATTGATCTGTTAGACTTCTACGATCTGTGGGGTTTTGATTACGGATTTCTGAACACGCTATGCGCCGTTTGACGGCAAAGCTTGTGCTTCTCAGCGCCCTCCTGGGGAACTTCATTCCTCTGGCAGTGGCGCTCGCGGCCGAACCGACTCCGGCCTGCTGCCGGCGCCACGCCCATCATTGTCATGGGATGACTGGCGACTCAGAACATGAGATGGCCGGCGAGTCGGAAAATGGGCGTTCGGTTCGCGGCACCTGCTGTTGCGATCCGGCCCGACTTCGCGCTCTTACGCGCGCCGCCTGGGCGGATAGTGAAAAAGCCACCAGCAATCACATCCTGCCGACACTGAACGTCAAAATCTGTGCGGCGAACTCAATTGTCCTCGGCGAACCTCATTCGTCCGCCACGCCTCCGCGCGGTCCCCCGTCCTGGCCCATCGCCTGATTAAGTCCACTCCTTAGCGGAGTGGTGTCCTTAATTTGTCTCAGACTGGCGCATCCATGCGCTCTGAGATCAGGCCCGTCGTTCATCATGGGGAGCTCACTTCATGCGCATACTGCGCGTTGTTCGGTTCGCCGTATCTTTTGTAGTGCTGTTGCCAAGCCTTGCCTTAGCATCGATCTTCGGAGCGATTCGAGGCATCGTCCACGACCCTCAACACCGCCCGGTCGAAAAAGCGATGGTCATGCTGCGGGCCAAATCTTCCGATTGGTCGGCAACAACGTTCACGGATGCGGGCGGACAGTTTCTTTTCACCGCAGTGCCGCTGGGAGAATACACGGTCACCGTCGCCAGTCAGGGATTTGTGCAGACGGAGCAGGCGGTGGTGGTGAAATCGGACCGCCAGCCGGTCTTGCATCTGCCGCTGAATCTTGCCGCAGTGAAGGAGAGCGTTACGGTCAGCGGCGAACCCGAGGCTGCTCCTACCGATTCCGCGACTCCGACGACGTTAGTCAGCCGCAGCGACGTGGCGCGGACACCCGGCGCCGATCGCAGCAACAGCCTGGCTGCAATCACCGACTATGTTCCCGGGGCGTACTTTACGCACGATCAGCTGCACATTCGCGGCGGACATCAAGTCAGCTGGCTGGTCGACGGCGTTCCTGTGCCCAACACCAACATTGCCTCTAATGTGGGTCCGCAATTCGATCCCAAAGATATGGACTATCTTGAGGTCCAGCGCGGCAGCTACGAAGCGTCGCAGGGCGACCGCACTTACGGGGTTTTCAATGTTCTGCCCCGCACGGGATTCGAGCGGGATCAGCAGGCGGAGCTGATCTCAAGCTTCGGCAATTTCTATCAGACCAACGATCAGTTCAGTTTGGGCGCGCACACGTCGCGGCTCGCTTACTACGCCAGCGTGAATGGCAATCGCAGCAATCTGGGGCTGGAAACTCCGGTAGCGCAGGTGCTGCATGATGCCGAAAATGGCTACGGCGGCTTCGGATCGCTGATCTATAACTTGGATCCGGCGAACCAGTTGCGCTTGGTCACATCCGCTCGCCGCGATTATTACCAAATTCCTTACGACCCTGATCCGAATTCGGCGGGCAATCTTGCTTTCCCTACGTTTGGACTGCGCGATGGCCAGCAAGAAGGCGATGCCTTCGTGAACTTTTCCTGGGTCCACACCTTCAGTTCGAAAATGCTGCTTACCGCTTCGCCGTTCTACCACTTCAATCAGGCGAATTACGACGCTTCGCCCAATGATTTTCCGTCGGCGACGACCGACCACCGCTCTTCTTCTTACGGCGGGGGACAGATTGCAGTCAGCGCCAATTTCGGCAAAAACAACTTTCAGGTGGGAACATACGGTTTCGCTGAGAACGAGAGCGAAATCTTGCGTGTGGTGTCCAATTCGGGCGGCAGCGGACTAGCTGCAGTTCATCCCTCGCCGAGCGGGGGACTGGCATCATTTTTTATCGACGACAAATTCACGCCCGTGTCGTGGTTCACGCTTTCTGCGGGCATCCGGCCCACGCATGTTTCGGGGACAATCTCGGAGAGCGCGATCAGTCCACGTTTCAGCGCGGCGCTCACGGTTCCGCGGGTCAATTGGACCTTCCGCGCTTTCTACGGAGACTACTATCAAGCGCCGCCCTTGCTGACTGCGTCCGGCCCGTTGATTCAATTCGTCGATCAGAACAATCTCGGGTTCATTGCTCTCCGAGGTGAGCGCGACGAGGAGCATCAATTCGGCGTGAGCATTCCTTTGGTTGGGTGGGTGCTAGACGCAGACACGTTCACGACGCACGCGCACAATTTTTTCGACCACAACAATGTGGGGGAGTCGAACGTATTCTTTCCGCTGACGATTGCGGAAGCGCGGATCAATGGATGGGAACTGACGATTCGCTCTCCGCAACTGGCGCATCGGGCGCGGGTCCATCTTGCGTACTCGAATCAGGTGGCGTTTGCCGTGGGCCCGATCACCGGCGGGCTGACCGATTTCTCTCCGGGACAAGGCTTTTTCCCGCTCGACCACGATCAGCGCAATACGGTGAGTGTGGGCGGGAATGTGAGTCTGCCATTCCGGTCGTACGCGTCGACCAACGTTTACTATGGATCCGGATTTACCGACGGAAATTTTCCGCCGCCGAATGCGCCGCATTACCTGCCGTCGCACATGGCGGTGGATTTGTCGTTAGGGAAGGATTTCGGGGAACGATTTTCGGCCTCGGTGAATGCGCTGAATGTGGCCAACCGGCATTTGCTCATCGATAACAGCGTGACGTTTGGCGGGTTCCATTGGAACACTCCGCGGGAGATTTATGCGGAGGTGCGATATCGGTTTCGGTATTAGGTGAAAGTCCGTCCGTCCACAGGGCCTAAAGGCCCGGTTCTGTTAAGGGCTGTACGCGGCGCTGAAGCGCCGCTCTTCCACGATGCTTCAGTCTTTTGTCGATGCGAAAACTTTTGTCGATGCGATGCGCAGGCCGTGGGCGGGCTTGTCGGCGGCATCGTTGGGGAAAGGGTCGTACGGTCCCTCTCGCGAGCTGCGCTCGCGGTCGGGATGACAAGACCGGGTTTGGAAGGTCCTCAACGCTTATGGAAGATTGGTGGCGATTGGGATTTCAGTCCTGGCGTTAGGAACAAAGTGATTGCATAGAAAGCGAAGAACTGGCAGAGCACGCAAAGTAGTTCGCAGAGAAAAAGGGGGAAGCTGAGGAACGAGCTTGGCTGGCGCTCCATCAGTGTGGAGAACCGAGAAGAGTGCAAAATATTCCGGAGTTTTAACGCAGAAGGACATAGCGGCCGCCATCGGTGAAAAGGATGAGCAGGTTCATGAGGACGAAGATCAGGTCGTAATGCCAGCCGGAGGATTTTTCTCCCCAGAAGCCGGTGTGCCAGACGAAGATTTTTTTCTGGATGGCGCCGAGCATGATGAGGATGAGGCCGATGGCGGCGATCTGGGTGAGGACGCCGAAGGCAACTCCGAGGGCGCCGGCCACCTCGCCGATGCCGAGAATGATGGTGAATCCCTTGCTCATTCCGATGCTGCGGGCGCGGGCTTCGGGATCTTTCAGGTGGCTGTAGCCGCTGGTGGCGAAGACAAGAGCGATCATCAGGCGGATCAGCAGGAGGCCGAGATCGGTGAAGCGGGCGAGTTGGGGGAACATGAAGCTTCCTCTCAAGTGGAGTTGCCACCCGGAGCCGAGATTCCCGACGGCGGAGAAATGGCGTCGTTGGCGGGACGCGGGATCATTCTAGCTTCTTAACCCGGAACTATGATGCCGGGTTTCACATGTCCGCGCGGCACTACGCAAGATAAACTTCCGGCTCCCTGAATCCCACTTCTCGCAAAAGCAGGGAGAAGTGGGGCATCTTAGATCGACTTCACTTTCAGGCGCGGCCACGGAGTTTGGCCCACCACCAACGGACTCCGACGAACAGGAAGCGCCAGTCATGGAAAAATTCGGGCGGCTTGCCTTCGAAGGCGTGTCCGACGAATTGGAGGGCCCAACCGAAAAGGAAGAGAAAGACGGCGTACCACACGATTCGATGCAGGAAGATGGCAGCGATGAAGAGTGCGATGGAAAGGACGATGGTTGGAATGCCCAACGTGTGACAGGCGCGGTTCACCGGATGCTGATGGCTGGTGGAGTACTGGGCGATCCATTCTTGATTCGAGCGGTGCTCGCTGGAGCGGTGGCCGAGCATGCGGGGAATGATACATCAAGTTCTGGGCCTAACGGCCCAGCTCTTTTTGCTAGCTACGCGGCGCTAAAGCGCCGCTCTTCCACGATTCTATTCATCGTCTTTTTGTCTCTTCTGGAGTGGAGCGCAAAGGACGCGAAGGATCGCAAAGATCGCTAAGGGAAGTAGGCTGGGCGTCGGAATCCCGTTCCCGGGCTAAAGGCCCAGGTGTGATTAAGGTCAGTGGCATCGGCCCCTTCGACTGCGCTCAGGGCAGTCCCTGAAGGGCCGCTCTTCCACGACATGGAACGGCGGTTGAGAGGGCTGCGGGGCGCGTGGTAGCATCTTGGGTTTTCGCAGGTATTCGTGGGCTGGGCTATTCCTGTCCTGATCCTCGTTGGGCCAATTCTCTTTCCCTTGCCTGCTAAAGGAGTCCGCTGGTGAAAGTCTATTCCGGAGAAAGCATTCGCAACGTCGCACTCATTGGTCACGGGCATGCGGGGAAGACGTCGCTGATTTCCGCCATGCTATACACGGCGGGGGCGACGCAACGGCTGGGCCGCGTGGACGATGGCTCGGCGACCACCGACTACGACGAAGAAGAAATTGCGCGAAAGATGTCGATTTCGGCATCGACCGCGTTTGTGGAGTGGGGTAACACGAAGATCAACATCATCGACTCGCCCGGCTTCAACATGTTCGTGCACGAGGCGAAGATGGTGCTGCCGGTGGTGGATGCGGCGATCGTCGTGGTGGATGGCGTCGCGGGAGTGGAAGTGGTTACGCAGCGCGTTTGGAATTACTGCGAGGAATATAAGACTCCGCGGCTGATCGTGGCGAGCCGGATGGACCGCGAGCGGGCCGACGCGACGCGGGTGCTGGAATCGTTGGAAAAGGCGTTTGGGCGGAATGTGATTCCGATTGAGTTGCCGATTGGTTCCGAAAAGAACCTGAGCGGCGTGATCGATCTGGTGCGGATGAAGGCGTACACGTATGAATTGGGCGGGAATGGGAAAGGCAAGGAGACGGAGATCCCGGCGAATTTGAAGGAGCAGGCCCAGGCGGCGCACGAGCGGCTGGTGGAGTTGGTTGCCGAAGGCGACGACAAACTGATGGAGAAGTTTTTTGAGGCGGGAACGCTGGGCGAGGAAGACCTGGTTCCGGCGCTGCACAATGCCATCCGCGAAGACAGGATTTTTCCCGTCATCTTCAGCTCGGGGCTGGGCAATATTGGCGCCGACCGGGTGATGGATTTCATCGTCGACTACACGCCGGCGCCGTCGGAGCACGAATGGGTGCAGGGAGAAGCGCCGGCGTCAGGAAATGGAGATGTTCCGAAGCGGCATGAGACCGATGCCGAGCCGGTGTCGGTTTATGTGTTCAAGACGGTGAATGACGTATTTGCAGGGCGGATTTCCTATTTCAAAGTCTTTTCTGGCGTGCTGAAGAATGATGCGACGGTGCAGAACTTCGGCCGCAGCGGGCAGGAGAAGTTTTCGCACATCGGGATCATGCAGGGCAAGACCGCGGTCCCGGTGAATGAGCTGCATGCGGGAGATATTGGGGCGGTGGCAAAACTGAAAGATACGCTCACGGGAGACACGCTGGGAGATAAGGCGGCGCCGATCCAGTATCCGCGAGTGAAGCTGCCGGAGCCGGCGATCACGTTTGCGATTGAGCCGAAGAGCCGGTCGGATGAAGACAAGCTGGGGCCGGGCATCCACAAGCTAATGGAAGAGGATGCGATGCTGCGGTTCTTCCGCGATGCGCAGACGAAGGAATTTCTTATCGCGGGCACGGGGCAGCAGCACATTGAGGTCGTCGTTGCGAAGCTGAAGAAGCGCTATCACACGGAAGTGAACCTGAAAGCGCCGAAAGTGCCGTATCGCGAGACGATCCGCGGCAAGGCCGACGTGCAAGGACGTCACAAGAAGCAGACGGGTGGGCACGGGCAGTTTGGTGATTGCAAGATCAAGATGGAGCCGCTGCCGCGCGGCGGAGAATTTGAGTTCGTCAACGACATTTTTGGCGGGGCGATTCCGAAGAATTTTATTCCGGCGGTGGAGAAGGGGATCAAGGATGCTGCGGCGCGTGGATATCTCGCCGGGTATCCCGTGGTCGATTTCAGAGTCGTGCTTTATGACGGCTCGTACCATGACGTTGATTCGAACGATTTGTCGTTCCAGCTGGCGGGGCGGATCGCATTCCGCAAAGCCATGGAGACAGCGAAGCCGACGCTGCTGGAGCCGATCATGTCGGCGGAGATCACCGTGCCTGACGAATTTGCGGGATCGATCATGGGCGATCTGAACAGCCGTCGCGGACGCATCCAGGGCATGGACAACAAGAGCGGCAACACGATCGTGAAGGCTGAGATCCCGATGGCGGAGATGCTGACCTACGGCGTAGAACTCACGTCGATGACGCAGGGGCGCGGGAGCTTCAACATGGAGATGCACCATTACGACATTGTGCCGGCGCAACTGCAAGAGAAGATTATTGAGAAGTCGAAGGCCGAGCGGGGTGAGCAGCCGCAGGAAGAGGAATAGACCCGTGGCTGAGTTCAGAGTTTTAGCTCGCGACCTGCATCCTTGAGCCCATTTCGCAAAGAGCGGGTTCTGGGGACCCCTGGGATTCGCTCACTTCACGCGAACGCCTCAAGAAGGCAAGCGGGACGAGGCGAGTGAAGGAACAGGAAGAGTTCGGTCGGTGCCTGAATTTCGTTGTTGTCCAAGTTTGCAGCTTATGTGTATGATGCACCCGCTGCGCCGTTTTGCCACCGCGGCTTCCCCTCGCGGTACAACGGCACAAGTTCCCATAGTTCAGTTGAGGTGATCCCTTGTCTATCACACCAGTCTCAGGGTGGGGCAATTCCCTGCTTCAGTACATTCCGGAGCAAGAGGGGATCGAAGGAGTGAGTTTCTGGCCACGGGTTGCGGCGCGCGTGATCGATCTAATTATTCTTTACGTCACTGGTTTTTTTAGCGGAGTTCTTTTCAGTGTCATGCTGGTCATTGCTTCGGGTGGGCATGTTTCTCCGATCGTTCTGGTCAAATTGCGACACACTGGTGTTATGGGATTTTTCTTTAGCATCCTGGCAGCAATCGCATATCACGTGATTTTCACAACCGTACATGGAAGCACGCTAGGCAAACTGCTGATGTCGATAGTAGTGGTTGGCGAAGACGGAGATCGCTGCCGTTTGAAGAGCGCGATAGTGCGTGAGCTCGGGTATTTCGTCGACGCACTTTTCTTCGGAATTATCGGCTACACAGCGATGAAAGACACCCACCAGCAGCAACGGCACGGAGATGAATGGGCGCACACCGTCGTTTGCAAGCGTGTAGTCATCGCGCCAGAAAAGCTGGGGAGCGCAGGAACCTTCGTAGTCGCGTTTGTGTTTGCATTGGCTGCGAATTCCGCGCTCATTATGACGAACCTGCTGCTTGCAATTAGCCGATAGATCGTAAGCTGCGAAAAAGTAAGGAGTATTTGCGGAGTGCGGGACTGCTTCTTGTAGTATGGTGAGCTCATTCGAGCGGCTGGATACCGACTTAGACGAGGATTCGTTGTCGTACCCGCGAGATCCTTCGCTCCGCGAAAACAAGCGCTGCGCTCAGGATGACGCAGGCCGATTACATCAGTTCGCGGCAAACAGTGGGGCCGGCCTCTATCGAAAGCCGGCCCAATACAACCAACGGATTAATGGCTCATGCGACAGCGAGACTACCTTCCGAACAAGTCCGTCATCAACTTCACATTGTCATCCGCGGCGTGATTGATGAAGCTCAGCCCGAATCCGGCTTCGATGGTCTTCAGCAGCGAGAAGTGGTTGTACTTCACATTGCTGATCTTTCCGCCGGAGGAGTAGTTCGTATCCACGATGGCAAGTACCTGGTTCGGCAGGGAGCTGAAGTCGTTCTCGTCCCAAACCGTGACGATCACGTTGTTGCCCTCTTTCCACGCGTGGGAGCCTTTGATGGTGGAAATGAGGATGTTCAGTGCCGCATCACCCTGAGCGATCGTGTTCTGGTCCACAGAGCATCCCGGGCCTACCTCGCCTGAACCGCGTCCATGCTGGTCATGGCACTGGTTCGGCGTGATGAAGTTGAAGTTCGCTACATGCCCGCTCTTCAGGTCCGCGAACAGCTGATGAAAGTCGGTCACGTTCCTCAGGCTGAGTTCGCGGTCTGAGCCGCTTTGAACGCTGGCGAAATAGACGAACGGGTCATGCTTGACGGCGTAGAACTTAGGCATGCCGGGCTCGGACGGTGTGCCTGCTTTATCGGATACCAGTCCATCGCTGTTATTGACTCCATCGGCCCCGTAGGGAGGAAGGTTCTCCTGATAGGCCCTCCAAGTTCTGTTGGCGGCTACCAGTTGGTCGGCAATGCTGATGCCCTGTGTGAACGCGGCGGGAAGCGGATCGTTGAAAACCGGCTCTTGCGGCGTGCCTTCGTTGGTCGTGTCCACCGCGGGCGTGGGGGCATCCATGCCGCTGCCTGCGATCGGGCAGATGTTGGCGGTGGATGCTTCATTGGAAACGGTATCCGATTCGATGTTCGACACACAGGCCGTGTTGTGCCAGTCCGGCGAGAAGTCATTGACGATGCCAAAGTTCGATCCGCCGACAACTTCCAGGTAGTTGGTCAGGCTCGGGTGTCCGACACCGAAATAATTATTGGCTAGGTTGGCGGTGGCGGTATAGGAATTGATAAACGGGGCATTGGGATTGCCGAGAATCTGGCTGATGTGGTGGTTCTCCATCATGATGATGAAGACGTGGTCGAGGTGTGGAACGCCGCGGTGGGCCGCTTCCGGTTGTGCCAATGCCGTGCCGGTGAATATCGCAAGCAATAGCGCGAGGGCTCTCTTGCTCATTGCAATCTCCTTAGTTAGTGGTGAAAATTTGCCAGCTGTACTTGTGCAGGGATAGAGCGCGGTTCACAGTAGCAGCGGATTGTTAATCGGAGATGACGCTGGGGTTAAGAAATGGTGAATGAGGCGTATCGGGCTAAACAGCCGATCATTTTCAGAATAGGGCAGGTCTGAGAATCCGCCGAACTTCTTGGCCGAGAGATTTGTGAAACTGCGCTTCACCACGGAGGACACAGAGGGTCACAGAGGAAATTGGGATCTCCAAATCTGTAATTGCGCGGTTTCGCATTTCGTTCTACTATCCGGGACAGTGGCTACGGCAAAGAATTTCCCCAATTTTGACTCGCAGCGGGAGCGGCTGGTTTCCGGCGCTCCGGTGGAAGACGATTCATCGTTTGAGCTGAAGCTGCGGCCGCAACGGCTGCGCGAGTTCATCGGACAATCCAAGGTCAAACAGAATCTGGAAGTGGCGATCGAGGCGGCGCGCTCGCGCGGTGAGGCCATGGACCACGTCCTGCTGTATGGGCCGCCGGGGCTGGGCAAGACGACGCTGGCCAACATCATTGCGAATGAATTGGGCGTGCATTTTCAGCCGACGGCGGCGCCGCTGCTGCAGATCAAGGGCGATCTGACGGCGATCCTGACCAACCTGCAGGACAAACAAGTTCTATTCATCGATGAGATTCATCGTCTGCAGGCGGTGTTGGAGGAATTGCTGTATTCGGCGCTTGAGGATTACAAGCTCGACATCATCATTGGGCAAGGGCCGTCGGCGCGCACGCACACGCTGGAAGTGAAGCCATTCACGTTCGTGGGAGCGACGACGCGGGCGGGACTACTTTCTTCTCCGTTGCGATCGAGATTCGGGATCGTGTTGCGGCTGGAGTTCTATACACCGAAAGAGTTGCGCGTGATCGTGGAACGATCGGCGGAAATCCTGGGCGTGGCGATCGACGATGCGGGAGCAAACGAGATTGCCAGCCGGTCGAGGGGAACTCCGAGAATTGCGAACCGGTTGCTGCGGCGAGTGCGGGACTATGCGCAGGTACGGGGCGCTGGAAAGATCGATGAGGCGACGGCGAAAGCGGCGCTGCTGATGCTGGAAGTCGATCAATATGGTTTTGACGAGGTCGATCGGCGTCTGTTGCTGACGATCATTGAGAAATATCAGGGCGGTCCGGTGGGCGTGAACACGCTGGCGGCGGTGCTGGCGGAGGAGCCGGACGCGATTGAAGAAATTTACGAGCCGTTTTTGATGCAAATCGGGTTTCTGAATCGCACGCCGCGCGGGCGGGTGGCGACGCAGCTGGCGTACGATCACTTCGGAATTTCTCCGAGCCGGCGGCAGAGTTCGCTGTTCTAGAAGCGCGAGCAGATTGAAGGACCCATGCCGTTCGGCTCACAGATTGGTCCATTTCCAACCGTGTGGCCGCGGAGCTTTGCTCCGCCGGACGGCCGAGGGCGGCCGTCCCCACATTTTCCCTTCCCAACCGGATCGCAGCGGGGTTGATTGGAATCCCAAGCCCACTTACACTTGTCGCGCTATTCAACTTCAAAACTATGAACTTCAATCGTGCGTTACCTCGCAAGCGCTGCGCCGTGTTCGCCGGACTTCTGGTCCTGGTAGTGAGCGGCTTTTTTTTGTGTTCCCAAACTGCCCTGGGCCAGGACTCCATTTCTGATTACGTTCGCGGAGAAATGCAGAAACAGCATATTCCTGGGTTGTCGTTGCTTATTGCAAAGGACGGAAAGACTGTGCGCGCAGAGGGATATGGGCTGGCCAATGTGGAGCTGAATGTTCCGGTGAAGCCAGAAACGGTTTTTGAGTCGGGATCGATGGGCAAGCAGTTCGCAGCTACGGGCGTGATGATGCTGGTGGAAGAGGGCAAGGTCGGCCTGGAAGACAAGCTGACCAAGTATTTTCCCGATGCTCCCGCTGCGTGGAATGACGTCACCGTGCGCGAATTGCTTAGCCACACGGCCGGATTCACGGATTATCCGGAGAAGTTCGACTTCCGCAAAGACTGGACCGAAGATGAACTGCTGAAGGTGGTGGAAGGGACACCGCTGGCGTATCCGCCGGGAACGAAGTGGGCTTACAGCAATCTGGGATATGTGACGCTGGGAATTTTGATTCATCGCGTGACGGGCAAGTTTTATGGGGACTTCCTGCAGGAGCGGATCTTCAAGCCGCTGGGCATGACGACGACGCGAATCATCAGCGAGGCGGATATCATTCCGAACCGAGCGGCCGGCTATCGGCTGGTGAAGGGAGAACTGAAGAACCAGGAGTGGGTTTCGCCCGCTATGAACACGACGGCGGACGGAAGTTTGTATTTTTCGGTCTTGGATTTGGCGAAGTGGGATGCGGCGCTCTACACGGACAAACTTTTGAAGCGATCGAGTCTCGACCAGATGTGGACGGTGGCGAAGCTCAAGGACGGCGAGCCGAACAAGGCGGGCTACGGGTTTGGATGGGGCATCACCGAACGAAAAGGGCACCGCATTATTCACCATGGAGGCGCGTGGCAGGGGTTCAAGACGGCGATCACGCGGCACGTGGATGACGGGGTAACTGTGATTGCGTTGGCAAATTTGGCCGAGGCGGAGCCGGAAAAGATTGCGGAGCAGGTGGCGGAGATTTACATAAAGGAGAATAAGTGAGCGGCGGTCAGGGGCGGCCATTGTTTCTGAATCCGCCTTGGATGTGAGCAGCCTTATCGCAGAGATCGCTGAGAAGAGCCGCAGAGAGCGCAGAGAAAGACATCAGGGCAAAGTTCGCTAAGATTTTTGCAAAAAGTGCGCAGAACTGAAGTCTGGCGGCTTGGTCCCGCGAATCCGAGGAATGCTATTACGCGGTTAGGCTACATCAGAAGCGGACGTTTGTGAGGCCAGGGTTCTCGCTTCGATCTTCATTTGCATTCCAAACTTTGAACGCAAGGTGATCAACGGCTCGGGTTCGACCGAGTGGCCGGGGACGAGTGTCAGTTTCCATTTCTGAGCCAGAGTAGCCAGGACAAGAACGGCCTCCATCCAGGCAAACGATTCGCCGATACACTGGCGTGGTCCCGCGCCGAAGGGAAAATATGTGAATTTTGCACGCGAGGCTTTGGCTTCGGGACTGAAGCGCTCGGGATCGAAGCGCAGTGGGTCGGGGAAGAATCGCGGATCTCGGTGCGTGACGAACTGACTCATGAGCACAGTCGTGCGGGCAGGCAGGAAGTACGGCCCAAGTCGAAAATCCTGGCGGGCGTAGCGGCCCATCGCCCAAGCGGGAGGATAGAGGCGCATCGACTCGGCCAAGACCATTTCGGTGTAGCGAAGTTGCGGGAGGTCGTCGAGACACGGCGGGCGGCCGTGCAGGATGGACTCGAGTTCCGCGTGCAAGCGGCGCTCACATGCAGAATTTTGCGAGAGCACATACCAGGTCCAAACGAGGGCATTGGCGACCGTTTCATAACCGGCGAGAAAGATTGTGATCACCTGGTCGCGCAAAGACTTCTCTGACGCACTGGTTCGGTCGGGAGAGGCTGCCAGCATGAGATCGAGCAGGCTGCCGCTGTTGTGCTTGTTCTGGCGGTGGGCCTCGATCATGCGATAGACGACGGCGTCAATTCGTTGGCGAGCTTTCACGAATGCGGAGAGGCCGGGAGGGCGAACGTGCACCAGCAACTCCGCAGCGGGCAGCATGATGAGGAAGTTATACAGGCCCATGATGCGGTTGATGGCGCTGGCCAATTCAAAGGTTTCGTCGCGCAGGTCGGTGGCAAAGAGTGTTCGCGCGACGATGTTCAGGGTCAGGTGCATCATGTCGAGGGCAACGTCGCGCTGCTGGCCGGAGCGCCATTGCTCGCTCAGGCGGGCGGCTTCTTCCATCATGACAGCGGCATACGTGGGAATCTGCTGGCGATGAAAAGCAGGCTGTGCCGTTTGCCGCTGCTTGCGATGTTCGGCGCCTTCGCTGGTGATCATGCCCTCGCCCAGCAGCATCTTGGAGCGGCGGACCGTGCGTTCCTTGACGAAGTTGTCGTTCTGCACGACAAGGATTTCGCGGATATAGTCTGGATGATTCAAAAAAACGATGTGATGATGTCCGATCCTGTAGTGGGCGATGTCGCCGAATTCGGCGGCGAGTTGCTGAAATAGAACAATGGGATTGGCCGGGCGGAGTTTGCGCAGCGCGACCCAGAGGAGATTTCGTTGCATGCCGGGCGGGAAGATGTACTTACCGCGGCGCCGAGATGAGACGACATTCTGGGTGGGGGCGGCGAGGTCCATCGGGTTAGTTTAATCACAAAGGGCACAGAGACGCACAGAGAAGTGGTCT
The DNA here is from genome assembly GCA_035710725.1 of Candidatus Sulfotelmatobacter sp. Classification (GTDB taxonomy): domain Bacteria; phylum Acidobacteriota; class Terriglobia; order Terriglobales; family Acidobacteriaceae; genus Sulfotelmatobacter. The sequence continues at coordinate 122,605 of DASTCY010000023.1, read as the reverse complement.
CCAGAGCCTCTTGAAGCTGCATAGATCATCACTTTGCGAAATCTTAGCGAGCTTTTGCGGTGGATCCCACGCTGAGGCGTCACAAAGCTCGCCAAGAGGCGCTTGCACGATTGGGGAAGCTCCGATTGAAGTCGGCGACGCAACACGGGTCGGGCGGAGGCAATCGAAGAGATTCCTCGCGCAGCCGTTGCTGCAGTCGACTTGCATGGGGTCCTTCGCTGCGCTCAGGATGACAAAACGAAAGAGGGGACCGTGCAGAAACCGATAGCTCATGGTGACAAGCCAACACCGCACCGTCCGAAATTTATTTGCGCAGGTTGTCGAGGTCGGCGAGGACTTCGGTGCTGTGCCGAGCGGGGTCGACACTGGGATAGACCTTGGCAATCGTTCCGTAGGGATCGATGAGAAAGGTGTGGCGGGCGGCGAATTTCGCGATGCCCAGGTTGGTAAGCGATCCGTAGCTCTGAGTTACTTTCCCGCCGCGATCGGCGAGCAGTTTGAAATTCAAGCCTTCTTTCGCGCAGAAACGCTTGTGTGAGTCAACGCTATCGACACTCACACCGAGGACGATTGCGTTGCGTTGGGCGTATTTGGGCTGGTCGATCTGGAAATTGTGGGCTTCGCGCGTGCATCCCGGCGTCTGGTCTTTGGGATAGAAGTAGAGAACGACCCACTTGCCGCGAAAGTCCTTGAGGCTGACGGAGGAGCCATCCTGGCTGGGGAGAGTGAAATCGGGGGCAGCGGCGCCGGCGCGTGGCTCGGTTCCCCGGGAAAGCAGGCGCGGGGCGAAGGCGATGGCGATCACAACGACAACGAGAATCAGCAGCACGATGCGCAACATGGAATTCTCCGGCCGTCGGGCAGATTGCCGTGGAAAGCGATTCTAATCCGAATCGGCAGCCATCTGCACGGCTAACGCGACTACGATTCCGACGGTATACCAGCGGTGTCCCGATTCTGGTGGTCGCGTACGGGCGCCGAGCAGGCCTCGTCATCGGCGCCACACGTGGTCCACAAGCTTAAGCATGGGCACGAGGTTGGGCATCAGGTCTCCTGCAGCGTGAACAATCATCAACAAGGCCAGATTGCGGGTGCGAATCCACAGCGTGCCGAGAAAGAAACCTGCGACCGATGTGACCACGACGGAGTATCCGATCGCGAGCAGCCACGTAGGATGCGCGCCCACCCCTTCCTGTGTTGCACTGCCGTGGTAGTAGAAGCCGGGGGCGTGTGCCAAGCCGAACAGCAGCGACATCGCAACAATGCCGCCCATCTCCGATTTAAGCCAGGCCGAAAGGCGAGACTGCAGCAGAGCGCGGAAGAAGAACTCTTCCACCAGCCCGACTTCAATCACCAGGAACAGAAAAACCAATGGAGTCCCGATGATCAAAGTGGACCGGGAGAGATCCGATTGTCGGACCGCACCAAGCCCCTTGCCCAGCACACACTGAAAAAGAAGCAGTGCTAGCGACATCCACAACGCCGCCTTCCAGTGTCGTCGCGCCTCTGGCCGAATGACCACCAGATCAGAGAGGCGATAACCCCAGAGCAAGCGGAAGAGAAGCACGGGGAGGAAAACGAACAGCAGAAGTTTGATAACGAGGATGACGACAGACTTCATCGGTTCTGGCGGCAGGATGGGTTCGACGAAGACCCGTCCCCAGGCCAGGTACGCCGCGATTCCCGCTGTGTACGCGAGCAGCACCAGAACTTCGCTGCCAGGGTGGCGGATGCTTATGGGGAGCGGTGTAAGCCGTCGAGTCAAGAAGTAGGCAAGAACGGAGAAACCAATACCGAGGGTAGCCAGGATCAGAAGCGGCTCGGCGATGCCGAAATGTTCGGAGTGATGAAGCAGTCCTAGCAGTGTGGCGTAGAGGGCGAGGTAGGCCAGCAGGTAACGACCGGACCAACGATTTCCCCAGGTTGAAGGAACGAGCGGCGCGCTTGTGGCAGACATGATGGTGAGTGTAATGCAGTTCAACAGGCACCACGTCCGGCAAAAATCGGCACAATTGAATATCATATGAAATTACGCTCTGACGGACGGAGAAACCAGACTTGGCCCAGACTGAGACCAATGGCTTAGAAGTATTGGAAACGCGAGAGTGGATCGACTCGCTCGACTATGTGCTCTCCAGAGGCGGGCCGAACCGCGCTGGACGCCTGTTGCAGCAGCTCGCATTGCATGCGCGGCGGGAAGCTGGCATCAACCTGCCGTTCGTGGCTACTACCCCATATCAGAACACAATCCCATCGCGGCAGCAGGCGCCGTTTCCGGGCAGCCAGGAGATGGAGCGGCGAATCAAGAGCCTGGTGCGCTGGAATGCGCTGGCGATGGTGGTGCGCGCGAATAAGAAGCAAGAGGGGATCGGCGGGCACATCTCGACGTTTGCGTCGGCGGCGACGTTGTATGAAGTTGCGTTCAATCATTTCTTTCGCGCGAAAACGGAAAACGGCGACCGAGACATCGTGTACTTCCAAGGACACGCGGCGCCTGGAGTGTATGCGCGCGCGTTTTTGGAAGGGCGGATATCCAAAGAAAAGCTGCAGAATTTTCGGCGCGAACTGAGCGCGGGCGGCGGGTTGAGCTCGTATCCGCATCCCTGGCTGATGCCGGATTTCTGGGAGTTTCCCACGGTTTCGATGGGCCTGGGTCCGATTCAGGCGATTTATCACGCACGCTTCATCCGATATCTGGAAAATCGCGGGCTCAAGCAGTCGACCGGAGGAAAGGTTTGGGCCTTTCTCGGCGATGGCGAAATGGACGAGCCGGAATCGTTGGGTTCGATCACGCTGGCGTCGCGCGAGAAGCTCGACAATTTGATTTTCGTCGTCAACTGCAATCTGCAGCGGCTGGACGGGCCGGTGCGCGGCAACGGAAAAATCATTCAGGAGCTGGAGGCGATTTTCCGCGGCGCGGGATGGAACGTGATCAAAGTCATTTGGGGGACCGACTGGGACAGCCTGATTCAGAACGATCGCGACGGTTTGCTGGTGAAGCGGCTGGGCGAAGTCAGCGATGGGCAGTATCAGAAATATTTTGTGGAGAGCGGGGCGTATTTCCGGCACAACCTGTTCGGGACGGATCCTCGGCTGTTGAAAATGGTTGAGCATCTTTCGGATGAGCAACTGGCGCGCATGCGGCTGGGCGGGCACGATCCGATCAAGGTGCATGCGGCGTATCGAGCGGCAGTCGATCACAAAGGATCGCCGACGATCATTCTGGCGAAGACGATTAAAGGTTATGGCCTGGGCGAGGCGGGCGAGGGAAAGAACATCACGCATCAGCAGAAGAAGTTGAATGACGAGGAGCTGGAGCTGTTCCGTTCGCGGTTCGGGATTCCAATTCCTGATGAGGAGTTGCACGAGGCGCCGTTTTATCGTCCCGCTGATGACAGTGCGGAAATCAAGTACATGCAGGCGCAACGCGAGCAACTAGGCGGATACCTGCCGCAGCGGAAAGTGCGCGCGGCGGCATTCAAATCGGTGCCAGAGTCGCACTTCGAAGAATTTTACAAAGGCACCGAGGGGCGGGAAGTTTCGACCACGATGGTGTTCGTGCGGCTGCTCGCGAAGCTGCTGCGCGATCCGGAGATCGGCAAGCTGATAGTTCCGATTGTTCCCGACGAAGCGCGCACGTTCGGCATGGAGGCGCTTTTCCGGCAGGTGGGAATTTATTCCAGCGTGGGGCAGATCTATGAGCCGGTCGACATGGACACACTGCTCTACTACAAAGAGGCGAAGAACGGGCAGATTCTGGAAGAAGGGATTACCGAGGCCGGCTCAGTGTGTTCGTTCATCACGGCGGGCACGGCATATGCGAATCACGGGATCAACACCATCCCCTTCTTTATTTTTTACTCGATGTTCGGATTTCAGCGCATCGGCGATCTGATCTGGGCTGCGGCCGATATGCGCTGCCGCGGTTTTCTGGTTGGAGGAACCGCCGGGCGCACGACGCTCGCCGGTGAAGGGTTGCAGCATCAGGATGGGCATAGCCACGTGCTGGCGCTGCCAGTGCCGAATTTGCTGGCGTACGATCCGGCGTTCGCGTATGAGATCGCGATCATTATTGAGGATGGCATCAGGCGGATGTATATCGACCAGGAGTCGATCTTCTACTATCTGACCGTGACGAATGAGCCACTGCCGATGCCGGAGATCCCGAAAGAGGGGAACGTTCGTGAGGGAGTGCTGAAGGGACTGTATCGGTTCAAGGCCTCGGCGAATAAAGATGCGAAGCTACGGGCACAGCTTTTTGGCAGCGGCACGATCATGTTTGAAGTGCTGAAGGCACAGGCGATCCTGGAAGAAAAATATGGCGTTGCTGCAGACGTGTGGAGCGTGACCAGTTACAAGCAACTGTACCGCGATGCCAACGATTGCGAGCGCTGGAACATGCTGCATCCTGACCAGAGCGCCAAGGTGCCGTATGTGACGCAAGCGCTGAAAGATGCGGCAGGGCCGTTTGTTGCAGCTTCGGATTACATGAAAGTTTTGCCGGAAAGCCTGGCGAAGTGGGTGCCGGGACAACTGGTATCGCTTGGAACCGACGGGTTTGGGCGAAGCGAGAACCGGGCTGCACTCCGCGACTTTTTTGAAGTGGATGCCAAGCATATCGTTTTGGCGACTCTGGGAGCGTTGGCGCGTGAAAACAAAATTGGGACTGACGTGGTACAGCGTGCAGTACAAGAGTTGAAGATCAATTCAGAGAAGGCAAATCCGGCGGTCAGCTAGCGAAGCTCGGATTGAGTCTGGGAGCAAAACCGGGCGAGCGGAGGTAGTGGAAGAAATTCCTCGCGAAGCCGCTGCTGGAGTCGGCTGGCATGGGGTCCTTCGCTGCGCTCAGGATGACAGGACGAACCTTTGATTTTGCGATTGTGGATTGAAAAGCCTGTTGACCCGGCGCCTGGAATCAACAATCAACAATTACGAGACTCGGCATCAGGATTGAAAGGGACCCAACGCGGTGATTGAATTCAAACTTCCGGAACTCGGGGAAAACATCGAGCAGGGCGACCTGGTGCGGCTGATGGTGTCGCCGGGAACGAGTGTGAGCGCGGGCCAGTCCGTGATGGAACTGGAGACGGACAAGGCGGTGGTGGAAGTTCCGTCGTCGGTGAGCGGGACGGTGAAAGAGGTCCGCGTCAAAGAGGGCGACAAGATCAAAGTCGGACAGGTCGTGTTTACGGTGGAGAATGGGGCGGGAGCGAAGAAGCCGGAGCCACCTGCGCCACAGAAATCAGCCACGGCACAACCTGCCCAGATACCTGAGCGGCATGATGGCAGCGACGCAGCAGAGACGCGGACGAAAGAGCAGGCGGCATCTGCCCGGAGCATTCCGGCTGATGCCCCGGCATCGCCGCAGCCTGAGCCGATGCCATCTTCTGCGTCGAGCGCCAAGGAATTCCGGTTGCCGGAGTTGGGCGAGAACATCGCGCAGGGTGATTTGGTGCGGCTGATGATTTCTCCGGGGTCGAAAGTTGCGGAAGGTCAGCCGGTGATGGAATTGGAGACAGAAAAAGCTGTTGTGGAGGTGCCCTCGTCGGTCAGCGGCGTGGTGAAAGAGATACGAGTCAAAGAAGGAGAAAAGGTCAAAGTTGGACAGGTGATCTTCACGCTGGAAGGCGGCGTCGCGCAGCCGGAGGCGGGGCATCCGCGAACGAGGCCGGTCGAACATGTTTCCGGGCAGCATGGGGCGCGGCTGGCGTTTCAGGCGGCAATTCGCGCGGAAGGGAAAACGGAGGAGCAGGCGCTGCCTCCGGACCAGCCAACAGCGCCGGTCGCGGATTTCAGCATGCCGGTGCAGTTGGGCAAGGTGGCCGGGACGGAACATCGTGGGCCAATTCCCGCGGCTCCGCACGTGCGGCGGCTGGCTCGGGAGCTGGGGGTTGAAATCTACGATGTGAAAGGGTCGGGACCGGGCGGACGCATCAGCGAAGACGACGTCAAGCTGCTGGCAAAGACGCTGCTCAGCGCCGCAGTTTCTGCGCAGGCGCAGCCTGGAGCCGGACGATTGGCCGCTCCCCAATTGCCAGACTTCAGCAAGTGGGGCAAGGTGGAACGGGTGTCGATGCGGGGAGTCCGGCGGAAGACGGCCGAGCATCTGGCCGAGTCCTGGATCACGATTCCACATGTCACGCAGCACGATCGAGCCGACATTACGGAGCTTGAACAACTGCGGGCACGGTTCGCTCCCAAAGCGGAAGAGGCTGGCGGAAAGATGACGGTGACCGCGATTGCGCTGAAGGTTTGCTCGGCGGCGCTGAAAGTTTTTCCGCAGTTTAATGCCAGCATCGATATTGAGAAAGAAGAAATCGTCTACAAGCAGTACATCCATATTGGGGTGGCGACCGACACGGACCGCGGGCTGCTGGTTCCGGTGCTGCGCGATGTGGACAAGAAGAACATCGTCGAGCTGGCGGTCGAGCTCTCACAGCTTTCGAAGAAGGCGCGCGAAAAGAAGCTCACGCCGGCAGAGATGGAAGGCGGGACGTTTACGATTACGAACCTGGGCGGGATTGGCGGAATTGGATTCACGCCGATTGTGAATCATCCGGAGGTGGCGATTCTGGGGATCTCGCGGTCGCGGATGGAACCGGAGTGGATCAACAACAAGTTCGAGCCGCGCCTGATTTTGCCGTTATCGCTTTCGTATGATCATCGGCTGATCGACGGCGCCGATGCGGCGAGATTTCTGCGCTGGATCGCGGAGGCGTTTGAGCAGCCGTTCCTGTTGTCGGTGCAGGGGTGAAAGCCCAGTTTCAAGTTTTGAGTCTCGGAGGCTTCTCATCATGAAATAGAAACTCAAACTGCACGTTCCCCCGGGGCTAAAGCCCGTGTCTTTTTGCTTTAAGCGGCACGGCTGAAGCCGTGCCCTTCCCAAAACGATTCATGAGACAACTTCTCAGAACTTCCTTACATGAGTGAAAGCCAATCTCTAAGTATTGCAGTTATAGGTGCTGGCCCTGGCGGATACGCCGCGGCGTTTCTGGCGGCCGATCTCGGCATGAATGTCACGCTGATCGATCCTGAGGTGAATCCGGGAGGCGTGTGCCTGTATCGCGGATGCATTCCATCGAAAGCACTGCTGCACGTGGCCAAGCTGATTGAGGAATCGCATCAGGCGAAGGATTGGGGGATTGAGTTTGCGGCGCCCAAGATCGAGTTGGCGCGCCTGCGTTCGTGGAAAGAAAACGTCGTCAAGAAGCTGACGGGAGGGCTGGGACAGCTTTCGAAGCAGCGCAAGGTTCAGTATGTCCAGGGTCGAGCGGCGTTCGAGAATTCGACCACGCTGCGTGTGAGCAAGACGCAAGGTGCCGAAGAAACGTTGACCTTCGACCGCATCATCATTGCGACGGGATCGCGGCCAGCGGTCATTCCTACATTGAAGATCGAATCGCCGGGGCTGATGGATTCCACCGGCGCGCTAGATCTTTCGGATGTGCCGGGGAGTTTGCTTGTGGTCGGTGGGGGATATATCGGTCTGGAGTTGGGCTCGGTTTATGCGGCGTTGGGCACGCGGGTGGCGGTCGTGGAAATGTTGCCAGGATTGCTGCCGGGAGCGGACCGCGATTTAGTCCTGCCGCTGCACAAACGGCTGGAGAAGCTGTTTGAGGCGATCTGGCTGAACACGACGGTGGCGTCGCTCAAAGATGAAGGAAATGGAATTCGCGCGACTTTCGACGGCGCGGATGTGAAGGAAAGAGACAAATTTTTTGATCGTGTGCTGGTTTCGGTGGGGCGCAAACCGAATTCGGAAATTCCAGGGCTGGAAAATACGCGAGTGCAAGTTGGCGCGAAGGGATTCATTCAGGTCAACAAGCAGCTGCAGACGGACGATCCCTCGATCTACGCGATTGGGGATGTGGTGGGCGAGCCGATGCTGGCGCACAAAGCCTCGCATGAAGGGCGGACCGCGGTAGAGGCGATGGCGGGGCATAAGGTGGCATTCGAGCCGAATGCGATTCCGGCGGTTGTGTTCACCGATCCGGAAGTGGCCTGGTGCGGGCTGACTGAAACGCAGGCGCAAAAGGAAAATCGCGAGATCAAAATCGCAAAATTTCCCTGGGGTGCTTCAGGGCGCGCGATCACGCTCGATCGGCCCGAAGGCATGACGAAATTAGTCATTGATCCGCGGACGGAGCGAGTTCTAGGAGTAGGCATTGTCGGCGTTGGTGCGGGAGAGCTGATCGCGGAGGGCGTGCTGGCGATCGAGATGGCGGCGTTGGCGAAAGATGTAGCGTTGAGCATTCATCCGCATCCGACATTGTCTGAAACAGTGATGGAGTCGGCAGAAGTATTCTTTGGTACGAGCACGCACGTGTATCGGCCGAAGCGCGGGTGAGTTCTAAGTCTCGCTTCGCTTGACGCTCGGAGTCGGAGTTTCGACTCGCATCTGCCAGGGCTCGCGCGAGACGACCTCTTGCTGGGAGATCCTTCACTCCGGATGGTGAAAACGCCTTCGTTCAGGATGACGCAAAAGGGTTGTGTGATGGGAGACAGGAGCGTCCGGCACACACGTGCCCGACCCGCAAATTCCACGACGCGAAATGGGGGACCGTCATGTCATTGACACTCAAGAAAATTCTGGCTCCAGTAGCGTTTACCAGTCTGATTGCGCTGGTGAGCATGTCATCGGCGCAGGTAGCCCCTTCGGCCGCAACGGCGGGCAAGGCCGCCACAGCGCCGACCGACGCTCTCGATCGCACGACACCCTCGGGCACGGTCTTCGGATTCCTGCGGGCGGCAGCTGACGGCAATTACGGGATTGCATCGCAATATCTCCAAATGAGCCCTGCGCGCCGTCAGGGCGAGGGCGAACAGATTGCCGCCAAATTGAAATACGTGATGGACAACGCTTTGGCCGGCAGCCTGAGACGGGTGAGCACCGCGCCGGAAGGAACGCCGCAAGAAGGAGTTCCGCTCGACCGTCAGAATCTGGGAACGATGTCGTCCGGCGATGTTGAGGTGCAATTAGAGCTGGTGCGGGTGAATGACGCATCCGCAGGAAAGATCTGGCTGATCTCATCGGACACGCTGACCAAAGTGCCGGAGCTGTACGCGCAGGCGGAAGCGCGGCAGGTGGAAAGGCACCTGCCACGCGTGCTGGTGAAGTACGAGATTGCAGGTATGCCGATCTGGCAATGGCTCGGGCTGCTGGCAGCGGTTCCAGTGGCCGCGGCGTTGGGTTGGTTGGTGGTTGCGCTGCTGGAATTCCCACTAGGGTGGTGGGCGCGCCGGGCGGCGCAGATCGATATTGCGAACTGGCGTACGGTTTCCGGGCCGGGATGGCTGCTGGCGGCGACGGTGGTTCACAGAATCCTGTCCAGTTATCTGCGAATGCCGCTGCTGCAACGACATTATTACGGGCAGGTGGTCGGCGTTCTCGTCATCATTGCGGCCAACTGGATTTTCTGGCGCGTGCTGCGGTGGTTTCTGCACCGCGTTCGAATTCGCGCGCTGTCGCGCGGACACAGCGGGACGGGGTCTGTGATTTTGCTAGGCGAGCGCCTGGTGAAGGCGGGCGTGATCATCTTGGCCGCGTTTGCGGTGCTGGGCAGCCTGGGCTTCAATATGAGCACGGCGCTGGCGGGACTGGGCATCGGCGGAATTGCGATTGGCTTTGGCGCGCAGCAGACGATTGCAAATCTTTTCGGCGGATTGTCGGTATTGGGGGATGAAGTGATTCGTGTCGGGGATGTGTGCACGTTCGGCGATCGGACGGGAGTGGTGGAAGACATCGGGCTTCGGTCAACCCGTGTGCGCACGGAAGAAAGGACTTTGTTGGCGATCCCCAACGGCACGGTGGCGACGATCAATGTGGAGAACCTGAGCCGGCGCGACAAGATCCTGTTCAAGACCAGCATTAAATTGCGAGCAGAGACGAAGGCGGATCATTTGCGATATGTGCTGGCAGAAATTCGGCGACTACTGTACAGCCATCCCAAAATTGAAAGCAACAACGTGCGGGTACGGCTGATCGACATCGCGAACAACACGCCCACGGTTGAGGTCGTGGCTTATATCCTGACCCGCGATTTCGGCGAATTCGCGGCTGTGCGCGAGGATTTGCTTCTGCGCATTTTAGGTATTGCGGAGGATGCCGGCACAGGGTTAGCCATGCCGGCGCAAACATTGTATTTGGGGCGTGATCCGGGACTGCACAAAGAGAAGGCAGAGATGGCGACACAGAAAATTGCAGAGATGCGCGACGAGAAGAAGTTGCCGTTCCCGGATTTTCACGAGGATGACATCTCGTCATTTCGTGGGTCCATCAATTATCCGGAGGATGAATCGGCGGTGCGCAGTCATCCGCGTGATCCGGGGCAGTAAGCAGGTTCATTACGAACCAACCACAGAGGGCACTGCGGGCCACAGAGGAAGCACGCGATATTTCCCAAGTCGCAGCCAGAGTTTGGTGGGGAGAATTTTGCATCGCAGCGCAAGACTGACCGCAGGCGCTAAAGCGCAGACAAATACTTCCGCGCCGTGGCGGCACGGGTGAACTCGTGCCCTTCCCGTTTCTTGAAAAGCATTAAGGCTGGCGCTGCCATTGCTGGTTGAGCCAGCTAAGAAAAAGATGCGTGGGCCAGTAGACGAGCGAGGGCACGAGGATGAGATAGACCAATAAATACAGCAAGCCTGGTATAGCGTGTTGCTCGCGAAAGAATAGTCCGCGGGCCCAGTTCACGTCATAGCCGGGACGCCAGAAATAATTGATGGGGACGACAATCCAGGCGGTGACGGTTTGATAAATCCAGCCGCGACGGTCGTAGCCGAGGTGCCAGATCGCCCAAAGCATGAGTGGGACCATTACAACGTGAAAAAGGCTGAGCAGACGAATGAACAGCGGCACATTGGGATCGAACATGTACTCGGTGCCACCGATCGGATGTTTGCCGGTGGCCGTGGCCGCCGCGAGATCGATGATGAATAGAGTTTGAAACACAAGTAAGCTGCATGCCTGCCAGGAAAAGATCAGCGCGCTCTCAGTCCACAAAGCCAGACAAATCAAGATGTTCCCCAGATCGCAGAAGAAGAGGAAGTTCTGGGCACCGTATTGGCGCCAATAGATGGGGATCCAAAAGAGGAGCCAAATGGTCCAGAGGACCTTGATCCAGAGGGGAATGCGCACGGGGGTATTTTACGCAGGCGGGGCGAACCATCCGATTTTGGGATTCTGTTCGCGGGGCTTCGGGATAACCGGCGTCAGGCGTCCAGATCGCAAATTGAGCCGAATGACCCGAAATTACCGGAGTAACTTGCTGGGGCTTACGGGTGTACCTACGATGACCTTGGTATGGGTTACCAAGCGCTTCTTTTCTGCCCAGAGGAAAAAACCGCCCGGACAGTGACACAGGTTTTGGGCGAACTGGAATTTTCCGTCCAGACGTGCGCGGAGCCGTTTGCCGCGGTAAAGAAGTTGATGGCAGAGCATTTTGACGCGATTGTCGTCGATTGCGACAACGAGCAGAACGCGACGCTGGTATTCAAGAGCGCACGGAATTCGTCGTCCAATCAGACCGCGCTGGCGGTTGCGGTAGTGGAAGGGCAGGCGGGGGTGGCCAAGGCATTTCGGATTGGCGCGAACCTGGTCCTCACCAAGCCCATCAATGTGGAACAGGCCAAGGGCACGCTGCGAGTAGCGCGGGGACTTCTGCGCAAGGGCGAGCCGGTAAAACCGGCGGCGGCACCGGCAGCGGAAGCAGCTCCGGTCGCGAGCCCAGCAGCAGAAAAAATCACCTCGACCTCAGGAAGTAAATCGGCAGCGGCACCGAAATCAGCATGGCCTATGTCCGTCCCGGATGCGGTCATGACGCGACCGGCATCGCTGCCACCAGTTCCGGTATCGAGTGCGACCGTTTCGGCCAAAGCGCAAACGGCTGACGATGACGTGTTGGAGATCGCTGAGCCTGCCGCAAAGGCCGCGGCGCCCTCATCGGCTCGGTCAGGACGGGAATCAGGGTCCAAGGATTCGACGCGATCGGTGGCCGGGTCAATGGGATTCCGATCATCCCCGAGCAGTGGTGCGGCGAGTGCGGCAGCGCCGGCCCGTTCTTTTGAAGAACCAGACATTTTGGAAGTGCCAGGAACTCAGACAGCGGATTCCGTTCAGGAAGCAGCGAAGAAGAAGAATGAGGAAAAGGGCACGGCAACCATTGCTGTGGGTGCGCCTACCTTTGCTCTCAGCGACGGAAGCACGGAGTCGTCTGGTGGAGGAAAGAAAGCACTGATTGGCATTGTGGCGGCCGCGATTGTGGCGGCCGGACTTTATTTTGGGTGGACGCAATTCCACGGAAGAACGGGTTCCCAAGAAAGCAATGGAAGCTCGTCGGAGACGGCACCAGCAGAACAATCGAAAGCTGCAGGGGCTGCTTCCTCGGCGGTGACGCCTGCTGCATCGCCGACGACAAGCGCCACGTCCGCGGCACCGGCACCTGCAGTTGTGAATGCTATGAAAGGCCCAGACGAAAATCAGCCCACGGCAAAGGGCGAGGGCGAATCGTCGGGGAAAAAGCCGGCAAAATCATCGAAATCAACTCCCGAAGAAGATGATTCGGCTGCTGAGGCCAAGCCGGCCGAGCAACCTATGCTTGTGCAAAAAGGCAGCAAGCCGAAATCTCACACCAACGTTCCGGATGCTGCTCCTCCGAGCGTGGATTTCACGCCGTCCGCTTCCGGAGGGTCGCTGGGCAATCTGGTGGGGAACTCTGCCAGTGCGCCAGCACCAGTTTTGTCGGCCCTAAATATCTCGCAAGGGGTCTCGCAGGGACTGTTGATTAAGAAAGTTTCGCCGGTGTATCCAGCTTCGGCGATGCGGATGCACTTGGAAGGTTCGGTGCAACTGATGGCTACGATTTCGAAGATGGGCAACATCGCTTCGGTAAAGAGCATCAGTGGCGACCCCGTCCTGGCGCAAGCTGCAATGGATGCGGTCAAGCAATGGAAGTACCGGCCGTACCTGCTCAACGGCGAACCGGTTGAGATTCAGACGCAGATCACAGTCAATTTCAAGTTGCCAAAGTAGAAATTGACCTGACACCGCCGCACGCCAAACCACAGAGTTACGCAGAGAAAAATAGCGCGTTATTACAACGCTATTTCATAATGGACCGGACTGCCAAACTCCGCGTCCTGCACGGGCTAAAGCCCAACTTTCTTGAAGCTCGACGTCACGGCCCAGAAGGGCCGTTCTTCCACCTTTGCCTCGCACGGTTGTGAAGCCCGCGCGCCCTTTTCAAAACGTGAGATAGTGCCCTTGGTTCTGAACGAGCAGTTCAGACTCTTTCGATCATCTCGGCCAGCAAAAGCGCGCGGCGCGGGAGTTCCGAGACCAGAATATGCTCGTGCACGGCGTGAGCGCCGTCGCCGACCGCTCCCATGCCATCCAACGTCGGGATGCCGATGCCGGCGGTGAAATTGCCGTCGGAGCCTCCGCCCACCGAGGCCTCACCGACCTTCCAATCGAGTTGTTTGCCAATTTCGCACGCCTTCTCGTAGAGCGCGGCCACGCCAGCATTACGTTCCATGGGCAAGCGATTAATGCCACCCTCGAGGTGCAGAGTGCAATGCTTGTCGAGGGGTTTGAGAGAGCGAAGTTTGCGATCGATGGTCGAGGCTTGTTTCGCGCTGCTGATGCGAACGTCGACTACGACCGACGCCTCTGCTGCCACGACGTTGGTGCGTGTGCCACCGTGGACAATTCCGGGGTTGAGCGTGAGTCCAGCTTTTGGGTCGGCGAGTTTTGAAATAGCGGCGATCTGATGGGCAAGTTCGATAATCGCGCTGTGGCCTTTGCCGGGATCCAAACCGGCATGCGCGGCTACGCCCTTGATCTTCAGCGTGTAATCGCCTACGCCTTTGCGCGCGGTCTTCAGGGAGCCTTTGAGTCCGGCGGCGGGTTCGAGCACGAACACGGCGTCGGATTCCCTTGCCAGAGCTTCGGTGATCTTGCGGGAGGAATCGCTTCCGACTTCCTCGTCGGAGACCAGGAAGACTGTGATGGGGCGTGGAAGATTGCCGTGCCACTTCTGAAGCGCTTCGATGGCATAAAACATCAGCGCGATGCCCGCCTTCATGTCGAGCACACCAGGGCCGTGCATGCGATCGCCGGCCACGCCGCAGAGCATGGTTTCGAGAGTGCCCAGCGGATAGACGGTGTCGAAGTGACCGAGCAGCAGCACCGGTTTTGCGCTGGACAGCGAGGGGAAGGTGATTTGCAGATGATCGCCGAACTTCTCCGCGCGATGCAGACGCACGGTCCCGCCCAGGCCCTTAAATTTTTCGGCCAGGAACATGCCCATGCGGTCGGCTGCAGCCTTGCTATCGCTGGGCGACTCGATCTCGACGAACTCGCGGATAGTGTCGAGCATCTCGGGTTGCTTGGCTTCGAAATAGGTGAGGCGCTCGCGCAGGGAGGAATTTTCGCGCGTGGTGGCGGATTTTTTTGGACTCATTCGCGGTCGAACAGCTACTCCTTGATGATTGAACCGTGGCGGCGGCTTTGAGACAACGCCGTTACAGTATAATCGTCAGACCGTTTCACCCGAATATGACTGAAGATACTCGCCCGAACGGCCAGGGCAAGCTCGACATTCACGAGCTGATGAAGATTCTGCCGCACCGCTATCCGCTGCTGCTCATCGACCGGGTGATCGAGCTGAATCGGAGAGAGCGGATTGTGGCCATCAAAAACGTGACGATCAATGAACCTTTTTTCGTCGGACATTTTCCTGGTCTGCCGATTATGCCGGGCGTGCTGGTAGTGGAAGCGATCGCCCAGGCGGGCGGCGCTCTGTTGCTGACGGAAGTGGAAGACCGCACCGACAAGGTGATTGTGTTTACTGGAATTGAGCGAGCGCGCTTTCGACGTCCGGTGAGCCCCGGGGACCAGTTGCGGCTGGAAGTGAAGGTCACAGGCTGGAGGCCGTCTGCGCGCATGATCGCCGCCAAGATGCAGGGAGACGCGTTCGTGAACGGCAAGCGCGTCGCGGAAGCTACGGTCTCGTGCCAGCTGATCGACAGTCATCGGGGGCGCGGAGATGGCGGGAGCGGCGAAGTCACGAGTTAACCGAGTTGTACATGAGCCAACCGGCGCCATCGATCGATCCAAAGATGAACGTCCATCCCACGGCCATAGTTGATCCCAGCGCAAAAATTCCGGCTTCCTGCAAAGTTGGTCCCTATTGTGTGATTGGCGAGGAAGTCGAGCTGGGGGAAGACTGTCGCCTGTTGTCCCATGTGACCATTGAAGGCCCGACCAAGATCGGCAGCGACAATGCGTTCTTCCCTTTCTGCGCGATCGGCATGGATCCGCAGGATGTTTCCTACAAAGGCGAGCCGACGCGGCTCGAAATTGGAGATCACAACGAGATCCGCGAATGCGTGACGATCAATCGCGGCACGATCAAGGGCGGAGGCGTGACCCGGATCGGCAGCCACATTCTGATCATGGCCTACACGCACATTGGCCACGATTCGGTCATTGGCGATCACGCGATGCTGGTCAATGGCGCCACGCTAGCTGGCCATGTGACGGTGGAAGAATGGGCAGTGGTGGGCGCGCTGTGTCCGGTCCATCAGTTTGTTCGCATCGGGGCGCATTCCTACATCGGGGGTGGAACAACGATCACGCAGGACGTTCTGCCGTTTTCGATGACGTCGGCGACGCGCGACACGCACGCCTATGGCATGAACAAGGTCGGGCTGGAACGGCGCGGATTTTCAAGAGAACGGATTAGGAAGATTCATCACGCCTATAAGATTCTGCTGGCTTCGAAGATGAACACGTCGCAGGCGCTGGAGAAGCTGAAGGGAGAAGTGGATCGGGGGGAAGATGTGGAGATGCTGATCCGGTTTATCGAGACGAGCGAGCGGGGAATCATCAAATAAGATTCTTCTGAGGGGCGAATTCTCGCTAAAACAACGCGTAATGGGCTTCGCAATCTCCTGGGTAGCTTTTAAAAATAAGACGGTCGAGCAGGTAGCGGAGACGTTATCTTTGTTGCAATCTGGTCGCCTTGAACAAGAACCCGAGAGCTTATTTTCCGGACTGCGATTGAACACTGGCTGGTACGTCGTCTTCATCAATGAATTCGCACACCGTTTTGTCAGCCAACGTTCCCTTCAGCGTGTATCGGAACATTCTGAGGTAGTCGCCGCCAATGTCGAAGAGCATGTGATGTTCAGCTCCGCCGAGGGATGGAATAACGGAAAGCAAGTTTGGAAGGTGAGCCATGAGGGCGAGTCGGATCCCCACAATCTCGAGGAGCACGGCGAACATCCCCAACAATACGTCCCGATCAAACAACGGCTACTGGCGGAACAGCAGCGCGAAGATAAAGGCGAGCACCAGGTAGATTTTGTTTTCGACATTCCACTCGAACTCGCCGAAGCTGTCGTCGGATTCAAACATGACAAGATCGTCGAGGAACGTTTTGAGATATTGACATCCGTTCCTTCGAGATCGGGCCTGCTCGCTCGCCTCTTCCGTGAGACTTGAACACCTTATGCCTCCGCCGCACGAAAAACTCGGGCTGATTGCTGGCAACGGAAAGTTTCCTTTTCTTGTGCTGGATGCGGCGCGGGCGCAGGGATATGACGTGATAATCGCGGCGATCAAAGAGGAGGCATTTCCGGAGATCGAGGCGCATGGTCCCGCGGCGCTGCATTGGCTCTCGCTGGGAGAGCTTTCGAAGCTGATTGAGACCTTCAAGCAAGAAGGCGTGAGCCGCGCGGTGATGGCGGGACAGGTCAAGCACAAACAGATTTTTTCGAGCATCAAGCCGGATTGGCGGCTGGCCAAGCTGCTGCTCTCGCTGACCACGCGAAATACTGACTCGCTGTTGGGAGCGATCGCGAAGGTCCTCGAAGATGAGGGAATCAAGCTGGAGAATTCGACGTGGCTGCTCGAACCGCTGCTGGTCAAGAGCGGAGTGCTCACCGTTCGTCCGCCGAACGAGCAGGAGCGCAAGAATATTGAATATGGGCGAAGGGTGGCTCGAGACCTCGCTCAACACGATATTGGCCAGACGGTGGTGGTCGCGGAAGCGGCCTGCGTAGCGGTCGAGGCCATGGAAGGCACCGACGCAACCATCGAGCGCGCCGGGCAGATCATGCGTTCCCTGCACGGAGATGCCTCAACTCTTAGCCGCGCGCTCACGGTGGTGAAGATAGCGAAGCCCAATCAGGATCTGCGGTTTGATGTCCCGGTCATTGGCGTGAAGACGATCGAGGTGATGCAGGCTGCCGGCGCGACATGCCTTGCGGTTGACGCGGGGAGATGCCTGTTGATCGATGGACAGCGGGTGATTGATGCGGCGAACGAAACAGGCATTGCGGTGATCGCAGATGGTAGGTAGAGTTCGCTCCGCAGGGGCTAAAGCCCTCCGTCTTTCTGCACCCTAACGCGGCTCTAAAGAGCCGCTCTTCCACAAGCATTACGAGCTGAGAATCGTCTATCGAGTCACCACTTCTTGAAAATAATCCCCACCGCCAAAACGATCAGGCAAAATCCGGCGACGTGGTTCCAGCGAATCGGCTGCCTGAGGTAGAGCACCGAAAAGACGGAGAAGACCACCAGAGTGATCACTTCCTGGATGGTCTTGAGTTGAGCTGCGCTGAATTCATAGGAGCCAATGCGGTTGGCTGGCACCTGAAAGCAGTATTCAAAAAATGCGATTCCCCAGCTGAGTACGATGACCTTGAAGATAGGAACGTTGCGATACTTCAGGTGTCCGTACCAGGCAAAGGTCATGAAGATATTGGAGATGGTCAGCAGCGCGACGGTTCTCATGCGGAGTCCATTCCTTTCCAGGGCGCGAGCGCGCGGGGCAAAAGGTTGAATTTTACGATGAATGGATGCTCTTTCCGGCATTTGCATTTACAATTTTGCGGGCATTCGGCTAGCGAGAAATTTCTTGGCAGCGCACGATCCAATTCCGGTCGCGGTTGTGGGCGCGGGCGTTTTTGGGCGCAACCACGCGCGCGTCTACAAGGAGCTCCAGCAGCAGGGCGAAGCAGTCCGGCTGGTTGGCGTTGTCGACTCGGACCCTAATCGCGCCGATGCGGTGGCCCGAGAGTTTGGCTGCCGCGCCTTCGGCTCGGTGCGGCAGATGGTCACGACCCACAGCGAAGTTCAGGCGGCGTCGGTGGCCACGCCAACGGTCAGTCATCTCAGCATTGGGCGGGAGTTGATGAAAGCCGGCATTGACGTGCTGATCGAGAAGCCGGTCGCGGCGACGCTGGCCGAGGCGGATGAGCTGTTGCGATCCGCGGATGCTCATCAGAGAATCGCGCAGGCGGGGCATCTGGAGCGGTTCAACCCCGTGGTGCGGGCCACGATTCCTCTGCTGACGCGGCCGATGTTTTTCGAGGTGCATCGGCTGAGTGTGTTCACGCCGCGGTCGCTCGATGTCGACGTCGTGCTCGACCTGATGATCCACGATCTGGATATCGTGCTGGCGTTCGCGAATTCGCCGATCAAGGAAGTCCGGGCGGTAGGATTGCCGATTCTTTCCGGGAAAGTAGACATTGCCAATGTGCGGCTGGAGCTGGAATCGGGATGCATCGCCAACTTCACGGCCAGCCGGGTCTCTACCGAACGGGTACGCAAGCTGCGCTTTTTCCAACCGCGGCAGTATGTCTCGCTCGACTACGGACGCCAGGAAGTTTTGGTGTTCACTGTGGGAGCCGATGCGCAGGCTGGAGAGCCGTCGGCCAATCCGCAGATCAAAGTCGCCAAGCCGCATGTGGAATCAGAAGAGCCCTTGCATGCGGAGTTGAGGTCATTCTTGCATGCGGTGCGGACGCGGAGTGCCCCAGTCGTTCCACTCGAAGATGGCCGGCGCGCGCTGGAGTTGGCATTGCAGATCGTGGATGCAATTCGCCAGCATGGGCAGAGGGTGGATCTGGCGAGCATCGCGAAGTAGCTTTCAGCAGTCAGCGTTCGGCACTCACGGTTCAGACCCTAGGCTCAGGAGTCAGTAGTCGGGAGTCAGCGCCTCGAATACGAGTTAGGTTTCGTCGGACAAGAGTGTCCGCCCCACACGTTTTAGTCCAATAAGAGTGTCCGACCCAAATCTGGTCTTCTGATTCCTGACTACCGACTGCCTGGCAACTCTTCTTTTTACAAATGTTTACACACCTTGGTAGGTGCTCTCGAGATACTGCACACGGGAACGCGAAAGATGCGAGAATAAAGGTAACCCAGTCGTATCGAGCTCGAACCAGTCCAGTGGGGTCGGGATGCAACGTGACGACTGCATTTCGTGTCTAATGACCCAAGCTTGAAGCAGCGCAGCGAATGCCGATCACACAGATTCCATTCCAGGACCCTCCGGTAGCGCCGCCGGAAAAACCGCAGCCGGAGCAACTTGGGCTCTACGACGCGCGCGATTGGGAAACGGCCTACCGGGAGCTGGATGATCGCGTACCGCACCTGCTGATTCAGCTGCAGGACGATCTGGCGCGATCGCGCAAGCGCGAGGCGGCGTGGATCTCGATCATCGTTCACCTGCTCATCTTCATTGCGCTCTGGAATTTCAAATTCATCGAGAAATACATTCCGTTTCATTCGTACATAGTTGTGGCCACGAAAGACATGACTAAGGACAAGGATGTGACCTTCCTTGCCCTGCCGCCAGATGCGCAGAAGCTGACCACCAAGCCGAAGACGAATGTGATGTCGGACAAGGACCGCATCGCGACGGCGCGGCATCCGGAGCTGGATCCGAAAGAGTTGCGTAAGATTCTCGCGACTCCGCCGCCGGGAGCGCCCGGACCGCGCGGACCGCGCACGCCCGAGCCGGCTGCGCCGCAGCCCCCGGCGATGACACAGGGACAGCAGATGCAGCAGGCACCGCAAGGGCAGCAGTCATTGCCGCAGCCTCCAAATACGAATCAGACGGCGCAGCTCACGATTCCGGCACGGCCGAATAAGAATCCGTTTGCGGTGGCGGGAACGGCGGGGTCTGCAATTCAGGAAGCTGCGCGGGCGGCTGCTGCTCGGCGTGGCGGAGGCGGCGGACAAGAGGGCGACTTCGGACTGGGCACTGGGGCGCATGGGCGGCAGCTAGGCGCGTTGGATATTCTGAGCGATACCCAGGGAGTAGATTTCGGTCCGTATTTGCAGCGCATACTTCAGGACGTGAAAGAGAACTGGTATCACTTGATTCCCGAATCTGCCGAGATGAAAAAGGGCAAACTGGCGATCGAGTTTGCAATTACGCGGGACGGCCAGGTCGCGGGAATGAAGCTGGTTGCCTCTTCGGGGGATGTTGCGCTGGATCGTCCGGCGTGGGGCAGTATTACGGCGTCGAATCCATTTCCTCCGCTGCCGAGCGAGTTTACGGGACCCTTTCTCGCCCTGCGCTTCCGTTTTTACTACAACCCTGACAAAGCGGATTTGGAGTAAACATTCAGCGCGGCGAAGTTCCTCTGGGGCTAAAGCCCCTGTCCTGTGGGGCGCGTAACGCGGCCCCTTCGACTTCGCTCAGGGCAGGCTCTAAAGGGCCGCTCTTCCACAAGACCGCTTCCTACAGCGTCAAGTTGGGCGGACGAATGCGTCCGCCTCCACACATGTCTGCCCCTACCCGCGTCCCGCCCTAGAAAACCACGCTCTACCAGACGCGGCAGCGGTTCTGATTGACCATTGGGGAGCCGGCTTTGCAGTGAAAGGCTTGCTGGAATTCCGGCATGTTGGAGACGACCCCGTTCGTGCGGTACTTCCCGGGCGAGTGCGGATCGACAGTGGCCCGCATCCGCTTGGTTTCATCGCGATCCTGGCCGCACCAGCTCTGGCCGTAGCCGATGAAGAAACGCTGCTCGGGAGTGAGACTGTCGATGGGCTGCAGATTCTGGCCTTCGGTATCCGCCTTCCACGCCATGTAGGCGAGCAGCAGCCCACCGAGGTCGGCGACATCCTCGCCAAGAGTGAGCTTCCCATTGATCTTGATGTCGTCAATGATCGTGTAGTTTGAGTATTGGGTTGAGATGCAGGCAGCGCGCTTTTCGAACTCCCTGCCGTCTGCCGGAGTCCACCAGTCGCGCAGATTGCCCTGGGCATCGAACTGGCGGCCTTCGTCGTCGAAGCCGTGGGTGAGTTCGTGGCCGATGGTGCCGCCCGTGTCGCCGTAGTTGGGCGCAGCATCGGAATGGGGGTCGAACGCCGGCGGCTGCAGTACGCCTGCGGGGAAATTGATGTCGTTCATCTGCGGATTGTAGTAGGCGTTCACGGTAGGCGGAGTCATATCCCATTCGCTGCGGTCGACGGGTTTGCCGATCTTCGCCAGGTCGCGGCGAAATTCAAAGCCTCGCGCGCGCTCGACGTTGCCGAGTTCGTCGCCGCGAACAATGTCAAGTTTGCTATAGTCGCGCCATTTGTCGGGATATCCGATCTTGTTGGCCACAGCGTGCAGTTTGTTGATCGCTTGCTGCTTGGTGGGAGCGGACATCCAGGTAAGACTGTTGATGTCTTTCTCCATAGCGGCTTCGATCTCTTTCACCATTTTCAAGGCTTGCTGCTTGTCCTCGGGGCTGAAGTATTTCTCCACGTAAGCTTGTCCGAGAGCTTCGCCGAGATAGCCGTCGACTTCATCAGTGCAGCGCTTCCAGCGCGGACGCAATTTTTCGCTGCCTTGCAAAGTCGTTCCGTAGAACGCGAAATTCTCATTTACGAATGCGGAAGATAGAT
This sequence comes from Candidatus Sulfotelmatobacter sp., assembly GCA_035710725.1. GTDB lineage: Bacteria > Acidobacteriota > Terriglobia > Terriglobales > Acidobacteriaceae > Sulfotelmatobacter. The sequence continues at coordinate 100,911 of DASTCY010000023.1, read as the reverse complement.
GCTCGGCACTGGCATTAACCAAATGCCAGCGCAGGTACGTTTTCCAGTCGGCGAGGCTTTCTTTTTCGATCTCTTCATTCAGGGTCTTAAAAAACCCTGGCGAGGCCACATTCAGCGAGGTGACGGGCGTTCCGACTTTGGCGAAATATGTCTGCCACTGGAATTGCGGGGCGATTTTCTCGAAGTCGGTGCTGGTCATCTTGTGATCGAGGTTCTTGGGGTCACGCCGCTCAACCCGCGTCATGGAACCTTTGGCCAACGCGGTTTCGATGCGCATGATGGTTTGGGCTTCGGCAGCCGCGGCGTCGGGCTTATCGCCGAGCAGTTCCAGCATCTTCTGCACATGCGCTACGTAGGCCTTGCGCAAATCCTGAGACTTGGCATCGTCTTTGGTGTAGTAGTCGCGGTCGGGAAGGCCGAGGCCGCCCTGATCGGCATTGGCGATGACCTGGCTGGCGTCGCGGTAATCCTGAATAGATCCGAACCGGAAAAGCACACCGTCATGGATCAACGCCGCGGCGATTTCGGCGAGTTGCGGCTTAGAGCTGAGCTTCTCGATGCGCTCCAGTTCCGGCTTGAGCGGGTCGGCGCCTTTCGCCTCGATGGCGGCTTCGTCTATGCAGGAAGCGTAGTAATCGCCGATCTTTTGCGTCGTCGCGTTGCGATTGGGATCGAGTGACGAGGCGGCTTCCAGTATTCCGCGCAACTGCTCACGGTTTTCGTCTTCCATCTTGGTATATGTGTCCCAGGAAGATTGGTCGGGAGGAATAGGGTTCTTTTTGATCCATCCGCCGCAGGAATAAGTGAAGAAGTCCGCGCAGGGATCGATACTTTGATCCATCGAGCCGAGATCGAGTGCGGGCTGGGGTGAGGAAGTTTTCTCCTGCTGCGCGAAGGCGGAGGCGAGTAGGAGGGCGATTGCGAGTAAGAGCAGAGTTAAACGAAGGATTTTCATGAAGATCCCTTTTCCGCTTTGTAACGGAAGCAGCAGCGGAGGACGTGAGGCAATTTGAATGCTGGACTGAGAAGTATACCGGGCCTGGTCAAAGCGATGGTCCGCCATTTGGCTGTGTTGAGACTCCCACGTCTCGCAAAACCAGCGAGACGTGGGGCACCCCAATTTCATTTACCTTCGGTGGAACCAGTTTGCTAGCTTTTGCCCAGGCGGATGGAACCATCGCCGGTGTGAATCGTCATGAGATTTCCGCCGCCGTTCAACTTGCCATGCACCTCGTTTTCGCGCAGTTTGCCGTGCGTCGTGATGGGCAATTCCAGATCGATGTGGCCGTCGCCGGTATGGAGATCGACATCGGCCGATAAATTGGCAGGCACGTCCAGCGTGACGCTGCCATCGCCGGTTTCCAGGCGCCATCCGGAAGAGATCGAAGAACCATCATTGGCGCGCACTTCGATGCGGCCGTCGCCAGTCTTCAATTCAAGCTGTTCAAAGCGGCCGTTGGCGCGAATGTGTCCGTCGCCGCTGGAAGCGCGCAAGTTGCCGTCGACTTGATCGAGGGTTTCTGAGCCGTCACCGGTGTGCAAATCCATTTCGCCCTTGAACCCGCTGAGTTCGATGCGGCCGTCGTCTGTGCGCAGATTGACTTTCCCCTCGCGCGGCATGCGGATGTTGATGTCGACGCGATGACTGCCGAACTCGAACATAACGATATGGTGCGGGTAGTGAACACCAATCTCGACCGAGTCTCCGTTCTGGCGCTCCTCGACGCGAATGCCGCCTTCGCCGATCTTGTAGTGCGAGGTGGTGACGCGGGCCTCGATCGTGTTCTGGTCCCAGGTTTCGACGTGGATGTTGGCGTCGGAGGTCTCGACCCGCAGGTCGGGCTTGCCGGTGAGGTTGTAGGTTTTATTCCACTCGTCCGCGCGCGCGGGGAGGGTGGCCGCGATGCCGAGTGCTAACGTCGCGAGCGCAAGGCGTTTCAGAAGGAAGTTAGTCATGCCGGGTTCTCCTGGCTGGGCGGGCACAGCTTGGCCCAAGCCGTCAGAGGGAAATACGCAGCCCGCGTGAGGAAAGTTCCCTTACCAGGACATAGACAAGAATTATGTCCGGCCCAAAAATCGCCCACCCTACGCGCAAACAACGCGCTTAGGATGGGGCACCCGTTCGTCTCGCTTGTCAGTGCCACAGGCCGCTTACCGCGCCCCCAACTGGTCGGGATAGGCCAGGCGAATCAGCGTTCTTTCGGAAAAGGGAACATACAGCAATGCGGCGCAGGCGGCAAAGGCAGCCCCGATGCCGATCTGGGGCACGAGAAGAAACGGAGCGACCGCCCAGAGCTGGTCGATAGCCAGCAGAAATGGAAAGATGCGGCGAAAAGTGGCGCCCAAGCGCTGGTAGTCAAAACCCACCGCTGAAATCAAATAGCAGCGGACAGGAATTCCCGTCGCGGCCGTGAGCATGACTGCCGCAATGAGGGTATTTGCGGCCCAACCCGGCAAGAAAGATTCGGCGACATTCTCGACACCATGCAGCCGGAACAGCGCGCAAAGATAGAAGATCAAAAACATGATCTGGATCAAGGCAAAGAGGCTGCGGGTGAGTGTTCGACGCGGCAGAGGAACATGGAGATCAGGGTGGAGCGCAACCGGGGTTGGCGTTGTCAGCGTGGTCGCACTCGGGGCGGCCGAAGCCGGCTTCTCATTGGGCGATGGACCGGCGCGCAGTTCTTCACGCTGGACGGGAGCGAGGAAGCGGTACCCTCGGCGGGCCAGAGTTTCGACGTAGCGCGGGCTGGAAGCGGAATCTCCCAGCGCTTCGCGAACTTTGTTGACCGCGGTGTTGAGGCTGTGATCGAAGTCGACAAAGGTATCGGAAGGCCACAGTTTCTGGCGTAACTCTTCGCGGGTCACAACATCGCCGGCGCGTTCCAGTAACGTGGCGAGAACCTGGAAGGGCTGTTCCTGCAGGCGAAGCTTGACGCCATTTTTGCGCAACTCTCCGGCGGCCAGATCGATTTCGAAAACGCCGAAACGGGCCATGCGGTGGTTGGCGGGCGAAGGCATCGACGCCGTAGTGTAGCACCGCAGGCTGATTCCGCTGACTGCGCGTCGCAGCGGGGAAATGTCGGGATGCCGCTTCGGATGGGTTCCCACGGAGACGGCAAGAAGAAAATAAGGACAGCCCGGAGCCCCCGAGGCTGTCCTGCAAACCCTCCCGGTTAGAAGGGCAACTTGATGACATCAAGGTACTAGGGGAATGTTGCAGCGGGATGGCGAAAGCGTGAATATCCGATTAATTTGCGGTTCGGGTTAGGCTGATATAGTAGGCGAGTCTGGGCCGGTGTCACTGGTTTGAGGCCCGCGCCGCTGTAGTGAATTCTGTCCGGTTTTTCGAGATTGTTAGAAGCTCGGCCGTCCCTCCGGGACTTGAATGATTTTCCCATTTTCCCCAGCGCTGAAGCGCTGGGCTAAACTATTTGGCCCCTTCGGGGCGGACATGACGGCTCAGGTCATCGCGCCGGATCTTCAAGCACTATGCCATCGACGACATCTCGCAAGCTGGAGCAGTCCAGGCGCCTGCAACAGCGCGCCGAGAGCCTGATTCCGGGAGGCGTGAATTCTCCGGTGCGGGCGTTTGGTGCGGTGGGAGGCGACCCGCTGTTCATTGTGCGCGGCAAGGGGTCGCATGTGTGGGACGCGGATGAAAACGAGTACATCGACTACATCGGATCGTGGGGGCCGTTGATCCTGGGGCACGCCGCTCCCGATGTGCTCGATGCGATCCTGGCAGCCGCGTGCAACGGCACGAGCTTTGGAGCTTCCACGCCTTCAGAAGCGGATTTGGCCGAGCTGGTCATTTCTGCGTTCCCTCACATGCAAAGAGTTCGTTTCGTCAGTTCGGGGACGGAAGCGACGATGTCGGCGATCCGGCTGGCGCGGGCGTACACGAAGCGAAAATACATTGTGAAGTTCGAAGGCTGCTATCACGGGCACGCGGACGCGCTGCTGGTGAAGGCTGGATCGGGCGTGGCGACGCTGGGAATTCCAGGATCGGCGGGGATTCCGGACGAGTTCGCGCAGTTCACGCTGGCGCTGCCATTCAATGATGTGCAGGCGGTCGAGCAAGCATTCCACAAATACAAACACGAGATCGCGGGCGTGATCGTGGAGCCGGTGGTGGGAAACATGGGATGCGTTCCCGCGGCCGACGATTATCTGGTGGCATTGCGCTTGATCACCGAACGGGAAAAAGCAGTTCTGATTTTTGATGAAGTGATGACCGGATTCCGGGTGGCCTTCGGCGGAGCGCAGGAGCTGTACAACATTCGTCCGGACTTGACGACGATGGGCAAGATCATCGGCGGCGGCTTACCTGTGGGCGCGTACGGCGGACCGAAAGAACTGATGGACCTGGTGGCGCCGCTCGGTCCTATGTATCAGGCGGGGACTTTATCGGGAAATCCGCTGGCAATGGCGGCGGGATGCGCGATGCTGAAACATTTGCGCGAGAAAAAAGAGGAGATATATCCGCGGCTCGAGAAATTGAGTGGAGAACTGGTCGCAGGAGTTGCCGCCGCGGCGAAGGATGCGGGCGTGCCACTCTGCCACAATCGCGTAGGATCGATGTTTACGTGGTTTTTCACCGAAGGGCCGGTAACGGATTGGGAATCGGCTTCGAAGTCGAATACGGAGGCATTTGGGAAATTCTTTCGGGCGATGCTTGACAGTGGCGTGTACCTGCCACCGTCCCAGTATGAGGCGGCGTTTCTCGGAGCGACGCACACCGAACAGGACATTCAGCAGACGATCGAAGCGGCAAAGAAAGCGTTTGCCGCAGTGAAAGCGTAAAGATCGCGCGATTACTCCGTGGGTGCTGTGATCGATTCTTTCCCTTCGACGCCTACCGGCCGCAAGGTGAGCCAGTCAGTGCGCACGCGCTCCCATTCCTGGATGAGACGGCCATTGGCTTCGAAGAATCCGCGAATGCGGGAGCGCTCCCATCCTGCGACTTCCTCCAGAATCGGCGCCAGTACAGCCAGGGCGCTGCCGCTGAGCACGGTGCGCTTGGCAATCTGCGAGACATGAGGAGACTCGGAAACCGCGATGGTCAGGCCGTCGCGCGCGTTCACGTGCAGCATGACGTGGATGTCGGAACTGCCGTCGCCGGAGTAGATCACGTGGTCGGGCCCAGCGAGTTCCTGTTGCAGTAAGAGCTGATTCAGGACGGCTACCTTGCCATAGCCTGCGGTGGCGCGAATGATGGTGTCGATCTCTCCAGTTTCGGTGTAGCGGAATTCGGTTCCGTAGATATGGTCTGGGGGGACGATGCCCTCAAGTGCGGAATAAATCACCTCGATCGGGGCGGCGGAGAGAACGTAGAAATCAAATTGATATCCGTCGATGCCGGCGTCGAGCAGCTGATAGAGCAGCTGGATATCGCTCTTCAGGCGAATACGCTTGCCGACCTCGTACAGGTGTTGCTTGCGCACCCGGGTACGGAACTCGGGATCATGAAGCAAGAGGTAAGCAAGTTCGGCCCCCTGCTGCACCAGATTGATCTTCGCCATGCCTTGCGCTTTCCGCTCGAATTCGGGCGTGGGAATGCCAACGAGTTCGGCCAACACGTATCCGGAGTCGTTGAAGGTCAGCGTCTGATCGAAGTCGCTGGCGAAAATGTAGCGTCGAATGGGCTTTTCACTCATGCGATATTAGATACCTTGCCGGAACGAATGGGCCATTAAAAGTATCGATTTGGATATTCAAGTGTAATGAACGACACCATTGAGCTGGCATTCCGGTACTCGGAAAGCGACATTGTGAGCGCGGTGCGAGCGCACTATCGGGCGCGACTGCGCGTGAAGCTCGACTTCGTGCTATTGATCGTTGTGGCGGCGTTCGGTGCTGATTTGTGGCGCTCGCCTAACATGCACTGGTGGGGCCTGTTTTTTCTCGGGGTTTCAGCTGCATTCGCTATTCTTCTATTTGCGGCGTTGATGGTTCTGCCCCACACGGCGTTCCGGTTCCAGCCAAGATTCAAAGACGACTACTCTCTGGTCTTTTCTTCTGAAGGCGTGCACTTTCGAACCGCGCATATCGATTCGCAACTGCGGTGGTCTCTGTACTCCCGGGCATTGGTCGACGCAGATTCCTATCTGCTCTATTACGGTGCGCGGTCTTTCACCATCGTGCCAAAGCGGGTTTTTCACGATCGCGATCAGCAAACGGCATTCGAGCAGTTGATCGGGAAGCACATCAGCCGCATTGAGCACAAGAAATGATTTGCCCGACTGCCAGCCGCTACGAGGTTGGGGTGCTTTACTAAAATGGCGAGCGCGTCCAAAATAGAAATTCCGGTTGCAGGCGCTGATTCAAGCGGCGCGGCCGGGAGCCATTGCATTTCTAGGAGCTTCAATGCCCGCTACTGGCGAACTCATTCGTTCGATGAATTATGTGGACGACATCACGGCCACTCTGCGCCGCATCTGCATTTCGATTCCCAGCATGACGGCCGACGAACGCAAACGCCTGGCCGAATACTTGCGCGTCGCCGGAGAAGCGATCGACGCTGCGCTCGGCGATCTGGAAAAGGCGGCCAAGTAGTGGCGGTGGTCAACACGGTTGCCGTGATTGGCGCGGGAATCATGGGCCGGGGCATTGCCCATGCCGCGGCACTCGGCGGGTATCGGACTATCCTTGAGGACGTTCTTCCGGCAGCTCTGCGCCGAGCGGAGAGCGAGATTCGTAACAATCTCGACAAGGCTGTAGAACTGGGCAGGGTTACGGCTCCAGACGCGAAGGCAACGTTCGAGCGCGTGGAGTACGCGGGATCGGTGGACGAAGCGGCGCGCGAAGCCGACCTGGTGATTGAAGCGGTGCCGGAGGAGATGGAGTCCAAGATCGAAATCTTCACTCTGCTCGACAAGATCTGCCGTCCCACGACCATTCTCGCCTCGAATACTTCTTCGCTCAGCATTACGGAGATGGCAAGCGTGACGTATCGCGCGACGAAATGTGTGGGGATGCACTTCTTCAATCCGGTACACAAGATGAGGCTGCTTGAAATCGTGCGCGCGCACGAAACCGATGACGACACTTTGTCCACCGCAGTTGAGGTGGGCAAGCGCATGAAGAAGGAAGTGGTGGTGATCAAAGAATCGCCGGGATTCATCACCAGCCGTATCAATGCGATGATCGGCAACGAGGCGTTCTACATGCTGGAGGAAGGCGTGGCGTCAGCTGCGGATATTGATAAGGCGCTGAAGCTGGGGCTGAACCACCCGATGGGACCGTTTGAGCTGGTCGATCTGGTCGGACTCGACACGCGCCTGAGCATTCTCGAATATCTGCACAAGACGCTGGGGGAGAAGTATCGTCCGGCGCCGCTGCTGGTGCAGTACGTAAGAGAGGGCAGGTTGGGAAAGAAGTCGGGGCGGGGCGTGTATGAGTATCCGGAGACTGCGCGACCGCAATAGCGGACGGCCCGCCTAAAGTCGGCCAACGAACTTAGTTTCTAGTGACTCTTTACTTACCAAGCGCAGGAGCTAGTACCAGAACGCCGCTCTATGAAAACCGGAATCATCGGCCTGCCGCAGGTGGGCAAGACCTCGTTATTTCGCATTCTTACCAAGGCGCATCTGTCCGAGCAGGCGTATGCCAATCCGCGCGAAGCCCACGTGGGTGTGGCGAAAGTGCCGGATGAGCGATTGGATCGTCTGGCTGCTCTCTACAATCCTAAGAAGCTGACGCATACGTCTGTCGAATATGTCGATGTGGGCGCGATTGGGCAAGAAGCGCTGAAAGAAACCGCGTATCTCGGCAACTTGCGGCAGGTTGACGCGCTAACGCATGTGCTGCGGGCATTTGAAGACCCTTCGATTCCGCATGTGGGAGAGATTGATCCGCTGCGCGATATAAGGAACGTGGAATTCGATCTGATGGTCAGCGATCTCGGCCAGATCGAAAAGCGGCTGGAGCGTTTGGAAAAAGACCTGAAAAAGATGAAGACGGCGGAACTCGAAAAAGAATTCGAGCTCCTGAAGCGTGCCAAAGCTCATGTGGAATCGGAAAAACCGCTGCGCGAAATGGAGATGACGCCGGAAGACAAAAAACGCATTCGCGGATTCATGTTCTTGAGCGAGAAGCCGATGCTCTACGTCGTCAACATCGGCGAGTCGTCAGAACTGGGCAAGGAACTGGAGCAGGCCGTCAGCAAACATAAGTTGTCGGAAATTGCGGCGCGGCCTAGCTCGGCAGCCACGGCGATCTGCGGCAAAGTAGAGGCCGAGCTTTCGGAAATGAGTGATGAAGAAGCCGCCGAATTCCTCGCTAGCTATGGCTTGAAGGAAAGTGGGCTCACAAGGCTCATCCGCACAACCTACCGTCTGCTCGGCCTGATTTCGTTCTTTACCGCTGGGGAAGATGAGTGTCGCGCGTGGCAAATCCCGGCGCATACGAGGGCTCAGGAAGCTGCAGGCGCGATCCATTCCGATCTGGAGAAACACTTCATTCGGGCGGAGACGATCCGCTGGGACCAGTTGCTGGAAGCCGGATCGGAGGCCAACGCTCGCGCCAAAGGCACGCTGCGTCTGGAGGGCAAAGACTACATCGTGCAGGATGGAGACGTGATGCACATAAGGCATAGCGGCTGAAAGCAGTACACAGTTCCCGGTACCCAGGACCCAGTTCTCGCGCGAGGGCTGCGAAATGGCGGCGAACACTATGGCACAGCATTTCAAGGATCTAATTGTGTGGCAGAAAGCAATGGACCTGGTCACAAATGTTTACGGCCTGACTGACACGTTTCCAAAGCGAGAAGTCTACAGCCTGACAGATCAGATTCGCCGCGCAGCTGTTTCCATTCCAAGTAATATTGCCGAGGGGCAGGCTCACTTTTCCAAAGCAGAATTTGTCCACTTTCTCCGGCACGCCATGGGTTCGCTTGCCGAACTTGAGACGCAGCTGTTAATCGCAGAAAGATTGCAGTACGCTCAGCGCGAAACTATCCAGCCCTGCGTGAAGCAAATTGTAGAAGTAGGAAAATTATTGAACGGCCTGATCAACTCGCTTAAGAAGTAATCTGGGTTCCAGGTACTGGGTACTGGCAACTGGGCATGCACCCGATCACAACCAGCGTTCTCTTAGGACTGACTGCGGCGGCCGCCAATGTCTTCGGCGGGGCCATCATCGTTCAGCGTCATTGGGAACGGCGATATCTCCGTTACTTCGTGGCGCTGGGCGCGGGATTCATGTTGGCGACGGCGCTGGTCGAAATGGTTCCCGAGAGCCTGGAACTGCGCGGCCGGTCGGCGGCGTTCCTGGTGCTGCTTGGATATTTGCTCATTCATTTTTTCGAGCACACCGTTACACCTCACTTTCATTTCGGGGAAGAAACGCACGCCGACGAATTTGTGCATGCGCACAAAAGTTACTCTGTACTTCTCGGCCTGATGATTCACACTTTCTTCGACGGAATTGCAATTGCATCTGGGTTCCTGGTTTCGAACTGGCTAGGGTGGCTGATTTTTTTCGCGATTTTTCTGCACAAAATTCCCGAAGGATTCACCGTGAGTTCGGTGATGCTGGCAAGCGGGCGCAGCCGGGGAATCGCATGGGGCGCTTCGATCATCATTGGGGCCACAACCCTTGCGGGGGTGCTGACGATGGCCATCCTGCGACGTCAAGTCGACGCGGGCCTGCCGCTGGCGGCAGGGGTGACGATCTACGTGGCGGCTTCGGACCTGATTCCCGAGGTCAATCGAGAACTAGGCGTTCGCATGGCGCTACTGGTTTTTGTGGGCGCAGGATTGGTCTTTGTGCTGGATCATTTCTTCCACGCGCACTGATCGGCTAGTTCTTAGGTCGATGGGCTGGAAGAGCCAATATCTGCAGCCCGGGAATCTTCCGAAAATCCTTCGCATCGGAGGTGACTAGCACACCTTCGGAACCGGCAGTTGCCGCCGCGAAAGCGTCGGCATAAGGCAGGCCGTAACCGGCTTTCAATTTGGCTGCGGCCTCGGTTATGAGACGGTCTGCATCCAAAACCGCCAGAGGCAGTACGAGCGTCCGATCCATCGTGGCGGAAGCTTTGGCAAAGCCTTGGTATTTGGCGATCGTGTAATAGACTTCCCCCCAATTCACGACAGACATACGCAATTGCTGGCCGGCATCTCTGGCCGTCTTGAACAGGCGATTGACGGTGTCCGCGCCAGGTCCGCTAGTCAGAAAACGATAAAGCGCGTTCGCATCAAGGACGTGGAACTTCATTGCAGGTCGCGGTCTCGGTCCCGCTCGACGTGATCAGGCAGTTCAGAGCCGGAGAGTGTGCCCTGCATCGAATCGATGAATTCGTCTGTCACCGGCTGAATGAATAGCCGTCCCTCCTGTTCGAGGAAGGCGATTCGTGTACCTTCATCGATCTGAAATCGTCTGCGAACGTCGACGGGGATCACGACTTGGCCTTTTGCCTTTACGGTCGCGTATTCAATTGTCATGTTGGAATTATATCATGAAGTATAACTTATTGCTAGCAAGTTGGAGTACCACCGATATATCCAACAACCAGACGGAAAGTCACAAGACGAACCGCACCACCGGAAAAACTCGGCGACGCAATACAGTCCGACGAGTCAGTGCTTTAGAAGTTGTTTCACCAAATGAAGCTCGAGGCAAAACCCAGGTCCCCTCTGGGTCTAAAGCCCGCGGCTCTTGTGGGCTTTTGGAGGCACGACTGAAGTCGCGCCCTTTCCAAAACCACCTGTAAGGCAGCTTCCGGCTGCTGAGACCCAGCTACTGGAGTCCTGACTGTTTTCTAATCGACGGTGTGTTTGGCCGTGTAGCCTTCGCGGGCTACAACTTCGATTTTGACGTCCTTGCCCTTCTGATCTTTCACTTTCAAGGGGCCCCCGTCAGCCGCCACAACCTGCACCTTCAGTTTGCGGTAGGTGCCGTCGAGTTTGGTATTGGTGGGGTGATAGGCCAGGGAATATTGGTGGCGGATATCATCGCCAACGTCCTGGAAGATCTCGGCAAACTCGGCCTGAAAACGCGGGAAGTAGGCGCGCCCACCCGTCATGGAGGCGAAGGTCCGCATTTCGTTGTCAGCCTGGAGGTAGTCCATCCGGTTGACGGGAACCATGCCACGTGTCATTCCGGTGCAGCCCCGGACCTCGCACATCTCGCGGATGTACCAGCCGATGCTGATGGGGAAGATGGTTACATCCTTCGTGTCCTTGATTTTCTTCGTGATCTTGTCGAGGGTGAGCTTGCTGAAGCTGTCGTAACCTGTCGTTATCAGGATGATGTACTTCTTGCCTTCGACGCGATCCAGCCGATCGAGAGTGTCGTACAGGGCGTCGAACAGGTTCGTTTCGGCAAATCCCGGGATCCTGAGTTGGTTCAGCGCACCCGTGACGGCGCGCTTATCTTGCGTGAAGTCCACCAGGATATGCGGCTGCATGTCGTAGTACTCGACTGCAACCCAGTCATCCTTCTTCAGCGTGTTTGCGAACGTATAGGAGGCATTGAGCGCGTCTACGAGAAAGTAGTAGTTCGTCGATGCGAACTCGGTTAGCAGCACAGCGGTGATTGGGGCTTCGGAGACGGTGAAGTTGCTGATGTCCTGGGGAACACCGTCTTCCGCCACGCGGAAATTCTCCTTGTGCAGGCCAGGAACGAACTGCCCATTCTTTGTGGTGACCAACACGTCGACATTCACCAGGGGAACGTTGACCTTCAGCGAATAGTCCGGCATGCCTTCCACTTTCTTGGGCGTGGCCGGAGGCGGAGGCGGAGGCGGAGTTTTCTCGCTCTTCTTGGGAATGGCGTACGGGCCAACATTGTCGGTAGGGCCTCCGGCTTCGGCAGGAACATCCTGCTTGGGCTTGCCACTGTCAGAGGGCTGGGTAGAGGGAGCCTGGTCCGAGGGCGCCTGCGCTGACGGAGTGGGCGATTGCTGATCCTGCGCGATAGCGACCGTTGCGAAACAGAGGAGCGCAAGCATACAGCCGACGCCAGCTAACCGCAGCCGTTTCATGCCGCATTTTGGGCCTGAAGTGGAGGAGAATGCTAGGTTGAACATAAGGGGATCCCGAAAACAGGTACTATGCTAGTATAGACGCAAGGTTGTTCGATTGGGATGTTTGCCTGGCTCCCTTGCTTCCCTCCTGGCAACGCCTTAAAAGCCAATCGGTTCTAAGAATCTATGCAGGGCCCTTTTCTGGTCCCCGGGGCATGAAATGAGAAGAGTCGTTCTTCCGCTGCTCGTCGTCGCCTGTTGTCTACCTCAAATCCTGACTGCTCAAACTGCTGCACCACAGACAATTTCCGTGGATCAGATCCATGCGGGCATGCGTGGCGTTGCGTATACCGTCTTTGAGGGAATTAAGCCCGAGCCGATGGAAGTGGAAGTCCTGGGAGTTCTGCGGAATACGAACGGCCCGAAGGGCGACGTAATTCTGGTGCGCCTGCACGGGCAGAAAGTGGAGTATACCGGCGTGGTGGCAGGGATGAGCGGAAGCCCTGTCTACCTTGAGGGAAAGCTGGCTGGCGCTGTGGCATTTCGGATCGGCGAGTTTTCAAAAGAACCGATTGCCGGCGTTACTCCGATCGCCAACATGCTGGAGATCAATGCCCTCGACAAGTCTCCGGCGGAAGAGGCGTCCGCGACCAAGCCTGGAATTAGAGCAGTCGCGGACAAAACCGCAGCGCCGGGTAGCACCGCAGCTTTGACCGATTCTGCGCAATCCTTCGCCAACTATCTTAAGCCGATCGAAACCCCGCTGGTGTTCAACGGATTTTCCGAAGAGACGATGCGCCTGTTCGCGCCACAATTCGCGACCGCGGGAATCGTGCCGGTGATGGGCGCGGGGTCGATCAGCGATGCCAAACAGCCGGAGCCGCTTGAACCTGGATCGGCGGTGAGCGCAGTGCTGGTTCGCGGCGACATGGATATCGAAGCCACCTGCACGGTCACCTATCTGGACTCGCAGCGCCTGCTGGCCTGCGGGCATCCATTGCTGCAGTTCGGCTCGGTCGATTTGCCCATGAATAAAGCGGAAGTGTTAGCTACTTTGCCATCGCCGCTGAACGCCTTCAAAATCGTAAATACGACCGAGCAGGCTGGAGTTTTTGTGCAGGATCGCCATACGGGCATCATGGGCGTCTTCAACAAGCAGCCCGACATGATCCCGGTGACGCTAAGCATTCATGGCGGAGCAGGAAACAAGGACTTTCACTATGAAGTTCTGAACAATGCCAAGCTCAGCCCTGTTGCCATCATGGCGACGGTGTTCAACGCACTGCACGGCATCAACGAATACGGGGAAGAGATCACGTATCGTCTGAGCGGATCGATTGATGTAAAGGGATTTCCTGCGGTTCAGCTGAAGAATATGTTTTCGCCCGGCGAGGGCGCGCAGCCGGCCGCGATGTCGGCCGCCCTGTCGCTGGGTGAGCGCTTTGGGCGGATCTATGACAATCCTTATAACGCGCCTGCGGTGAAGAGCGTGAAGCTCGATTTCGATCTTGTCCGCGAAAGGCGCTGGGCGCGGCTGGAGAGCGCGCGCACGGACGTGAGCGAAGTCCGTCCGGGGGATGAGATCACTGTAGAAACCGTGCTGGCGCCTTATCGCGGCGAGCGCAGCGTGAAGCAGATTGCGGTCAAGATTCCGCCTTCGGTAAGCAAGGGAACGTTGCGAATCCTGGTCAGCGACGGCGAGACGCTCGACCACATGAGCCGGGGTACGCCCGCATTCGGCCGCAAGCTTGATCTAGCGTCGACAATTTCGCTGCTCAATAAAGAACACGCGAACAATCGCGTTTACGTCTCACTGTTGGAAGCTGATCCTGAAGCACGCGTGGCTGACAAGGTAATGCCCACGTTGCCAATTTCGGTGATGAACGTGATGGACGGCATGCGCGGCAACCAGGAGATGATCGTCAGCGGCGAATCGAATGTGGATGAAACCGCGACGGCGCCGCTGGATTATGTGGTTTCGGGGGCGCAGTTGCTCACGCTGACCGTGAAGTAGTCGGTCGCTCGGCCCTACGATCGCCCGAATCGCATCTTTAAATGGAGACTTTCTGGGGTATATCGGGAATTGCCCTTGGATACACGCGGGCGAGGGCGCCCGCGCCACACCTTACTTCTACTCTTCCTCTTGCTCGCCCATCTGCATCGACAGGTAGCGCTCGTAGCCGAGCTCTTTGATTTGGTGAAGCTGCGCTTCCAGGAAGTCCACGTGGTCTTCTTCATCCTTTAAGAGCGTAACCAGCAGGTCGCGTGACCCGTTGTCGCCTTCTTTGGTTGCGATGGCAATGGCGTCGTTGTACTGCTTTACGGCCGAAAGCTCCAGATTGAGATCGCTCTGGATCATTTCTTTGACTGTGCCGCCGACGTTAAGTTCAAGCGGCTGCATCGATGGGGTGCCATCCAGAAATAAGATCCGTTCCATCAGAACCTCGGCATGCTTCATCTCACCGATGGATTGTTTCTTGATGTACTCGGAAAGCCGCTCGTAGCCCCAGTTTTCGCACATTTCGGCATGAAGAAAATATTGATTGATGGCGGTCAGCTCTTCCCGCAACGCTTTATTCAGTTCGTGGAGTACTTTTGGATTGCCTTTCATAGCGTGGAAAGTATGCCAAAAATGCAATGGTGTCAGCAATATGATATGTGCAGAGGCATGGATTCTGCGCGCGAGATCCTTCGCTCCGCCTGTAGAACGGCTATGCTCAGGATGACACCAGCAAGACTTTGAGATCCGAAATTACAGTTCGCGCAGTGCAACCGCGACTGGACGCAATGATGCCCGTATCGCGGGAAGCATTCCGCCCAGAACTCCCATCACCAGTCCGAAGACAATGCCCATGACAAGAAGGCCAAAGGTGATTTTGAAGGCGAAGGCTACGTTGGAGAAGGTTTGGAAATTCATCGTGTTGGTGGTCAAGCCATTCAACGGGAGCACGGCCAGACATCCCACTACTCCCGCGATAAACGAAATGAAGAGAGCCTCAAACAAGAAAGACAGCACCACATTCCAGGCGGAAAAGCCGAGGGCGCGCATGGTGGCGATTTCACGACCGCGCTCCGCGACCGCCGAATACATGGTGTTCAACGCGCCGAAAATTGCGCCGATGGCCATGATGACCGCTACGAGGCCTCCTAGCACCGTGATCAGGCGAGTCATGGTTGTGGACTGCTTGGCGTAATAGTCGATTTCCCGCACGACGTCGACGTTCATGCGTGGGTCGGACATGACCGCGTCTTTGAACGGCTGAAAGGAATCGGGAGAGGTCAGGTGAACCGTGGCCGACTGAAAGATGTTGTCGGGTCGCTTGAATGCCTGGGCAAGATTGTGGGCGTCGCACCAGACTTCGGAATCATACGACGAGCCGCCTGCGTCGAAGATGCCAACTACCCTCCATCGTCCACCGGCGAAGTCGACGGAGTTACCGACGGTCAAGCCGGAGTAGGTACGCGAGGCGTTCTTTCCGACAACAAGTTCGGACACTCCGGGTTCGAACATGCGTCCCTGAATCATCTTGGCGAAGGTGCGAATGCGTAGCACGTTGGGAGACACGCCGCGCACCTGAACGTTGGCATCGGTCCCGGTGCTGATGAGTGGGAAGGGGACAACGCCGACGACTTCCTGCGTAACCAGTGGTCCGGAGGGATCGTGAGCTACGCCGGGCGCATCCTGCACGACCTTGACCGAGTCGAGAGTGATTCCCCCCATCATTTCGGAGGGGGATCCAGCGCGCATGATGAGAGCGTTGCCGGGCGAGCCGGAGGCGACCAGAGTGGCCCGGAATCCGCGGGCCAGCGAAAGCATGGCCACGAACACTCCAACCGTGCCTGCGATTCCGAGTATGGCCACGATGGTGGACGTCCAGCGCGCCCGAACGCTGCGAAAGTTGTAAGAGATGGGAACAGAACCGATAAAGGGGGCGAGCAGGCCGGCGAGGATGCCGCCCACGATGGCGAGGATGAGCACCAGGGCGACGATTGCGGCGATCGTAATCAGCAAGCCCAAGAAAATCTTTGCAATCATGCGTCACACCCTCCGCAGCGCATTGACAACGCGCATGCGCATCGCGCCGATGCCCGGAAGAATCCCGCTGGCAACGCCCACGACCAAGGCCGTGAAAAGACCAGACGCGACCATATTGGGAGACAGAATCAGAACCGGCAGCATTCCGTTCAAGGCATTCGCCAAGATTGGAATCGCCAGAATGGCAAACAGGAGTCCGAGCAAGCCGCCAATGAGCGCAATCACTAATGATTCGCCGAGAACAAAGAGCAATACCGAGCGGTCGGAGAACCCGATCGCTTTCAGGATCGCTAGCTCGGGCGTGCGTTCGCGCACGGAGATTGCCATGGTGTTGCCGGTGACCAGAAGCAGGGTGAAGAAGACTACCGATCCGATGGTCACGATGAGGAACTGAATGTTGCCGAACTGCTTGACCCAGCCGGCGGCAAATGCGGACTCGGTCTCAGTCTTAGTTTCGTACGGAGAGTTGGCGAATTCATCGTCGATTGCCTTGGCGATGCGAGGAGATTGGTCCGGATTGTCGACCCGCAGGACGTACCATCCAATCTGTCCTTTGAGGCGCTCTGGAATGCGCTCTTCAAAGTAGTCCCACTGCAGCCAGAACTGGGTTTCGTCATCCTGCGCCTGCTTGCCGTGATAGACGCCATCGATGTTGAATTCCCAGGATCCGCCGCCCCAGATCGTGGTTTTGATGGGAATGCGATCACCAATTTTCCAGTTGAAACGCTGCATGGTGCGGGCGCCAACGATAGCGCCCTGGCGGTCCTTGATGAAGCTGGTCCATTGGTCGTCAGGCACCGTGAATTCAGGAAACACCAGGCGTTGGTTCTCGGGATCAATTACGAATTGCGGGAAGAAATTCTTCTCGTCTTTGTAGATGCCGCCAAACCAGTTGTTGTGGGTAATGACTTTGACTCCCGGGATACGCAGAATCTTGTCGCGATAAGAGAGCGGAATCGTATTGATGATCGAAGTGCGATTGATGATCACCAGGCGGTCGGCTCCAGCAACGTCGGCGCCCCGGCCGAAGGCGTCGCGAACTACTCCTAAGAAGGCGAACAGGAATAGGGCAACCGCGAAGGAACCAATCGTGAGCAGCAGGCGAATTTTCTTGCGAAACAGATTCGCGAATATCAAGCTGCTGAATTTCATGCGGTGCCTCCGACCATGCTGGGCTGGGGTAGCTTCAGTCCCTCGATCAGAGCGCCTTTTTCCAGATGAAGTGTGGTATGGGCACGAGCAGCCACGAGCGGATCATGGGTGACCATGAGAACAGTCTTGTGGTACTTGGAGACCAGTTCTTCCATCAGGGCCATAATTTCGTCGGCGCTCTTGCGGTCAAGATCGCCGGTTGGCTCGTCGCAAAGAAGGAAAGTCGGATCGGCGACGATGGCGCGGGCAATGGCTACGCGCTGCTCCTGTCCGCCAGAAAGCTGGCGCGGAAAATGCTTCATGCGGTCGGCCAGTCCGACGACAGAAAGAGCGGTCTCGACGTGGGCGCGCCGCTCGGCCTTCGAAAGCTTGGTAAGCAAGAGGGGAAGTTCGACGTTCTGAAACGCATTGAGGACGGGAATTAAATTGTAGATCTGAAAGATGAAGCCCACATGGCGCGCGCGCCATTCGGTTAACTTACTGGCGGACATGTGCGTGACTTCATCACCGGAGACGGTGATGCTGCCCCGAGTGGGAACATCGAGGCCACCGAGCAAATTCAAGAGTGTGGTTTTGCCGGAGCCGCTGGGTCCCATGAAGGCGACAAATTCGCCCCTGTCGACATCCAGGTTCAGTCCTTGCAGGACGTGAATTTCCTCGCCACCGCGTTTGTACTTCTTGTCGAGATCGCGAACTTGAATGAGGCTGGTGTTGCCGCTGCCATCCAATTTGACCATGCAAATTGCTCCTACTTCTTGATCTGGATCGATTGACCGTCGTGAAGAGAATCAGGGCCTTTTACAACGACAGAGGTGTCAGGCTGGACTCCGCCCAGGATTTCCACATCAGAGCCGCGGGTTTCGCCGACAGTTACGGCACGGCGCTCGAGGGTATCGCCCTTAACGACGAGTACGTATCTGGAGTTGCTGTCAGAGCGAATGGCTGAGGCGGGTACTATGGCGATCGCCGACGATTTTTGCCCAGCCTTGCTGGTCGGTTCAAGAAAAGTCACTTTGACGCCCATGTCGGGGAGAATCCGCGGTTCGGTCGCAGGGTCCATGAGATGTTTATGGTCAGGATTGGTAAACGAGATGCGGACTTTCACGGTTGCCTTCTGCCGATCTGCAGTCGGGATGACGGTTCGGACCTTGGCGGGAATAACCCAATCGGGATAAGCGTCCAAGGTTGCGTTGACCGGTTGGTCGGGGCTGACGCGCGCGATGTAGGATTCGCTGACATCCACCTCGATTTCATTTGAGTGCAAGTCGACAAGGGTGGCGATGCCGGTACGGGTGAAACCACCGCCCGCGGAATTGGGAGATACCATCTCGCCGATCTGTGCGTCCTTGGAAACGGCGATACCTGGGAACGGAGCAGTAATCCTGCAGTTGGCGACGGCCTGTTCCTGCTCGTGAATCCGGGCCGTTGCGGCGACGACCTGTTGTTGGGCCAGAGCGATTTTGGCGCGGAGGCTGTCGGCAGTCATGCGCGAGTTGTCCAAAGCCTGTTGCGGCTGAACTCCTGCTTTCTGCAGTTCCTCGGCGCGATGAAGTTCGATTTCGGCATTGTGCAGTTGAACTTCATAGTCCGTGATGGCGGCTTGAGACGAGTTGCGGTCCGCTTTCGCCGCTTCGAGAGCGCGGACGACGTCGGAATCGTCCAAGGTGGCCAGTAGTTGGCCTTCTTTCACGCGCGTGCCTTCATCAAAATATACGGCTGTGACCCGGCCCGTGATCTTCGCGGCAATGGTGGCGCGGCGACGGGGCGTCACATAGCCGCTTGCATTGAGCACGCCAGCAGGGCCGCTCGCGGGCTTAATCGCAGTGGCCACTTCGACCTCGGGCTTGCGGTTTAGAAACGCAAAGGTCACAGCTGCCAGCGCGATGACCAGGACAATCGCGCTGAGGATCCACATCCATGCTTTACCCGAAGCGCTTTTCTGGCGCTTTTCCGCGGTAATTCGCAGCGATTCAAGGCCGGGCTTGATCGGCGTGGGTGATGTGGGTGTCATCGTGCCCATGAAAACTCCCAGTGCGGTGAGGCCTTGCGTCGCTGTCGCGAGCGCGGTGAAACTCTCCGATCGGACGAACGCAAACTACGCTTTGATTTTAGCGGGTATTCCTTGTTTGTGGGAGGCAACAATTTGCATTTATTCAAGCTGTGACGCTGCGTACAACCGTTCATCAGTCTTTAACATTTCCGTTGCAAGAGCGCATAAGAACTCACGAAATCGGCAGCGTAAACGAGAAGACCGATCCTTTTCCCAACTGACTAGTGACTCCGATCGTCCCGCCGTGAGCTTCGACGATGGCGCGTGCAATCGCAAGGCCCATGCCGGTGCCTTGGACAAGGTAGCGCTGGTCTTTTCCGCGATAGAACTTGTCGAAGATGAGTGCCTGTTCGAAATCGTCGATGCCAGGACCGTGGTCGGCTACGCTCACCACCAGCTTGGAATCGTTCCTCTCGGCGGTAACGCGGATCGGGGTCTCCGCCGGCGAATACTTGCCGGCATTTTCGAGCAAATGATTAAGGACATCTTTGATGCGGTCGAGGTCAAAGCGCAGCGCCGGCAATCCGTCAGACACCAGCACTTCGAAGGGATGATGCGCGAGCGACTTGCGGGATTCTTCGATAGCCCGCTCGATTGCCTCATCAATGTGATGGGGCTCGCGATGCAGCTCAACCTGGTTCGAATCGAGTTGAGCCATCTGGGCCGCCTCGCCAACCAGGCGGTCGAGACGGTCGCTCTCCTCGTCGATAACGGTCAGGAGTTCATGCTGCTGCGCAGAATTTAAGTTCCCGCCAGAGAGAAGACTGGTAATGGATGCCTTGATCGAAGTGAGCGGGGTGCGAAATTCATGGGTGACAGAATCGAGCAAAGCGGAACGAAGCTTTTCACTCTCGCGCGTGGCTTCCGAGTGGCCGAGTTTCTCAACGGCACCGGCGCGCTCGATGGCAATCGCAATCAAGCTGCCCACGGCTTCCAATGTTTCGCGGCTCAGTTCGCCACCGCAGACGCCGATGGCTCCGACGGAGCGCACGCCCATGCGCAGAGGGATGTATCGAATCTGTTTCTCGGTGTCGACGAAGGCCTCGCCGCGGGCTGCGCAAGCGCGGAGGCGTTCGGCGTCGGGTTCAACGCCCTTCGCGCTCGAGCGATAAATATTGCTGCGCCCGGAAACGAAGATGGCTGCCGAGTCGCATCCGAAGGATTCGACGACGTGTTGTGGCAGCGAGTTCAAAAGGCCGACCACGTGCTCGGCGACCAGCAACTGCTGACTGAAAGCGTAGAGCCGCTCAAGCTCGTGACGACGGCGCGTTGCATCCATGGCTTCGCGACGTGCTCGCGCTGACAGTTGACTGGCAATTACGGCGGTCACGAGAAAGGCGAAAAGCGCCACCCAGTTTTGGGTGTCGGCAATGGTGAAGGTGCCGACGGGCGGGAGAAAGAAATAATTGAAGGCTGCGGTTGCGACCAGCGCCGTGATGATGGCATAGGTCAGACCCCAGAAGGCAGAAATCGCCAGGACTGCAAGCAGAAGCGTAAGCGCGACTGTTGTCGGATTGACGTGCAGCACGCGCCGGTATATGCCGACGATCACGAACACCAGCGCCAGCGAAGCGAACGGACGCAGGATTTGCTGGGATCTCCGCACGGCGGCATTGTAGCTGACATCGACAATCACGACGCGGTGAACGACAATAGGGCGCAATGGCGCAGAAAAGTCCAGAACAGTGGCTGGAAGAAACCGCTCCCGAAAAAAAAGAGGGAATCTTTAAGCTCTTTCTTGGATACGCACCGGGAGTAGGCAAAACTTACAGCATGTTGAGCGAGGGCATTCGGCGCTACAGCCGCGGTGAAGATGTTGTAATCGGTGTGGTCGAGAGCCACGGCCGGCGACCCACGGCGGAACTCGCGGCCAAGCTGGAGCAGGTGCCGCGGCGCAAGCTCGAATACAAGGGCACGACGTTCGAGGAGATGGATGTCGACGCCATTCTGACGCGTAAACCGCAGGTCGTTCTGGTCGACGAATTAGCGCACACGAACATCGAAGGCAGCAAGCATCCTAAGCGCTATCAGGATGTGATCGAGCTGCTGAATGCCAAGATCGACGTGCTCTCAACCGTGAACGTGCAGCATATCGAAAGCCTGACGCCGACCGTAGAGCGGATCACGGGCGTGCACGTCCGCGAAACTGTGCCGGACTGGGTGGTGCAGCGGGCAGTCGAGATCGTGATGTCAGACCTGACTCCGCAAGCGCTGCAAACGCGCATGAAGCGGGGTGACATTTATCCGCTCGACCGTGCGGAACGGGCTTTGGCAAATTTTTTTCGTCCCGCAAATCTGATCGCGCTGCGCGAACTCGCCTTGCGGCAGGTGGCACAGGTCGTCGACAAGACGCTTGAGTCCTACATGGAGAAGGAGCACCTGGAGCGCAATCTGGGTGTGCGCGAGAAGATTGCCGTGGGCATCAGCTCGAATCCGGCGGCGCAGTATTTGGTTGCGCGCGGGGCGCGAATGGCGCGAGCCATAGATGCCGACTTCTACGTGGTTTACGTCGATATTGGCGCTGATACGGATGATGAAGACCGCCGCACGCTGAGCGAGAACATTCGATTTGCTGAAAATCTGGGAGCGACGGTGGTGCGGCTGGAAGGCGGCAGTGTGGCGGAACGGGTGGCGGAATTTGTTCGCGAGAAGCACATTACACAAGTGGTTTTCGGCCGCTCGGCGACCAAAGGTTGGCGCAAGCATCTCTATCTCTCGGCGATTCACCGTTTCCTGCGCAAAGCTCCGCCGGTTGACGTGCATATCGTGACGCAAGAGCCAAAGTAAGTCCATGAGAGATCATCAGCACATTCTGGTGGTCGATGACGAACCGCAGATCACGCGCGTGTTGCGCACGACGCTCTCCGCCCAAGGCTACGATCTACGAGTGGCCAATGACGGCGAGACCGCGCTCGAGATCATGAAGGACTGGACGCCGGACCTCATCATTACCGACCTCAGCATGCCCAACATGGATGGTCTTGAGCTCTGCCAACGCGTGCGGGAAAAGTCGAAGATGCCAATCATCGTGCTCTCGGTGCGCGGCGAGGAGAGGACGAAGGTCCGGGCGCTCGATGCGGGAGCGGATGACTACGTTACCAAGCCTTTCGGGATGAACGAACTTCTGGCACGAGTCCGCGCCAACTTGCGACGAGTTCCAGCAGAAGCGCCGGAGGCGCCCAAAATCATCGAAGAAGGAGATTTCCGCATCGATATTGGGTCGCACACAGTCGCGATTCGGGGGAAAGAAGTCCGGCTCACGCCTAAGGAGTTCGAACTTCTCGTCTATCTGGCGCAGCACCCGGGCAAAGTGGTCACTCATAGAGCATTGCTGGCCGCGGTGTGGGGGCCAAACTCAACCGAGCAGCCGGAGTATCTACGCGTCTTCGTTGGGCAATTGAGAAAGAAAATCGAATCGGATGCGACTGCGCCGCGCTACATTTTGACCGAGCCATGGGTGGGATATAGGTTTCAGCCCAGCGAATCGTAGGCAGCCCAGCGGGCGTTCTTCTCAGAACCACAGCGGCTAAAGCCGTTGATCAGGGTTGCGGCCAACGCGGCCCTAAAGGGCCGCTCTTCCACGTCTATAGCCGCGAGCCTCGTGCGTTGCCGCAAAGCAGTGAGTTGCTGCAAGGCACGTGCTTGACCGCAGTGTCGGCGGTTCAACGTACGCTCCCACTTACGAACATTTTATGGACTATTTATTCAGACTTTTTGCCCTTCAGTATCCAATGGTCAGTGGTGGAAAGAAATGCGACGAGTCGAGGAGGGCACGAGTCATGTGGATCGGCGAAGTGGCACCGGAGAGATTGGCTGAACTTTTTCACAACTATCACGAGGCTTTGACTACGGATCTGGGCAAGCGCAGCGAAAAGAAGGATTCGTGGAACCACGTTCCCGCCCCCGAAAAAAATCGTCTGGTCGCAGCGGCACGCCTGGCGCTGCTAGAACTTCGATACTCTGGCAATGAACAGGCCGAATCGCGGCAGTATTACGCCAAGCCGGGCGAGGCGGAGTGGGGCTGCTGATCGCTTCACCGATCCGTTGTAGGCGCCGTAACGAACTATCCTTACGAAATCTTTAGAAAAACTTTAAACCATTCTTACGTTTCGAACGTGAGACTGAAATGTTCGCGCGAAAAATGAGCGCGTGGGGAGCGAAGGCATGTGGGCTACGTACGTCTTAGTAGCCATTGTGATGATGGGGACTGCATTCATGATTTGGGTCCTGGTTGGACTGCTTCGCGCACCCGCGCCGTCGATCTGGTACTGGGTCGCACCGGCGATCGCAAGGCCAAGGCCGGAATGATCCGGACCGACACCACAAGTGGTCGCGGGACCTTTACTCGTTCTGTAGTGGTGGCAGGAGCGAAAAGCGTACTTCCGCGCCCGAAACACCGCGAACAACTGGAGAAAGAATGTTCGGGTTCAAAAAGTTAGTCGCTAGCTTAGTAGTTTCCTGCACATTTCTAGTCCTCATCCCAACCGCAGTGATAGCTCAAACCGCCGGGGCGGAGGCGGGAAGTTCCGCAGTTGGCGCCAGCAATGCCAGCGTGCAACAGGAACTACTCGAGGAAGTCAAAGCGTTGCGGGCAGAGGTAGAGCGTCTGCGCGGAGAAGTTGAAGGACAGAAGCGCGAGGCGCCAAGCCGTCCAGAGCCCCGCGTCGAAACTGCAGATTCCAGGGTTGAGGCTGCGCGAAATGCAGATCGCGGGATGATGGCGGCACCTTCAAATTTCACCAGCAACGAAACCTATCCTGCCGCGGCGACAGCCCTTGCCGGCTCGCCTGCGGTCAGCCCTCCCCAAGAGAGCAAGCCTGCCAAGGCTGAGCCGTTCGCGTTTGCCGACTGGACGTGGCTCAACGGCAATCCGCGCACCAAAGAAGCTGCCTTCGATACCAAATTCTTCACTCCGGAGATTCGAGCCGACGTTGTCTACAACTACGACTTCAATCATCCCAAAGACGATACGATCGGCGGATCGACCGAGGCCTTTCGTGCCAACGAAGTTGGCATCACCCAACTCGGTGTGGGTGGCGATTTTCACTTCAACAATGTGCGCGCACGCCTGATGACGCAGTTCGGCATGTATTCGGAAACCACGCCCCGTAACGATGCCAGTTATTCGCGCGGACAGTGGAACTTGGCCGACGCGTATCGATACCTGTCGGAAGCCTACGGCGGATATCACTTCGATGCCCTGCACGGGATCAACGTCGATGCCGGCATCTTCATGTCATACATCGGCCTGTTCAGTTACTACAACTTCGATAACTGGGCGTATCAGCCGTCCTATGTTTCGTCGAATACTCCTTGGTTCTTCACGGGCTTGCGAATTCAGGTGTTTCCTACAGAGAAGTTAAAGATCGAGCCATGGATCATCAACGGCTGGCAGTCCTACGCGCGATCGAACGGGCGGCTAGGCCTGGGTGGCCAAATTCTGTATCGGCCCAATGGGTCGGTGTCGATCATTTCCAATAACTACGGCGTCGGTGCAGACGCGCTCGGCATTCCGAATCGCACTCGATACCACAGCGACGACAGCATCGAGGTGAAGTACTACGACCGTCCGGAGAAGTTTCTGGACAAAATGGCATTCACGTTCACGGGCGACATCGGCTGCGAAAGCGGTGGAGGCGTGAATTGCACCGGTAATCGCCGCAATGGCCAAGGCCAGATCGCAGCATTGAAGCAAAGCTTTCTGGGTTACATGATCTACAACCGATGGTGGTTCAAGAAGGATCGCTATGCGGTGACGCTGGGCGGCGGTGAGATCAATAATCCGGGGCGCTATCTGGTGTTGCTGCCTCCGATCAACGGCGCGACGGCGACTTCGGGTACGCCGTACTTTACCGAGAATCCGGGAGATCCCTTCAAGGCTTGGGATATGTCGGCGACCTACGACTACATGCCCAGCCAGTACATCACATTCCGCTGGGAACTCAACCACCGCCATGCCAATGTCCCATATTTCAGCGGGCCTGGCGGGGTAACTCCGACGACGGCCGGCAACGTTGGAGCGCCGGGATCTGTTCTGCCTGGGTTCACGCCAGACCTGCGCCACACCGAAGATCGCGCTTCGATGTCGATCCTGGTGAAGTTCTGACGGCTTGCCGGGCCACGTCAGTTTTTGGAGATTCGTTATGCAAGACATCCTTTGGATCGTCGTTACCATCGCGTTCTTCGCGGTGTCGATCGCTTACGTGCATTTTTGTGGGCGAGTGAAGTGAGGAGAAGTTATGAGCGCGGAATCAATAGTTATGCTGGCAGTGAGCGCGCTGACCATGGCGTATCTGATCTACGCCCTGCTGCGTCCGGAGAAGTTCTGAGATGACGATCAATGGTTGGTTTCAAATTCTGTTTTTCCTTGTGCTGATATTTCTCGTGACCAAGCCAATGGGCGTCTTCATGTCGCAGGTCTTCAACCGCGAGAAGACGTTCATGGATCCCGTCTTGCGTCCGGTTGAGCGCCTGCTGTATCGCGTGACCGGCGTGGACGAAAACCACGAGATGCGCTGGACGGAATACGCAATCTCCTTGCTGCTGTTCAGCGCGGTATCGATGCTGATGCTGTATCTGATGCAGCGCATGCAGCAGTATTTCCCGTTCAATCCGCAAAAGTTCGGGGCCGTAACGCCGACGCACGTGGCATTCAATACGGCCGCGTCATTTACCACCAACACGAACTGGCAGGCTTACTCGGGTGAGACGACGATGAGCTATTTCACCCAGATGGCCGGCCTCGCATATCACAACTTTATTTCTGCAGCCACAGGCATTGCGCTGGCGATTGCTTTTATTCGCGGGATCGCACGGCGGCAAATGGAGACCATTGGCAACTTCTGGGTCGACATGGTTCGCAGCACTTTGTGGGTGTTGTTGCCGTTCTGCGTCGTCGGAGCGCTGGTTCTGGTTTCCCAGGGTGTGGTTCAGAACCTGAGGCCCTATGAGACGGCAAAACTGGTTGAACCAACGCAGGTGCAGCGGGTCGGGCCAGACGGCAAGCCGGTGGTCGACGCGCAAGGCAAGCCCGTGATGGATACCGTGACTGAGCAGACCATCGCGCAAGGCCCGGTAGCCTCGCAGGAAATTATCAAGGAATGGGGAACCAACGGAGGCGGATTCTTCAATGCGAACAGCGCGCATCCGTTTGAGAACCCGACGCCGCTTTCCAATCTGGTTGAGCTGTTTGCAATCTTTGCGGTATCGGCGGGGCTGACCTACACGCTCGGACGAATGACCGGCTCGCAGCGCCACGGCTGGGCGGTCTGGGCAGCGATGGCGATTCTCTTCCTGGCTGGAGTCACGGTCGCGTATTGGGCGGAGGCGCGCGGCAATCCCCTGCTCGCAGGGACCGATCAGCGTGTGACCGCTTTGCAATCGGGCGGAAACATGGAAGGCAAGGAAGTCCGGTTTGGCATCGCCAACAGCGCTCTGTTCGCCACTGTGACCACCGATGCCAGCTGCGGTGCGATCAATGGCTGGCACGACTCCTTCACCCCGCTGGGCGGGATGATTCCGCTGGTGAACATCATGTTAAGCGAAATCATCTTCGGCGGCGTCGGCGCGGGCATGTACGGGATGTTGATTTACATCGTGCTGGCCGTCTTCATTGCTGGATTGATGGTGGGCCGCACACCGGAGTATCTCGGCAAAAAGATCGAAGCCTATGACGTAAAGATGGCGATGTTGGTGGTGCTGGTGTTCCCGCTCGTCATTCTTGTCTTCACCGGGATATCTTCCGTGAAAGATTTTGGAACTGCTGGCATCAGCAATCCGGGCCCGCATGGTCTAAGCCAGATGCTGTATGCATTCGTGTCAGGCGCGGGGAACAACGGGTCCGCATTCGCCGGGTTGACCGTGAATACGCCGTGGTACGACACCACGATCGCAGTCGACATGCTGCTGGGACGATTTTTCATGATCATCCCCATGCTCGCGATTGCTGGAAATTTGGCACAGAAAAAGTATGTCCCGCCGTCAGTGGGTACGTTTCCAGTGACCACGCCTCTGTTCACGATTCTGCTGATCGGCGTGATCCTGATCGTGGGTGCATTGACATTTTTCCCAGCGTTAAGTCTGGGCCCGATTCTTGAGCATTTGCTCATGGTCACGGGCCAGACGTTCTAGAGGACTCTCTATGGCAATGACTGAAACACCCACGATTCCGCAGGCACCGCCGGTCAACGTGGGAAGCTCTTCCGCGAGGCGCAAAAAGAAGGCGGTTTGGGAATGGAAGATTGTGCGGCGCGCCATTCTCGACGCGCTCCTCAAGCTGAATCCGCGCAAGATGATGGGTAATCCGGTCATGTTTGTGGTCGAGATTGGCAGCGTGATTACTACGGCGCTGCTGTTCAAAGGCGGCGCAGCGTTCAAGTTCAACCTGCAGATCACCCTCTGGCTCTGGTTCACGGTGCTGTTCGCCAACTTTGCTGAGGCCATGGCAGAAGGCCGCGGAAAGGCGCAGGCCGACACGCTGCGCAAGGCACGATCTGAAACCGTGGCGAACCGGCTTCTGCAGGGCGGCGATGTAGAGAAGGTGCCGAGTTCGAAACTGCGCGCCGAGGATCTGGTGATGGTATCGTCCGGCGAATTTATTCCTTCCGATGGAGAGATTGTGGAGGGCGTCGCTTCGGTGGACGAGTCGGCAATCACGGGCGAATCGGCGCCAGTTATCCGTGAGGCTGGCGGAGATCGGTCTGCGGTCACGGGCGGCACGCGCGTTCTTTCGGATTGGATCAAAGTTCGCATCACTTCGAATCCCGGCGAGACATTTCTTGACCGCATGATCGCGTTGGTTGAAGGCGCAGAGCGGCAAAAGACTCCGAATGAAATCGCCCTCAACATTCTGCTGGCGGGATTGACCATCATCTTCCTGCTGGCGGTTGTCACGCTGCAGCCGTTCGCCATCTATTCCGGCTCTCCGCAGACCGTGTTTGTGCTGGTTTCGCTGCTGGTTTGCCTGATTCCCACGACGATTGGCGGATTGCTGTCGGCCATCGGCATTGCGGGAATGGACCGGCTGATCCAGCACAATGTGCTGGCCATGTCTGGCCGGGCCGTCGAAGCGGCGGGTGACGTGAACACGCTGCTCCTCGACAAGACCGGCACGATCACCCTTGGCAATCGGCAGGCCACCGCGTTTATTCCTGCGCCAGGCGTCACGGACGCGGAAATGGCCGATGCTGCACAGCTTTCTTCTTTTGCTGACGAGACCCCCGAGGGACGCTCTGTCGTTGTTTTCGCAAAAGAAAAGTATGGCCTGCGCGGACGTGAACTCGCCGACCACAACGCCAGCTTCATTCCGTTCACTGCACAAACCCGCATGTCTGGCGTAGACCTCGATGGTCGCCGCATTCGCAAAGGCGCCATGGATGCAGTGGCGCGCTATCTCGAGTCCGAAGGCAAACAGATGAGCCCAGAAGTAAAGACGGTCGGCGAGGAGATCGCACGTTCGGGCGGCACACCGCTGGTCGTGGCCGATCAGCACCGGGCTCTGGGCGTGATTCACCTGAAAGATATCGTCAAAGGCGGCATGCGCGACCGCTTCAATCAGCTGCGGGCGATCGGCATCCGTACCGTGATGATCACGGGTGACAATCCGTTGACGGCGGCGGCGATCGCGCGGGAGGCCGGAGTAGATGACTTCCTTGCCCAGGCCACTCCGAAGGACAAGATGGACCTGATTCGCAAGGAGCAGGCGGAAGGCAAGCTGGTCGCCATGACCGGAGACGGCACGAACGACGCCCCGGCGCTGGCACAGGCCGACGTTGGAGTCGCCATGAACACAGGGACCCAAGCTGCGAAGGAGGCCGGAAACATGGTGGATCTCGACTCCAATCCCACGAAGCTGATCGAAGTCGTCGAAATTGGCAAGCAGCTTTTGATGACGCGCGGCGCGCTGACCACGTTTTCGATCGCGAACGACGTGGCCAAGTATTTCGCGATCATTCCCGCCATGTTCGCAGGAAAATTCGCCGTGCTGAACGCGCTTAACATCATGCACCTGCAGACGCCGGAGTCGGCCATTCTCTCCGCAGTGATTTTCAATGCGCTGATCATCATTGCGCTGATTCCGCTGGCGCTGCGCGGCGTGAAGTACCGTCCGATGGCCGCAGCCACATTGCTCCGCAACAACCTATGGATCTACGGTGTGGGCGGGATCATCGTGCCTTTCATCGGGATCAAGTTCATCGACATCCTGATCACGCATGTGGGGCTTGCATAGAAGGATTTGCAATGAAAAAGAATCTGATCACTGCGATTTTGATGACCATAGCGACAACGATCCTGCTCGGGATCGTCTATCCCCTGGTCATAACCGGACTCGCGCAGCTCATCTTCCCGCGCCAGGCGAACGGCGAACTCATTCAGCAAGACGGGAAGATTGTTGGCTCGAGGCTGATCGGCCAGGGATTTACCGGAGCGGCCTATTTCCACTCCCGGCCTTCCTTCGCCGGCAATGGATACGACGCAGCAAACTCCAATGGCTCACAGTTGGGACCCACGAACCAGAAATTGGTCGATCGGGTGAAGGGTGATGTTGCCGCCGCTCAGGCGAATAACCCCGGCGCGCAGGTTCCTATCGACTTGGTCACAGGCTCTGGGTCTGGCCTTGATCCGCATATCACACCAGCCGCCGCCGAGTTCCAGCTCCCTCGGGTTGCGAGAGAGCGTGGAACTACGGCGAACGAACTGCGTCCGTTGGTCGCAAGGTACACCGAGGGCCGGCAGTGGGGTTTTCTGGGAGAGCCGCGAGTCAACGTGCTGGAGCTGAATTTGGCGCTGGACGAGCGCTTCCCAGCAAAAAGGCTGGCGAGCGCCCGATAGGCTGGCCTTCAGAGCAGATCTAGCAAGTTGAGTCCTTGGTCAACCCATCTGGCTAGTACAGTTTGAAAACTGTACTGACTTGCGCTGAGAGCCAAGTGCCTGATCTGTATCCTATTCGGGAATGGCCTTGTGTCGACGGTGGTGGCCGCCCCTTGAATTCCAGCATCGATTTTGTTACAAAGCTTGATAAGCAATTCGCTACATCGTTCATTGAACTGGGGAAATCGAGCAACGGTGTCTTCGTCTCTCGGCATCTGAGAAACCGTTGCTCCAGCAAAATCCGGCGCCTACGGAACTCCGATCTGCAGTTCCGCCGGTGTAAGACCTCGAACCTCCTAAGCCAAGTTCGTGGAGTTCGGATGCAGGTTTTTAGAAGTTCTGAAGTGACCGGGAGGGATTCTCGTCCCTGCTTGCCCGATTTCCTGTGCCATCCGAGCCACCACACAATCCCTGTCCGATCCGAACTCATCTCCTTTAGAAACAGTTGCAAAATTCAGCACACCGCCGGAGGAAGACATGGCGACGAATCTTGTTCAGATTGAAAACGACTCGGAGATCAAACAGCGGCTGGAAGCCGAACGCATGCGCCTGCGCAGGCTTGCGGGGCTCGAGCAGGCCGCGCATTTTCATCGTCCGGTAGAGCGGGCATTCACGGCGGAACAGCGGGCTCACACGACCATTCTGTTCGGCGGATTCACGTGGAAGCACGAAGACTTGATTCGCGCTGTTTTTCAGGGCTGCGGCTACCGCTGCGAAAAGCTGCCGGTGCCCAATGTCGCCGCGTTCCAGACGGGCAAAGAGTTTGGCAATAACGGCCAGTGCAATCCGACGTATTTCACGGTGGGCAATTTGGTGCAGTACCTGCAATTCCTGGAGAAGGAAGGCGTGTCGCGCCAGCAGATTCTGGATAACTATGTCTTCTTTACTGCCGGATCGTGCGGGCCGTGCCGCTTTGGCATGTATGAGGCCGAATACCGCTTCGCACTGAAGAACGCCGGGTTCGACGGCTTCCGCGTGCTCTTGTTCAAAGACAGCGATGGCATTAAAGCCGCCTCAGGAGAGCCCGGCCTCAAGTTCACCATCGACTTCGGATTTGGCATGTTGAACGCCATGCATCTGGGCGACGTGATCAACGATTTGATCTACCAGATTCGTCCGTATGAAGTGAATGCAGGGGAAACCGACCGCGTCTTCCGCGAGATGGTTGACGGGCTTTGTGAGGACCTGAAGAATCGAAAGTCCTTTGAGATCGAGCAGAGCGCGCCGAACTGGCTCAAGCCCAAGGTCAAAAGCAATAAAGTCCTGCGCAACACGCTAAACGTCTTCGGTAAATGGCATGAGCACATGTGGGGCAAGGACTATCTGAATGCGCTCAAGACCGCGCGCGAAAAGATGGATTCGATCGAAATTGACCGGACTCGCGTGAAACCGTTGGTGAAGATCACGGGCGAATTCTGGGCCCAGCTCACCGAAGGCGACGGCAATTTTCACATGTTTGAGTTCCTGGAGCGGGAAGGCGCGCAAGTCCTGGTCGAGCCGATCGCAACTTGGGTCGCGTACCTGATGTATCAGGCCAAGGCGCATGCGATTGCAAAGTGGCCGGTGAACCGTCCGCATCACAATCCGAAGTGGCACGAGGCGAAGAAGCAGTTTGCGAACTATATCGGGTTGCGCAAGAAGCTGTGGGGCATTGGCGTTGGTCAGAAGATGTGGAATTACTTCTATCATCGCACGGCAAAACAAATGGGCGGCATTACGCACCATCTGGCACCGCAGAAGGAACTGGCAGACCTGGCGAATCCGTTCTATAACCAGTTTGCGCGCGGCGGTGAGGGACACCTCGAGGTCGGCAAGAACGTTTATTACACGGTGCACAAGCTCTGCCACATGGTGCTGGCGCTGAAGCCATTCGGCTGCATGCCATCATCGCAGTCGGACGGCGTGCAATCGGCGGTCATCAACAAATTCAAGGACATGATCTTCCTGCCCATCGAGACTTCAGGCGAAGGCGAAGTCAACGCCCACAGCCGCGTGCAGATGGCGCTGGGCGAGGCGAAGGTCAAGGCCAAGGCGGAATTTGAGCAATGCTTGAAGTCGACCGGGAAGAGCATGGCCGAAATTCGCGAGTACATCGAGGAGCATCCGGAACTGAAGCGGCCGTTCTACCAGGTGCCGCATCGCGAAGGAGTGGCGGGCACGGCAGCCCAGTTCATCCTGCATGTAAGTGATCGCATCGACAGGGACACGCATTTCTGCAAGCGTTCGCGCGTGCGGACGGCCGAGACCGCCCCGGCGATGTCGGGAGATTAGTTAAGTTCACCGCCGAGCACGCCGAGGTCGCCGAGATTTCGGAATCCATATTTCTCGGCGCTCTCTGCGTCCTCGGCGGTGAAGACTTTGTTTTTGGTTTCTTCATAAGTGAGGAATAATGCACGATCATTCAGGACCACAGCTGATCCAAATCGCTCCGCTGGAAGTGCCTCCGGTACCTGCGCCAGCTTTGCAGAAGCCCCACGACCATCACACCGAATATTTGGTCGGGCTCGATGTGGGCTCAACCACTGTCAAGGCCGTTGTCGTGGACGCCGCGAGCGACAAAGTGTTGTGGCAGGACTACCAACGCCATGAAACCAAACAGCCGGAGAAGACGCTGGAATTCCTGAAGCGCATGGAGGCTGAGGTCGGCATTAATCGTCACAACACGCGCATGTTCCTGACCGGGTCGGGTGGCGGCGGCATTGCCGATCAGATCGGTGCGAAGTTCGTTCAGGAAGTCACGGCGGTTTCGCTGGCAGTGGAGAAGCTTCATCCCGAAGTTTATTCGGTGATCGAGCTCGGTGGGCAGGACGCAAAAATCATCGTCTTCAAAGACGACGAGGAGACCGGCCGCAAAAAGAAAATTCCGTCGATGAATGACAAGTGCGCCGGCGGCACGGGCGCCGTGATCGACAAGATCAACGCGAAGCTGAAGATCCCTGTTGAGGAATTGGCACTGCAGAAATATCACGGGATCAAGCTGCACAAAGTGGCCGGGAAATGCGGCGTGTTCGCCGAGACCGATATCAATGGTCTGCAGAAAGTCGGTACACCTCCCGACGAACTGATGGCGTCCTTGTTTGAAGCTATCGTGCTGCAGAACCTCAGCGTCCTCACAAGGGGACATACGCTGCGCCCGCACGTGCTGCTCCTCGGCGGACCGAACAGCTTCATCAAAGGTATGCGAGAGGCGTGGCAGGCCAACATTCCGCGCATGTGGCAGGAGCGCAAAGTCCAGATTCCTGACGGCGCCAAGCCCGAAGATCTGATCAAAGTTCCGCAAAACGCGCAGTATTTTGCCGCTCTGGGTGCGGTGGAATTTGGTCGCGCGGAGGACGATTGCGTCGGCTGCTATCGCGGCTCCGACCAGCTGATCCATTACATCGATTTTGGTCGCCAGGAAGAGAAGGCGAAATCCGGCGGCAAGGGGCTGGTCGCCGATCCGACCGAACTCGATACGTTCAAAGAGGTCTACAAACCCAAAAAGTTCACCCCCGCTCTTTTTCAGAAAAATAGCACGGTCGCAGGGTTCATCGGTATCGACGGCGGCTCGACTTCCACGAAGGCCGTGCTCCTCAGCGAGAACGGCGACATCCTCTGTAAGTCGTACCAACTCTCGAATGGCAATCCGATTCAAGACACGATTGAGATGTTCGAAAACCTGCGCGGCCAGGTCGAGGCGCAAAATGCCAAACTGGAAGTGCTCGGAGTGGCGACGACCGGCTACGCGAAGGACATCCTGAAAGATGTTTTGAAGGCGGATGTCGCACTGGTCGAGACCGTTGCTCACACCGAATCGGCGCTGAAGTTCTACGAAGATCCGCATGTGATCGTTGACGTGGGCGGGCAGGACATCAAAATCATCATTCTGCACCAGGGCCGCGTGAAGGATTTCAAACTGAACACGCAATGCTCGGCAGGAAACGGATATTTCCTGCAGTCCACGGCGGAAGGCTTTGGCTTGAGTGTGAATCAGTACGCCGATCTTGCTTTCTCGGCGCAAGCGATGCCGGTTTTCGGCTACGGATGCGCCGTGTTCATGCAATCGGACATCGTCAACTTCCAGCGGCAAGGATGGCGCGCTGAAGAAATTCTGGCCGGCTTGGCGGCTGTACTGCCGAAGAACGTCTTCCTCTACGTTGCCAGCATTCCCAACCTGGCCGCGCTGGGATCACGTTTCGTGCTGCAGGGTGGCACGCAAAATAATCTGGCAGTAGTGAAGGCCGAGGTCGATTTCATCCGCAACAGCTTCCGTGCGACCGGCAAGACTCCGGAAATCATCGTGCACGAGCATTGCGGGGAGTCGGGCGCGATCGGCGCGGCGCAGGAGTCTCTGCGCTTGTGGCGCAATGGACAACTGACCACTTTCGTCGGCCTCGATGCGGTGCGCAAGATCGAGTACCGCACAACGCGCAACGAAGAGACGCGCTGCCATTTCTGCAAGAACGACTGCCTGCGCACATTCATCGACATTCGTACGCAGCCGAAAGACGACAAGAGCTTCATCCCGATTCAGAAGGTCACGAAAGTTCCCCTCATGCACGGCGAGCAGCGCTTGATCATTGCCACCTGCGAAAAGGGAACGGTCGAGGATCTCAACGACATGAAGGAGATCAAGGCCGGCCTCGATTCGATTCGCGCGCAGCATCCCAATTTTGTGGACTTTGCTTCGAAAGAAGTTTTTCGTCCGACGAATGCCAAGAGTGTGGCCGATTCTCTGCCGACAAAAAGCTGGATGGGCTGGAAGAAAGGCGACAAAGAACGGCGTGCGCTCATGGAGAATCGCGCCAAACTGCGCATCGGCATTCCCCGCGTGTTGAACATCTATACGTATGCGCCGCTTTTCAACGCGTACTTCGAGAGTCTCGGCGTTGCGCCGGAAAACATCATCTACTCGGACTACACCAGCTCCGAGCTATATCGAGCGGGCGCGAGTCGCGGCGCGATCGATCCCTGTTTCCCGGCGAAGATTGGCATTTCGCACGTTTACAACCTGATCCAGGAGAAACATCGCAAGAAGCCGCTTGATGCGATCTTCTTTCCCATGTACGACGTGCTGCACTCACCATTGGTGAAGATTGTCGGCGCGAACGCCTGCCCGACCGTGACTGCCACGCCCGAGACGGTCAAAGCGGCTTTCACCAAAGAGAATGATGTTTTCGCCGAGCACAACGTGAAGTACATCGACCCAGTTCTGAATTTTGCCGACCGCAAGCTTTTTGCGTTCCAAATGCTGCAATCGTTGCAGCCGCTCATGGGTTTGTCGGAAGAAGAGAACGACCGCGCGGTCGAGTCCGGATTCACGGCGCTGAAAGCGTATGAAACCAACATCCGCAAGCGCGCGCGGCAGGTGCTCGATCAACTGGAACGCGAAGACCGGATCGGCATTGTCATGCTCGGCCGGCCGTATCACCATGATCCCGGCCTGAATCATGAAATCCTCGACGAATTCCAGAAACTTGGCTACCCCATCTTTTCGCAGAACACGCTTCCGCTCGACGAGGACTTGCTGGAGCGGCTGTTCGGCGAGGAGGTTCGCGCCGGCGTAGTCAGCAGTCCGCTTGACATCACCGATGCATGGAAGAATTCGTATTCCTGCAGCACGAATCACAAAGTCTGGGCCGCAAAGTTCACGGCGCGACACCCGAATCTGGTGGCGCTCGAGATCTCCAGCTTCAAGTGTGGCCACGACGCGCCGATTTATGGCGTGATCGAGGGGATCATTGAGCAGTCGGGCACGCCCTATTTCTGCTTCAAAGATCTCGACGAAAACAAACCCTCAGGATCGATCAAGATTCGCGTCGAAACGATTGACTACTTCCTGCGCCGTTATCGCGAGGAAGTCATCCGCAAACGGAAGGCGGCGGAAGACATTGAGGCGCAGCTGGCCGCTCTGGAAGCGCAGTTGCGAGGCCAATCACCGGCGAGCGAGCAGGCTCCGATACCGGTTTTCGAGCGAGAAGTGCAAGAGATGGCGGCAGACTAGGGTTGCTGCCATAGTAGGAGGCAAAACCGATCCATTCGAAGAACGCGCCCGCGAAGGATCCTGCTCAGCAGGGTGCTCCTGGCAGTTCCGGCAGCCTGCCCAGCTTGTCGGGATTGCTCACAATGTAGATGTTGCGAATGCGGCCGCCTTCGACTTCCAAAGTCAGAACGCTGTATGGACGGCCGTGGAGATAGGTAACGACTCCCGGCTGTCCGTTGACATTCGCCACCTGCCGGACCAGTTCCGCCGGAAGGAATTTCTTCCTGGCGCCAGACAAGAATCGGCACACATTCGCGGCGCCGTAAATCGGGTTTGGAACCGCAGTCGCTTTCCCGCCTCCATCAGCGTAGAGAACGATGTCGTTAGCGAAGAGCGATAGAAGTTCATCCATATCTCCCGCCGAGCTTGCCTGAAGAAACTTCTGCAGCAGTTCTTCGCGATGCCGTGGGGAAGCGTCGAAACGCGGGCGACTGTCCTTGAGATGCTGTCGTGCTCGGCTAAGAATCTGGCGGCAGTTGGGCTCGCTCTGCTCCACGATGCGTGCGACCTCAGCATATTCATAATCGAAGACTTCGCGAAGCAAGAACACGGCGCGCTCGACCGGAGTCAAGCGTTCCAACAGGGTAAGAAACGCTATCGAGAGAGATTCGTCCATTTCGGTCGTCGCGCTCGGGTCTCCAAATGGGCCGGTCAGGATCGGCTCGGGCAGCCACTCTCCGAAATACTGCTCGCGCTTGATGCGTGCGGATTGCAAATGATTAATGCAAAGACGACTGACGATGGTTACCAGGAACGCCTCAGGGGAAACGATCTCGCTGCGCGAACTTTGCAGCCAGCGAATGAAAGCTTCCTGCAAAATGTCTTCCGCATCGGCCGCGCTGCCGAGCATGCGATAAGCAATCGAGAACAGTCGCTGACGATGCAGATCGAACACCCCGGCCGGCTCCTGCTCACCCACGGGCGCTCGGGGAAGGGCCACTACTCCGTCAACAGGAGCCGGCTTCGTCGTTGCGTCCGATCCGCGATTGTCCCGCATGGCTTCTCATAAGATGCCTTCGCGGATGCGAAGTTTCAGCTTATGTTTCGCTCGCCATTTGTATAGCAGAGCCACTATCTGGCGCGATCACCTGGCTTGCATCCTGGCGGACTCCAACCGTACAGCGATGAGAGAAAGAAGGAGCAGCACCGCTTCAGGCACCAGCAATCGCGCGCTGCTCATGGAATGCTCCAGCAGCATGCTGAAGACTCTCACTGCGAGCACTACGCAATCCACGGTCAGCACCATATAGATCCCCGCCAGGCGCCACCGATCGGAGATCAGAGCGACAAAAGCGAGAATTGCAAATGCTAAAGGAAAAGCCGCAAACCCGACGCGCGCCACCGTGATGCCTTCGGGCGATGCGAATCCGATTCCCACCGCCGCTGCGGCAGCCACTGTGTTCGAAAGATAGCGCAGACTGATAAGCGTAAAGATGACCGCGATCATGACCAACGGAGCGCGGCGGAAGACAGCATTCGCCACGGGACTCTTGGAAGTCCTCGTGCTTACCGAGTAGCTGTGACTTAAGGAGCTCATCTGTTTTTTCCTCACTTTTTGATCGATACCTGTGTAATTGAAACTGCTGGTAATCAACTGCTACAACGCTTTCTCTTCGGTTACTTCATGCGCGCGCTGCAAGTCGAGCTCGCGGTAGCAGCCCACCCGGTTAGCCTTTCACTTAAGTCCCAGAATCTCCGCCTCGC
Source organism: Candidatus Sulfotelmatobacter sp. (assembly GCA_035710725.1). Classification (GTDB taxonomy): domain Bacteria; phylum Acidobacteriota; class Terriglobia; order Terriglobales; family Acidobacteriaceae; genus Sulfotelmatobacter. The sequence continues at coordinate 63,107 of DASTCY010000023.1, read as the reverse complement.
CTCCTGATCCAACAGCGACTTCGGCAGTCTCAGCTCTTTAAACTTTCTGACTTGCATGAACAATCGTCCCGTTAAACTCTCGAACTCTTTGCTGAGCAGTAACTGCAACGCTGGCGCAGCTGCTTCTTGTGGCGTTTGACCTAGTAGCGGATCGAATGCCAGAAGCACCAACAACTTCATCCAACCGGGAAACTCCCGCCGGATATTGGTCTTGACCACTCCTAGCTTGAGCGAAGTGATCGTGACGCGCCCTTCCGTCGTAACTCGCAGCCGCTCGGCCATCTCGACCGTGAACAGATCGTTCGCCTGGCAAAACTGCCGAACGGCCCGGACAGTATTGAAACGTTTCGTCAGATTCACGTCATTCCAGTGAATCGGGCCGTTAGTGGCGGCGCCACTGACGAGCACAATTCGTGATGTTTGACTCTTTCGGCCACCGGCATCCAGCAGCGGAAGCAGGCGGTTTGTCAGCACGAATCGGCTTAAATAGTTCGCGAAATTCGATTCAATGCCTTCTGGCGTCAACTCGTAATGGCCTCGAACCACGCCCGCACTGTGCACTAAATAGTGCAGGCTGGAGAGACGGCCCGCGAGGCTGCTCGCGAGACGCTCTGCTTCCGACATCCGGCTCAGATCAGCGCTAAGGAACTCAATGCCTGCGCCACCGATTTCAACTCGGATCTCCTCAATCGTGCGCGCTCCTTTTGCAGCGTCTCGTCCGACAACGATTACGTTGATTCCTAGTCTTGCCAATCCACGGGCGATTTCTTTGCCAACTCCGTCGGTACCACCGGTGACGAGAGCTATCCTGCCGCGCAATTCACGATCCATCACAATCACGCAGCGGCCGTCTTGCGTGCAGTAGACGCAACGCTGGGCGCTTCGTCACGACGCGCGAAGCTCCAAAGGATTTCAGGATGGCGCAGCCATGCTCCCAGCCAAAGCAGTGACAGGAAGATAGCTGGTTGAGCAATGGCCTGTCCGTGCTCCAGGTGAGTTGCAATTGCACCTCCCAGAAACGCTGAAACAATGAGCAGTCCAATAGACCGCGTCGACGGCACCAGGAACAGCAGAGCGCTGATGAGTTCCAGTCCCGCAACAAAAAACAACCGCCAACTGACGATCCCCATGGCACCGAGTTGCTCCACGACCTTGGGGACCTCGGCAAACTTCGCAGCGCCACTCGCAATCAAGACCACGCCCAGCAAAGACACCAGGACTGTGCCTATGCGAGACCGCGCACGCCCGATTTGAGATGCAGTTCTCATAATTACTCCTCTTAAAACAAAATACTTTGCAGTGCGCAGCACTTAAGCCGCACTCTTCTGCAAAGGCTTATCCAACTTGACCGGCGGATAGTCGACTTCCGTTTGCACGATCAAATTGAAATAATTGCGAAAGACCATCAGCACGATGGCGCCGATGATTTCGACAATCTCTTCCTCGTCGTATCCTGCTTTGCGGAGCCGATTAGTTTCCTCCGCCGACGCTTTTCCCTGCTGTTGAATGACATGCCTCGCGAAGCCGAGGGCGGCTGCAATCTTTGGATCCTGTGACTCACCTTTGCGGGCGGCTTCGAACTCCTCGACAGTTATCCCCTCGCGCGTGCCCAGCGCAGCCGCAATCGACAGCACGTACTCACATCCCATCAACTGCGCGAGAGACACGGCGATCAATGCCCGCAGCTTTGGCGTCATTCGCGTCTGCTCGAAGGCGTGGTTGAAATCCAGATAGGCCTGGAGAATGGCTGGAGAATGCGCCATCACGCGGACCATGTTCGGAATTCGTCCCCTGCGCTGCTGAAAGCTTTCCAGCAATTGTTGCGACTTAGCATTTGCGTTCGCCAGATCGATCGATGCCAAAGTCTGCATTGCCAATCTCCTGAATCGTGAGTGGTTGTACACTTGCAATAAACTTGCCGCTAAAATCGTCTTTTACGTGTGCAGCGCTGTAGCTAATTGAACGTTCGCCGCTGCTTTTTCAATCTGCCTGAGCGCTAATTCGCGCGAAGGTTCCGCCTGGTCCGGACGAACCTGATTCTCGGCGTGGATGAAGGTGATCTCCGTCAACCCGAGAAATCCGAAAATCGTCCGCAGGTAGGGCTCCTGGTAGTCATAAGCCTCTCGTGGCGTGCCATTCGCATAGGTGCCGCCGCGTGCGGTCAGCACGAATACTTTCTTGCTGGTGAGGAGTCCTTTCGCTCCGCCCGGCCCGTACTGGACGGTTTTTCCTGGGCGCACGATCTGATCGATCCAAGCCTTCAATGGCGTCGAAATGCTGTAGTTGTGCATCGGCGCGCCGATCACAATGATCTGTGCCTCAATGAGTTCATCGGTGAGCGCTTCCGAGAGCGACAGAACGTCCCATTGCTCTTGGGTTCGTTTCTCAGCCGTCTCGGCGGCAGCTCGTTGCCATTCCTCGGTGATTGTTGGGAACTGGATGGTGGCCAAGTCCCGAACGATGACCTCGCCATCGGCATTCTTGCGCTTCCACGTCTCGACGAATTTGTCTGTCAAAAGCCGTGATACAGAGTTGCGCCGCGCACTGGAATTGATTTGAAGCAGCTTCATAAGCATTCCTTTATTGGCTGCATTTCACGAACTGCTGCAAGGCCCGGCCAATGTCATCGGGCGAATCTTCCTGCAGGAAGTGGACACCTTTCACAGTGACTTCGGTCTGATTCGGCCAGGTTCGGCAAAATTCCAAGGTTCGGCCCCTGACAATAGCTCCGGGCTGTCCAACGATGAGCAGCTTAGGTACGGAACTGCGAGACAGTGCCTCTCCGTAACGCTCAACAACTGATGTAACATCGGCTGGCTCGCCCTCGATTGGAATCTGTCGCGGCCAGACCAGCGTGGGTAGCCGCGATTCACGGGTCTGAAACGGCGCCCGGTATGCGGCCATTTCTTCATCGCTCAACTTGCGAAACACGCTGCGAGGCAAGATCGCTTCTACGAAGAAATTTTCTTCCAGAATCATTTGTTCGCCTTTTTCGGAGCGCAGCGCCTTGAAGATCGCACCTGCTTCGCCGAAATCGTCCCAGCGTCGCGGCATAGCGATCGCTTCCATGTAGGCGATTGCTTTGATCTGTTCGGGAAAGCGTGTTGCGCGGTGAAATCCAAGTGCGGATCCCCAGTCATGCACAACCAGCGTCACATTCTTTGTCAGGTTCAACGCGTCAAACCAGGCATCCAGATACCGCGCATGATCAACAAACCTATACGCGTTCGATGGCGACTTCCCCGACTGGCCCATACCTACCAGATCAGGAGCCAGGCAGCGGCCGTATTCACTGACATACGGGATGATGTTGCGCCAGATGTAGGAGGAGGTCGGATTGCCATGCAGAAATACGATTGGATCCCCGTGACCCGTGTCGACATAGTTCATCGTGGCATCGAGTACGGGGATGCGGCGTCTTGGATGAGGGTCCCGCGCGCTCACGTCGGTTTTTCTGATCGGCAGAGTTTCGGTTGTCGTCATAGCCCATTCCTTTTGTCGTCTTAAAACCAGCTCTCAAATTTCGGTAGGCGCTCCTAGGTCAGACTCGGCGCAACACGATCGCGGTGCAATTCGCGGATGGACGACGCCACCAAATCCGGATCGTCACACATGGGAAAGTGATTTCCTCCGGCGATCATGATTTGGTGAGCGTCGGGAAAAAGCTGCCGCCACTGCGGCTGGAAGCCAAGCGGGTCGTTTCGTTCGCCGAAGATCGTGGTCAGCGGCAGGTGTCGAAATGGACCGGTAAGCGCGCGCTCCAATTCCACGTAGATCTTTTCTGATTTCCTGGCATCGCGCAGATAGCTATGGAATGATCTCGTCCCTTGTCGGCCGATGCCAGAGAGGAAAGCCTTTCGGCCAGCCTCGTCCATGTGCCTGCCGATGCCGAACGAACTGGCTGTGACGCGCGGAAGAATTCCCGTAAGAGTGTCAAATTCACGCATCAACGAATTGCCCATTATTGCGAGCATGCCGCGAAATAGGGCGCCTGAAGGCTTCCACGCGAAGGCATTAACGGCGCACAGACCGCGAATCCGATCGGCTACACGAGCCGCCCCCGCAATGCCTGATGGGCCACCGAGATCGTGAAAAACCAGCGTGATATCTCGCAGATCGAGCTGCTCGATCAATCCTGTCAGCGTGCGCGCTGCTTTTTCCAGAGTGATATCTCGCGCAGGCAATCGCTCGCTGCGGCCCGTCCCCGGTGCGTCAAAGCAGATACAGCGAAACTCAGATTGAAGACGGGTGATGACGTCGCGCCAAATGAACGACCAGAAGCCGGTGTGGACGAACAACAACGTGGGACCTTGTCCTACATCGGTCACGGCGATGGTCGAGTTCTCTAGATCCAACCCAAAGCTTTCAAAGGGCCAAACGCTCTCGGGGAGCCAGTTTGGGCGAGCGAGAACTTTTTTGCGGAGCTCTGTGCGTCGTTCTGCCCGAGTTGGGTCGAGCGCTTCCTGCACGAGCGTTTTGCCCTGTGAGAGAAATTGCCACGCTGTCGTCATTTGTGTCGGTCTCGCTTCCTTCCCGAAATTGCGCTTGCAGAAGTGAAGACCGAATGGGGCGTGTGGTTGTGACAGCTGAGCGCTGACCGACTACCAGAACAGCGTAAATGCTCGGAAATGTACTTCTGTGACCTTCCTTTCCTGAATCAGGTTCATAGAATTGAACTCGCCAGCGCTAGCAGAAACCTCAATCCCAGAGAGAGTTAGCGCCGTTTCGTAGCAATAAGCACTCAGGAGGCTTCGTGCATTTTTTCTTCCCCCAATTTATTCATGTGATTCGTCTTTTGGCAGCGTATCGAAACCTGGTTCCTTTCGCGACAGTACTGGCGCTCATCGCAAGCACCGGATGTGGTTCGTCAAACTGGTCGGCTTCACAATCAAACAAGTCCGCTCCATCTGTAACAGAAGTGGCGACCGCGATGGCAACTACTTCTACTTATTCGGTTCCCAAGGTGCTGTTGTTCGTTGGGACCGGGACTTCCTCGGGCGACGTTGCGGCGGTGAAGGCGATTCTGAATGGCTTGAACCTTCCGTTCGCGACCGCGACTTCCAGCCAAATGAACTCGCTGACCGAGAAGCAACTCCTCGCGCACAAGCTCTTGATCGTTCCCGGCGGGAATTCCATCACGATCGGCAGGTATTTGACCCACACTGCTACCGCCAATATTCACAATGCCGTGATCAATGGTGGACTCCGCTATTTGGGCATTTGTGCGGGAGGATTTTTCGGCGGATATTCAATCTACAACGGGCTGAATCTGACTTCCGGCGTCTGGTTTAATTTTTACGCCGATCACTTCAAAGGCATCAACACGGCAGCAGTCGAGGTTGCCGGATCTAATGGCAAACTAGATCAGTACTGGCAGGAGGGGCCGCAACTCAGCGGTTGGGGCACGGTGGTTGCCAGGTACCCGGATGGAGCACCGGCGGTAGTGGAGGGCCATTCTGGAAATGGCTGGGTCATTCTCTCCGGAATTCATGCGGAAGCACCCCAGAGCTGGCGGTACGGAATGACTTTCACGACTCCCGTCTCTGTCGACAATGCCTATGCTGCCACACTAGTCAAAGCAGCATTGAGCGGTACTGCTTTGCCGCACTACTGAAATTCACGCTATTCATCGTCCCGCTTCAAGGATCGTTTTTTGGCCAGCGGCTTCCGGAAGGAAAGCCGCTGAATTTTTTTGCGGAGGATTCGGAAAAGGTCTAACTGACCGGTAGCCGCTCGTCTTGAAGCCGCCATCGATTCTCGATGTAAAAATCGCCGGCAGCGGGTCGGCCAGCATCGACGGGCAGGGCCGCACATCGCGGCTTCAGATCGATGTCGGTTCCATTGCGCTCAATTCCAATATCCACGCGGTAAAGCCCGGGGACAATTGGCAGCACGGGACAATCGAACTCGATCATTCCTTCGCCCGGCTCCAGCGTCAATGACGGCCCCGATGACTCGTTGGTGAGCTGAGCACAAAGATAGCCACTGGGCCAATAGAACGAAATTCGCACGACTGCATCCTGAATGCATTCCGAAGCTCGATAACCTAGTCTCGCGATCATCGGATAACCGGTGCGAATAGGCCCGGAATCCGAGCCATGGAACGATATGCTGACGCACTCCGCAGGCTTTGCCGGATCGCTCTCCGTGAGAGAAGTTCCCTGGTCTGCAAAAGCCATCTTCTGGTAGTGATCGATGACATTGCGTGGTGGCCCATCCATGAGCACTTGGCCGCGGTCGAGCAGGAGTGCGCGATCGCAAATCCTGTAAACGGAGGCCAGATCGTGGGAGACGAAAACAATGGTGCGGCCGCTCTTTCTGAGTTCGGCGATGCGATCGAGGCACTTTGCCTGAAAAGCCACGTCGCCCACAGCCAGGACCTCGTCCAGCAGCACAATGTCGGGATCAAGGTGGGCCGCGACGGAGAACCCGAGGCGCACGTGCATTCCGGAGGAGTAGCGTTTCAGCGGCACATCAATGTATTTCTGCACGCCTGAGAATTCGACGATGCTATCCATCTTGCGAGCGATCTCAGCCCGGCGCATACCCAACATCGAGCCGTGCAGATAAATGTTTTCGCGTCCGGTCAACTCGGGATGAAATCCAGAACTGATTTCGATCAGCGCCGCCAGCCGGCCCCGGATCGTGATCTCGCCTTCGGTAGGAGACGTAATGCTGGAAAGTATCTTGAGAATCGTCGTTTTGCCGGCGCCGTTGTGGCCGACAATCCCGAGCGCTTCTCCTTCTTTCACCTCGAAACTGACATCGCGCAGAGCCCAAACCTCAGCTGATCGCTGCCGAAAAGCGCTGTTGTACCATCGCTTAGGTGAGTTATCACCCTGTCGAATCTTGTACTTTTTGCTGACGCGATCCAGTTTCAAGTCGATCATGGCAATTCAGATTACGTCGGCCATCGCCGCTTCCACCGTCTTGAAATACCCGTAGGCAAAGGACAAGCTGGCCAGGGTGAGTCCCGCCGAAAGCGCGAGAATGGAAGCATCCGGAGGCTGGCCGTAAATGACTACGCGCCGGAAATTCTCAATCAGTCCTGCCGGCGGGTCGACCAAATAAAGGCTGCGGAAGCGTGCTGGGACCGACTGCAATGAGTAAACAACGGGAGTTGCGAACATCCAAATCTGCAGGACGAACGGCATGGCGAGACCAACATCGCGGAAGCGGACGTGAATGGCAGAGAACAGCAGCCCGGTTGCGGCGGAGAAGCCGGCGAGCGTCAGCAGTATGGGGATTCCATAAAGCGCATTCCAGGTCAGAGCAACTCGATAGTGGGCGATCAATCCGCCAAGGATTACCGATGCGATTAAGAAATCGACCAATCCAGCGGCCAGATAAGAAAGCGGAATGATTTCGCGCGGAAAGTACATCTTGGTAAGCAATCCCGGGTACGCCACCAGTCCCTGCACGGCGTTAGTGATTGAACCCGAGAAAAAGATCCAGGGTAAAAGGGCGGAAAACACGAAAATGGGATAGGGAATACCGCCGGTGTTCACTCGAGTGACGTGGGCGAAAATGAAGGTGTAGATTCCCATCAGAGCACATGGTTGCACAGCCGCCCACGCCCAACCCAGTATCGACTGCTTGTAGCGCACGTTCAGCCGAAACAAGCTCAAGGTGTACAGCAGATCGGAGTAGTGAACCAGTGTCCGAACGCCTCCGAACACGGTAAGGAAAGAAAAAGCGGGAGGGCGGATCACCTTCACCCGTCGGGCTGCCGCCGAGCAGTTGTTACTGCCAGCCTCCTTCGCGGGCTCGCGAGTGGCGACTACCGCGGGCGCGTCCAGCGCAGAAGCTGGCACATTCTCGGCCATTGTTTTGCCCCTGATGTATTTTCCTAGAGCGAGGCCTCGGACAGGCCCGATTCTACTGACATTCCCACATCGGCTGTCAAAGTCAGCCCGGGGGCTTGACCCTTCTGATTCAATTTGGTCAAGCGGGCGGCCAGTTTCTCGCCGATGAACCGAACATGGGGCTGGCGCAGCATCGCAAAATGCTCGCAGTCGATTTCACAGATTTCCACGCCTCCGGTCGTGCGATCACCCCAGCCCATGTGCGGATCGCGAATGTAGTAGAACGGCTGGCGCGGCCTCTTAAACAGGAGGATCGGCGCGCGGAAACGAGGCGGTTCAAAATCGTCTCCGGGCCAGTAAGTCTGCGGCCATTCCTTTTGACGTGGAGTCGTGCCAACCCAGCGTTTCATCACGCGCTGCAGTGTGGCCCACTTCTGCGCCAGTTCGAGTCTGGGGAACGCACGTAGCCGTTGCAGATAGTAATCCAGCGCCCACAGCGATCGTATCTGTGAATTCTCGATGACCCACGTGTCGAAGATCGCGAACAGTCCAACCTCCTCACCCTGCGATTCCAACTCGAGAATCATCTGCTGCGCAATGAGCACACCGTCGCACATTCCGCCCAAGTAATAGGGCCCGTTGGGTCGGACGGTCCTCATTGCTGCCACATAGTCGCGGGCATAGGTCTGCAGCTCTCCTTTACGAAAAGGTCGGCCCCAGACCAACGGTCCGGGGCTTTGCAGCTTATAGACCGATTGCTGATCGCCCATATTGCGGGCCAAGAGCACAAGTCCGAGAGAATCGACCCCAGGAGCAGCGACGGCAAAAAACGACGCGCCGGGATTTCCGGTATGCAGCTTCAGCAACAAAGGGTCCGGCGGGGAAGGTCCATCACTCCTGATCAGTTGCGCGAGTTTTTCGATCGTCGGCGCCCGGAAAATCGCTGAAACCGGCAGCTTCCGGCCGGTGGCCTCTCGAATTTCAGAGATAACACGCGCCGCCAGCAGAGAATGACCGCCAACATCAAAAAAATTATCGTGGATGCCAATGGTTTGCAGGCCGAGCACGTCCTTCCAAATCTCGCTCAGCAAAGCATGTTCCCGAAGGTTGGAATTCGACAATGCTTTTGGCCGCGGAGAGCCGTTGCGTCTCGGCTTGGTTTGGCGGGTTGTGCTGGCCAACTTAGTTTTGCCGCTCGCAAAGTTTTGCCCGAGGCTCGGGATCGGCAGTTCGTCGACATGGGCCGCTGGATCAGCTGCGATTCCTCGCAAGAGCGCAAAATAGTCCTCGGCCAATCGAGCCATTCGTTCCGGCTTAAAAAGGCTGGTATTGAAATCGAGCTGTAGCCACCACTTGCCGTCGCTGTCTTCGATGAATGTCGCAAACAGATCAAAGAAGGACGTCGAAGCCTCCACACTATAGGGGTATGCCTGCAGATTGGCGAAAGTGTGCGATCGGATGGACGATTTGATGACCGAGAACATGACCTGAAACACCGGGTTGTAGCTCAGATTGCGCTCCGGTTGCAGTGCTTCAACGATCTTCTCGAACGGAGCCTCGGAGTTGGCAAACGCGTTGAGCGTGGTCTCGCGGACTTGAGCCAGGAGGTCCAGGAAGCGCGGGTTTCCAGACAAATCATCTCGCAGAACAAGGGTATCGACGAAAAATCCAATCAGCTGCTCTGTTTCCACCTGGTTTCGTCCGGCCACTGGAACTCCGACCAACAGATCCGGTTGCCCGCTGTAGCGATAAAGTAAAGTCTTAAAAGCGGCAAGCAAAACCATGAATGGCGTCGCTTGTTGATGCGTGGCCAGCGATTTCATCGCGGCCATAAGACCCTGTGGCACGACATCGATTCGAGTGGATCCCGCCAAGCTCAGCTCGGCGGGGCGCGGCAGGTCTTGCGGCAGCTCGAGCAACGGCGGAGCTCCCGAGAGCGTGTCTCTCCAATAGATAAGCTGCTTCTTCAATGCGTCGCTCTGGAGAGACCCTCGTTGCCACTCAGCAAAGTCTCCGTATTGGATGGGAAGTTCGGGCAACTCAGGGTTTCTGCCGCGCGAGTACGCGTCGTAGAGGATCGACAATTCCTTGACCAGAATTTGAGTTGACCAGGAATCGGTGACCGTGTGGTGCATGGTGCAAATCAGGACATGTTCTTGCGGCTTGAGCCGCAGCAGTAAAGCTCTGAAAAGCGGACCTTTGCTTAGATCAAAGGGTGTACCAACTTCCTTTTGGGCAATCTGGTAGGCGGTTGGATGTGGATCCGCAAGATCGGAGAGATCCGAAACCGTAAGAACCAGACGAAGGTCGGTGACGACTTGGAGCAGTGCGCCCTTGCTCAGGACAAACGAGGTGCGCAGACCCTCGTGGCGGTCCACAATCGCTTGCAAGCTGGACCGAAGGGCAACCTCGTTAAGTGCACCGTATAGCCACAACCCTACGTGCACGTTATATGCAGCAGTGGGCCCCTGTAACTGGTCCAAGAACCACAATCTCTGTTGGGCAACGGAGGCTGGGTAGGCCTCGAATGACTCCACCCGCAACGGCGAACTCACAGACCACTCCCTTTGCGTTAGACTATCATGGCTCGAAAAGAGCCGCCGCGCAAGGCTCCTGCATTCCGGGGTTTCTTCGCAATACGGTGAAGGTCGTAATTCGGTGGTCTTTGCGCCGGTTTTGGAAGTAGTCAGCGGGCCCGTTCCCGGCTTACTACGGGGTTCACCCTATTTTTGCTCCCGTTGCCGTCGGGGACAATGTGCCAGTTGCGCAGAACCAGAGGATGACGCACGCCTTTCCCGCTTCCTTCGCTCAGCAAAGGCTTTGGTTCCTGGACCACCTCGAGCCAGGAACCGCCGCCTATAATCTGCCCCGGGTGTTCCGTATTCAAGGTCCCCTGGATCTAGAGGCGCTCACTCAGGCCTTCCAGGCGGTGATTGCGCGGCACGCACCTCTGCGAACCATATTTGACGCGGCAGATGGCCAGGCGCAGCAAGTAGTCCTTCCCGAGATCGCTTTCAGCATCCCGCTCCTCGACCTCTCGGGCTTACCGGAATCGAAGCGCGAAACCGAGGCAATTCGTATCGCGGTGGCGGAAGGCAAGAAGCCCTTCAACCTTAGCCAAGGGCCGCTTCTACGCTGCCTTCTGGTTCGGCTCAACGACAGCAGCCACATACTCGTACTGGTTTTGCACCACGTCGTAACTGATGGGTGGTCAATCTCGATCCTGTTTCGCGAACTCACCAAATGCTATGCAGCTTTTGTAAATAATCAGGATCCGGAACTCCCCGAGCTGACGATTCAGTATGCAGAGTACGCCCAGTGGCAGCGCGAGCACATGCGAGGAGAAGTGCTGGCGGCTGAGATCCAGCATTGGAAAAACAAGTTGGCCGGCGCCCAGACACTGTTGGATCTGCCCACAGATTTCCGGCGTCCTTCCAGCCAGACCTGGCATGGGGCCAACGAGGAGATCGTCCTTTCACACACGACTCTGTCCCAGCTTAAGACCATGGCGCAGTCGGAAGGTTCGACCCTGTTCATGGTCACCATCGCGGCGTTTCAAGCGTTGCTGTGGCGCTATACAAGGCAGGAGACCATTTTGCTGGGTACGCCTGTCGCCGCGCGCCACGACGTCGAAATCGAGAACCTGATCGGCCTCTTCGTAAACACGCTCGTCTTCCGCAGCGATTTCCGCGACGGCCTCACTTTCCGCAATTTGATTCGCCAGGTCCGCTCCTTTGCCTTGGAAGCTTATGCACATCAGGACGTTCCCTTCGAAAAATTGGTCGAGGAGTTAGTGCCGCAGCGCTCGCTCAACACTCATCCGCTGTTTCAGGTGATGTTTACTTTTCAGAATATTCCCAAGCAGATTTTTGAAATCCCCGGACTGAGCGTCCAGGAAATGTCGTTTGAGGCGGGCATTGCGAAATTTGATCTCTCGGTGGAGGTATGGGAAGACGGCGGGTTGCATTGCCAGCTCGAATACAACACGGATCTCTTTGAGCAAGCAACCATGCGGCGAATGCTGCGCCATTTTGAACAGCTGGTGCATTCCGCCCTACAGGATCCGGATCGCACCATCGCCGAACTGCAGATCATGAGTGCCGATGAGCGTCTGCAAGTCTTGACTCAGTGGAACGGGACTGCCGCGGATTACAACCGTGAGCTGCCCGTTCACAAGGCTTTCGAGCAGCAGGCGGAAAAAACTCCGAAGGGGACGGCTCTCCTCTGCGAAGGGAAACGCTGGTCTTATCGGGAAGTGAATGAGCATGCGAACCGCCTTGCTCACCTGCTCGCAAAGGGCGGGGTCGAAGCCGGTTCTTTAGTCGGAATCTTCCTCGAGCGATCGGCCGAGGCAGTGATTGCAATGCTGGCGGCGTTGAAGGTGGGAGCAGCCTATGTTCCTCTCGATCCTGCTTATCCGGCCGAGCGTCTCGGATTCATGATGCAAGACGCATCTCTGGCGGCCGTCATCACCCATTCATCCCTTCGGCAGCAACTACCCGCAACAACTAGCACTGTAGTTGTGGTCGATTCCTCGGAGCAGCTGCGCCACGAATCGGCGACCAATCTAGCACGCCCGGTTTCTGGGGCCGACCGCGCCTACGTGATCTACACTTCAGGGTCTACCGGAACTCCCAAAGGCGTGGAGGGACTCCACCGCGCCACGATGAACCGTTTCCAGTGGATGTGGCGCACATTTCCTTTTCAAGCGGGTGAGGTTTGCTGCCACAAAACAAATTTAGGGTTCGTGGATTCGGTGTGGGAGATCTTTGGTCCGCTCCTCGCGGGCGTACCCAACGTGATCATTTCGCAAGACACCATGCGCGACCCGGACGAGATGTTGGCAGTGCTGGCTCAGGAACGCGTTTCCCGAATTGTTTTAGTCCCTTCATTGTTACGAACACTGCTGGATAGCGCTCCGGATCTGGGCCTCCGAGTTCCGCATCTGAAGATTTGGTCATGCAGTGGGGAAACATTGTCGGCTGATCTTGCCAAACGATTCCATGAAGCATTTCCCCAAGCTAGACTGCTGAACATTTACGGCTCATCGGAAGTGGCCGCGGATGTGACTTGCCATGAAGTAACCGAACGAGATCTGGTTTCCAACGTCGCAATCGGTAAGCCCATCAGCAATACCCAAATTTATCTGGTCGACGATCTGCTGCAGCCCGTTCCGGTGGGTGTTCGTGGGCAAATCTTCGTTGGTGGCGAGGGACTGGCTCGCGGCTACCTGAATCGTCCGGAGCTCACCGCGGAGCGCTTCGTGGCGAATTGGCTGCAACCGGAGCGTTCGCCGCGCCTGTATCGGACGGGAGATCTGGGCCGCTACCGCTCCGATGGCACGATCGAATATTTCGGGCGAGTCGACAATCAAATTAAACTGCGCGGCCAGCGTATGGAGCTGGGAGAAATCGAAACCGTCCTCGGTTCGCACGCTGCTGTACGGCAGGCGGCGGTCACAATACACGGCGATGGCGAGCAACAACGGCTGGCGGCTTATTTGGTCTCGAAGAACGGAACTCTCGCTGGCAACGGTGGAGACCTACGCCACTTTTTGCGGGCCAAGCTTCCTGAGTACATGGTGCCTGCCAGCTACTTTCAAATAGAGAAACTCCCGCTTTTGCCGAGCGGCAAAGTAAACCGCCGCGCGTTAGAAACATGCACGGTGGTGCCGCTGCTGGACAACGAGGAGCTTCTGGCGCCCCGCAACCCGACCGAAACGAAGCTGGCCGAGATCTGGTGTGAACTGCTGAAGTTGGAGCAAGTTGGCATCGAGCACAACTTTTTTGAGCTTGGCGGTCACTCGCTTCTGGTGCTGCAGCTCATAGCACGCATCCGGCGTACCTTTGAGCTGGAGCTGCCGGCGCGGTGCGTGTTCGAGGCGCCCACGATCAAGGCCCTCGGCATGGAAATTGAAAAAGCCCAGATGATGGGGCTGAAAGCCCGTACCCCGATCATTTCCCGGCGTCCAAAGTCTGTGGCCAGCGCCAGCCGAGAAGCTCTGATGGCGCAGCTGGACAATTTGTCAGCTACAGAATTGAAAGCGCTGTTTGATCATGTGCTCAACGGTAAGCCGTCGGAGTAAAGGGGCCAGAGTGTTGCGCTTGCCGTAGATGAAATTTCGTTCTTATGTCTGTCCATGACTTAGTTCAACGGCATGCCAGCGCCACTCCCGGTGCAATTGCTGTCGCCGCGGGAGAAGTCAAACTTACTTATGGTGAGCTTGAATCCCGCGCCAATGAGCTGGCTTCGTTGCTGCGTTCGCATGGAGTCGCGGCCGATGTCCCTGTTGCCGTTTGCATGCGTCGTTCGCCAGAACTCGTAGTGGCTGCCCTCGGTATCCTAAAAGCCGGCGGAGCTTACGTTCCCCTGGATCCGACTCATCCCGCTGGGCGGTTCTCGATGCTGCTCGATGACTCTGGGACTACCGTGGTCCTTAGCCAGCCTGATGTCGCAGAACGGTTGCCGAGCGGAAAGTGGCGGACCATCTTTTTGGATAAGAATGGCCGGGTTGCGTCGAAAGCAGATCCGCCAGCATCTGCGGCCGGCCAAGCCAGTGCTCATCCAGACAATCTTGCCTACATCATTTTCACCTCTGGTTCGACTGGCCGTCCTAAGGGCGTTCAGATTACGCATGGCAATCTCCTCAACCTGATCTCATGGCACACGCGCGCGTTCGAGATTACGGCTGCCGATAAGGCCACCCTTCACGCTAGCCCCGGCTTCGACGCTTCTGTTTGGGAACTCTGGCCGTATCTGGCTGCCGGAGCGTCAGTGCACGTGGTTCCTGAAGACATACGAACCACGCCAGAGCAGCTGCGCGACTGGATCGTATCCACTGGAATTACGATCACTTTCCTTTCCACAGCGATGGCAGAGTCTATGATTGATTTGCCATGGCCCGCAGGTACCGCGCTGCGTTTCTTGCTCACAGGTGCCGACACACTGCGCCGCTATTCTTGGCCTGACTTGCCTTTCACGTTCGTAAACAATTACGGGCCGACGGAATGCAGCGTGGTCGCTACCTCTGGAGCCGTGCCGGTCGCAGTTGATACAGAAGCCCTGCCTCCGATTGGCCGCCCAATCGACAACGCTCAAGCCTATGTAGTGGACGAACACATGAACTGCCTTCCCGCAGGCGAACCGGGAGAACTCCTCATCGGCGGCGCAGGTGTTGGCCGCGGATATTTGAACCTGCCCGAGCTCACATCCCAGAAGTTTGTGCCCGATCCATTCAGTAAAGCGAAAGGTGCGCGTTTGTATCGCACTGGCGATCTGGCCTGCATTCTTCCGGACGGTCAGATTGCTTTTCTGGGGCGAATGGATGAACAGATCAAGATTCGCGGCTACAGAATTGAGCCTGGTGAAATTACTGCAGTATTGGACCGACATCCCACGGTTGAGTCCAGCTTTGTGACGGCCCTCTCGGAGTATTCAAACGAAAAACGACTCGTCGCCTACGTAGTTCCGCGTAAAAACTTTCCCCTCAGTGCAAATGAACTTCGCCATTTTCTGGGTCAGGAATTGCACGACTATATGGTGCCGTCCACTTTCGTAAGGATCGAGGCCTTGCCGATCAGCCCAAGTGGCAAAGTGGATCGAGCCGCCTTACCTCGACCCACACCCGAGAACATTCTTGACGATGCGCCTTTCGAAGAGCCGCAATCTCAGGTGGAATCATGGTTGGCCACGTTTCTTGTTGGTTTGCTTGGAGTCCCGCGCGTCAGCCGCGACGACAATTTTTTCAATCTCGGGGGCCACTCGTTGATGGGGGCGCAGTTAATTGCTAAAGTGCAGCAGACCTTCGACGTCGAGCTTAGCCTGCGGAGACTGTTTGATCATCCCACAGTTCGGGAGATCTCAGCTGAGATCGAGCGCCTGATTCAGGCCAAGCTTGACGCCATGAGCGAAGAGGAAGCCCAGCGCATCCTGGAATCGGCCCCCAACGGAATCTCAGTATGAGTGTGACTGCAGCACTCACGTCTGCCCGGCCTGGCGACGATCGCGCACTGAGCCTTTATCACCTCCTTGATCCGGAGGTGCTGGCGAATCCGTATCCTCTCTACCACAAACTGCGCACTGAGGATCCGGTTCACTGGGACCCGTTTCTTCATGCCTGGGTCGTGACCCGATACAGCGATGTTATTGAAGTCCTCTATCGGTATTCCGCCAATCGCACACCGACGCCGGAACAGCTCAGCGCCTTGAATTTGTCCGCCCTTAATCCGATTGCCGAAGTCATGGTCCGGCAAATGCTGTTTCTTGACCCCCCTGACCATACCCGCCTTCGTGCCCTGGCATCCGCCGCATTTACCCCGCGCCGCGTGGAGCAACTACGCTCTCACATTCAGGGGATCATGGACGGACTGCTCGACAAAGTTGTGTTGACCGGGCGCATGGATGTGATCGCCGATTTTGCCAGTCCCGCGCCGGCCATTGTTACCGCTGAACTGCTCGGCGTGCCCGCCGCCGATCACGCGAAACTGAAGGACTGGTCGCAGGACTTCGCCGAGATGCTGGGCAATTTTCAGCACAATCCGGACAGATTTCCCCGAGTCCTGCGGAGCGTAGAGAATCTTTGTTCATATTTCCGCGACGCCATGGCCGAACAGAGGTCTGCTCCGCGAGAGGGCCTGATCCGGGCCATGATGAATGCAGAGGTGGAGGGCTCTCGACTGAATGAAGACGAAATCATCGCCAATTTGATTGTCACCATGGTCGGCGGCCAGGAAACAACCACGAACCTGATTGGCAATGGCATTCTGACTCTGCTGCGGCATCCTGCCGAGCTGGAGCGCCTGCGTAACGATTCGTGTCTGATCGCATCGGCGGTCGAGGAATTGCTGCGCTACGAGAGCCCCAGTCAGCACACGGCTCGGCTTGCACCGGCCGACGCGCAGCTCGGAGGCAAGCGCATCCGCAAACGCC
Source organism: Candidatus Sulfotelmatobacter sp. (assembly GCA_035710725.1). Taxonomy (GTDB): domain Bacteria; phylum Acidobacteriota; class Terriglobia; order Terriglobales; family Acidobacteriaceae; genus Sulfotelmatobacter. Next base: position 46,374 of record DASTCY010000023.1, on the reverse strand, counting down.
AGGCAGTCATTGCTGTCATGGGAGCGGGAAACCGGGATCCAGAGCGGTTCGCCGATCCCGATCGACTTGATCTGGCGCGCCAGGACAATCGTCATCTGGCCTTCGGTTGGGCTGCACACTTTTGTTTCGGTGCTGCCCTGGCTCGATTGGAAGGCCAAATTGCTTTTGCGACCTTACTTCGCCGCCTGCCCAACTTGGCACTGCAGTCCGGCGGTACTCTACAATGGCGTCACAATCTGGGTCTGCGTGGGCTGACTGCGCTGCCTGTAACCTTCGATCCCAGCAAGTCGATCTAGCAAGCGAGTCCGAGGTCCTAAGGACCAACGAAATGGGTTCTGATTATTCCCAGGCTAAACGCAAGTTGCTGGAGAAATATTTTCGGGGCGAATTAGCGCAACGCCACGAGGTGCGGCAGATTCCGCGGCGACCGCCCGGACAACGGATCCCGCTGTCGCACGCACAAGAGCAGGTCTGGCTTCACGCGCAGCTGGCTCCCGAACTTCCCCTTTATAACGAACCGGTAACGATTCACTACTCCGGACCTCTCGATGTGCCGACGCTGGAGCGCAGCTTCAACGAAATTCTTCGACGCCATGAGGCATGGCGAACCGCTTTTGTCGTGATTGACGGCCAGCCCTGGCAGGAGGTGAACAACGAGCTGTCGGTCAATCTTCCCGTGGTAGACCTGCGAGGAGTTCCTGAGCAGGAACGAGATGCGACAGCAATTGCCATTGCAACCGATGATGCGAGAATTCCGATCGATTTGAGCCATGCCCCGCTGTTTCGTACACGCCTCATTCGCCTGCGAGACGACGAACACCGGCTCTATCTCGCGCTAAGTCACATCATTTTCGATGGGGTCGCGATCTATCGTGTATTTCTGCCTGAACTTTCTGCCCTGTATAAAGCCTATTCCACAGGCCAAACATCGCCCTTGCCGGAAATAGCAATTCAGTATCCTGATTTCGCCTTCTGGGAACGCACGACGTTCACGCACGAAACGTTGGCCAAGGATGTTGAGTACTGGCGCCAACGGCTTAGCGGGTCGCTGCCTGAGCTGTACGTGCCTACAGATCGTCCGCGAAAGCGGCAGCAAACTTTCCGCGGCTCGATGCACCCGTTCAGATTGAATAGCGCGTTCACGGCCGAGCTGAGAAGTTTCTGCCGCACTGAAGGAGTCTCGCTGTTCTCCGTGCTATTGGCGGGATTTGCGGCACTGCTTTATCGCTACTCGGGTGAAGAGCGCATTCCAATCGGCAGTGTGACGGCCGGCCGCAATCGGCCAGAAACCCAGCCGCTTCTCGGATATTTCCTCAACACCGTCGTTCTGCCTGCCGATCTTTCCGGCAATCCGACTTTTCGCGAACTGGTCCAGCGTGCTCGCCAGGGGACGATCGACGCGCTCGATCACGATCATGTGCCTTTCGAGCATCTCGTGAGAGAGCTGAGACCCCAGCGAGATCCCAGCCGGAACCCATTTTTTCAGGCACTGTTTTCCCTTGAGCCGCCGATGCCGGAAGTGGATCCCGCGTGGCAGCTCACGCAGATGGATGTAGACACAGGCACTACTAAGTACGACCTCTATCTCGAATTAGACGAGCGTGCCGATGAGGTGCTCGCGCGTTTTCACTACAGCACGGACCTGTTTAATCGCGACACCATCATCAGAATGGTGTCGCACTGGCAGCGCCTGCTGAAAAAGGGTGTAGCAGATTCCAGTACACGGCTGGCTGATTTGCCGATATTGAGCCGGGAGGAGCAGGAGCAGATCACGGTCGACTGGAACCGTACGCAACACAGCTATCCGCAGTTATGCATTCATCAGCTTTTCGAGTTACAGGCCGATCGTTCGCCCGATGCCGTGGCAGTCGCGACACAAACCGCGAAACTGACCTACCGCGAGCTCAATGAGCGCTCGAATCAGCTTGCGAGTTATTTGGTGAGGCGGGGGGTGGGTTCTGAGATTCCTGTCGGTCTATGTCTGAACCGCGGTCCCGAAATGGTTGTCGCGTTGATGGGTGTCTTGAAGGCGGGCGGAGCCTATGTGCCTCTGGACCCGCGGTTTCCGGATGACCGACTCGCGGCCGTGCTGGACGACGTAGAACCTCGATGCGTGCTTACGGACAGTAGCTTGCATCGCCAGATTTTTAACGCCAATCCGATTCTAATGGATGCGGACTGGAACGCAATTGCTCTGGAAAGCACAGAGAACATTCAGCGGAACCTGACTCCGCGAAACTTGGCATACGTGATGTACACATCTGGTTCCACCGGCCGTCCAAAGGGGGTTCCGGTCGAGCATAGAAGTGTGGTCAATCTGCTCTCCTCCATACAACGGGAGCCGGGACTGTCGCCCGAAGACGTGCTCTTAGCGGTTACTACTCTTTCCTTTGATATTGCAGGATTGGAGATTTTTCTCCCCCTTATTTCGGGAGCGCGCGTATTCCTGGCCGGCTTGCAAGACGTGGTTGACGGCGGCCGGCTTCGCGAGTTACTGAGTGAGAGTGGCGCCACCTTCATGCAGGCGACACCCACGACATGGCGGTTGCTCATCGCCGCCGGCTGGCAAGGGTCGTCGAATCTGAAGATTCTGTGTGGGGGGGAAGAACTGTCTCCAGACCTTGCCAAAGAACTGGTCCTTCGCAGTCGTTCTGTATGGAACGTCTATGGACCGACGGAAAGCACGATCTGGTCGTCGGCTTATCACGTCAAGGGTGACGAAGAGGGCACGCTTCCAATCGGCCGTCCCCTCGCCAACACCTTCATCTACATTCTGGACGCGCATCGCAATCCCGTTCCTGTTAATAGCAGCGGCGAAATTTACATCGGCGGAGACGGTGTAGCGCGTGGATACGTCAACCGCCCGGATCTAACGGCGCAGTATTTTGTTCCTAACCCCTTCCTGCGCGACCAGTCACGTCTCTATCGCACCGGAGACCTGGGCCGCTTCCGTGCGAATAGTGAAATCGAATACCTGGGACGCTCGGATGGCCAAATCAAATTGCGAGGTCAGCGCGTAGAACTCGGGGAAATTGAAGCGGTGCTGGGTTCACATCCTGCTGTATCACAATCAATCGTTCTTCTGGCTGGACAAGGCGAGGAGCATAGGTTGTTGGCCTATGTCGTCCTGAAGGATGGAGCAGCGGTTCCCGATGCCGGGGAATTGCGGCGCATCCTCCGGGCGAAACTTCCCGAGCATATGGTTCCGGCGATCTTTTCTCGCATCCAAGGTATTCCCCTCTTGCCGAGCGGAAAAGTCAATCGTGTTGCCTTGGCCGCATCCGCCGTCGTTCCTTTTACAGACAAGGAGGAGTTCGTCGCTCCACGGAACGATCGGGAGGCCAAGCTGGCCGATATCTGGCGCGAGCTGCTGAATCTCGAACACGTGGGCATCGAGCAGAATTTTTTCGAACTGGGTGGACATTCTCTCCTGGTCTTACAGCTTACGGCTCGCATCCGGCGGGCGTTCGAAGTGGAGCTGCTTGCGCGTTCCGTATTTGAAGCTCCAACGATTGCCGGTCTGGCCCTGGAAATCGAAAAAGCTCAAGCCCTGGGATTAAAGCCGAGAACTCTCCTCGTCAAACACCCCCCTATCTCTACCGTGGACCAGGATTCCCTGCGTCGTCAATTGGAAAAGCTTCCTGTTGATGAGGCCCGAAAATTGCTCAAAGCTCTGCTCGACGAGAAGCAGGGTCTTCGCTCCCCGGCGTGATGCATCCCGGGGCTTGACAGCGATTTCGGCTGCAATGTTCTCGATCAGAGCCAATTCTCAAAGCGGTAGTACACTGTCTTGCTCGCAGTGATTGACTCGGCAGGTAGTGAATGTCCGCTAAAGTTCGTGCACTTCGTCCTTCGAAGGTCGTCAATATTGAGGATCTGCGCCGGATGGCGCGGCGGCGCATTCCGCGTGCCGTTTTCGATTACTTGGATGGGGGCGCCGAAGCCGAATCCACACTTGAGGATAACTGCCAAGCTTTTCGTGAGCTCACCTTCCGTCCTAGAACTGCGGTTGCCATTGGGGATTGTTCGCTAAAGACTACGGTTCTCGGTCAGGACCTGTCGCTTCCCTTCGTTCTTGCTCCTATTGGCTTCAGCCGCCTCTTACATCCCAGCGGCGAGGTGGCCGCAGCAGGCGCAGCTGGGGAAGCTGGCACGGCTTACATTCTCTCCACGATATCCGCTCACAGGCTGGAGGACGTGAAGGCAGCATCCAAAAGGCCGGTCTGGTATCAGCTTTACCTTCTAGGGGGGCGAGAGGCCGCCGAAGGAGCTCTCGATCGCGCACAGCGGGCGGGATTTTCAGCGCTGGTCGTTACTGTCGACACGCCCATCGCCGGTATGCGCGAGCGCGACCCACGCAATGGCGTCAAAGAGATCCTGGGGACTTCGTTGCTCGCCAAGCTTCCCTACTTGCCCAATATTTTTTCCCATCCTGGCTGGCTCGCACAATTTCTTCTGGACGGCGGCACGCCAAAACTGGAGAACGTCGTTATCCCCGGTCAGGGTCCGATGCCACTGGTCGATATCAATACAGCTTTGGCGCAGGCGGTTGTCACCTGGCAAGATCTGCGCTGGATTCGTGAAATCTGGCGCGGCCCAATCGTTGTCAAAGGAATTTTGACGGGGGACGATGCCAGGCGTGCCATTGATGAAGGCGCCGCGGCGGTCAGCGTATCGAATCATGGAGGGCGCCAGCTGGATTCAGTTCCTGCGTCGCTGCGAGCTTTGCCGGAGGTCGTTGCGGCAGCTAGCGGGCAGATCGAAGTTTTGATGGATGGCGGAATCCGTCGGGGCAGCGATGTCGTCAAGGCGCTCTGTTTCGGCGCTCGTGCCGTCCTTATTGGGCGAGCCTATGCCTATGGGCTTGCCGCCGCCGGGCAAGCGGGAGTTGCGCGTGCGATCGAAATCTTGCGTGCCGACCTGGAGAGAACGATTCGACTCCTTGGATGTCCCTCCCTGCAAGCGCTGGATCGCTCGTATCTCAACGTTCCGCAATCATGGCTTCCTGGTTCCAATTAATCTTCCTTGCCTCCGAATCTAACCCGGGGGTACGAAGGCCAATACGGAAACATTCCAGAGACAATATGCTGCGAGCAATCCGAACACGCAGGAAGCCACCAGCGAGCGTTGCCGTGTCTCCATCAAGTCCGCTAAAACCCCACCCACAAAAACAAGCAGGAATGGAATTGCGGCCAGCACGAATCCTTCGCTGCCCGAGTGCGGATGAGCAATCGCCAGCAAAACGAACCCGACCGCGGTGAGCAACGGAGCGGTGTTCCCGAAATACCGCGTACGCCGCCACCAGGCGTAAATCAAGAATGCTGCTGGCAATACAAACAAAAGTGCGGGGCATTCCCTCGCTAGATCGATCGCGATCTGCTTATAAACTTCGGCCATGGCAAATCCCTGCCAGGAAGTTCCCCAAAACACAGCATGGCGCATGGCATTCGCGAATGCATCCAACCGAAAAAAATATGTCGCTACAACTAACACGAGACCAATCACGCACGCGGCGAGCCAGATCACAAATCCAGCCCGTTTCCTTACGGGAGCAACGTAGAGCAGGAATGCCAGGGCAATCGGCAGCAAGATGATCAGCGAAAACTCCGAACCGATTGCGATCGCAAAAGCCGTGCCCAGCAGCAAGATGCGCCGCCAATTCCACAGCACTACTTCTCGCGGCGCGTAGAGAGTGTGGGCCACCGCGATCGCAGTGAAGACGGTGCCGAACGCACCCCATGCCGGGACGATCTCCGGATCCCTGTGCCAAAGGCTGGCTGCCTGAATTATTCCGGGAGAAAAGCAATAGAGCGTGAGAGCAACCAGTCCTCCCGTATTTCCGCAAAGCCGGCGCGCTACGTACCATAAGGACGCGCCAAGAAGAAGGCCACACGCGAGGAATGGCAAACGCGCCAGCCATCGCCAGGAGTTGGTCGCCTGTGTTGATGGCTCGGGCCAGATCAACAGCGGTGCGGAAGACGCCAAATACAGCAACGGGGAATGTCGGCTGTCGAAAACGTCAGGAGCATCGCCGGCCACCGCGAACGTCGACCGTTGCTCTGCGAATGGCGCACCAGCGATGCCATTGCCGTGCCACTGCTTCCATCCTTCTGCGATGCGCACGGCCTCTGGTTTGCCAGGCGTGGAGGAACCGCGTAGTTCTGCACGCGCCAGCCACAACGCCTGCGCTAGGAATGCCGTCAGCAGTAGGCCAGCATAGAATTGATGGCGTCCGAAGCGTTCTCGCGTGAAGAATCGGGGCATAGCGGCGAACTGAGTGTTTTACCATGTCACAGGGCGGCGCTGTGGGAGTTTTCGTCGCCGATGAACAATGTGAACCTGCCGAACGAGCGCATTTTGGTTTGAGGAACAGCAGTTGACTGACATCAGCCATACTAACGAAGCCAAAGCGCCAGATTCTGCGCTTGCTAGCTTGTCGTCGCCCCCGCCACCCTCATACGCTCAAACGCTTTTGTTCGGTCCGGATGGTTTGCGCCCAGGATGGGGACTTGCGATCTACATTCTCTTGTTTTTTGGTCTAGAAGTTCTTGCCGGTGAATGGGAAGGATCCTGGTCGTTGGGTGCTCTGCGCGCATTGGGGTTGGGCAAAGTTGTGGACGTCTTGGCCTGCATTATTCCTGCTCTGGTTCTGATGAGGATCGAACGACGTCCGTGGCGCGACTACGGACTTCCATTACGCCAGGCATTCGGCAAACTGTTCTGGGTAGGCGCGGTCTGGGGTTTCATCGGCATTTCAGTTTTGATTGCGGCGCTCTACGGTTCCCATGTCTTTGCCTTCGGACATGTCGTTCTGCACGGCTTACGGATCGCGCGCTTTGCCGGTTTCTGGGCGGCGATGTTTCTGCTGGTTGCGCTGTTCGAAGAGTTTCTATTCCGCGGCTATACGCAATTCACGCTCGCCCGCGGCATCCGATTTTGGCCGGCAGCAGTTTCACTCACATGCGTCTTCAGCCTGATTCATCGCGGCAATATCGGTGAAACCTGGCTCGGATTGCTCGCCGTTGCCGCTATCGGGTTTTTCTTCTGTTTAACGCTCCGCCGCACCGGAAGCTTGTGGTTTGCCGTCGGATTTCATGCCGCCTGGGACTGGGGCGAAACTTTCTTCTATTCCGTTCCCGACAGCGGGATGGTCGCTCCCGGCCATTTGCTCAGTTCGTCGTTTCATGGTCCAGCATGGCTCACCGGTGGGACTGCGGGGCCTGAGGGCAGCGTTGTGTGCTTTGTGGTGATCGCGGCAGCGTGGGTTGCGTTTGACCGCGTGTATCCCCGCGCGAATTCTTCAGAATGATCGGCACCCGCAGAATAGCCTCCCAGTTTGGGATCTGATCCCTCAGAGCCCAGGGCGGATCGAGTTTTCCTTTTCTGCGACAGCCTATACTGATTCTCATGTCACCGGAAACGGACCTGCTGACACCGCTGCGCCGCTATTGGGGATACAGCACGTTCCGCCCCCTGCAGGAGCGCGTCGTCCGCAGCCTGATTGCCGGTCACGACACTTGCGTCGTCATGCCAACTGGCGGGGGCAAATCTCTCTGCTACCAGCTGCCCGCAGTTATATCAAGCCGTACCGTGGTGGTAATTTCCCCGCTGATCGCGCTGATGCAAGATCAAGCCACGAGCCTCGGACAGATGGGAATTCCCTCGGCCGTACTGAACAGCTCGCTCAGCGACGAGCAGCAATCGCACGTAATGCGCCAAGCCCTCGAGGGAGCCTACCGGCTTCTCTATCTCTCCCCCGAGCGCCTGGCTCGCGCCGACACCATCGGATGGCTGCAACATGTGCCCATCGCTTTCTTTGCCATTGACGAGGCTCACTGCATCTCCGAGTGGGGACACGAGTTCCGTCCCGAATACCGGCAGCTGAGCTGCCTTCGAACGCGCTTTCCCGATCGTCCTATTGCCGCCTTTACGGCCAGCGCCACGCGCCACGTCCGGCACGACATCCTGACCCAACTCCAGCTGCGCAATCCCGACAAATACATCGCCAGCTTTCACCGCCCCAACCTGCGTTATCTGGTGCGCGAATGCGAGAGCGTCGAACAGACTGCCCTGCTGGTGAGTGCGCTGCACAATTACCACGAGGGCAACGTCATCGTGTACGCTCCAACCATCAGCCGGGTTGAAGAAACCGTGGATTTCCTTGAGGACCAGGGCATTTCGGCCGTCGCGTATCACGCCAAGATGGAGAATGAAGACCGCCGCCGCAACCAGGAGCGCTGGATGTCGGACGAGGTGCGCGTCCTTGTCGGGACCATCGCCTTCGGCCTGGGTATTAACAAGGCGACGGTGAGGGCGGTGATCCACCTGTCACTGCCGAAGTCGATTGAGCAGTACTATCAGGAGGCAGGCCGTGCCGGCCGCGACGGAGTGCAAGCCGATTGCATCATGCTATGGCGCAAACAGGATGCAGGGCTGCTGGGATTTTTCGCTAACAAGATCGCCGATGCGGCCGAACGCGATCGCGCCTGGCAGCGCTATCACCGGATTCGAGAGTTCGTGGAAAGCCATCGCTGCCGCCATCGCCAGATCTGCATACACTTTGGGGAAACTCCGAAGTGGGAGTCGTGCGGTGCGTGCGATGTTTGCGGGATATTGCCGGGGTGGCTGCAGGCCCCCGACATCGCGGCACGAGCTGGAGCGACCTCGGCCAGCAAGAAAGTCGCGCCGCCAGCCGCGGAAGCGGACTCCGGCCTGCGCGACTACCTGCGGGAGTGGCGCCGGGCCACGGCGAAGGAGCGAAATGTTCCCGCATATGTGGTGCTGCACGATACAACCCTCGATGAAATCTGCCGCGTGCAGCCTTCGTCGCTAGCAGCTCTGCTCGGAGTCACCGGCATCGGCGAACGCAAGGCGGATATGTATGGCCGGGGAATCCTCACCGCGTTGCAGCGCTACCGCGATGGCGCCCGTGCAACCGCCATCCTGCCCATAAAAACCGCGCCTGCCCTCGAAACTCTGCGCCTGCTGCAGCAAGGACGCAGTTTCGAGGACATCGCCAAGATTCGCGGCCGCCAGCTTTCCACGGTCGTGAGCGCCGTGGCAAACCTGGTCGAGGCTGGACAGATGGAGTTCGTTCCGGAGTGGGTTGACAGGAACAAGCAGGCAGTGATCGAAGCGGCTTGCGTACGTCTCGGACTGGAGCGGCTGGGCCCCCTAAGGAAGGTGTTGCCGCCTGAGATCACCTACGACGAAATACGGCTTGTGGTCGCCCGCCTGCGCTGCGAGCAGAACAAGAACAAAGCTACGGTCCCCGCATAAGCTATCCGCGGAGCGGCGCGCGTACAGGCCGAAAACGTTTCTGCAACAAGTGCTAGACGCCGACCACCTGCCCGGCCGCCTCCTGCCCGGACCGCACGCAGTCCGGAACCCCAATCCCGCGATAAGCATTTCCGGCCAGGGCCAGCCCTGGCAGTTGCTGCCGCAAATGCTCGATTCGATCCAGACGCTCTAAATGTCCGACGCCGTACTGCGCCATGGCGGATTTCCAGCGATAGACTCGGGCAAATAGCGGTTCGCCGCGCAACCCAACAATCTGTTGAAGTTCGTTGCGCACGATCGCGATGATTTCGTTATCGGTTAACGGCGAAGCTGAGTCAGCATTCTGTCCGGCAAAGAAACAGCGCAGCAGGGCCCGATCCTCCGGCGCGCGATGGGGGAACTTGTTATGTACGAACGTCGCCGCGAGCATGCGCCTGCCTTCGCTGCGCGGCACAAGGAAACCGAATCCCGGCGGCAGGCTCTGCCGCACGTTCCGGTCATATCCGAGTCCCACAGTGATGGACGAGGTGTATTCAATGGCCTCCAGTTCGGCGGCAAGCTCAGAGCTTGAGGCGCGCAGAACATTGGCGGCTGCCGCTGCGGGCAAGGCAACAATCACGCCATCGAAGCGATGGGAACTTTCAGCTGCCGAGACTAGCCATCCGTCGGCGTCACGTTGTATCGCACTTACCGGAGTGTTAGTCAACAGACATGCGGGCGACAATCGAGCAACTACGCTTTCGGCCAGATGCTGCATGCCTTGACGCAAAGAAGTGAACAGTGGCGGCGTTGACCGCGATGACGATTGCCGCATTTTCTTTCGCGCTGCCAGCATCGCACGGCCCAAGCTCCCGTATTTGCGCTCCATCTCGGCGAATCTCGGAAGCACGGCACGCACGCTGAGATGCGCGGCCTCTCCGCCATAAACGCCCGAGAGCAGCGGGTCGGCCAGGCGATCGACCATTTCCGCGCCGTAATGCCGCTCGACCATCGACGCTACGCTCTCGTCGCCGTCGAACGCTCGCGGCGGATGAAACAACTCCCGCGTCATCCGCAGCTTGGTTTTCCACGAGAACAACGGAGAGATCCCGGTCGGCAAGATCTTCGTCGGAACCATGAACATCAGGCCATCCGGCATCGGGATCAGCCGTCCGCGCACCAGGATGTAAGTTTTGCGATCAGAATCGCTAGAACCGATCAATTGGTCGCCGAGTCCGACGGATCGGCAGAGGTCTGCCGCCCACGGTTTTTCTGTGATGAACGAATCGGGCCCGGCCTCGACTACACAACCATCGATGTGCTCAGTGCGCAGCACGCCACCAAGCCTTGAAGAAGACTCATACAGCACATACTCGACGGCGGCGCCAGTTTTGCGACGATGCTCCTCGATGGCGAAGGCGGCGGAAAGCCCCGAGATGCCGCCACCGATGATCGCAATCCGCTTCATGAGGGCCGGCGTCCGGCTTCCGGTCCGTACTCTTGCACGAGGTGTGCCAGGTTCTTCACATTCTCCACTGGCGTCTCAGGAAGAATGCCGTGCCCGAGATTGAAGATGTGCCCCGGCCGGCCTCCCGCCTTTTGCAAAATTTCCTGAGCGCGCGATTTCAGTTCCTTCCAAGTCGCAAACAGCGACACCGGATCCAGATTCCCCTGCACAGCGCACTTGTGGCCGAGGTTGCTCCAGCCGACATCGAGCGGAATACGCCAGTCAAGCCCGATGACATCGGCTTGCGTTTCGGCCATTGCGGGCAGCAGCGTCGCACTGTCGGTCCCGAAGTAAATGATCGGAACGCCGGTCTTGCGCAGCGCCGCGACCATCTCGATTACGTGCGGAAGTACATACCGACGGTAGTCCTCGACACTCAAGCATCCTACCCAGCTGTCAAAAATCTGGATCGCGTCGGCGCCGGTGCGCACCTGTTCAACGGAGTATTCCGTAGTCACGGCAACCAACTTACGCATCAACTCGTTCCACTCGGCGGGCGAGTTGTACATCATCTTCTTCGTGTGAACATAGTTGCGCGAGCCGCCGCCTTCAATCATGTAGCTGGCCAGCGTGAACGGAGCGCCACAGAATCCGATCACCGGCAGCTTGTCACCAAAATGTTTCGCGACGAGGCCCACGGCTTCCGCGACATAGCCAAGCTCCGCCGCGCGATCGGTCCGGAGATTCGCGACGTCTTCCCGCGTGCGCACCGGCTTCTCAATGACAGGGCCTTCGCCAGGGGAAAAATGAAAAGGCAAGCCCATGACCTCAAGCGGCAGCAACAGGTCAGCAAAAATGATGGCGGCATCCACGCCCAGCGCCTCGGCGGCGGTGATCGTCACCTCGGCGGCCAGTGACGGCTTCTTACAGATCTCCAGCAGCGAATGCTGCTTGCGCACGGCGCGATACTCGGCCATGTAGCGTCCTGCCTGCCGCATGAACCACACCGGAGTGCGCTCACAAGCCTGAGACTTGCACGCTTTCACAAAGATGGAATTCGGAGCCGACATGAATTGCTCAATGTAGCATTTTTGCGGCGCGGCGTGTGCTCACCGTCCGCTGTACCGCCAATGCTAGACTAATCAGTCATTCTGCCGTTTTTATTTCTTCTCTGGGGATTGCGGGTGCCAACTGATCCGGTGCTGGTGGTGCATGGCGGAGCCTGGGCCATGCCCGACGACGTGGTGGAAGCTCACATACATGGCGTGAACCATGCAATTGCTGCGGGCTGGCGCGTGCTCGATCGCGGCGGTGCAGCGCTCGATGCCGTCGAAGAAGCGGTTGTCATTATGGAAGACGACGAGACGTTCGACGCCGGGCGCGGCAGCTTTCTGAATCGGGACGGTAAAGTTCAGCTCGACGCTCTGATCATGGATGGCTCGACGCTTCGCGCCGGCGGAGTGGGATGCGTCGAACACCTGCGCAATCCTGTACGCGCTGCGCGAAAAATTCTGAGTGATAGCCCCCACGTCTATTTTGTCGCGGAAGGCGCCGAGCGCTTTGCCGCTGAACATGGCATTCCGCTGTGCAACAACGAGGACCTCGTGATTCCGCGCGAGGTTCAGCGCCTGCGCGCATACCAGGCCGAAGCGAACTCCCACGGCAACGAACTGTTTGCGCCCAGCACGGACGATGTAACGATCTCCCACGACACTGTAGGTGCGATTGCGCTTGATCGTGACGGCAATATCGCCTCGGCGACCTCCACAGGCGGCACGCTCAACAAAGCTCCAGGAAGGCTGGGCGATTCTTCGCTGATCGGCTGTGGATGCTACGCCGACAATCAGAGTGCCGCGGTCTCCACCACCGGGTGGGGTGAAGCCATCATGAAACTGGTTCTGGCCAAGTGGACTGCCGATCGCATCGCCGCGGGAAATCTTCCCGAGTGGGCGGCGCAGGAAGCCATGAACTACCTGAAGCAGCGCGTCGACGGACACGGTGGCATCATCGTCCTCAATACCCAGGGGCATTTCGGCATCGCCCACAATACCCCACGCATGGCCTGGGCGTGTAAGACGACAAAAAATCAGGATGCGGGTGTTGTTCGCGAGCAGTAGCGATCGAGCAGCATCACATCGCGAAAGCGGGGATCGCGAAAATAGCTGGCCTTGATGTTTACGATTCGATCACGCATGTGCCAGCTCTGCACTTGGTTTCGCGCTCAGCAGTTGCCTTAGCACATACTGCAGAATTCCGCCGTTGGCGTAGTAGAGCGCCTCCTGCGGCGTGTCGATGCGCACTAGGGCGCTGAACTCGACCGCCTTGTCTTTTCCCTTGGCGTCGCTTCTGCTCAGTACTTTGGCGCGGACTTGTACTTGACGGCCAGGGGAAAAGCTGTCGACCACGTCGCGAATCCCAGTAATCTCGAAAACTTCTTCTCCAGTCAGCCCGAGCGATTCCGCGGTTTTTCCCGCCTCGAATTGCAGCGGCAGTACGCCCATGCCGACCAGGTTGGAGCGGTGAATGCGCTCGTAGCTTTCGGCGATGACCGCATCCACGCCCAACAGCCTCGGGCCTTTTGCTGCCCAGTCACGCGATGATCCGGAACCGTATTCTTTGCCCGCGAGAATGATGAGCGGCGTACGTTCCGCACGATACTTCTCGGACGCCTCGAAGATCGACACCTCTGTGTTCGTTGGCAGATGGCGGGTGAATCCGCCCTCGCTCGCGACCAGCTTGTTGCGCAGGCGGACGTTGGCGAACGTTCCGCGCACCATGACTTCGTGATTGCCACGCCGCGAGCCATAGGAATTGAAATCGGCAGGCGCGACGCCCTGCTCCTGCAGATATTTTCCGGCGGGGCTGTCTTTCTTGATCGAGCCCGCGGGAGAAATGTGATCGGTGGTGACGCTGTCGCCGAGCACTGCAAGCACGCGGGCGCCCGCGATGTCATGAACCGGGGAAGGCTTGACCGCCATGTCTTCAAAATAAGGCGCTTGTCGGATGTAGGTGGAATCCTGCTCCCACGCATAAGTTTCGCCTTTGGGCACGGAGAGGCCGCGCCAGCGCTCGTCGCCATCGAAGACGTGGCCGTAACTTTTCGTAAACATGTCGGAGGAAATCGATTGCTGGATCGCGTCTTCGATTTCGCGCTGCGTAGGCCAGAGATCGGCGAGATAGACAGGATGCCCGTCTTTGCCTTTGCCGAGCGGATCTTTGCGCATATCGATGTCGATGCGTCCGGCGAGAGCGAATGCCACCACTAGGGGTGGCGACATCAGATAATTTGCGCGAACTTCCGAGTTGATGCGTCCTTCGAAGTTGCGATTGCCGGATAGCACCGAGGCGACGACGAGATCTTTTTCGTCGATGGCCTGCGAGACTTCGGCAGGCAGCGGGCCGGAGTTGCCGATGCAGGTGGTGCACCCGTAGCCGACCACATGGAATTTCAACTTCTCGAGATAGGGCATGAGTCCGGCTTTGTCGAGGTAATCGCGGACGACTTTTGATCCGGGAGCGAGCGAAGTTTTCACCCAGGCGGGAACCGTCAGCCCTTTCTCGACCGCTTTCTTGGCGAGCAAGCCTGCGCCGATCAGCACGGAAGGATTCGAAGTGTTGGTGCACGACGTGATAGCCGCAATTACGACGCTGCCATGCTGCAGAGATGCTTTCACACTCGCCGGAACATGTTCGTGCACGTTTGGATCTTCCACTCCGACCGCAGCCGGGCTGCCACCTTCCTGCTCCCAATGTCCGGCGGTAGTCGTTTTCGCGTTGAGCGGAGGAAGTGTCGGCGTCTTGGATGCAGCCTTCGGCTTGATGAGCGAGGGCAGCGCTTGCTTGAACGACTCGCCCGCTTGCGAAAGGACCACGCGATCTTGGGGGCGTTTTGGTCCTGCAAGGCTGGGCTCAACCGTGCCGAGATCGAGCGAGAGCAATTCCGAGTACTCGGCTTCCGGAGTTTTATCGTCGTGAAACAGTCCTTGCTCGCGGCAGTAGGCCTCGACCAGCGCGATCTGTTCGTCGCTGCGTCCCGTAAGGCGAAGATAGCGGAGGCTTTCCTTGTCGACGGGGAAGATACCGCAGGTCGCGCCATACTCCGGAGACATATTGGCGATCGTGGCGCGATCGGCAAGCGGGAGATCACGCAGGCCGGGGCCGAAGTACTCCACGAATTTTCCGACCACGCCATGTTTGCGCAACATTTCCGTGATGGTCAGCACGAGATCAGTGGCCGTTCCGCCTTCACGCAGGCGTCCGGTCAGCTTCACTCCCACCACGCGCGGGATCAGCATGGATACGGGCTGTCCCAGCATTGCTGCCTCGGCTTCAATGCCGCCGACGCCCCACCCCAGCACTCCTAACCCATTCACCATCGTCGTGTGGCTGTCGGTGCCGACGAGGGTGTCGGGGTAGGCGACGCGCTTGCCGGTGCTTTCCTGCACGAAGACGACGCGCGCAAGATACTCGAGATTGACCTGATGCACGATGCCGGTGTCGGGCGGAACGATGGCGAGGTTGCGGAAGGCGGTTTGTCCCCAGCGGAGGAAAGAGTAGCGCTCCTTGTTGCGCTGAAATTCCATTAGCGCGTTGACGTCGAAAGCGTTGGCACTGCCGAATTCGTCGACTTGCACGGAATGATCGATGACGAGCTCGACGGGTTGGAGCGGATTGATCAGTGTGGGATCGCCGCCGAGTTCTTGCATGGCATCGCGCATCGCGGCGAGATCAACGACACAGGGAACGCCGGTGAAATCCTGCAATAACACGCGGCTGGGGGTGAAGGCGATCTCCTTTTCCGTGGGGGTCCTGCTGTTCCATGCCGCGAGGGCGTGAATGTCCTCTTTTTTTACATTGCGGCCATCTTCGGTGCGCAGAAGGTTTTCAAGAAGAATGCGCAAGGAAAAGGGCAGGTGCTGCGTGGAAATTCCTTGCTTGTCGAGCGAGTCGAGACGGTGGATCTCGTATTCTTTCTTGCCGATTTTGAGAGTGGAGTGAGAACTGAAGCTGTTCAGAGACATATTTCCTTCTTTCGGCGGCTGGCGCACATAGGGATGATGGATGAGGATCTCAACTAAGTAGTTTAATTCTTGGAGAAGGGGATTGTCTCAGGTGCGGGATAGGCATTTGTTCAGTGCTGGCATTTCCTAACCGCAAAGCGCGCAAAGAACGCGAAGCTAAAGCGTGCAAAGCCTGACAACAGATTCCGTGCTTCGCTCGGTGGCACAAACGATAAACGGCACGGTTGTGGCTGAGTCGACACGCGTCGAACACAATCCTTTTGAGCAGTGAAGAAAGCAATTTCCTGACGCAGGCCGAAGTCAGCGAGCGCCGGCGAACACTTGATAAAGCACGATTGCTAACATAAACACGAGATACAGGCGCAGCGCCCAGAAGAGGAACTGCTCTATGGGGGTAAGCTGGCGGCGGGGGCAGTGGTACTGCGCTTTGGCGGCGATCAATTGGTCCGGCTCCAACGATGTCATGACGGATGCGACCACATCGCGGTTCAGATCCGAGCTGCTCGCAGAACGAAATTTTTTTTCCATCTAACCTCCTCCGATGTGAGCTAGTACCTTGGGGGCGACCACACTGATTCCAAACAATAACCCCGCACCGATCAGAACGATGACGACGCCCAGTGCGAGGAGATTGGCCCAGAGCGGGCTGACCAGTTCTCCCATGAGGTCGCGATCGTTTACCAACATGTACAGAAAAAGCAGCGCCGGAGGCATAGCGAGGACGGCGATAACGTTTACGATGAGCGCAATGTAGACGAGAGGGATTCCTGGAATCAGGACGAGCGCTCCGGCTGCAGCGGCTTCCGCGAGCAGAACGAAGTAAAAGGACTTTCCCTGCGTGAATGGCAAGTTGAGGCTGTGGGGGCGGCGCGCAACTTCTCCGAACGCGTAAGCGGACGAAGTTGAAATCGTGACGGCGGCGACCATCCCTGCTTCAAAGATGCCAAGCGCGAACAGGGATGATCCGAGACGGCCGACGAATGGCTGGATCGCTTGCGCGAATTCTGCGCCTTCGAAGTGCGCTGCCGACATGCCGTGCGTGAAGAGCGGTGCGGTGACAACGATTGTGCCGAGCGCGGCGAGCGTAGCGAGGGCGGCTCCGAGGACGGTATCGGCGCGGCCAAAGCGAATGTCACGCGTGGTCAGGCCTTTGTCGGCGATGGCGCTCTGCTGGAAAAACAGCATCCATGGCGTCACCGTGGCACCGATGTCGGCGAGCAGAAGTAGAACGGTTTCCTGATTAAGTCCGCCAGGCAGGGGCCTCCAGGTGAACAGCGCGCCGGCAATCGTACCCCATCGCGGATGACTCAGCAGCGCCACTGGCACAAAGATCAGGTTGAACATGGCGAAGGCGAGCGTGATGCGCTCCCAGGTCCAATAGCGGTGAGTCATAAGAGCTATGAAAAGCACAGCCAGCGCACTGAGAACCGAAATCCAGGGCGGAATGCCGAAGTAGCCGAGTCCGGCACGAATGGCGATGAATTCTGTAATCAGCGTGAGGAAATTGCCAATCGCCAGATCGGCCATGGAGAACCATCCCCAGAACGGGCCGTAGCGGTCGAAGATGAGTTCGGCGTGTCCGCGATGAGTGGCGGCGCCAAGGCGGACAGTCATTTCCTGGACGACACAAGCCATACAGAAAGTCAGAACAACGAATGGGAGAAAGAATCCGACGCCGAAGCGGGCGCCTGTGGCGGCATAGGCCAACATGCTCGGGCCGTCGTTTTCGCCCAACATGACAAGAATGCCTGGGCCGATCAGCAACCAGAGCAGACGCAGCCGCGGCCAGATGCCATGACGAGCCCGCATCGCCCACACATGCCGGCGATCATCGGCGCGATCGATGTCCTCATGAGTAATGATCAGTTCTTCCCTGCTCAAAGCAGCGCAGGATGAATCAGCAGGGGATGTCGCGATTTCGGAAGGATGGTCCATGCTTGCTGAAGCGGCTACAACCGATTGCGGTGTTAGCGAAAGTATACACTAGTTTGTAAACTATGGTTAATCCTTCGGAGAGCTAGACAAACGCATGATAGCGGCAACTATTTTACTCAGTGTTGTTGCCTGCTGAGTTGCGGGAGTCGGCCCTCGAAACCCAGACTTTCTCTGCTGCGGCCTGGCCGAGTGAGATAGTTCCCTTGGCCGTTGAGAGGGTCAAAGTCTGATCGTAATTTCGAGCGGTCATATTGATCCTGACACCCGGGCGGATGCCGCGATTTTCAAGGAACTCCAGCAACGACCGATCGCGCTCGTAGATTCCGCTAACGCGATAATGGCTTCCTGGTGCAGCTTGCGAGAGACGGACCAAGCCGCGTTTCTGGCGGCTTTGTGGGCTCTCCATTTCAGTCAGGTTGCCATGGGGGCAGATTCCGCCCGCCCCCAACTTGGCCAAAAGCTTTGCTTCGAAGTCAGGGGACACAGCATGCTCAAGGCGTTCGGCTTCGTCGTGGACCTTCCACCACTCCATGCCGAACATCTCGGAAAGCATGCGCTCGATGAGATGATGGCGAAGGGTCAGCTTGCGGGCGATTTTTCGACCAGCAGCAGTGAGCCGGACCCGGCCGTCTCTTTGCACGCGGACGAGGCCATCTTTCTTCAGGCGGCGCAGCGCCATGGTGACCGCAGGAGCAGAAACCTTGTGCCAGTCGGCCAAGCGCGCGGAGATGACTTCCTCGCCCTCGCTTTCGGCCTCGAGAATGGACTTCAGGTAGTCCTCTTTAGAGACGGTGATCATTGGGATTGATTATACGGGTGGAGGTTAATTGGAGTTAACTACGATTCTTCTGCAACAAGTGGCGGGGCGATTGAGCGGACTGAGCGGACAAAGTGAATGAGATCGTCTTCCCCACATGGATGGGGAGTTCAGTGAGTCGAGCGCACATTCTCCCACTGCTATAATAAAAAATTGTGCTCATGACGATGAAAAGGCTGATCCGTTCAACGACGGTGTTGTCTGTACGGCGAGGCGGAAGTGTCGTGTTGGCCGGTGACGGACAGGTCACGTTGGGCGAGGCGGTCATCAAGCACACGGCGAAGAAAATTCGGCGCCTGTATAACGACAAGATTCTGGCAGGCTTTGCAGGATCGACGGCTGACGCGTTTACGCTATTCAGCCGCTTCGAAGGTAAGCTCGAACAATATCACGGCAATCTCAGCCGCGCGGCAGTGGAGCTTGCAAAAGACTGGCGGACGGACAAGTATCTGCGGCATCTTGAAGCTCTGCTGCTGGTCTCGGATAAGGAGCAAACATTTTTGCTGAGCGGTCAGGGAGATGTGATCGAGCCGGATGGCGGAGTGGCCGCGATCGGCAGCGGCGGACCGTATGCGCAGTCCGCGGCGCAGGCCCTCGCGGCGCATACACAGCTGACGGCTCGTCAGATCGCCGAAGAGTCAATGAAGATTGCGGGCAAGATGTGCATCTATACGAATGACCACATCGCGATTGAAGAGCTATGAGCGCATGCTGCGACTGAGTTCGAGTAGCGGTCAATGATGAAGCGTAAGGCCTACCTAATGGTGTTTGATGGGCTGGCGGATTGGGAGCCGGCTCCCGCCTTCTGTCAGATCCGAAGATCGGGCAAGTTCGACGTTGTTACCGCGGGTTTTTCGCGGGATACGGTGACCTCGATGGCCGGCTTGCGAATTACTCCTGACGTGACGATCGAAGAGATCGATCCCGCTGACGCAGCATTTTTTATGCTTCCCGGCGGTGATATGTGGCAAGAACGATCAGAGGTACCCATCAATGACTTGCTGCATCGGATGCATGAACAAAAGGTCCTGATCGGCGCCATATGCGCGGCTACCCTGCAGATTGCGCGAGCCGGACTGACGCGTGGAGTTCGGCACACGAGCAACGCCAAGTCTTACTTGAAGAAAATGGTTCCCGCCTATGGGGACGATGAATTTTATGTGGACGAGTTAGCTGTTTCGGACAACAGCATCATCACCGCAAGCGGATTGGGCAGCTTGGAATTTGCACGAGAAGTTTTTCGTGAATTGAATGTGTTCAGCAGTGGTGATCTCGAAGTCTGGTACGACATGTTCAAGTCGGGAGCTATTCCTGCGAGCATGCTCCGGTAAAAACCGCGTAACGAAATATCGATATGGCGATCTACTTACCCTCCACTGCAGAAGAAGAACAACTGGCGCTCGATGAGCTGACGCCGCGGGAGATCGTGGCCGAGCTCGACAAACATGTGATCGGGCAAAAAGATGCGAAGCGAGCCGTCGCCATCGCGCTGCGGAATCGCATGCGCCGGCAGAAGCTCGGTCCAGAACTGGCCGAGGAGATCATTCCCAAGAACATCATCATGATCGGTCCCACGGGAGTGGGGAAAACCGAGATTGCCCGGCGGCTGGCGAAACTGGCGAATTCTCCATTCTTGAAAGTCGAGGCGTCGAAGTTCACCGAAGTGGGGTATGTGGGTCGCGACGTGGAATCGATCGTGCGCGATCTGGTCGAGATTGCGATCGACAATGTGCGCGAAGAGAAACTGCAAGATGTCGCCGACAAAGCTGAGCTGAATGCGGAGGAGCGACTGCTCGATATTCTGTTGCCGCCGACGCCTCCGCCACAGCGGCCCGAGGCTCATTCAACAGCAGGTGGCGTGGTAATTGATGGTGGGACAGGGTTGACCGAATCACCCAATCGGACTCGGGACAAACTTCGCCAGCAACTGCGCGAAGGCAAACTCGATGAGCGCATGGTAGAGATCGACGTGCGCGAGCGCAATTTCCCGACGTTTGAGATTCTGACGAATCAGGGCGTAGAGGAGATGGACGTCAACATCAAAGACATGTTGCCCAACATCTTCGGCCAGCGCACCAAGAAGCGGAAGATGAAGGTCAACGAGGCCTTTGAATATCTGATCCAGGAAGAAGAGCAGCGCTTGATCGATATGGACCAGGTGACGCGCATGGCCATCGACCGCGTGGAGAATTCCGGGATCGTGTTTCTGGACGAAATCGACAAGATCGCGGGGCGCGAGGGCGGGCATGGGCCGGATGTTTCGCGGGAAGGCGTACAGCGTGACATTCTGCCGATCGTGGAAGGAACGACCGTCAACACGCGTTACGGCATGGTACGGACCGATCATATCTTGTTTATCGCCGCCGGGGCCTTTCATGTCTCGAAGCCCAGCGATCTGATTCCCGAGTTGCAGGGGCGTTTTCCGATTCGCGTGGAATTGCAGTCGCTGACCATGGAAGATTTCGTCCGAATATTGACCGAGCCGAAGTCGTCACTGGTAAAGCAGTACACAGCGCTGCTGGAAACGGAGGGTGTAAAGCTGGAGTTCACGCCCGAATCACTCGAAGAAGTAGCGCGTTTTGCGTTCCGAGTGAATGAGAGCACAGAAAATATTGGCGCGCGGCGGCTGCACACCATCATGGAACGCGTGCTGGATGAGCTCAGCTTTGATGCTCCTGAAAGAAAGGGCCAGCAAGTCACCGTGGATGCTGAGTATGTGCGCAAGATGCTGACCGACATCGTGAAGGACCAAGACTTGTCGCGGTACATCCTGTAGTAGGGTTCTGACCACAGAGGGCACTGAGGTTCACAGAGGCGCTAGAGCTTCTTTCTCTCGCCGAAAATCGCCGTGCCTAGGCGGATGCACGTGGAGCCTTCCTCGATCGCCACTTCAAAATCGTGAGACATGCCCATGGAAAGGACGTTCATTCCGACGCGCGCAAGATTGCGCACAGCGACCAGATCCCGCAATTCGCGCAGCTTGCGGAAGAATGGGCGAACATCCTCAGGATTTTCTGTGAAGGGCGGCACGGTTATCAGGCCGCGGATTTCTAGGGCTTCGAGCCGCGGTGCAGCAAGCAGCAAGTTTTCCAGTTCCTGAGAATCGGGCGCGACGCCACTCTTCGCCGATTCGCCTCCGACATTGATCTCGATCAGCACGGGGAGAGTTTTGTTCAGGGTGCGAGCAGCAGAGTCCAGCTTCTCGGCGAGTTTGAGCGAGTCGACTGAGTCAACGGCAGCAAACAATTCCACGGCTTTGTTAGCTTTGTTGGTCTGAAGGTGGCCGATCATGTGCCATTCGGTATCGGGCAGATTGGCGAGTGCCGGTGCTTTGGCAGCAAACTCCTGCACGCGATTCTCGCCGAACAGTCTCAAGCCCGCGTTGTAGGCCTCGCGAATTTGTTCCGGAGGCTGCCTCTTCGTCACCGCCATGAGCGCGATGTGCTCGGCGGGGCGGCCGGCCCGACGGGCGGCTCGGGCGATGCGTTCGTGGAGGGCAGAGATATTATCGGGAATTGACACAAAAAATTTAAACACAGGCGAGTGACGAAATTAGTTGCGACAGGCGCGGGCGAGGGCGCCCGCGCCACTCAAAGCTCACATTATGGCCGTCGGAGGTGCTGGGTCCTCCGGGCGCCCGGCATTGGCCAAAGGAACCAAAATCATCACAGCAATCAGCACCGCCAGCGCCACCAGACTCGTGAACGGCGAGTCTCCGATGGCGAGGTGATGGAGTTCGGTTTTCGCGTGCGGATCGTGTGCCAGCCTGCGCGCAATCACCGCAGCCACGGCGATTCCGCACAACGCCTCGCCGGCGATCAATCCTGACGCAGTCAGCACTCCGGCATTATCCACTCGCGCTTTCTGCGCGTCGTTCAGGTTCCGCCTATCGCGCATCTTGTCGGTGACCCAGCGAATAATGCCTCCGACGAAGATGGCAAATGTCGTTTCCAGGGGAAGGTACATGCCGACGGAAAACAACATCACGCTCTTCACTTCGATCATGATCATCGAGATTCCCAGCAGAACTCCGACCACGACAAGAGGCCAGGCCATGTCCCCGCCGACGATTCCTTTGGAAAGCATGGCCATCAGGCCGGCCTGCGGCGCAGAAAGTTCGGGCGAGCCGAAATGATAGACGCGGTCCAGGATCGAAAGAGGAAAGAACAAAACCAGCGCCGCCACCACAATTCCGAATAAGTCGCCGATCTGCATCTTGGCGGGCGTGCCGCCGAGAATGTGGCCCACCTTCAAGTCCTGCAACATCTCGCCCGCTACCGCGGACGACACACAGACCACCGCCGCTACCCCCAGCACCGCGGCCACTCCGCCCGAACCGGAAACGCCCAGTGCGACCATCAACAGGGCCGCAATCACCAACGTGCACAAAGTCAACCCGGACACGGGATTATTTGACGAGCCGATCATTCCCACCAGGTTTCCGGAAACCGCGGCGAAGAAAAAACCGACGATGACCATGATTCCCGCTGCCACCAGTGATCCTGAAAGAATCCTCGAACTCGAAAGGTTGCCCGCGCCGCTGATGAAGTAGTGATAAAGGACAATCATTGCGACGAATACGATGGCCACGCCCGCGAATACGACTTTCGAGCTAAGATCGCGCTCCGTGCGGCCCGTTGCCTGGTGTGATGCAGTCGACTTTTTCAAGTCAGAGATCGCACGTCCCATGCCGGCCGCGAGTTGCTTGCGCATCCTGAACAGCGTGTAGGATGCTCCCACCAGCATTCCGCCCACCGCGATAGGCCTCACGACAGAGTAGTAGATCGCCCCTGCCAGCAGAGTCCACGAAATTTGTTGTCCACCGGGTTGGGCGGCCTGAATGTACGGACCCACCATGAACGTGAGGAGCGGAACCAGTAATCCCCATGCCAGAACGCCACCGGCAAAGTTCAGCGCCGCCAGCCGCGGGCCAATAATGTAGCCGACTCCCAAATACGCCGGGCTGACTTGAGGCGCGCTGAAAAGCGTTGCGCCTCCGGTCACCGTAGTGGTGACATTGGGATTCGTGCTGGTTCGAAGCAGAAGCTTTTTCCCCAGCTCGCTGATTTTTGGATAAAACGTATTGCTCGGACTGAAAAGATTGATCGCGCCCAGCAGAAACATGAAGGCACCGAAGCCCATGTTGGCAAAAAGAATCTTGGCGGCTGTCGCCCCCTGCTGCCCGGCCTTGTGAATCTGCGAGGCGGCGACCGATTCCGGATATGGAAGTTCCGGATCTTCTACCATCACGCGCCGCAACAGAGTGACGAACAAAATTCCCAGAGTTCCGCCGATCATCATCAGCGCAACCGATTTCCAGTATTGATCCTTCGTTAGACCCGGCCACAACCCGGCCATCACGAAAGCTGGAATCGTGAAGACCGCGCCCGCGGCCACGGACTCGCCGATGGAGCCGACGGTTCGCGCGATGTTCTCCTCCAGCAGCGAGCCTTTCATCAGGCGCAACAGCGCCATGCCGATCACGGCCGCCGGATAGGTCGCCGCGATCGTCATGCCGGCCCTTAACCCGAGATATGCGTTCGCCGCGCCGAGAATGGCGGTCATCACCAATCCGATCAGCAGGGCGCGGAAGGTGAATTCCTTCATCTCCATGGTTTCGGGAACGTAGGGTGTGTGCTTTTTGGGGGTGACAGGCGGAGGGGCAAGAGTGCTCATGAAGACATCCTTTGAAGGCCAAATTTATGGAAGAATGCGGAGCAAGCGCACCCGCGATTCCACGTAAGTTCTTCCAGATACTAGACGGCGCACGTTAGCACGCAGGATGCCTCGAATACAAGCGCGAGGCGCACAGAAACGGCTATTCGCATCGGGAACACATTCGGAGCCTGGCCCAAAGATCCAATTCGAAAATGGCGCTTATTGGCGCATGGAACTCCACTTCTGTGCGAGCCTCGTTGAGTTGAATTGACGTCGCTGGGAGTACAATAAGCCCAAGTTGGTCTTACGCCCTTCGTTTTCGATTCCACCCCGAGGTGCAGTCTATGAATCCATTCCCCAATTCAGACCTGCTCCAGACCTTCACGCAATACCGATGCCGTGATTGTGGTAGCGAAGAGGGATTCCGCTCGCGTCGCCGCACGATCACGGAACGTTATATCCTTCCCGTCTTTCTTCTGCAGCCGGTGCGTTGCGGCGAGTGTTTCCGGCGGGACTATCGCAACGTCTTCACCAAAGTGCGGGAGCGGCTTTCCGAAACCGGGACGCTCACCCAAGTGAAATTGCCGGTTCGAGACACTCGTAACGTTGCCTAGAAGCGCCCGGCCTCGCTATACTGCCATTTAACGGCGATTACGTACGGGAGAACCATCCGTCCGTGGCAGTGGGCCGTGCTGCGCAGATGTAAGGAGGCCGTCTTCAGCAGTAGTGAGGACCGAATCCGGGCCGATCAAGCGACAGTGCCAGAGGCGAGCGGAACTGTTGCTGCCGATATGCTGCGGACTTGGGCCATCCAAGCTACTGAGAGCCTGTTTGCCGTTCTGGTACCTTCTGATTGCCGCCTCTGCGGAGCGCCGCTGATTCGGATTTCCCGCCTTCCAGTCTGCGATGAATGCCTGGCTGCCATCTCGCCTCTAACCGGAAATGTGTGTAACGTGTGCGGCGAGCGCGTACTTGCGGCCTATGCTTTTGAGCAGGGAGAGGGCGAGGTTCGTTGTCCAAAATGCCAGCGCCTCGCGCCTGCGTTTGATCGCGCCGTGGCGTACGGCAGCTATGACGATGAATTACGCGAACTGATTCATTTGTTGAAGTTCGGAGGCGTTCGACCTGCGGCTAAAGTGTTGGGACGAATGCTGGCAGAGAGCTTCTCGCGGCTGAACGCCGAGTTCGAATCGTTGAGTGATGACGAGACGGTGGCGGTAATTCCGGTGCCGCTCCATAGGCGCAAACTGCGGCAACGAGGTTTCAATCAGGCTGAACTGATCGCACGAACTGCTCTGAAAAACTATTCATCGGATGGCAGTCTGCGGCTTGCGCCGGGCGTTCTCGTCCGGCAGCGAGAGACCGTGTCGCAGATCGGTCTGACGAATCATCAGCGGCGCGAGAACCTGCGAGGGGCGTTCGCGGTAGTTCATCCAGAACAAGTGGCGGATCGGGATGTACTCCTCGTCGATGACGTGTTGACTACGGGGACGACTGTCTCAGAATGCGCGCGTGTATTGCGGCGCGCCGGCGCGCGCCGCGTATTGGTGGCTACCGTGGCACGAACCCTGAAAATGGCATCTAAATACGTTGATATAGAGGCTGGGGATGAAGTGGGGGCGGAGAAAGCCATGCACTTCGCGCGAGCCGCCGGAGAATGAAGGAACCTAGAATCGGGAGCTGCCAGTTGTCGGGACGAATCGAACACGAAACCGGGTCGGTAGGGCGCTTTAAGCCTGGCTTGTATCCTGCTGTGGCTTCGACCCATCGCGCCGATGATGGCCACGCGCTGCTTGCGCCAGTTCTGGTGCTGAACGCTTCCTACGAGCCGATCAATGTGTGCGCTGCACGAAGGGCTCTGGTTCTGGTGCTGAAGGGCGTGGCGATGACGGAAGAAGAGAATGGACACTTTCTGCACGCCGCCCGAATCGCCATGCGGGTCCCCTCAGTGATCCGGCTGCTCGAATATCGCCGTATCCCGCACCAGAGCCGGGCACTTTCACGGAAGAACATCCTGCTGCGCGACCGCAACACCTGCCAGTATTGCGGAGAGTTGCTCTCCTCTAGCGAACTTACGCTGGACCATGTGATTCCGCGCTCGCGCGGTGGCGCATCGACCTGGGAGAACCTGGTGGCCTGCTGTCATCCCTGCAACCGCCGAAAGGGCAACCAGTTCGTAGCGGAAGCGGGAATGAAGCTGATGCGCGAGCCGCGAGCCTTCAATCTGCACACCAGTCGCCACATCATGCGCCTGATGGGCCGATCTGACGACAAGTGGCGGAAGTACCTGTTCTACTGAGGGTCTTCTAGATCGACAAGCTCCGAATCGGTGACAACTACTACCTGGAGCCACGTTCCCAGCACGCGCATATAGAATCAATTTCAATGCTGGTCCTTGCTTCCGCTTCCCCACGTCGCCAGGAACTGCTGCGCAATGCTGGGATTTCCTTCAGTGTGCACCCTGCCGACATTGATGAGACTCCACGGCCGGGCGAATCTGCGAAGGATTGCGCCGAGCGGCTCGCCCGCGAAAAGGCGCTCGCAATTGCCAGTTCGCATCCTGAAGACGACATCTTGGGAGCGGACACGATCGTTGTCGTGGGTAACGAAATTCTGGGTAAACCGCTCGACGCGGCCGATGCCTGGCGCATGCTGCGACTTCTCTCCAATCGCACGCACGAAGTGATCACGGGCGTTTGCCTGGTGAAGCCGGTCGAGGGAAAGCGCGTGACAACGTCAGGTAATGGTCCAGCAAGTGAAAAGAGACAGGAACAGATAGGTTCCGAAACCACCAGAGTAACGATGTGCGAAATCACTGACGACGAGATCCGGGACTATGTGGCAACCGGCGAACCGATGGACAAAGCCGGCGCCTATGCGATTCAAGGACTGGCATCACGCTGGATCCCACGAATCGAGGGGGACTATAGCAATGTGGTCGGTCTACCTGTAACTCTCGTATATCGGATGCTGAATAGTTCCGGCGACCGACCGCACAAAACCGCGTCGCAGTCTCGGCACTGAAAGGGAAGCTTTCAAGTGGGGTGAAGGAGTTTGAACCAATACCCGTGGGCTGGGTGCTACGGCTTCTTCTCGTCCGTATTCTCTTGTTTCTTCAGTTCTTCACCGTCCTTCATCGCCGCTTTGAAATTGCGGATACCTTCTCCCAGACCCTTGCCCAAGGAAGCGAATTTACTTGGCCCAAACAGCAACAGGGCGATGGCCACGATCAACAGAAGATGAAACGGCTGAAACAGACCCTCACCCATGGTTCCTCCATCAGGACGCCTGCTCCCTGCGGGAAACGAGGCTGCTACTGGCTAAATTCTAGGCCCAGCAGATCGGGGAGTCAAAAAGGATAAGGACTGATGAAACCTATTCGGCACGCTCTGAACCCGCAGTTCCGTTCTGGCTCAACCCGAGCCCTTGGTGAACTTCGAGTCGATTGCTGGCTCCAGATTCATATGCTAGGGTCATTTTCGGGGCTGGATGCGACCACTCTTTCAATCTCGACCGCCCGAACCCGTGCCAGTTGTCGAGCCGGTTCCGACAGAATTCCCTTCGATAGCAGGGGCCGAAATGTCCGCCGTTTTTTGCGGACGACGCATTGCCGGGGATTTCTATGACGCGGTCCGAGTCAGCCCACAGCGTGTCCTGTTCGCATTGTTGGATGTCGCTGGGCGGAGAGAGGATACGCGCGCGATCCTGGTCAGCGCGCAAAAGATATTCCGCACCGTCGGCTGCGAACTGTTCGCTCCCAGCGACCTCAATGAATCGCTGGTGATGACCGAACTCTGTCATTTGATGAACCGAGGCATCATGGACGCCGCAGCTGGGGTCCATTCGTGCCCGGCGTTCCTTGGCTGTTACAACGAGGAATTGGGCACGCTGTGCTACACCAATGCAGGCCACACGCCGGGCCTGGTTCGTGCCGGGACGGGCATTCTGGAATTGGCCTCAACTGGCTTACCGTTAGGTTTATTTTCCCATTCGACCTGTGACGGTCCGACGATCGCGCTCGAAAAGGAGAGTATTTTGCTGCTAGTCTCTCGTGGGGTCATCGAAGCCGAAGGCAACGGCACATCTGCGGAGGACATCGAATTCGGGATACAAACGATCAAAGACCGGCTGCGGAACGTGGCCCGGGGTGATCCACAAAGCATCTGCACAGCAATACTGCACCCCAAAGGCCCTGGGATCGAGCCCTCTTGCGGCGATGACCGCACGGCACTGGCTTTTTTCCGCGTCAGCTAAGCGAAACGAGCCTTTGGCAGGATAAAATGATAAAAGTTGTGTCCACCTGGCGGGAAGGCAAGTTCCGGCCGTGGGCTGATTTATGCCTATGAAAAAGCTATTTCTATCGCTCCTAGTGGCGGCATTGCTGGCCAGCCTCGCATCTGCCCAAGTGGTTGAAGAAATCATCGCCCGCGTGAACAACCAGATTGTCACGCGCTCGGAGTTTGCCCGCAGCAAAGATCAGTTGCGCGACGAAGTCAAGCAGCAGGACCCTACCAACGCCGACAAGGTTTTCGGCGAGCGCGAGAAAGACATCCTCCGGGACCTGATCGACCAGCAATTGCTGCTGGAAAAAGGCAAGGACCTGGGCATCACCGGGGATACCGAGCTGATCAAGAAGCTGGACCAGATGCGTAAGGACATGAAACTCAGTTCTATGGAGGAACTCGAGAAGGCCGCCGCGGCGCAGGGCATCTCCTATGAGGATTTCAAGCAGAACATGCGCAACCAGATCATCACGCAGAAGGTCATCGGTGAGGAAGTGGGCTCACACCTGAGCATGACCAAGGAAGAAGAGCAGCAATTTTATGATCAGCACAAGAACCAGATGGAGCAGCCGGAGGCGATCCATCTCAGCGAGATTTTGATTGCGCCGAAAATACCAAAAGTGAGTCCGTCGAGTTCAGCCTCGCCTTCCGGCGAGCCAGATGAAACTCAGAAGGCAGCAGATGCAGCCGCGCAGCAGGCTGCCGAGGATGCGGCTTTGGCCGCCGCCAAGGCGAAAGCTGACGATTTATTGCAGCAGATCCGCAAGGGCGCGGACTTCGAAGAAATTGCGAAGAAAAATTCCGACGGTCCATCGGCGGCGCAGGGCGGCGATTTGGGCATCTTCGAACGCGGCAAGCTGGCAAAGGAATTGGAAGATAAGACATTCGCCATGAAGGCCGGAGAGGTTTCGGATGTCATTCGCACCAAGCAGGGCTATGTCATCCTTAAGGTGACGGAGCACCAGGTGGCTGGCATCCCGCCGATGAAAGACGTTTTGCCCAAGATTCAGGATGCTCTCTATTACGAAAAACTGCAGCCTGCGCTTCGCGTGTATTTGACGAAGCTTCGCGAGGACGCCTATATCGACATCAAGTCCGGATACGCCGACACCGGAGCCAGTCCGAACCAGACCAAGCCCGTCGAAACGGCGGCCGCGAAAGAGAACGACGCGAAGAAGCTAGGCAAAAAGAAGAAGAAGAAATTGGGCATACTGTGAGGATCGAACGAGGAAGCAAGGCCTCTCTCGCTTATACTTCCTGGTAACTTCCTGTGAAGGACTTCTTCATTTGCGACTGTGTGCGTCACGAAAACAAGGTCATTACCTCGTCATTCGTGGTGGTCGCCAAGCAAATCAAGCCGAAGAAAACGGGCGAGCCGTATCTTGCTCTGACCTTGGGCGACCGCAGCGGCCAGCTCGAAGCCAAAATGTGGGACAACGTCGACGACGTTCTCGAGGCTTTTGACCAGGACGACTTCGTCAAAATCAAGGGGCTGATCAACAAATACAAGAATCGTTTTCAGCTCACCATCCACAAATTGCGCAAGCTGGGCGAGGCGGAAATTATCTTCGACGATTATCTTCCCAAGACTGATAAGAACATTGATGAGCTCTGGCGGACGCTGGGCAACTTTGTCGAGACGTTTCAAGACCCACACCTGAAAGCTTTGCTCAAGGCCTTCATGGCGGATGCTGAGATTGCGAAAGCCTATCGCAATGCGCCGGCTGCCAAAACCCTGCACCATGCCTACATTGGAGGACTTCTCGACCACGTAGTTTCGCTGTTTCGGTCTTGCGAGCTGGTTTGC
Organism: Candidatus Sulfotelmatobacter sp.; assembly: GCA_035710725.1. Lineage (GTDB taxonomy): Bacteria > Acidobacteriota > Terriglobia > Terriglobales > Acidobacteriaceae > Sulfotelmatobacter. The sequence continues at coordinate 16,148 of DASTCY010000023.1, read as the reverse complement.
CGGAACTATCCGGTGATCAATCGCGACCTGCTGCTTGCGGGAGCGTTTCTGCACGATATCGGCAAGATTCACGAACTGACTTACAACCGTTCTTTCACCTACACCAGCCGCGGACAGCTGCTCGGGCACATGGTCATTGAACTGGAAATGCTGCAAGCAAAGATCGCGACCATCCCCGAATTTCCCGACCCGCTCAAGACTGTCCTGGAGCATCTGGTCATCAGCCATCACGGCGAATATGAATTCGGATCGCCGAAGCTTCCCATGTTTCCCGAAGCTCTCATGCTGCACTATCTCGACGATCTCGATTCGAAGATGGAAGCCATGCGCGCCCAGTTTGAGCGGGAAGCGGACTTGGAGAGCCCGTGGACCAGCTATAATCCCTCGCTGGGACGGCCTCTTCTGAACTCTGCAAAATTTTTGGCGCCGAAAAAAACCAACCACCAGCCAGAAGCAAAAATCGACGAGCTGACGATGCCAGTGGAATCGGCGATTCCAGCTTCCAACGCTAATCCAGAGCAGAGCCCGCTGCCAGGTCTCGAGGCCGTCAAAGCTCTCGCTACTGTCAAACCATAGATGGTAAGTTCACTGCCTCACCTGCAACTTTCGGCATTGAACTTCTGATACTGCAGGTACCCGATCTTCCATTGCCTGCCCATTCCGAGTTCGATAGAGTTGCTGTTTCGGAGGAGAGTCATGCGATCGCGATTCGTGTTTTTCACCCTGTCCATCTACTTGCTGATTGCCCTGATCAGCTGCAGCAAGCCTTCGCAAGACAACACGGCCAACGACACGACCAACGCCAGCGACACCAAAGCTGCCAACGAGAAAGGTTCAGGAAACTCCGCCCGCGAGCACCAACACAAGGAGGCAAAGCGTCACATCGTCGTGCCTGCCGGAACCACGATTACGGTAAGTCTGGGTTCGGCGTTGGGCTCTAAGCTGAGTCAATCCGGCCAAGCATTCACGGGAACAGTAGCCAAAGAAGTCGTCGCTGAGAATACGGTGGCGATTCCGCAGGGGGCAAGTGTCAGCGGAAGCGTGACCGACGCGAAGGCTCTTGGCAAGTTTGCCGGCGGGGCCGTGTTAGCGGTTCGCCTCGATACCGTCAACGTTCATGGAGCCGATCTGCCGGTGCAGGCTGCGGTACAAACATTTACAGCCAAGGGAAAAGGAAAGCGGACGGCTGTACTTGCCGGCGGCGGAGCTGCACTGGGCGGGATCATAGGCGGGATCGCCGGCGGCGGAAAGGGAGCTGCCATTGGGGCGCTAGCCGGTGGCGGAGCGGGCACGGGCGGTGCTGCGCTGACAGGCAACAAAGATATCGTGCTGCCAGCAGAGTCGGCAGTCAGCTTCCAGCTTTCGGAGCCACTGGAAATACGATAGCAACGACAGCCAGTGTCCGCTCAGAAATTAGACGGAATTTTGACGACGCGTCGCTGGATGGCCCACATCACCAGTTCCGCTTTGTTGTGGATCCCGAGTTTCCGCATGAGATTGAACTTGTGAGCATCGACGGTCTTGGCGCTCACACCGAGTGCGCTCGCCGCTGAGCGGACCGTCTTGCCTTCGGCCAACAATTTCAGAACCTCACGCTCGCGCGCGGTCAGTACGCGCCGCCGATGGGCCGAGTTGTCCGGGTCGTCCCATTCACTGCGTACTTGCTTCGGCATCTCCCACACCGAAGGCGCGCGTCGGCCGACCGCGCTCCTGACCATTCCTACCAGTTCCTTTACGGACGTTTGCCGAGCCACACAATCCGTAGGCATCGAACGCAGCTCTGGATCTTCCTGTTCGTAGGCGCTTAGGAAGACGACCTTGCTTTGTGGGGATTCCTGCAGCAAGCGGCGCTCGGTGTCAATAGCCGAAACGCCGAAGGTGTTCAAATCCACGATCACAACGTCGGGGCGGTGCTCAAAAACTCGCTGCAAGGCCTCGGGGGCGTTTCCCGCTTCGGCCAAAACTTCCAAATCCTCTTCATCGTTGAGCAAGCGGCACAATCCCTGACGGATCAGCACGTGATCATGCACAAGAAGACAGCGAATCTTTTTCTCCGCTGCGACGTTAGTGTCTAGCGCTAGCTGTGCATGCGGGCACACAGTCCCTCCTTATATATTTGGCCAGAAAAATTGACGAGTGGCACGGTCCAGTGGGAGCGGAGCACCGGGCCGGCTGGATGCGCAACCTTCGTTCATTGTAACGCTGAATCAAGAACTCCGCGACTCTGGAGGGGAAATATCGTATGCAAAAACCGTGGACGCGCTCAGTCTGGCATCCGGGCCCGAGCGCTTCAGGTACAATCAAAAATTTATGTTGCGCTACTTTACGGCCGGAGAATCGCATGGCGAAGCGCTGATCGCGTTCCTTTCTGGACTGCCTGCCGGAATCAAAATTGATCAAGGATTTCTGGATCGCGAACTCTGGCGTCGCCAGCAAGGCTATGGTCGCGGCGGTCGCATGAAGATCGAGAGCGACCGTGTGCACATTATTTCCGGGGTGCGAAATGGGCTTACGATCGGATCTCCAATCTCCATTCAGATCGAGAACAAAGATTGGAAAAACTGGCAGGAATCACTGCCCGTAAATGAGGGCGATCCGACGAAACACAAGCGGGTGGGGTCGCCGCGGCCTGGACATGCCGACCTGGCGGGCGCGCTCAAATACAATTTTCCTGAAGCGCGTTACGTGCTGGAGCGTGCTTCGGCGCGCGAGTCGGCCGCTCGCGTTGCGATAGGAGGCTTGGCTAAGTTATTCCTTCGCGAGTTGGGAATTGAAGTGCTTAGCCACGTCATTGCAGTGGGGAGCGTATCACTGAGCGAAGAGGTTCCGTGGGAGAAGATTCGCTCGCTCTCGGATCGTGAAGAGGTGCTCTTAAATTGCGCCGATGCTCAAGTCGAGCAAGGCATGAAAGAGGAAGTGGACAAGATATTGAAGTCGGGCGATTCGCTCGGCGGAGTGTTTGAAGTGGTGGCGCACCATGTGCCTCCGGGACTTGGCACTTATGCGCAGTGGGATGAGCGCCTCGACGCCTTGCTGGCTGCGGCCGTCATGTCATTGCAGGCGGTAAAAGCGGTTGAAATTGGGGCGGGGATTTCGGCTGCTGTTTCCCGTGGTTCGGCGGTCCACGATGAGATCGGATACAGCGCGCCGCGGGAAAGTTTCACCGCATTTTCGCGGACGCGCAACAATGCGGGTGGCATTGAAGGCGGCGTCTCGAACGGGCAGGAAATTCGCATTCGTGGCTATCTGAAACCGATTTCAACCTTGCGCCGCCCGTTGCAATCGGTGGACTTCGCTACCCGCGAGCCGGTGAAAGCGGCGTACGAGCGCTCCGATGTGTGCGTGGTTCCGGCAGCCGGCGTCGCGGCCGAGGCCATGGTGGCCCTTACGCTGACCAGATGCGCTCTGGAAAAGTTTGGCGGTGATTCCATGCTCGAGACTTGCAGAAATTTCAACGGCTATTTGGAGCAGTTAAAGAAATACTGAGATCCGCACAAATTGAATGATCTATCCGATCGTAAAGTACGGAAATCCCGTCCTCGAAAAGGCAGCAGAAACGGTGAACGTCTTTGACGGCGAATTGAAGACGCTCGTCGACGACATGTTCGAATCGATGTATGCCGCGCATGGGGTTGGGTTAGCGGCTCCGCAAATTGGAATCTCGCGGCGCATTGCTGTAATAGACATTACTTTCAAAGAAGATCCAGAGGCCAAGCTGGTTCTGGTCAATCCCGAGATCATCCATCGAGAAGGCAAGCACACGCAGAATGAGGGCTGTTTGAGCATTCCCGATTTTCGCGAGAACGTGACGCGCCCGAACAAAGTGACAGTGCGAGCCCAGGACATAAACGGCAAGGTTTTCGAAAAGACCGGCGAGGAACTCCTCGCCCGGGCACTCCTCCACGAAACCGACCACTTAAACGGCAAGCTTTACATCAGCCACTTGAGCGCTCTCAAGCGCGACTTGATGAAACGCAAGATTCGCAAGCTGATGAAGGCGGGAGAATGGTAGGAAATTTGTAATTGTGTAAGTTAGTAATTTGGTAATTTGGAGTGGATCCGACTTAGCTTCATTTTCCAAATACTAATTGCACAGCGCCCCATGGTTATAAACCTTGTTTTCTGCGGCACGCCGGCTTTCGCCGTTCCTACGCTGGAAAAACTGCACGATGCGGGATTTCGTATCTCGCTGGTCGTAACTCAGCCCGACCGGCCCAAGGGTCGCGGCTTGGAGCTGATTGCGTCGCCCGTGAAGCAATCGGCGCTGCGTCTGGGATTATCAATTACTCAGCCTGACAAAATAAAATCTAACGAACAGTTTCGCGGGCAATTAAGCGAACTCAGGCCTGGCGCGATCATTGTGGTCGGCTATGGGCGGATCATTCCGCAATGGATGCTTGAGCTTCCGCCGCTCGGCAACATCAATCTGCACGCGTCGCTGCTTCCAAAATATCGAGGCGCCGCCCCGATCCAGTGGGCGATCGCCAAGGGCGAGACGGTCACTGGCGTAACGACGATGCGGATTGACTCCGGTCTGGACACGGGCGACATCCTCTTGCAGCGGGAATTGCCAATTGGCGAGCAGGACACGGCAGAGACTATTGCGCCACGCTTGGCGGAGATTGGGGCCGATCTCGTGATCGAAACCTTGCACGGACTTCTGTCAAACTCGATTCGTCCGCAGCCTCAAAATCATTCCGAAGCTACGCTCGCCCCTATTCTCAGAAAGGAAGATGGCCTGATCGATTTCTCGCGCAACGCAGCTGAAATTTTAAATCGCATCCGCGGTTTCCAGCCCTGGCCGGGTGTGCATACGAAATTTCGCGGCAAAAACTTGCAGATATGGAAAGCGGAGTCCTCGTCGGAGCAAGTACCTGCGGCAGAACTACGCGTCGTTGCAGACCGCCTGTTCGCCGGATTCGCAGGCAACACCTCCCTCCAGTTGCTCGAGTTTCAGTTGGAAGGAAAGAAGCGAGTCGGCGCGCGCGACTTCATCCACGGATATCGTCCCAAGGCTGGCGAGCGGTTGGGAAGCTAGACGTCCTGGATGCGCGGCCGCTATAAGAGCAAAACCACAGAGGACACTGAGGATCACAGAGAAACATGCCCATCTCTCCCGCCCGAGTCGCAGCCTTCGATATCCTGCTGCGAGTCGAACGCGAATCTTCGTACGCCTCGGAGTTGCTGCACGCGCCGGAGGCCGCTCGTCTCTCACACGCCGACCATTCTTTGGCGACCGAGCTGGTCATGGGCGTGTTGCGCTGGCGAGCCCTGCTGGACGACAGGATTGGGCGGCAATCGTCTCGGCCGCTTGCCAAGCTCGATCTGGAAGTTATCACCGCGCTGCGCCTGGCCGCATATCAGATGGCTTGGTTGACGCGCATACCGGTCCGGGCCGCGATTCACGAGAGCGTTGAACTGGTAAAGCGGGCGCGCAAACGGTCATCCGCCCCGTTCGTGAATGCTATTTTGCGCAAACTGGCCCAGCAAGCCCCGACGCGAGCTCAAACGGAACAACTTGCTTCGCTGACGGAGGTGGCTCGTGAGCTTTCTCATCCGCAGTGGTTGGTCGAGCGCTGGAATAAAGAGTATGGACTCGACGCGACCTTCAACATTTGCCGGCAAGACCAGGCAATTCCGACTACCTCGATTCGGCTTTACGATGCCGCCGCCGAAGTACAACTTGTGACGGAGGGAATCGAACTTGCGCCTGGTTCGCTGCTACGCTCGGCGCGCCGCGTGCTAAGCGGAGACGTGACTGGTGCAGCAGCCTTCCGTGACGCTCTCGTTTCCATTCAAGACGAGGCATCGCAGCTGGTTGCTACTCTCGTCCAGGGAGGAACACGCATTCTGGATTGCTGTGCTGCGCCGGGAGGGAAGACGAGGGTGATTGCTCAGAGGACCCCGGGCGCTACCGTTGCCGCCTTAGAAGTTCATCCTCACCGTGCACGACTTCTGCAGAAGATGTTGTACGCCGGAAACGCAGGCCCGAAATCTTCTTCGCAGCAAATTCAAATCGTTGCAGCCGACGCGCGGAATCTTCCTTTCACGGCGCATTTTGATCGCATTCTGGTTGACGTGCCTTGTTCCGGCACGGGCACGCTCTCGCGTCATCCAGAGATAAAATGGCGGCTCACACCCAAGGATATGACCGGGTTACACGAACTGCAGTGCGGAATCCTGCGGTCGGCCATGGCTCAGATCGCGCCCGGCGGGCGCCTCATCTACTCCACCTGCTCCTTGGAACGAGAAGAAAACGAAAGTGTAGTTGAGAAGATCATGGCGGAAGTTCAGTCGCTACGGATTGTCGATTGTCGGCTCGAGCTCGAGCGCTTGCGCCGCGAGGGTGAACTCACCTGGCCAAATTCCATCGCGCTGACCCGTGGCCCATTCTTGCGCACTGTTCCCGGTGTTCATCCGTGCGATGGGTTCTTTGCTGCGATTCTAGAGAAATCGTGATCCGCGAGTCCGGGCGAGTACTCAGACAGAGCAATTTACTTCACTTGGAACTCAACTACGGCTCCCGCCGTCACTTTCTCTCCGGGTCGCGGATTCTGTGAAACGATAATGCTTGCCGGCGAGGGCTGTGCCGTCTGTGCTTGGGGCGCTGTAGATGGAGATACAGCCGGCGTCCCGGCAGATTCTTGCCCAGCTCCAGCAGGCGCATTTGGATTAGTGGCGTTCGCTACGGGGGCCATGCTCACATTTCCCAACTTAAAGCCCGCATCCTGCAAGGTGCGGCTCACGCTGCCCAGCGGCTGTCCGACAAAGTTGGGCATCACGTAGGCTTGCGAATTGGTCGGAGCGGTCAGCAGCAAGCTGATCTTCGGAGCCGAGACTTGGGTTTCCCGCGCCGTCGGATCCTGCGCCAACACCTGACCGGAAGGAATCGCCGGCATCTCGACTTCAGCCGTCGAAGCCAGTTCGAGTCCGCGGCGCTTGATATTCAGCTCCGCAGCGCGCTCGCTTTGTCCGATAACCGCGGGAATGGAAATCCTCATCGGTCCCAGACTCTCAGCGACGCGCAGTTCCCATCCACGCCGCACCTTCGTCCCCGCGGCTGGCAGCTGCGACATAATCTTCCCTTCCGGAATCTGCGCACTGTAGTATTGCCGCTCAATCGCGATCTGCAGCCCGAGCCCTGCGAGCGTCCGCTCCGCATCGATGGGCGTTAGCCCAACAAGGTTTGGAACCGCTACCTCTTGCCCATGAATGGCCAATCGCATGGCTGTGAGCGCGGAAACCAGCGCCACGGTCACGAGTACGAGCGCAAGCATCGTGAACCGCACGATCGATCTCATGGAAACCGAGCGCATCGGCAAAAATTATAGCCGCCGAACGCATGATTCTGTTTCAGCGACGTTCATAACGACAGTGGTACCCTCAATTTCGAGCATCCGTACCGCAAGTTATGGGATCTAAGCAGGTTAGAAAGGCAGAGGTGCTATGAGCTATTGGCGGGAGTATCATAAGAGCATGGCGCGTTCGATTTCGGCTTCATTGGCCGCGTTTGGATTGCTATTTAGCTGGACCGTTTTTGCCGCTCCCGCCGCTGCTCAGATCAACGGTGTACCTGCCTCGGTTACTTCTCCTGGATTCGGTGGCCGCGCCATCAATGGCACCGCCCCGAGCGTTACGTCGCTTGGGCCACGTGGCGTGGTTTCGACGGGCAAGGGATTTGTACCTTTTGTGAATGCTCCCTTTCGTGATCGCGGCCGGTTTCATCGCCATCGCCAGGACGATGTGTTTCCCTTTTATGGTTACGGGGCAGTTTACGGCGTGCCCGTCCCTTATGCCTACGATAACTATTCGGACGATGAAAGCGAGAGCGCCGACTATCAGGGCGGTCCTACGATTTTCGACCGTCGCGGTTCGGGCCCTGACTCGTACGTTCCCCCCGTAAGAAACATCGAGCCCGCGCATGTGGCCCAGAACGCTGAACCTGCATCTTCCGCGGACGAAACACCATCCGTCCCGACGCTTCTAGTTTTCAAGGACGGCCATCAACTGGAAGTAGGAAACTACGCAATTGTGGGGCAAGTGCTCTACGACCTGACGCCGGGGCACACGCGTAAAGTGCCGCTCACAGACATCGATGTGAACGCCACGCAGGAGCAGAACGAGAATCGGGGCGTCAATTTCCAGTTGCCGGCTGTCTCGCCAACAGCATGAAGCGGATAATCTTCGGCACCGGTTTCTGAGTCCAAAAACAGCATCAGGATCGTCATCTCACCCTATCCCCCCGCCATCGGAAACTGCTGCCAGCATGCTATAATCATTACAGCTCCTCGGTTATCTAAGTTGCTATAAATAAAACTATTTAGCTTGGCTTTCCGTTGCTTCGGATGCGTCTCGCAGCGAAGAGTCAACTGGCTAAGAGCTAAAGGCCAACAGCCCAATGTCAGACGAGCAGAATCCTGAACTTCCTCTTACTCCGCCTCCCGGTGATGGTGGCGGTCCCGGCGCGCTGAACATTCAACCCGTCAACATTGAAGAGGAGATGCGGCGGTCGTATCTCGACTACTCGATGTCGGTGATTATCGGCCGCGCGCTGCCCGACGTGAAAGACGGGCTGAAGCCGGTGCACCGGCGGATTCTGTATGCGATGCATGACATGAATCTGCTGCACAACCGGAAGCACTCCAAGTGCGCTGGCGTAGTTGGCGAGTTGCTTAAGAAGTACCACCCTCACGGCGACAGTGCGGTCTACGACGCATTGGTCCGTTTAGCGCAACCCTGGAGTTTGCGCTATCCGTTGATCGATGGTCAGGGAAACTTCGGTTCTGTCGATGGCGATCCGCCCGCTGCTTACCGATACACCGAATGCCGCCTGACCCGCATCGCAGAGGAAATGCTGGTCGATATTGACAAAGATGCCGTCGACTTCGTACCTAACTTCGACGAGCAGACGACGGAGCCTACTGTCCTTCCAGCGCGTATTCCCAATCTGCTAATTAACGGCTCGAATGGGATTGCCGTGGGCATGGCGACAAACATTCCGCCACACAACTTGACTGAGATTGTCGACGCCACGATCACGCTGATTAACAATCCGAACGCACAACTGGCGGAAATTCTGAAGTTCGTGCAGGGGCCGGATTTCCCGACGGCCGGCATGATTCACGGGCGCGCAGGGATTTTCGAGGCTTACAAGACAGGACGCGGGCGCTTCATGATGCGCGCCAAGGCGGCCATCGAGAATCTGAACAAAGATCGCCAGGCCGTCATCGTCACCGAAATCCCATATCAGGTGAACAAGGCCGTCCTGATTAAACGCATCGCGCAGTTGGTCAATGATAAGGACATCGAGAATATCGCGGACGTGCGCGACGAAAGCGATCGCGACGGCATGCGCATCGTCGTCGAGCTGAAACGCGGTGCCGAGCCTCAGATCGTCCTCAATCAGTTGTTCAAGCACACGCAGATGCAGGACAGCTTCTCGATGATCCTGCTGGCGGTCGTCAACGGTCAGCCGCGCGAGATGGGCCTGATCGAGACGATCAGGCACTTCATCGATCACCGGGTCGATGTGGTCCGTCGGCGGACAGCATTCCTGCTGGCAAAGGCACGAGACCGCGAACACATCCTCGAAGGCTACATCACGGCACTCGATCATCTTGACAATGTAATCGCGATCGTCCGCGGCAGCGCCAATCGTGCCGACGCCCGCGAGAACTTAGTTCTTTATTTCGGCGGCAAGAAGATCGACATCAACACGACGGGCAGAGCTCCGAAGCTCGATCCAGAGAAGCCGTTCACGGCGAAGCAGGCCGACGCTATCTTGGAATTGCAGTTGCATCGCCTGACCAAGCTCTCGATTGATGAAATCTCGAACGAATTGAAAGACGTTCGCGGCAATATTGCCGAGTACGAATCGATTCTCGGCTCCGAGAAAAAGCTCCGCGGCGTGATCATCAAAGAACTCGAGGAGGTCAAAAAGCTCTACGGAGACGAGCGTCGCACACGCATTGAAGACGAAGCGGCGGAGATTGTCCTCGAAGATCTGATCGCCGACGAACAGGTTGCCGTTACCGTCAGCCATTCTGGCTATCTGAAACGCACGCCAATCTCGACTTACCGCATGCAGCGGCGCGGAGGCGTCGGCCGCACCGGCATGAAGACGCGCGACGAGGACTTCGTCGAGCATCTCTTCATCGCGTCGACTCACGCCTACATCATGATTTTCACCAACACGGGCCGCGTCTACTGGCTGAAGGTCTACGAAGTCCCAGACGTCAGCGCGGCAGGCAAGGGCAAGCACATCGGTAATCTGGTCGGCCTGCAGCCCGGCGAAACGGTCAAGACCATGCTGGCTGTGCGAAATCTGGAAGAAGAAGGCAGATACATTTTCTTCGCCACGCGCAATGGCACGGTGAAAAAGTCGGGCCTGCGAGAGTTCATGCATGTGCGCTCGAACGGCATCAACGCCATCAACATCGAGCAGGGAGATGAACTCGTGGCTGTCCGCCTCACCGATGGACATCAGATTGTCTTTCTCGCCTCACATGACGGACAGGCCATTCGCTTTGACGAAAACATGGTCCGCTCGATGGGACGTGGCGCCACTGGAGTCCGGGGCATGAATCTGGAGGGAAAGGATTACGTCGTGGGCATGGCGACCACGCCGAAATCGGCCGCCGACGTCGCGCAATCTGTAGAAGGCGCTGTGGAGGGAGAAGTGGGAGAAGGCCATGCAGATACCGAAGCCACGCCCGCTCCGGCAGAGAAAGGAGCCGCAGCCGAGCCCGAAGTCACGGACAAAGCAGTGACCGGGACGCTCATTCTCTCGGTGACGGAAAACGGATTCGGCAAGCGCACACCTGCCGACAGCTACCGACTGCAGCGGCGCGGTGGCTACGGCGTCATCAATGTGAAGACCACCGAGCGTACCGGCAAGGTCGTCGGCATCGCCCAGGTCGACGAGAAGTCCGAGGTCATGCTGATTAGCCACTACGGCAAGATCATCCGCATGGACTCGACCACGATCCGCGAATCGGGCCGCAGTACCCAGGGAGTTCGCCTGTTGAATATGGAACCCGGGGACCGCGTCGCCGCCGCCGTGGTGATCGCGCCGGAAGAAGAAGGGAATGGAAACGGGGGCACGCTGATTCAGTAGCAGAGGCTTGTGTGGCGCGGGCACTCTTGCCCGCGCTTGTCTTCCTTTCATCCAGAGATGCGGCACGCATCTCGGCAGCCTTATTGGGATGCATTGACTGTACTCACGCATTGACCTAACATAACCCGTCCAATTTGTTGAAAGGCTTGGTCGTAACCCCTGCTTATGATCGGACAAACGGTCTCTCACTACCGCATCCTCGAACTCCTTGGCGGGGGCGGTATGGGCGTGGTCTACAAGGCGGAGGACACGCTTCTTGGCCGGTCCGTCGCACTCAAGTTTTTGCCAGACGACTCTTCGCATGACCCACAGGCAATGGAGCGCTTTCGGCGCGAAGCTCGCGCCGCGTCTGCGCTGAATCACGCCAACATTTGTACCATTCACGAAATCGGCCAGCATGATGGGCGCGTGTTCATCGTGATGGAATGCCTCACCGGTCAAACGCTGAAACATCTGATCGACGGTAGGCCAATGGAACTCGATCGCCTTCTCACCATCGCGATCGAGGTCGCCGATGCCCTCGACGCCGCCCACAGCAAGGGGATCGTGCATCGCGACATCAAGCCGGCAAACATTTTCATCACCGATCGCGGGCACGCAAAAATTCTCGACTTCGGACTTGCTAAAGTTTCTCGCGCGGCGCGGGCTCTCAGTGACAACTCTCAGACCGTTGCGGAAGCCACCAGCCTCGACCTGACCAGCCCCGGCACTGCAGTCGGGACTGTGGCCTACATGTCGCCTGAGCAACTGCGCGGAAAAGAACTCGATGCCCGCACCGATCTGTTCTCTTTCGGAGTCGTGCTGTATGAAATGTCGACCGGAATCCTACCGTTCCGCGGTGAAACTTCTGCCGTCATCACCGAAGCGATTTTAAACCGCGCTCCCTCTCCTCCACTGCGGCTGAATCCCGAGCTTCCGCCGAAGCTCGAAGAAATCGTCTCCAAGACACTCGAGAAAGATCGCGACTTGCGTTCCCAGTCCGCCGCCGAGTTGCGGGCAGACTTGAAGCGTCTGAAGCGGTCGATTGAGTCGTCAAGAACCTCTGTCGTCGCGGAACCGGCGCAGATAGCTTCATCGACAACCACGCCCGCGGTCCCCACTGCGCCACCCAAAGCTGCCAAGCGCCCCGTTTCCATCGTGCTTGCAGCCATAGCCGTGCTGGTTGCCGCGGCGCTTGGCCTTTGTACCGGGAAATTTGTCTTCACTGCGCCTCCGGCGCAGCCGCCGCTCTATCGGCAACTCACATTCCGTCGCGGGAGTATTCGCTCGGCTCGCTTTGCTCCCGATGGCCAGACGATTCTTTACAGTGCAAACTGGCAGGGCAATCCCACAGACGTATTCACGGCGCGGCCCGAAGCGCCGGAATCGCGCTCGATGGGGCTGAGCCACACTCAGCTGATGTCGATTTCTTCCGCCGCAGAGATGGCAGTTCTGCTCAACAGCAAAGCCATTGGAGCCTGGGTCAGCATGGGCACGCTCGCTCGCGCTCCACTGTCGGGCGGGGCGCCGCGCGAAGTGCTGGAGAGCGTGCAGTGGGCTGATTGGTCTCCCGATGGCGCCAACTTCGCCGTGGTTCGCGATCTGGATGGCATGAACCGCCTGGAGTACCCCATCGGCAAACCGCTGTATCGCACGGGCGGCTGGATCGGCCATCCGCGCGTATCGCCCAAGGGAGATCTCATCGCATTTGCTGACCATCCGCTGCAGGGGGACGACAGCGGCTCGCTTGCCGTCGTTGATCTCGCCGGCAACAAGCGCCTGCTGACGAACCAATGGTTCACCATTCAGGGTGTCGCCTGGGCGCCCAACGGCAAAGAGATTTGGTTCACCGCCGGCAATTACGGCATCGATCGTACGCTTTACGCGATCTCGCTTGATGGCAAGCAGCGTATCGTGGCTCGCTTACCCGGCGCGCTCATTATTTTGGATATCGCGAAAGACGGCCGGGTGTTGCTCGTACGTGCCGACTGGCGGCGCGAACTGCTTGGCGTGTTCACCAACGATTCCAAGCAGCACGAACTTTCCTGGCTCGACTATACCTACCCCGCCGACCTCTCTGCCGACGGGAAAACGCTGCTGTTCGACGAAGAAGGCGGCGGCGGCGCGCTGGATTATTCGAAGTCGAGCGGCCTTACGTATGCCGTCTACTTACGCAAGACCGATGGATCCCCGGCCGTGTTGCTTGGTGAGGGCGGCGCGGTTTCTCTGTCGCCCGACGGCAAGTGGGCGATCGCGCAATCGCAGGAATCGCCGTCGCAGTTCAAACTGTTGCCCACGGGCGCAGGCGAACCCAAAGAGTTAACTAAGGACAATATCAATCACAGCTGGGGACATTGGTTCCCAGACGGGAAACGAATTTTGTTTACCGCCAACGAACCAGGCAAAGGCGTACGGCTCTATGTCTACGATGTCGCGTCTGGAAAATCGCAACCGATCTCGCAGGAAGGCGTGAACGGAACGTCGTTTGCGATTTCGCCCGACTCGCAGCGCATCGCCGCAATCGGACCAGATAAGCACGGATATTTCTATTCCCCTGCAGGCGGCGACCCAATCCCGATCGCGGGACTGAATCCGGGAGAACAGCCCATTACCTGGAGTGAAGATGGACGCAGCCTTTACATCTATCAACCGGGAGAGTTGCCGGCGCGGGTTTATCGGCTTGATACGCAGACCGGAAAGCGAACTTTGTGGAAGGAATTGATGCCCTACGATCCGGCGGGCGTAGAAAACATCGGCCCTATTCTCATGACGCCCGACGCGAAGACCTGCGTCTTTGGCTATCATCGCATGCTGGCAGATTTGTATCTCGTGGAAGGACTGAAGTAGCGGCGTTTAAGGACGAGGCGCAACGTTGTGCGGTCTCTTTCTGACGCCCAGCTTGCGCCCGACGTCGGGGGCGTACTCGATGAACAGGTCAAGAAGGGTGCCGAAGCCGGCCTGGCCCGCAACCCCAATGCGCGCTTCGTGCCACACGTTGTGCCCGGGCTTCCATGAGGACGATACCATTCCCGCCAGCAACGCCCCGCCATACAGCCCCCATTGCGGATGCTTGGCGGTTTCGCTCTCATCGTACGTGTAGAAGTTTCTTGCAATCGCGTGGCGCGTGCGCGGCACGAAGCCGATGCATCCGCACTCATCATAACGCGGCTCATATCGAAGCTTCGCATTGAACAGCGCCGCCAGGGTATTGGCGGTGACAAATTGGGCTTCGTGCGAAGCAAAGCGCTCGCTATATCCTCTGAATCCGCCGCCCCACTGCGAAGGCACTCCGCGCACCTGGTCGATGCCCGCGGCAAACATGCGCTTCCAGTAGGGAGCTGGAGTCGTCCACGTCTGCTCCAAATACACATGCAGGCGCTGCTGGCCGGTCAAAGGAGTGAATGGAACGCCCCTGCCGATATAGGGGCCGGTAAAAAGGGAGACTTCCCAGCGTCTCATTTCTCCCATCGTGATCTTGGCGGCTTTTTTTGTCATGCGGGCAGCTTCCTTGGTCGCACCCTGAATCGGATCGGTCGAGCCGGACTTTTCTGAGGATTGATCCTTGGGAGGATTTTGTGAATTTGGCGCTTTCGGCTGAGTGCCTTGGGAATCCTGGGAGGGTTTATCTTGATCTGGCCAGGGAACGGGGGACACCTGCGCCGAGGCGCCGGCAGTAGGAAGCCCGCCAATTGCAAGGAAAATCAGCACAACGACCTGAATTCGTACGCGACTTCTCGCCTTGTTCCTCAACTTCGGCCTTCCCAGACTTACTTACAAATTGCCCCAGTCCGCGGCGTGCATTTCTATTCAACTTACCTCATCTAGGATGCTGTTGTGTCTCGCGGTCGCAACAAAAAAAAGCGGCCGAGTAGGCCGCCTTGCGTACTGGCTGATGAGGGTGAACCCGTAGCAAAACGATCAGATGTCCAGGTTCTTCACGTCGAGCGCGTTTTCTTCGATGAACTTTCTTCGGGCATCGACGTCCTCGCCCATCAGCGTGGTGAAGATGGTTTCGCACTCGGCGATGTCTTCCAGTCTGACTGAAAGCAGGGTGCGGCGCTCGGGATCCATGGTCGTCTCCCATAGTTGCGGCGCGGTCATCTCGCCCAGACCTTTGTAGCGCTGGATGTCGTATCCGCGGCTGCCTTCTTTCTTCACATACTCGAACAGATCGCGCGGATTGGCCTTTTCGACCGCTTCGATCTCTGTTTTGCGTTTTGCAGCGACGGGCTTCGCAGTTTTCTTGCCGGACTTTTCCTCGTCCTCAGCCTCGCCTTGCTCTCCTCCGCCATCAGTCGGAGTCTTAGTCACGGATTCAACGATGAATGGAGGCTCCATGTAAGGCTCAATCTGCTTGAACTTGGCAATCATCTGCCGGCATTCCGGAGTCGAGACCAGTTCCCAATTTATCGTGTGCTCCGCGCCCTGAGAATTGACGTAACGCAGCTCCCACAGATTGTGCTCGTCGTCGAAACTCAGTTCGATGCTCTTGAAGGCGCGATCTTTCTGAATTTTCTTCAGCTCTCTTTCCAGTCTTTCGAGCTTCTTCGGAGCAGTTTTCTTGTCCCCTTCAAAATCCACTTTCTTTGACAGATCGAGCTTCGACAGCAACTCCGTCACCTGCTCGTCACGCACGCGCTTATCGACTTTGTCGAAGAACCCGAGATACTCTTTGAGTACACTCATGAACTTCGACAGAGCAGCGCCTTCGAGTTTGGCCGCGCCTTCGCCATAGCGAACGACCAGCCCGTCGGCCGCGCGCTTCAGCATGACCTTGTCGAACTCATCGTCGTTCTTGATGTACTGCAGCGACTTACCCTTCTTGATCGAATACAGTGGCGGCTGCGCGATGTAGACGTGGTTGCGCTTGATCAATTCCTGCATGTGGCGGAAGAAAAACGTCAGCAGAAGTGTGCGGATGTGGCTTCCGTCGACATCGGCGTCGGTCATAAGAATGATCTTGCCGTAGCGAACCTTCGTCGGATCAAAGTCGTCTTTCGCGATGCCCGTGCCGAGCGCGGTAATCATGGCGCGGATTTCTTCGTGCGCCAGC
>DASTCY010000022.1:0-103442 GCA_035710725.1 Candidatus Sulfotelmatobacter sp. | reverse complement strand
CTGGGTCCGGAACAGGGTCGGATCCGAGGTCCCGGCAATCGCCGAAGTGGTCGAGTAGGTTGACCCGCCGCTGAAACCCTTGTCCGCCTGCCAGGTCTGACCGCGGCTGTCGACGTATAAAGGTCCTCCCGCGTTCACCCGTACCATGAGGGCCGTCGAGGTATTTACTGCCTCCACCAGGACGGGTGAAGTACTGCTGGCAAAATTGCTATCTCCACCATAATGAGCTGTGATGGGGTGAGACCCCACAGGAAGGCTCAAAATGGAGAGCGATGCCGTACCGCCGCTCAGGGCTGCGGTTCCCAAGAGATTCAAACCGTCGAAGAACTGAACGGTGCCGGTCGCCGCTGAAGGAGATACAGTTGCCGTGAGAGTTACGGACTGCCCAAAAGAGGAAGGATTCAGCGAGGAGCTCACTGTAGTAGTGGTCGGCGCGTTGACCGCAAGGCTGATTGTAGTCGTGTGGTTCAGCGCTCCTGACGTGCCCGTAATGGTCACCCTGAATGTGCCTGTAGTTGCCGTTCCACTTGCAGTCAGTGTCAACACGCTCGTGCCCGTCGTGCAACTTGGGTTGAAAGATGCAACAACGCCACTCGGCTGGCCTAAGGCTGATACACAGACAGAACCATTGAACCCGTTCGTCGAGGCGACCACGATTGTGCTAGTTACGCCGACTCCTCCCTCGGTAAGTGTGAGGCTGGCCCCCGATGCCCAGAGACTGAAGTCGGGATTAGCGTTTGATCCCGGCCATCCGCTTACCAGGTTCGCTACGTTCACGCTGCCGATGCCACTGGCGAAGTCCCAACCAGTGCCTGCACCGTAAGCTGGCGCGTAGGCGCCTTTGGAAGTTGAAAGGACACCGTAGCCGGATCCAGAATCAAAGCAATTCGTGTTGCCGGTGCAATCCACGGCTATGTCGCCTAGCGTAATATCGTAAAAAATGCAGGCCGGTGAAACGGCATTTCCGAGGGTGGAGTTGCAGGACGAATCTCCGGCAGTTCCGTACTGCGTGGCTGCGAGGCTGTAAAAGACCGGATTGGGATTGCCCTGTCGGGAGCCCATTTTTTGGTCCACGAGCGCCTGCACTCCGGCCATGATGGGGGATGCGAAGGAAGTTCCTCCAGCTCCTGTCCACCCGCTCGGAGGTCCGGTGCACGCAGTGCCGCCATTTGCCGCGTCGGAATAGCAGAAAATGTAGTAGTGTGACCAAAGTCCGTTCGCTGCGAACAAGGAGATGTCGGGGAGATCACGCACGCCATCATTGGTGGAAGAACTGCAAGTTGCCCCGCACGGATTGCCAAAGACTTGCTGCCAGGTTGGCTTGGGATAACCAACACACGAGCCGCTGCTCGTGGGTACGGCACAACTGCTTGGACCGCCGCCGCCAGCTGCTGTTGTCAGAACGCCGGATAATTCCGCCAGCAGACCTCCAGCAATATTGCAAAGGCTATTCGAACCGTAGGAGGGGTAACCCGCTTTTGTGTCATACAGCGCCCCCGCACAGGAACCGTTCCACGGGATTTCCGGAACGTAGGACAGTGCCGAAGCATAGTAGGGGCTGTTGACTGAATTCCAGTAGGTGCTATTTGTTCCGGCGTACGTATCGCCAAAATCGGTGCCACCTACGGCGACATTGTAAGGAGTGGACGCGAAGCCGCTGACTGCAATTCCGTTCGCTGCGGCCGATTGACCCTCATCGCATCCCGCGGCGCCTGAGTCGCCGGCGGCCACGTACACGGAAACTCCTTCGACAACTGCTTGCTGGTACGTCGAGTTGTAAGCAGCGTTCGCGGCTGAACCATTCACGGATTCACACTCACCGTAACTCACGCTGACGATGGCAGGCGGGTTTGTGCTCGCGTTGATGAGGTTCTGAATGGCAATCAGACCCCCGAAGGTGGAAGTAGTGTTCTTGCAGGACGCCATTTCAATGGCCGCGCTCGGAGCAGCCGCGCTGGCGTATTCAGCGTCGAGGATCGCTTCGCCGTCATCTGCGTTTACTCCGGGATCGCTACAATTGTTTGGGCCGCTCGGCGGTGCTGGATGCACTTGTAACAATGAACCTGTGTAGCCGGCAAGCCCAAAGGTGGAACGGAATGTGCTCCAGTCGCTCGTGGAGAACAAATCTGTATCTTCGATCAGCGCAATTGTCTGCCCTTGCCCCGAAACGCCAGAATTAAAGACTGGGGTGAAGTTGTAGATCGTCGCCAGGTCGCCCGGCAGAACTGCATAAGCCGTTCCGGAACTATTTGTCGTTGTGTACTGTCCGCGGGGCTTCACCATCGGGTGCGGACGAAAATCGTGCAAAGACACAACCCCCACAACTGATGGGGCCAGCGCCGCGGGAAGCTGCGGATCGCGAACATTCGCAACATGGGCCACTCCATTCACTTCGATATGGTGAATTTCTGTATGAAAGGCTTGGCGCACCTGTCCTGCTGTTCCTGAGAAATCGATCAGGATGCGACTGGGATAGACGCTATTTATCTGGAAGCCGTGGAATTCCAGCCAGCGTACAACCGTATCAATATCCTGCTGCGCTAGACCGAAACGTTCACCGAACTCCCGTGCACTGAGCCAGTGATGGAAGTTTGGCGACTGGGGATTGTGAAGCTGGTCGACAAGAAGCTTAACCGCCTGTTCCTGCTTTGGGGCACGATGCAATTGCAGCAGCATATGCTCCATACGGAAATTGTCCGCCACTGCTCCGCGATCGTTCTCAGGTTTCGCTTCCGGGCGTGTGTTTCCCCGGAGAGTTACGACCTTGCTCTCATCAATATATTGATTAACCAGCGGAGTCGTTGGCTGAGCTTGGGCCTGCGATAGAAAGCCGAAACCCAGCAGATAAGTCAGAACGGGTACATAGAGAGAGATACTTCCGATTTTGCGGTACATGGTAGGCTTCCTTTTTCACAACATCCCAACTGCACCGATATCGGTCTAAAAGGTCTCAAGCTTCTGTGGCCCTAACATTCTCGATGATTGGGCCGGCCCTGGGAACACGGGAACTGGTGAACTCGGGCGCGGCCGGGACGGCCTTGGCTTTTGGGAGTATCGTTCCGATGCTCCTCACGGGTCGCTTTGACCGGCGGGTATTTTCGGCTGGCCCCATCCTGTGTGCAATGGCACGAAAGTGGTGGGATGCCGATTTCTCGCGGATATTCGCTGGCTAACTAATTCCAAGAGCGATTCAATTTTGTGGTGCCTGTATAACGGGCGGGGCACTTGATGTTTCTGGCGGCGTTGCCCACCAATGTCTTTCGTCACACGGACAAAGAGGTGATGTTTGGAGGGTAGTCGGGTTCCCAATCCGCACGCTTTTTGTACGTGCGGAGATATTCGTCAGCACACGTCAGTGTGCGAATGCGAAGTAAAGTTGCGCGAAGCCTCAGATTCGCGGACTCGTAGGACTGCGATACTCAGGCTTTGGCAATTGGACGGCCTCGCTCGCAAGGGGCGTCACAATGCCGCTTGGCGAGGCCAGTTTGCCGCTGTTCGAAACAATGAGTGCAGCAGGTTGGGGCACCTTAGCCTTCTTCGCTTCGTATCGATCGATAATCAGCTGATCCCCGACCTCCGTTCGGCTCCTGAAGATGGTGTGAACGGGCAGTTCAATCACGCTCTCCGCCCGTAGCTTCGGTAAAACGATGCGGAACGGTTTCACCATCTCCTTCACATTCACCACCCGGAAGTCCATGTCGACCATAATCAAATCAAAAGAGAACATCATTCCGATCGTATGAACGGAATTGGCCGGTACGATCCACACCCCGGCATCAGGCTCGAGCGTTCTCCTGCCAAGCAGCCCAATCAGCCGGCTGGATACTGAGTCGGCAACGGCTACTCGCATGGCAAGAAACGTCTCTTTCGACTTGTTATAGACGAAGACTTGGCGTTTTCTTCCGAACATAGTTATTCCTGGGGGCTGGGCGCTCAAGATCCAGATCTAGCGAGGAGCCTTTTTCTTCATTCTGTAAATCAACACCAGAAGCGTGATTACAAACAACACGCCTGCAATTACACGAATCAGGGTAACGTTATCCATGGTTCACCTCGTTTGATTTGACTGCCGAAAATCTCAAGCGTGCAAAAAGTGTGCGAAGAACTTTCCCAGTGCCACCATCGCTGGACCCACTACGACAATTCCCATCGCCGGGAAAATGCAGAAAACCAGCGGCGGGACCAGCTTGATCGTAGTCTTCGCAGCTCTTTCTTCCGCTTGCTGCCTGCGCTGCGTTCGGAGTGCATCTGAAAATGCACCGAGCGATTTCGCGATTGGTGTTCCGAACCGGTCCGTCTGGATCAGCATCGCAACGAATGAACGTGCGCTCTCAAAATTGGCGCGTGTGGCGAATGACTGCCATGCCGCGATTCGCTGTACCCCGGCGCGTTGCTCGAAGTTGATCAACAGCAACTCCTCGCTGAGTTCGCGATGGCTCATGGCCATTTCTTGTCCAACCCGCACCACAGCTTGGTCCAGGCCGAGACCGGCCTCAAGGCAGATCGATAAAAGGTCCAACCCGTCTGGAAGGCTCAGTTTTAGCTTCTTCCTTCTGCTGTTAATCGCATGAGAGAGCCAAAAATCGGGTGCAAAAAAGCCGACCACGAGCGCGATTAGGAAAAACAGGATCGCGTTGTCCGAGAACACGAGTGCGGCAGTCAGACCCAAAATCGCCGGTACCGCCAGCCGCATTCCCAGGAAAATGTCGGCGTGATATGGCTTGCGGTAACCCGCCAACATTAGCTTCCGCACGATTTCCTGATTCGGCTCAGAAGCAAAGAATCGCCGAAATGTGGTGAACGGTTTTGCGACCAGGTCCCCGCTGACCTGGGGGCGCCAGGGCCCGGAGATCGGGCCGGCCCCGCGCGCCTGCTGCGCGACCTCTTCCAGCAGTGCTCCTTGAACTGAAGCCCGGTTCATCAAGAACAGAAGGCCAAGCAACAGCGCTATAAATAAACTGACTCCAAAAAGTATTGGTAGCAGCATATTCTAGACCTCTACATCGATAATCTTGCGAATCGCCAAAATTCCGATCACCATGAGACCCAAACCGATGTATACCATTTTCAGTCCCAGCGGATCGTTCAGCAGCGGCTTCTCATAGTCATGATTGAGCAGATTGATGAGCCCGAACATCAGGAATGGCGCGGCACCCAAAATGTACCCCGTAATCCGACCTTGCGCCGTGTAGATCTTCAATTGTCCTCGCAATCGAGCTCGCTCGCGCACTACCGCGGCGGTTTTGTCCAGAATCTGTGCCAGATTCCCGCCGGATTCCTTCTGCAGCAGAATTGCCGTCGCTAGGAACCGCAGGTCGTCGATGGGAACCCGGTCCACGAGATTTCTCATTGCCTCTCGCATTGGGAGCCCAAGGCTCTGCTCCTTATGTAAAGCTCGGAACTCGGCTCCGATCGGATCGGCAATCTCGTTCCCTACCATTTCCAAGACGGCAGCAATCGAGTGCCCTGCCCGCAGTCCTCTGGACATCAGATCCACGGCTTCCGGTAACACGTCGCCGAATCTCGTGAATCTGATTTGGCGCAAAATGTAGAGATAGACATAGGGTGCTACGGCAACGCCAACCGCTAGCAAAGTGCAAATGAGCGAAGGCGCGTCGAACAGGGACACGAGCCAATATGTTACCGCCGCTGCGATCAGCGAAAACAGAGAGACTGACCCGAACGTCCACTCCTTCCCAGCTTGCCTGATCAGCCGCGAACCAGAATCTGCCCACGGGAGGTTCCGCGCGAAATCCTCCACCAGATTCGAACGCATTCCTTGCTGTTTGAGGATCGACTCGCGCTCCACGTTGCCAGGCTTGCCATCCTCGATTGTTGCTAGCTGCTCTTCGACAGCCTTCTCCATCGCAGTCGGCTTCAACAGATAGAGAAGAAGTCCAAAGAGCAGAAGCAGCAGCAACAGAAATAAAAGTATCACCGACATAGTCGATCCCTCAGTTCCAGAGCTTGGTCGTTTGCTCGAACATGTTTGCCGGCAGGCTAATTCCTGACGCCTTGAGCTTTTCCGCAAACTTTGGCCGTATGCCCGTAGCCGTGAACGTGCCAATCGTGCGGCCGTCGGGCGAAACACCCTGTTTTTCAAACACGAACACATCCTGCATGCTGACGACATCATCTTCCATGCCGGTGATTTCTGTGATGTGCGTCAAGCGGCGACTTCCGTCTGCGAATCGTGCCACTTGCAGCACGATCGTTACTGCCGACGCAATCTGTTTCCGCACAGCCTTTTCGGGCAGATTCAAATTGGCCATCATGGCCATGGTTTCCATACGTGCGATGGCATCGCGTGGGCTGTTAGCGTGAATAGTGGTGAGAGATCCGTCGTGGCCGGTATTCATCGCCTGCAACATGTCGAGCGCTTCTTCGCCACGTACTTCGCCAACCACAATGCGATTCGGTCGCATTCGAAGACTGTTGATGACGAGCTGTCTCTGAAAAACCGCTCCCTTGCCTTCCATATTGGCAGGGCGGCATTCTAGTCGTACCACGTGGCGCTGCTTGAGCTGCAATTCCGCCGAATCCTCGATCGTTACGACTCGCTCTTTCTCGGAAATATAGCTGGAAAGCACGTTGAGAAAAGTTGTTTTACCAGCGCCGGTTCCTCCCGAGACCACAATGTTGAGTCGCGCCTGGACAGCGCCCTTCAGCAACTGCAGCATCGGCTCGGTCAAAGTCTGGTTAACCAGCAGGTCTTCTTCGGATATCGGGATGTGACCAAAACGCCGGATCGAGAGATGTGGCCCATCTATGGCCAACGGCGGAATGATCACGTTGACACGCGAGCCGTCTGCAAGCCGAGCATCTACCATTGGCGAAGATTCGTCAACCCTCCGTCCAATAGCCGAAACGATTTTGTCGATGATGTGCATGAGGTGCGCATCATCTTTGAACATGATCTTCGTCTCTTCCAGAACTCCCTGGCGTTCGACGTAAACTTCTTTTGCTCCATTTACCAAAATGTCGTTGATGCTGGCGTCCTGAAGCAGTGGCTCTAGGGGGCCCAGTCCGAACACCTCGTCCAATACCTCGAGTGAAAGCCGCTCCTTCTCCGGACCGCTCAAGGGAGTCTTCAGATTCGAGACTAGGTCCTGGATTACGGCGAAAACCTGTCGCCGCGTCCGGTCGTCGCGTACTGTAGCGACTTTTTCCAGATCGACTTTATTCAGTAGATCGCGGTGAATTCCGGTTTTTAAGTCCTGATAAACACGGAAATCGAGCCCTCCGCGCTTTTTTGCCTCGCCCCCTGCTAGCGGATTGGTGGGTAGCGCCGCTATTTGTTGATTGAAGTCACCCATAATGCTCTCCCCCTACTCCCTTATCTGTTCCAGAAACCCAGAAGGCCCCGGCCTTCTTTCTTTTTGCTATCTGCGCCTGGCTTTCTCCCGATCTGGTCCGCAAAATCTTTGAGGCTCCGCGTCACTTCAGAATTGGCGAGTTGCGACAATGGATCGCCTTCGTGGATGGTTTTCACCACTTGCGGGTAGTGATTGGGAACGCGCCACAGAATCTTTTGCTGGAGTACCTTTTCGATCTGGGCGTCAGAAACTACATTGTTTTTGTGATACCGGTTGAGAATGATATTGATTTTGTCGCTCGGAATATCTTTGCTGCGGAAGTACTCCAGCTGTCGTACGACGTTGCGGACAGCGGATACTTCGGCCACAGTCACCAAATAAAGCTGATCGCAGTCGCGAATAACGGTCAGGTTTTCATCGTTTAGCGATGGCGGCAGATCGGCAAGTATGAAGTCATACCGCTGACGCAGGAAGTTCAGGGTGTGCAATATTGCACTCGACGGCAGGGCTTCGCGATTCGCTACGCTGCCCTCTGGCGCGGGGATTAGATTCAAGCCGCTGGAGTGGTGCATCAGAAAGCTCTCGAGAAAGTCCTCATCGAGTCGATCCGTATTCTCCAGTAGCTCAAAGAAGTTAAACCTTGTCTTAGTCAGCTTCAGGTAGAGGGCCGCATCTCCAAAATCGGGATGCAGATCGAGGACCAGCGAATTCGTCTGAAGCGATCCCGCCAGCAGCGCTCCAAGTTGCGTGACCATGGTTGTGGTTCCGCATCCGCCCTTGGCCCCCATGAACGCCATGAACTGTGCCCCGCTTTGCTCCTGCTTCTCTTTCCTTCGGGCGCCAATCCGCGCCACTGCCTTTACCAGTTGCTCTCGATCGATTGGCTTGATCAGATATTCACTGCACCCGCAGCGCATGGCTTCAAGAATCGAATCTGGCTGAGCCTGTGAGGACACGGCGAAAACCGAAGTCCCGGGCATAGTCGAGTGGATCCGCTCCGCCAACATGGTTGCGCTGCGACGATCTTTGTCGAAATCAATCAGACAAATGTCGGGCCCTGGTGTTCCGAGTTGCTCTAGTACCAGGTCCTGATCCCGACCGGTCCGGTATCCACCTAGCTGCGACCGCAGTTGGATCAACCCTGTGGAACCCGCGAACAATCCTAGAAAACGCCATGTCTCCTCGTCCACGGAAACACCGACGACTGACACTGGTTCGCCTAAGTAGAAACTTTCTTTAGGGGAGGAGCCCATGGCATCCTTTGCACTCATTGCTTTCATTTCGCTCCAGCATCTTGAGACTTCGTATCGATCTCGCTGTGGCCAGGTGATTGTCTGTCGTACTTTTCTTGATCAAGAAATGGTACAGACATGCCCGGAGTCGCTGGTGGGGTCGTATCCAGGCGCACTGGATCCACAATGTGCGGGGTCACCATGACTAGCAACTCACTGTTGTTTTTGTTAATGTTCTTCGACCGGAACAGTTGCCCGAGGATCGGAATGTCGCCGATTCCCGGCGTTTTGCTGAGTTGTGTCGTGGCGCGATGGTCCAGCAGTCCGGCGATGCCGAACGCCTGTCCGTCTTTCAGTTCAATCTCCGTTTCCGCACGGCGCGTGGAAATTGCAGGGATCACGAACCCCGACAACGTCAACGCATTACTGAAATCCAGTGTGCTGACTTCGGGTGCTACATGGAGTCGAACTGTTCCGTCTTCCTCAACATTCCCCGTAAAATCCAGCTTCACGCCGAAAGGTTTGAACAGAATCGTAATTGTAGTAAATGTCGTACCTGGCTGAACGACCGGGAAGGGAAATTCACCGCCCGCCAGAAATGTCGCCTTTTGGCCATTGATGGCCATCAGGTTTGGCTCTGCCAAGATCTGCAGGACATTGTGCTGCTCGAGATCTTGGATAATCGCACCAAGATGCAAGTCCGGCCGGAACAGGAAGAAGTTAAGCGGGTTGGTCACTGTTTCATCCTGAATCTGGAACGGGAAGTGCGGAAACCCGGCACCGAATACATCGTTAATTTTCGTCGCGCCGAACTGGCCAAACTGCTGCGTCGTGGTGGATCCAATTGTGTTTCCCGCACCTGTAGATAGTAAATTAAACCCGAATTGAGAGATGGCTGTGCGGTCGACTTCGGCGAACTTGACTTCCAGCAGAATCTGACGATCGTGCGTAAGAGGCACCTTTACCGAATTCACTACTTCCTTCGAATACACTGCCGCCATCTTCGTCAGATCCTCGATCGTATGCGGATCGTTTGCCGATCCGGTCAACACCAGCCGACCGCCGTCTGCCTCGATGTCGATGTGATCCTTGGGATAGGCATGCTGAATTGCGCCGCGTAGAGCGGTTACGTCCACATCCACCATCACATCCAGGACCTGCGTGTGCCCGTTCGAGTCCCACAGGATCACACTGCTGGGCCCTGCCGCTTTGCCTTCTACCACAACTTCACTGGGAGATGTCGCCATTGTCTCGATCACCTCCGGGTTACTCGATAATACCCGGGTCAATGGTGATTGAACGTTGATGATGACTGACTTCCCGACTAACACATGCAAAGTCTCTCCCTCGCCGGGCTCGACTTTTTGTTGGTCCGCCGCCTGCATCGACGCTACCAATGCGCCGACGCCGAGCAACACCCATCCTGATTGTCGTACTTTTGGCCAGATCATTGCTCCCCCGCTCCCTTGCTTGCTTCCTTCGTACTGGGCTCGTCAAACTTGTTAACTGTTTTCTTGGTGCCCTGGATTACTTCCAAGACGTACGTCGGCTGCGCTGGAGGTGGCGCAACGCGCTTCCCGTTCTTCACAACTACAGGCGGTTTCGATATGGCAACGAGCTGATCCAGCTTTGCCGGATGCAGGTCTTTGTTCACGTCCTTGTCGGTGCCATTGCGCAGAACGAACTGGATCGTGCCCTGGGTGCTCGCCAGTTGGAGTTTCTGTGAATCTTCTGGAGTCAACAGCAGCGTGACGACATCCACTTGCTGCGGCTTGCCCTGTGGATCCGGCTCAATCGTTTGTCCGGCGGTCAAGACCTCCACATCCTGCAAAACTGTCTGGGTTACATTGCCCTGTCCCTGTGCGGCGCCAGGAACGTTGATCGTCGCCAGCACGTCGACATGCGATCCGGGATACAAGAAACCGGCCACGCCCACGATCTCGTTCGACTTGACCGCGGTTGCTCTCATACCGGGAGGAATCTTGGTCGCCAGACCGATTCCCGAGCCTTCGAGCCCCAAATCTCTTTGGAAGAGCGGCTCCTTTGCTCCAAGGGAGCGGATGAGTGGGTGTCCGACGACATCCTGGATTTTCGAGAAAGACCCGGTTAGCGGCATGTCGCTCGGCCAGTCGACAAGCTCCACGTCCTTGTCGGTCAAAGCCACGCCGGGAGGCAGATCCTTTGCTGCCGCCACAATCTTAGTGGTGCGGTCTTGGCCCATGCTGGCGCGCAGGCGCTTGAATACCATCCAGGTGAAAACGCCGGCCAGAACACCGGCCATGACAAATGCGACGACGATTCGTTTTGCGTTCGTAAATCACCTCCACCAAACTGCATTGCACACACAGAACAATGTTCCCACTGCAATAGCGACGCCGAAGGGGACGCGCCTTGATCCCGCTGCCTGTACGCTGAGCGTCGGGTGCGCACTCGGCCCTGCTGTCAGTCCGTGGCGCAGCAACTCCGCGATGTTCAACGCAGTTTCGCCCAGGGCCTGCTGCCTGACGACTGCGGTCAGCGCCAGCACCCCGCCAGCCATTGCCGCCGTAACCAACAGCAGCCCCACTTGCGCACCACCGACCCATATTCCGACGGCCGCCATCAGCTTCATATCGCCACCGCCCATCGCACCCAGCACAAAGAGAATGAGGAACAATCCTCCGGCGATGAGCATACCGATAGCCCCGCTCTTGAAACCCGAAAACCCTAAGAACATAACTCGTAAAACCAGCGCCGAAATTGCGGCGGTATACGTAAGCCAGTTGGGGATGCGTGCGCTGCGCACGTCCGAGATCGCCCCGATCAGCGCAACCAAAGCACCCCCGATGATGAAATTGCTTTCTGTCATGGTTAACTTACGGCACGTACGTGCTGAAAATGTTGCCGATCCCAACGAAGGCATTGTTAATGTCACCAGCGATGGTTTTCATGCCGGCTACTGCCGCCATAGAGATCAGCGCCATGATCAGCGCATATTCGACCAGACCCTGTCCCACTTCGTTCTGCTGAAATCGAACCCACAAGCGATGTGCTGTTCTTTTCACGTTCTCCCCCCGGCCTGAACATCTCGTTTGTCCGCACTCACGTTAGCCACCCCGAGCCCGGGAGCACGGACAAACAAAGTTCTCTCGAACAATTACGGAATGTACTGCGCAAGGGTGTTGCCGATGCCGACAAAGGCGTTGTTGATATCTCCCGCCAACGTTTGCATTGCGACCACGGCGGCAAAAGCAATCAAAGCCAGGATCAAGGCATATTCCACCAGGCCCTGACCCGCTTCGTCCTTGTGCAACAGGTGCAGCGACTTCACAATCATTTTTGTCATTTGGTTTCTCCCAGAAGGTTGAGAATTGACTATGTTTCTCCGTGCTCACGTGCTCTCATTTCTCACACGCGAGCACGGATCCACAGTGCCGCCAAATCCTCAGTGATTACGGAACGTACTGCGCGAGCACGCCACCGATGCCTGTGAAGGCATTGTTGATGTCTCCCGCCAACGTCTGCATCGCAACCACAGCGGCGAAAGCGATCAAAGCCAGGATCAGCGCGTATTCCACCAGGCCCTGACCCGCTTCGTCCTTGTGCAAGCGATTCAGTGACTTCAGAATCATGTTCTTCATTTTCTTCTCCTAAGTTTGTGGCTGGTCCCAGCAGCCAGGGGGGGCGGCAGGGATTCTCCGACGCATTGTCTAAAGGCATGTGAGAAGCCAAACCATGGTCGGAGGGCAAATTTTCGGATGATGTTGAACCGCAATAGCTTACGCGCATGAAACTTATTTCCGCACAGTGGCGGGAAGGCCTGACCCGATTACCCGTGATACCTAGCGTAATTGCCCGGCCGGAGGGGGCGAGTACATTTGTTTACAGTTACCGACGTGTTGACGTGTGTGCAATACTTCGGAGATGTCCACGGGCCACGCAAAGCTCTTTTCAATAATTGGCATTTTTTCAGTTCTTCTACTATTTTCCTGGAGTGTTTACTCCGTTCATCCGCGGGAGTATTTCGACGCTTACAACGATGATGCCATCTATTTCACAACCGCTAAAGCGCTAGCCACTGGTGCCGGATACGTCATTCCCAGCTTTCCCGGCGTGCTACCTCAGACCAAGTACCCGATTCTTTATCCACTCATCCTGTCCCTGGTTTGGCGACTCGATCCGTCATTTCCGGCTAATCTCGGCCTTGCGAACGCGCTGTCGTCCTTCATTGCTGCAATCTATCTTGTTCTTGCATACATTTTCCTGCGCCGCATAGGAGCATCGCGGACCATTTCCCTTGCGATTACGGCCGCAATTGCGATCCATCCTTGGGTGTCTTTCCTTGCAGGCAATCTCCTCAGCGACCCTCTTCTTGCCGCACTGATGCTGGCCTCTGCTATGACAGCTGATGGCATGTGTGGCGACCGCTCCAACATTCGATTGGGTGTGTTGACCGGGCTCATTTTGGGCTTCGCAATGTTGGCGCGAACCGCTGCTATTGGGGCGATCGCTGGCATCGTACTCTTTGCCATGCGTCGGCGTTGCTGGCGGCCGCTCGTGGCGTGTGCCGTGGTCTGTGCTGTCATCGTCGGCGTCGCGACGATCGCCATCAAGACCCATGCTCCGGCTTACGTTGCTGCTGGAACTGGCGACCCTCCGGTCGCATTTCGCCACGTCCTAACGTATTACAGCAGCTATGTAGGTATGTGGCGGCTTTCCGTACCTGATGCTTCTGTTTTCATCTCCATGCTTTGGAGTAACGCCCGCAAGTTGATGCTGGCACCCGGGAATTACTTCATAATGGCAGGCTTCACGCTTCCGGCAAACCTGTTCACAAACGCAATGGCCTTGCTGGTAACCGCGCTCGCGATCGGAGGGATCTTCCGCTGGTCGTCAACATCCGAAATGAAGGCAATCCTTTACATTGCACTGGGCAACGTACCGATCCTCTTACTCTGGAATTACTCCTTTTACGACCGTTTTCTGCTTCCGTTCCTGCCGTTGATCCTGCTCGGGATTGTGATCGAGCTGCGCAGAGTGTTTTCCCTGCTCGTCTCTACTATCCGTAGCGGCGACAAGGCTAATCTCATTGCTGCGGTTCCAATCGCTTTAGCACTACTAGGAATTCTTGCGATAGCTCCTTTTAACTACTGGGACTTCAGCCGAGCCCTTATGATTATGTCGGAACATCGCCGGGCCCTCAATCGCGAGCGACGGGAAGCGTATGCCTGGATTGCGCAAAATACGCCACAGACAGCGCGCATTATGGCGTACGAGGACGGGATTGTTTATCTCTACACGGGAAGGCAGGCTGTTCGACCTGTGGCAATTTCCACTGACTGCTACTACCAGCCGGAACGGGAGAAATGCGCCAGCGATTTCAGCGAATTGGGAACTTGGGCAGCCTATGCGCACACGCAATATTTCTTGGCCGATTCGGACGATCTCAAATTCGAGGGTGGACGTCGGTTCCGACCCGAGGTACAGAAGCATATCGCCGATTTGAAAGCACGCATGCGCAAGGTTTTTGTAAGCAGTGGCGGACAGGTCGCCGTTTATGATACGACGCCACTGTGGCCCACACCCTCTGCTGATGTCGGCCGAGAAACCACACGACCGTACCAATCAACTGGATACTTACCCGTTATCTCGAGGTCTATCGAATCGTGGCAACCGTATCTTTCGGGGGGCAGGCAACGCCCCTCCGCACCATGAACATGAATCTCCAGTTCTCCGGAGAACTCAAAATCGCACAACTGTGGTACTCCCGCACGAGGTAATCTGCCACAGGATCGCGAGCTAACGCTGCTGCGGGCGTGTTGGGCCACGCAGCCATCTGATCGGCGAACGACGGCTCGTAGAGCACAGTTCGGACGGGGTGAGCTGAAAGTTGCTGAAGCATCTCTTGCGCTTGCTCCCGCGTATTCATGCCAGGTTGAAAATATTCCAGTTTGCCGGGGCTCCGAGTCGCGGTTAGAAAGTAATAGAGCGGAGCATAGGGGTAAATGAACATCCGCTCGCCAGCTTCTACGTGAGCCTCTGTATACTCGATCACGTCATCCTGCCCTGATGTAGTCACGGCTCCGCGGCGGGTGGGGATTTTCTTCTGTTGGCCCACTGTTCCTACCAGTAACGCCAGCGCCATTGGAATCAGGAGCATTGCGGCAGCAAGACGTAAGAAATCTGCGTGACGAACAAGAGCCGGTCCCCGCACTGCCCGGCCTCCTAAGAGCCAAGCCAACACGATAAAGAACACGGGTTGCAGGTAGAAGAAATGCAGCCGGTCAGGCCGTACGGCGATTACTGCAAAAATCAGCAATCCTGTCACCCCGCTCGAAACCAACAGGTAATAGACGCAATCCTGACCCAGGTCAAGTCTTCTCCGCCGCGTGAAAGTCATTGAGATCAGCAGGGCGACGCCAAATAGCGGCAGCACCGGAAGCCAAAATGCTGGACTGAAAGCTAACAACCTGAGGACGCGAACCAGAAATGGCCCAGAACCGAACAGGCTGCTGAACTCTCCATATCCCAAATCTAGGTAGCCGTAGGGCACTCGATTCGCTGCCGAGTAGTGTCTGATCGGCCAGAACCAATCAGCAAGCATCGCAGCCAGAGCGTGGCGACTTCCGAAATAAGCAAGCGTCAGCAGCAGTGGCCACGCGAAGCCTGCCGCTATCGCCGCCAAGTGTGTCCGAGAAAAGACCGACGAGTTTTCTCCGAGCACAGCAATGAGAGAAAAGCCCGCGACCAACCCCACGAGAATCCCAACACCTTTGGATTGTTCAAACAAAATCGTCAGCCCGATGAATGATCCGACTGCAAATGTCCACGCGACGTTTCGAGACTCAATTAGGCGCAGCGCACTGTACAAAGCGAGACTCGCGAGCAGGGTGCTGTCCCAGTTGTGCAGCACCAAGAACCGCGTCGGAACCGCAGTTACTGTCATCAGTAGGGCGACAAGGAGACTAGTACTACGCGAGCAGACTCGGCGGGCAAAAACATAGGTGAGCGGCGTCAGGGCAGCGCCAATGAGAGCTACCGCCGTGCGTGCTGCCAGAAATGAGTCGCCAAAGAAGCGCAGAACAAACGCCGCCATGTAGTACGATCCCGGAGTAAAGAACGAAAAAAAATCGCGGTAAAGGACCTGCCCTTCCAGAATCCTTTGCGCACCTTGGAGGATTATTCCTTCGTCCGGATCGATCGATGTGTGCCGCCGAAAAATGTAGAGGTAGAGAAACGCTAGCACGAACAGTACGACGGCGATCACCCGCTCCGGTGCCGAGTGTTCGGGAACTGAGTAAGGTGCTTGCGAGCGAGACGGCACGACACGACCATCTCTGGCGGTCAGTATGGGCTCCGTCAAAATTTCACTCACGCCAAAGCGGCCTTTGAGGACTCCTTGTCCGTGCGAATCATCAGCACAAAAAAGACCAGTACCACAAGCGCCACTACATATCCCCACGTTCTCACTGCGGATGTGACCATCGAAATCAATAAAAACACAACGACTGAGGTACCCAGGGCTACCGACCCGCAACTCAATGCCGCGATCACCGGAATGATAAGAATACTCGCATCATGGAGGAGAAAGTGATAACTGACCAATGCAGCCGCCGTAATCGCAATCGGCATGGAAGGCCCGCGTTTGGCTGCTGCCCAGAGCACAAGCACTGATGACACCACAATCACCAGCAGGCACGCCCAGTGGGGCATAACTGGCTCTAGCGTACCAGCAACAACCGAACGCAGGTTCAACATATGAAGCGGAAATGTCTCGTACCGAATCATGGCTTCGTTAGAGGTAAGACGCATGCTCATGTCGGACATTGTCTGCGCGTATTGCACTGCCCCGTGAAAGCCCACAAACCAGAGGGAAACTAGGCCCGCGACTGTGCTGGACAGGGCGAATCCCCAGCAGAACCGCCAACGCCGCCAAATCAGGTATAGGAGCGCGATGGGGACGACAATTTGAAACTTGTACAGACCAGCCCCCACCAGGATGCCTGCAGCAAACTCCCAGCCTTGATCAAGCGCGAACAAAGCGCCGGCCAGCAAAGTCAATGTGAGAATAGAATCCTGTCCCTCGACCAGAGTTCGCCCGATGGGATAGAAAGCGCCAAATAATAGCGGTGGGAACCATATCCAACGGCACGAAAGCACTTGCAGCCTGAATCTCAATAAGCGGATACAAACAACCAGTAGCCCACAATTAAAAACAAAAAATAGCCAGAACGCCGTCCTGTAAGAAAAAAAGCTGAATGGAACAAACAGCACCTCCTCGAATGCCAAATGGTTTATGGGAAATATAAGTGACTTTTCGAGCGGTGCTATTTTGTCTTCAAAGTTTCTCTGAGCTTCGTAGTCGTAAAGCTCCGCTGCATGCCCTGTACGGACCATGTAACCGCCGGCGTAGAGTTGGCGAAAATCGGCGATTCCACGCACCGTTTGTGGCAGTTGGGCTGCCGCAATGAATGCCTGAGCACAGAGGATCAGCGGCAGCAGGCCGAGAATCAAATCGTGTGGCCAAAAACGCTTTTCTCTTAATGCAAGACTCTGGACCGATTCGCGTACCTTTCCGCTCATGCTGGAGTTGACTTCAGCGCATATTGTTTGTGACTCGTTCATCAAAATCTCCGCAGTGACTTGCTGCCGCTATCCTCACGCAAAGACAAGCTTCGTAGAACTAGACTCCGTACGGATCGTAACGATGAAAAACACCAGAATTACCAATGCCACCACGGAGTTATATGTCCACACAATTGAAGTGATCATGGAAGATAGTAGAAGTAGAGCGGCCATCGCGCCCAAAACCACTGAACCAGAACTCAATGCCGCAATGGTCGGGATCAAAAGAATGCTCGCGTCGTGGGGCAAGAAGTGATAGCTCACGAGCGCAGCGGCCGTGATCGCATTCGGTAGCGAAGGGCCGCGTTTCGCCGCAGCCCACAGCACAGCCACTGATGCCAGCCCAATCACAACGAGGCATGCCGACTGCGGCAGAACGCGCCCCAATGTCACAAGCACGGCCGAACGCAAGTTCAGCATGTGTAGCGGAGAGGCACCGTAGCGAGTTATGGCTTCTTGCGAAACAAGGTGCATGCTCATGTCAGCCATAGTGTGCGCATATTGCACCATTCCATGAAAGCCGACGATCCACAGTGACATTAAGCCGGCGACGACCGCAGAAGCGGCGAATCCGCAACAGAACCGCCAACGATGCCAGATCAGAAACAAGAGTGCGATGGGCAAAACGATTTGGAACTTGTACATCGCAGCACCCACCAGAATGCCGGCTGCAAACTCACAGCTTTGGTCCAGCGCGAACAGAGCACCCGCCAAAAGCGCCAGCGTAAGAATAGAGTCCTGCCCATTGACCAGGGTCCAGACGATCGGACGAAAAGCCAGTAGCAGCAGAGGCGGAAACCATGCCCAGCGTTGGGAAAGTACTCCCAGCCTCCTCTTCAGAAATCGAAGAGAGAGACCCAGCAGTCCGAAGTTGAAAACGAAAAACAGCCAGTACGCTGTCTTGTAAGGAAAAAAGCTGAACGGAACAAATAGCAGCTCCTCGAAAGCAAAATGATTGATGGGCAATATCCGTGACTTCTCGAGTGGCGCTATTCTGTCTTCGAATTTCCTCTGCGCCTCGTAGTCGTAAAGTTCGGCGGCATGCCCGGTGCGGATCATGAAACCGCCGGCATAAAGCTGACGGAAGTCGGCGATACCACGTGTGGCTTGCGGCAGCTGTGCTGCCCCAATGAACAACTGCGCGCATAGGACCAGCGGCATCAGCCCCAGGAGCAGGTCGTGTGGCCAGAAACGAGCAGGGGCCTGGGCTCCGCCACGGGTACCTGCGCTTGGCGGTGTCACTGACCACGTTGCACCGAAGTCCGGATTCATTTCAACGGACGCTGTTTGGCCATGCTCCATCAGAAGTTCCCCTTAAGGCTTTTTCGCTTGCCTGCTCCTGTGCTGGCGTTTTCTCATCAGCCGCCCTGGTCAAAAGCTGGCCGCTCAGTCTTCCATATTCGTTCACCCTCACGGGTTCCTCGTCCGCTTCGAGAATCCATACCCGCCGGTCCGCGAAGTAGCGAATAAGCTCTTGATTCTGCTCGGAACCCATGTCCCTTGCCCAGACCACTTTCTGGCGATCAATATCCCCTCCGTTGTAGACCCACTCCAGCATCGGATCATGATTCGCCGCATAGTGCACCAGCACGAGTTGCAATCCTGGCAGAGCACTTAACTGCGATTCCACTCGCGCTCGCTCCGGGCCAAGCGCGTCCCAAGACCTGGGCGGCGGGTCCGCGGCCATGATCCGAACGTGATTCGGAATCATAATCAGGCACATGACCACGGTCGCGCGTGCCAGAAATAGTCCGCACGGTCTGCCCTCCCAGCGCCATTGACGCAGATATCGCATCCCCTGCACAAGGGCGGCGATCAGTACGGGAACAATCGGCGCAAGATAATTAATATTGAAGAAGATTACCGCAGCCGTGCTCGCCAGTCCCACACCGCCTGTAATGAGCAGAAGCCGGATGCGCCGGCCCGTCAAAATTTTCGGAAGCAGAAACAATGGGATGGTGAGCACTGGAGAGAGGTAAAACAGCCATCCCCGGCCTACCATCTTTGCCAATTGCACAGACATTCCCGTCACCGAGCGGGCGCGGTCAAATTCTTTTAACTCAGTTTCGGTGTAGAAATCTCGAATCGCTTTATGGCGGTACTCCGGCGCGGGATACGCCGTTTGCCAATAGAAGTATTTGGCGACCGCATAGCTGTCGCGATTGAGTTGCTGCGGCATGTGCAGAGCACTGCCGGTTACACGGTAGAAGTAGTAGGCCGTTGCTCCACCCGCAGGGACCAGGACCAGCAGCATGGGAACAGCGACATTTCGCGCCAATGCCGCGAACGCAACTTTCTTCCGCACAGCCCAGACCAGTAGCATCGCTCCGACAGTCAGGCTGAGCATCATGCCTTCGTACGGACGCGTGTTGGCCAGCATGGAAATTCCAATTGCCATGACGATGGCATCACGCATTCGCTGATGCTGCGTAATGCGGGGCAGTGCGCCAAGCACCAGTGCGCCGCCAGTCGCCGCGAGTGCACCTCCCCAATAGCTGTTGTCCCAATAGCTGAAAACGCCAAATCGCAGCACCGGCAGCATGCCGCCGAGTAGCGCCCATGCCGGAGGAAGCCACCCTTGCAGCATCCAGCAGATAGCAGCGCACATCATGCCGACACTCAGCCAAACTCCCCAGAACGGATGTCCGGCGATTACCTGCCCCGCGGCCATCACAAACCCTTGCAGCGGCGGATACATCGAGGCGTACGTGGGATGGAAAATAACGTGAAAGGTCTCGAAGTGCACCCACATCGGGTGTGGCGGATTCGCCAGACGCCCGTGCGCAAACGTGTCGGCCGCCAGCAGGAAGCTGAATTCGTCGTTGATGTACGGCTTCGGTATCGGCAGCCAAGGAAGCAAGGCCGCTCGCAGGGCCAGCGCAGAAAAGCCGCACAACAGGACGCTTAGCGTTCGCCGCCGCGCCACCGCCGCCAGGGCGCGCTCTGCTTTGCGAAACCAGTTCGCGCCCAGGCTCGGGTACACCAGACCCACGAGGAGCGCTAGCGACACCAGCAAGGCTTCCGGACCGATATGAGCAAACATGAATTCCCGATTTCCAGTGGTAATTTATTCAGGCGGCTAATGTCTGGTGAGACTGCGGAACATTCCATCCCACCAGTTCCCAGCGGCATGGACAGACGTGCGCAGCGATCCCAGACTCAATTCATAATGAATGCTCCAAACTTCGGAAACATTCCAGACCTGGCGAAGCCTCTGCCATTCCACTCGCCGCATCGCTTCATCGCGCGCCGCTGGCCCGACCTCGGCTACCGTGACGGCGAACTCCCGCGGAGGCTCCTCCGGAAGTCGATTTCCATAACCGTAGCGCCATTGAATCTCATTCACAGCACAAGTCCAGTAAGCTCGCGCAACAATTTCTTCTTTGGCACGCCGCTCTGGCGCAACCTGCGAGGCATCGAAGAATTCGGTCGGCATATCGTGCCGCAGCCGCAATTCCGAACGCAATGACGCGTAAGCTGCCGCACAAACCGCTAGGACAACAATGATTGCGACATCGTGTTTGCGGCGTACTGCCATACTCAGGGCCTCGGATGTGCGTCGTCTGCCGGTTCGCCTTCGGCGCGTCGCAACACCACGCTCACTCTGTCGCTATAAACTTCCTTCCACTTCTGATCATGCTCAAGGACATACGTAAGCGGTTCCCCATGGGGAAACAAAACATACTGGATCTTGTACTTACCCAGAAGCGCATCGACATCTTTCACGGAAATCAGATCGAGATAGTCTTTCAGCACCCCGCTGTAATCGAAAATGTCGCCGCGCCCGTCGACGAAGACCTTAAGATCACGATCGCGCCAATTGATGTAGCCGCCCCAGAGGTAGTAGTTCAACGTCGGCCCCGGCGGCGCATAATCGTGCAGATACACCAGCGCTTCGGTCGGATACTGATCGTTGACCGAGGCCCGCAACCGCGTTTCGCCGGGCCAGTAATAAACGACGCCAGCCACGATCAGCAGCATCGCGAAAACATTGACCAAAGGAGTGTCGTCCTCTGGACGGTACTCGGGCAGAAAATCCAGCGCTTTGGCCAGCGTTGGAGTGATCACGATTCCCATCAGGAAAAGAAAACGAATGTATGTCAGGCCGCTGTAAACGGCGAACAGCACCAGCGCCAGTTCCGCTAGCCTCCAGCGTCGCGGACGCACCAGCGCGCTGATCAACAGCATCAGCAGGACCAGGAGAACGAATTTGCCGCGCGGATCGTGAAAATTAATCGAGACCCATTCCTCCACGTGCTCGATGTTCATCTTCTGGCGGAAAGCCATGTCCAGTGGATACAAAACAAGCCGCGCGCCAAAAGGATTGACAAACAGCATGGCTATGCTGGCCAACCAGGTAAGCAACACGCGTTTTTTTTGCCCCGCAGTCCAAGGCTCCGATTCCACCAAGCCCCACTTCAGCGGAACAAATCCCGCTGCCACTACCGCAGAAAACATGATTAAGCCGATGAACCACGATCCATGTGTGTTGACCCACGCGCCAAATAGCAGCGGTATCAACCACAGGGGCGCATGACCTTTCTGTTCGAATCGCTGCAGAATGATCAACAACACGACCATCAGCGCGTACCCGAACAGAATCGTGCGCGGCCCAAAGGAATGCAGGGCTAGAAACACAGCACAGCAGCACGCCGCGACTGCGGCCTTGTAATGGCCGCATTCCCGATAACTGAGGTAAAGAATTCCCAGAAAAATCGCGCACAGGACCACGAATGTCAGCCACTCAATTCCTCGCAAGCCCATTGCGCGCCACGCGAAATAATAGGGAAGCTCGGCCAGCCACTCGTGGTTCATCCACGGATAACCCGCGACCGTGAATGAAAATGTGTCCTGCCGCGGAAAAGCATGGTGTTGCATCAGATACTCGGCGTTGTGCAGATGCCACCAAATGTCTGGATCGGCCACTTTGCCCCGCGAGAAGATAAATACCAGCGCGAGTACGAGGAATGTCAGCACAACCAGAAACGAGCAATACGGACGAACGCGCTCGCGCCAACTCAAATCGGCGGGGCGCGGAAGTGCAGCGGCCACGGTGGTCGAAGTCGCTTCCGTGGTGCCTGTCGAGTTCGCGGTCATCTCGCTGACTTGCTGGTCTGATTGCAAAGACACAATCTCCCCTAGTCAGAAAGGCATGCAATTGCCTTGCCAAGCCAAAGCTTTACCGCGACTGTTTTGCTGTAAACAAAGGAGTTAGGCCGCTGACCTGCCAAGCACTCTATTGCCGGATGTAAAGCGCTCCTGTTACTCCCCCTAGGACATAGGTGCTAGAGCCGTCTCCCACGGGTGTGCCATTTACAACACGTAGCCGCTAAGCGACACTCTGTGCGGTGGCTGTATCCGTTTGTACACCGCGATGCGGCCAGTAACTACCAGTAACCCGAGATTTTTGGAGGCGCGTTGGCTCCCAAAATTCGGTAGAATGCAGTTCTCCTCCCCTGACGCTGTAACTCTCAGCTTACGCAAATGGCAGTCGTACCCGTTCCCAAGGATCCACCCGAGCGGTGTTTCTGAAGCCGTCCGGACAAAATCCAAAAGTCGAAAGGTGTCCACTTCTTGCCCAACACTATCCCTGACCAAAGAAACGTACTGCTGGTCGATTCCGATGAAGCTTTCGGCCACGTGCTTCAACCCCTGCTGGGCAGCAATTATCTGCTGCAGCAGGAGCCGACGATTGCCGCAGCCATCGCAGCGTTCGAGGCCGGAAATTTCGATGCCGTTCTGCTGAACCTCCAAACGGTGAAGCCGGCCGAGAAAGCGCACCTGCTGTTACGTACCGCCAATGAGCGCGCTGTGCCCATTCCGGTAATCGTTTACAGCTGCGAGCCGCGCAGCCAGAGCGTGCTTGACGCCTTTAAAGAAGGGGCTTTCGACGTGCTCAGCCAGCCGCTGGATGTGCAGCAACTTCGTTTTGCTCTGGACCGCGCCTGCCGCCGTGTGGATCTCTCCCGCGAACTCACCGAAGCCCGTCGCTTGCTTGGCGCCAATCGCGTCGAAGGTTTGTTGGGCAACAGTAAAGCCATTGAACGCGTCAGCGACGTGACCAGAAAAGTTGCCGAGGTTTTCACCACTGTCTTGATCACTGGCGAGAGCGGCACCGGCAAAGGAGTAGTTGCGCAAGCTATTCATCGCATGAGTGCCCGGGCTGGCAAACCGTTTGTCTCCTTCTCGGTCTGCAGTTTTCCCGATTCTCTGATCGAAGAGGAACTCTTCGGACACGAAAAAGGAGCCTTCACCGGCGCCATTCAAACCCGCCGCGGACGCTTTGAAGAAGCCAATGGCGGAACCATCTTTATCGACGAGATCGGCGATTTGGCCCTGCCCTTGCAAGCTAAGCTGTTGCGCGCTCTGCAGGAGCGGACGGTTGAACGCCTGGGCTCGAACGTATCCCGGCCGATCGACGTG
Source organism: Candidatus Sulfotelmatobacter sp. (assembly GCA_035710725.1). GTDB lineage: Bacteria > Acidobacteriota > Terriglobia > Terriglobales > Acidobacteriaceae > Sulfotelmatobacter. Next base: position 79,867 of record DASTCY010000022.1, on the reverse strand, counting down.
CGTGTGATCTGCGCCACGAACCGGAACCTGGAGAAGATGGTTGAAGAAGGCACCTTCCGGGAGGATCTGTATTTCCGCATCTCGGTGGTGAAGATTCAGATGCCGACTCTGCGCGAGCGCAAAGACGACATCCCCTTACTGGCGGAGCACTTCCTGCGGATGTTTGCCAAGACGCACAGCAAGGCCGCGCGCACATTGACGCCGGGATTCCTGAGTGCCCTGACGCGGCATCCCTGGCCGGGCAATGTTCGCGAGCTGCAGAACGTGATCGAACGCAGTGTGGTGCTGGCCAATGGAAACGAGCATCTCGGGGTCGGTGACTTGCCCGAGGAATTGAAAGAGCTGACAATTTCCGCGGAAAGCGTCTGCCTCGGTTCCTTCCATGAGGCCGTGCAGGGATTCAAGAAGGAGCTGGTGCGCTCGGCATTGCGCATGCATGGCGGCAACCGGTTGAAGGCGGCGAACGAACTGGGCATCAGCCGTTGCTATCTGCATCGCCTGCTCAACCAGTTCAATCTCGCGGATGACGAAGCGCCAACGCTCGAGATCGAGGAAGACGATGAGCCGGTGCTGCGCACTTTCAAGGAGGCGCAAGCCGAGCCGCATCGCTTGACGGCGCGCATTGCCTGAAATTGCCTGAGGAGCGGTCGTATGCGGAAGAACTGAGGTCGTTGTTATGAGAAAGCTGAAACATATGAAGGGCAGCTCGGGCCAGGCGCTGATCGAAACAGCGCTGGTACTGCCGATTTTGCTGACCATCGCCCTGAACGCAGTTAATTTCGCCTATTTCTTCCTGATGGCCCTGAATATCACCAGTGCCTCGCGGAGCGCCACGATTTACTCCGTCATGGGTGGGTCCACACCAGCATCGATCCCCTACCCAAAGGCAGGCCCTTCCACTACCCCCACGAGCGTGAGCTATCTGGCATACCAGGATCTGACCGGTGCGGTTTTTTCACCAACCACTGGAGCCGGAGTTCAGGTGTGCTCGTCCTCGGTGGGAATTCTTAGCCCGGGCACCACAGCGATGAAAACCAACTGCGCCAGCTTCGGAAGCGTCGGTAGCTTTACGGGTTCGGAGGTGGATCCAGAGTTGAATGCGGGTAACACGGCTCCTGCTTTTCTGTTGAACAAAGTCGATGTCGCTTATCAGTTCTCACCGCCGATTCCGCTGACGCCATTCAACATCATTGTGCTGGCTGCGCCGGTCTGCGGCCGGGCAGGAGGCACTGTAACTTGTACTTTTTATCGCCATGTTGAAATGAGGGAAATGTAGACGGGTAGGCTCGACATGAGAAACACACCATTACCAATCGTTTCGGTTACCAGACGAAATCTTCGACGTGAGTCGGGACAGACGAACATCGAGTTCGTTTTCGTTGTGATCATGTGGATGGTCATGGTCTTGTCGATTATTGAAATGGTCGTAATGCTGCACACGTACAATGTCTTGGCGGACGCGGCGAAAGAAGGCGTGCGCTACGCCATCGTGCATGGCAGGAATAACAACTCTCCGGTCGGCCCAGCGTGTCCGTGCACTGACATCGACGGTCCACCTGCTCCTGGAGGGAGAGTTGCGGGATATGGGAGTGGTTTCGGGGTTGTTAAGACATTTGCGCAGTATTCGGGGCACAGTACAAGCGGGATGACCGTGACTGTGAACTACCCTGGGGGAGACGCAACTCCAGCCAACAAAACTCCGAATCGAGTGCAGGTAATCGTGTCCTACCCTTATCAGCCACTCTTCGGGCTGGGTTGGCCCAGGATAAATGTGAATGCCGCAGCGGAAGGAAGAATCATCAATTAGGAAAGGTGCCTTATGAAAACTAGCTTGAGGCGCAAACACCATCGGGGAGACGAGGCCGGGCAGGCCATGATGTTGTATCTGCTGGTCCTCGGAACGTTTCTCCTTGGCGTACTGTGTTTCGCGTTCGACCTTTCGAACATGTGGTTTCATCGCCAAATGGCGCAGACCGCTGCTGATGCCGCATGTGCGGCCGGTGCAATGGACTTACTGGTCGATGCGCAATCCGCCGCGACCGGGCATCAGGGATTCGTGCCCGGAACTGCATACAACTGCAGCACAAGTTCGACCGACAGCGTTTGCTCCTATGCGGCCAAGAATGGGTATAACAGTAACAATGCTAACCCCGGGAACTTGGTCAGCGTCAGTTTCCCAGGATCCGTTATTGGCATAACAACACCGCCTGCAGCCATTGCTTCGCACGCCTTCATCCGCGTCGACATCATTGATCGAGTTCCGAGGTACTTCGCGCGCCTTCTGAGCCCGGGAAATACCTCTCCGGTTCGCGCCTTTTCGACCTGCGGGATCGAACTGGCCGCAGCCCCAATACCATTGTTGGTTCTTGATCCCATCAATCCCGGCAAAACGAGCGCGCTCAGCGTGCAGGGAACACCTAGCATTACGATCTGGGGCGGACCACAGCAGAGCATTCAGGTGAACTCGGGCAACCCAGCTGCGGTGAATATCGGGGGCAGCGCCACAATTGACCTTCACCTGGGTGGACCGAGCAATACCGGAAGCGACCTTGGTACATGGGGCGGTCCAGCCACTGCGCCCGGCGGCTTTATTCCAGGAAGCACCGGGCACTGGCAGGCGCCCCACGCCCCAATTAACGATCCATTTGCGCAGATATCCGACCCGGTCAGCAATGGGGCGATTACGAGTACTGCGTACGGCTGGAAAACCAACCCGGCTCCTTTGACAAAACTGGTGGGGCAAGACGGGTGTCCAGACTCGAGCGGGTGCTATGAGTATCTGCCCGGTAATTACACAGCGGGGATTTGCATCGGCAAAAGTTGCAAGACCTTTAAAGCACTTACGACAGCTATTTTTCAGGGTGGAATATACGTAGTGAACGGGTTCTCAGCCGATTCCAATTCGTGCATTCGTCCGAGCTTTGTCGATGCTATGGGCATGGGTGGGACGATGCTTTACATCACCGGCGGAGGAGCGGTTAACGTCGACGCAAACTCTGGCTCCAAATGCCCAGCAGCATTCGACACATTTAACGCAAATGGCAACTACAGCCTCATGCTGGCAAACGGAATTAAGTGCACAGCGACTTCAACCGTGCCCAACAACTTGAAGCCAATCGCGAGCCTTACCGGAAACGTCTTGCTTGCTCCCTGCACAGGATCAAGCGCCCTGACAAAGATCTATGGTGATCCCTACGAAGCAATTGGACAGGTCGATCCGCTTGGCGAGCAGCGTGGCTTCCTGTTTTTCCAGGACCGCTCGACCCAGGCTGCGAACCAGAGCTGGGGAGGCGGAGGATCGTTCCTCTTGGCAGGAACGATGTACTTCCACGCCTGCAACGCCGCTGCAACCGGAACAGGATGCGGCGCCACCCCTACCTGGTTCTCTGACCAATTCACGCTTCAGGGCAACCCGGGTTCGACCACTTACATGTTGGGAGACATTGTGGCCGACAATATAATTCTGGGCGGCAACTCGGGCATCACTATGGACCTGAATACGACTGTAGCCTTCAACATCCTGAAGGCTTCGATTTTGCAATAAACGGCTTCGTTCCATTTCTGGCCTGAGAAGGGGAGTTCGCAACAGAATGGGTTCCGCGCTTTTGGAAGAATTAATCGGGCCGTCGCTCGAGCAGAAGAGACCGTCGCCGCGCGTCAATCTGAGCTTCGGCGAGATCGGCGTCGGATATCGTCCCGGCCGCACCTTCGGCTTCTCGCTGATCATTCATCAGTTTGCCCTGCTGCTTCTCATCATTTCGGGACGCTTTGCCTTCGTTCACGCCGCCGAAGCCGTGCCGCAGCACTTCGAGCCGATGCACGTCGAGAATCTCGTCTACCTTCCCGACGTCGGCGGAGGCAGCGAGGGCATTGGCGCAGTCGGCGGCGGATCGGGCTCCGCAGAAGAAGCATCTTCGGGGCTGCGCGCGCGCAGCCGCCAAGGCTTTGCTTATCCCGGAGACAGGCCCAAGATTTCTGATCCTCCGCACGCCACGCTCGGCATGCAGACGATTCTGCAACCTGCGCTGAAAAATCCTCCGCTGCTGCACCGCTACATACCTCTGCCCGAAATTGTCCAGGCGCCACCTGTCGTGGCGCAAGAGCCGCCCAAACCTGTGATGAAAGTCCGCGCCGGACGCATGGCCATTCGGCCCGTCGACAATCCCGTGCAGGCGCCGAAGCTGCGCGTTCCAACCGCAACGTCCAGCGATCTTTCCAACCTGACCACAGCCGAAATGGTCATGCCGCAGGCGCCTCCGCCCAAGCCTGTGCCCGCTCCAGCGGAAATCTCTGACGCTCCCGTCGATCGTCCTGCGCAGCAGGGACTGCTTGTGCTGAATGCGGTTCCTCCTCCGCCCGACGTTTCCAAAGTTCCGATGGCAGAGCAGCGCTCGCTCTTCGCCGTTGCGCCCGGCGATACCACCGTGATCGCCGATCCCGCAATCGGTTCTAAAGGCGGCGGAACTGACGCGATGGCTGCGGGCACCGGCAGTCGAGCCGATATTGCCAGCGGAGACGCGGTGGCCGACGTCGCTGCGGGCGGCGGAGCCGGAAAAAATGCCGGCGGATCCGGCAACGGTAGCGGCGGACGCTACGGCAACGCCAGCGGCCGCGGGGTCAATGCCGCCGGCGAAGGATTAGGCAGTGGGCGCGGAACGGCCACAGGCGCGGGCACGGGATCAAGCACCGGAACAGTCCTGGGCAGCGGCGCTGGCGCAGGCAGTGCTCCCGGCTCGGGCGCATTTCCCGGCATCACGGTTCATGGCGGCAGATACGGCAATGCCGCCCCGGCAAGCCTTCGCCCAACTCTGACGCCGCGCCGCCAGACTTCGTATCAGATGACCATTACCTCGACGGCAGCCAGCGGCGGCGGGCTTCCCGACTTCGGCGTCTTCAAAGACGAGAAGGTCTACACCGTCTACCTCGACATGCGCGCCACCGATGAAGACACGGCTCAACCTTGGACCCTGCAATACGCCGTGCAACAACCGGCTGACCCGGCCTCCCGCATCCACGGCACACCCACGCCGCCTTACGCTCTGCTTAAACAGATTCCCGGGCTGACGCCCGATCAGGTCGCGCGCAGCGCCCGCAAGTTGATCGTGGTCTCAGGAATAATGACGGCCGATGGGAAACTCGAGCAGCTCTCGGTCAGGCAGACACCTGACCCTCAGCTCAACGATCTCGTCACCGAAGCGCTCAGCAACTGGAGTTTCCAGCCCTCGCAAATCGAAGGCAAGCCGGTACCGCTGAAATTTATGCTCGGCATCCGCCTCACCGCACACTGATTTTTCGCAAAGGTCGCAATTATCCCGATTTCTCCAGTTCATCCACAGTTCATCGCTGAGGAACGAAAACGGACATTTTGAAGTTTCGGGTCGTCAACCGGACAGTACCTCGTCGGCGTCGGGCTTTTGGCTCCGTTTAACAGTGTGGAGTGGCGGTCTCGCGTCTAATCCCGGCGTCCGCAATCCCTTGGGATCATTTGCGACGGCATGCGCGGCATCCGCTACCGCCTGACTATTAGCGTTTGGCCCCGCCAGAGCTTATGCGGCAATGCCCAGGATTGCGCCGAGTGTGGACTGCCCATCCTACGCAGCTATATAAATACCGCCAACGCTGGCGGCGGCTGCATTGAGCGCTGCATTGTCCTTGTTATCGCTAACGCTTCCGATGACAATTGTGCACAGCCCAGATGGGTCAGCCAGCGCATTCGGGGAATTGTGAACATAGCTGTAACGATTCCAGATTTGAGGGTTGGTCGCATCAGCAGCGGCAAGTCCTGCGGGATCCGGGGAAATCCAACCGACCTTGGCTCATACTATTTTCGCGAAATGGAAAGTCATAGAGGCTACTCACGGTGTCAGAATGGTTTGAGCATGTAATTCTGGATCGTCAATCCACCTCGCAAGGTCACACGTCGCCTGATCATTCGCAAAAAATTCGGAGCTTGGCTGAGAAAGTACGTGACTGCTAACTGACTACCAAATTCCCATCATTTGCTTCCGGCGCGGTATTAAGCCGGGAGTCATTATGGAAGTTGACTCCCGTTTGCTCATCATCGTCAAACAAACCGAGATATCTGTTAGCTTTTCTGTATGAAAACTGCGTTGTACGCCCGCATGGTCTTTGGCGCGGCGGCGGTATTGTTCGGCGTCATCGCACTTTTGTGGCACGACGCTGATACCTGGCAAAACTTGCAACATGTCTGGAGCCTGCCTTTCGGCACCATCGTTGGCGGAGTTCTGATGAGTGCTCAAATCGCCGGCGCGATTGCAATGCAATTCCCGCGCACTTGGCGCCTGGCATCGGTCGTACTTTGCGTCGTCTATTTATGTTTCTCGCTGGCTTGTATCCCTGACATAGTTGCCGCGTCGAACATCTATGAGCGCTACGGCGGAAGCTTTTTCGTGTTCTTTTCCTTACTCTGTGGCGCGATTGCGCTGTACGCAATGGCTGCGACAAATGCAGCAAGGGCTGTACTGTTCGGCCGGTTGGCGCGCCTTGGACTCGGAGTTTGCGCGATTTCTTTTACGTTGGGTCAGGCACTCCTGCTTCGGGAGACAGCTCAGCTGGTTCCAACGTGGATTCCGCCCAACCAGATGTTTTGGGCGATACTCACGACAGTCGCGTTTGGACTCGCGGCGGTTGCCATTCTAATCAATCTCCAGGCAAGGCTTGCGATGTGTTTGATGACGCTCATGCTGGCACTCTTTGGCGTCATAGTTTGGATTCCGCACGTGATCGCTCAGCCAAAAGCACATTTCAACTGGTCCGAATGTGTCCTAACGTTCCTTGTTACTGGGGCTGCCTGGATGGTGGCGGAATTGAAAGCTTTCTGATTTGGGCTCGCACCGCCCTTGATGTTTTCAGACATAGTCAAAAAGGGTCATGAACCCGAAATCCATGTGCAGCTGTTGATGACAGTGAAACAGTGTGAGGCCAGGATTGTCGGCAACAAAATCCACGGCTGCCTCGTGATATCCGCCCAGCATGACCACATCTTTCACAATTCCGGAAGTCGACTTCCCTGCGATACTTGTCAGTTCGAAACTGTGCCGGTGCAGGTGAATGGGATGAATGTCGTCGCTGGCATTGCGCATGCGAATCCGATAGCGTTTCCCCTGGGTTAGATGAAATGCAGCCGGCTGCGTCATGTTATTTGCGGGATATGCCGCGCCATTGATCGTCCAGCGATTGAAGCCTTCGTCGGCCGCATTTTGCTTTTCGAAAATCATCTCGAAGGTTTCGTCGGGTTGAATAGCACCCGTGCCAGGCTTCGCAAAATGGAGATAGTTCCAGAGCTGATTCGCGGGCGGAACCCATTGCCCTTTGCCTTTGTAGTTGGAATATTCGACCACGATTCCCATGCCATGATGGCGGTCATCGTCAGCCAGATCGCCCAGGATCCAGACACCCGGATGATTCATCCCAACGATGGCAGAAATTCTCTCCCCGGTTCCTAGCCACAGTACCGGAACGCGCGCGGGATTGGGCACTGGATTTCCGTCGAGAGCGACGACATGAAAAGAATGTCCCGGCAATGCCAAGCTGCGAATTTCGGTCGCGCTTGCGTTCAGCACATGAAACAGAACTCGGTCGCCTGCTTTGACGCGGACCGGCTCGCCGTGACCCAACATACGGCCATTGATGGTGAACGAACCGTAGCCGACTTCGTACCCGTGAGGCATGCCTTTGCGGAGCGAGCCCTTCATTGCGGATTCGCCCTGATCTTCGAGGGCTTTGACCGTGACGGCGGGCAGAAAATGCTGCGGCATGTCTCCGCCACGACTGAAGGTTGGCTCGAACTCTTTCAGCACGAGAAAGACTTCGCGATCGTAATCTCCGGGATCATTGCGCGCGTCGATATAAACGGCACCAGCCTGGCCGCTATACAATCCGGCTGCGAGATTGGCTCCGGCCCGGTTGTGCGTGTGATAAAAGCGAAAGCCAGCCGGACCCGGCGCAAGTTGGATCCGGCGTTTGCCATGCGCGGGAATAAATGGCGTCCCTTCCTCGCCAGCACCGTCCACTGCGGTGGACACGCGCTGGCCATGCCAATGCAGCTGCTCGGGCGAGTCCGTGTCGTTGATGATGTCAACCGTGACTTGCCGCCCTTCTTTGAGCCGGAGCAGTGGTCCGGGAAACTGCCCGTTGTAGGTCGTGGTAGAGATGATTTTCTTAGGAGCGATTTCCACCGGGCAGACTTTAATGTGCAGAGTTACATCCGCTGGGCCGGTCTCTTCTGGGGCTGAATTTTGCTGCGGCGTCGCGGCCCGGGCAGCCGCTGGGACTGTTGAGACAAGCGCCGCCGCGGTTGTCGCCATCGCGTTTCGCACAAATTGCCGTCGTGTTGTGCCGTTTTCGTCCATGAGATGCCTTCAATTTGTCATTTGTGAAGAAGAAATAGTTGCCCTTTGGAATGATTATGGCCGACTTACGAGCCCAACTTTGCGTATTACCAAATTCAGGCAGGCTCGTTACTCTAACTCTGTTCTACACTGCAGAACGGCGGCAAAGCAGACTTAAGCAGCTTTACGAGAACCATGTCGAAAACATCAGATGTCGCAGTCCGCAAGATCGTTGCAAGAACCGTTGGCGTATGGATCCCTCTGCTTGCGATTGGGATTCTGGCGCTGTCTAACACTGGTGCTGCGGCGAGTCCCGCTCGCACCGCTCCGGCAGATGCCACCACGAAAAATGACGGTGCCTCCCCGAACTTGATCGAATTGGCTCGGGGATGGCGCATCATTTCCGCCGATCAGGTTCCCGGCGACGATGCCGGCGTATCTTCGCCTGGGTTCGATGTTTCCCACTGGTACGAAGTGCGGCACATGCCTGCCACTGTGCTCGAGATCCTGCAGGAAGATGGCGTTTACAGAGATCTTTATTACGGAACGAATCTGGTCACGCCAGCAGATCTTTGGAAAAAAGATTGGTGGTACCGCACCACGTTTACGGCCCCGGCAGGGCTGCAGGTGTACTCCCTCATCTTCAAGGGGATTAACTATCGCGCGGACATTTGGCTGAATGGCCAGAAGATCGCGGACAAGTCACAAGCCGTTGGCATGTACAACAGCTTTGAGTTTGACGTATCGAAAGTGATCCAGCCTGGCAAGGAAAATATTCTTGCCGTGAAGATCACGCCTGAACAGGCAATTCCCAAGGCCGTTCCTGGCGATCCCATCCGGGTCGAAGGCCCAGTCGAACTTGGCGACACCTGGCTGGACTGGCTGAATTGGATATACATCGGAGTCCACGATCCTGTGACCGGCCTCGGGTTCTCTTTTCCCCCGGATCGCAATGCGGGTGTGTGGAAGCGTGTCTATCTGAGCGCGACTGGAGCAGTCTCCATTCGCAATCCATATGTCGCCACGGACCTGCCGCTGCCCGCGACCAATCCCGCGTCGTTGACAGTGTATTGCGATTTGACGAATCACAGCGCGCAGCCGGTGTCTGGAACCTTGACCGGCGAGATCACGCGAGACGGAAAGCCCACAATCCGCTTCGAACAACCAGTCTCGCTCTATCGCGATGAGGTCAAAGAAGTGTCTTTTGGTCCCGAGGCATTTCCCGAGCTGCGGGTTCAGAATCCGGATTTGTGGTGGCCGTACCGTTGGGGTGCGCCAAATCTCTATCGCCTCGAGTTGCGGTTCAGAGTGAAAGATGCCATCTCAGATTCACAAGCAATCGATTTTGGAATCCGCAAAATCACGCAGCATCGCGATGACGATACAAGTTTCCCGGCGATTGGGACCGGCGGCAACTTCTACCTGCAGGTAAATGGCAAAGATTACCTGATTCGCGGTGCCGCCTACACGCCCGACGTGTTGTTCAAGAACGATCCACAGCGCGATGCTGCAGTCATGCTCTATAGCAAGGATTTGGGGCTGAACCTACTGCGATGGGAATTGAAGATTGCCGACGACACGATGATCGACCGCGCGGACCGCGAAGGCATGCCGGTGATGCTCGGCTGGATGTGTTGCGGGCAGTGGGAGCTATGGAACTTGTGGTCCGCCGAGGATCAGTGGGTCGCGCGTGCCAGCCTGCGCGCACGTATTCGCGAACTCCGCTCGCATCCATCCGTCGTACTTTGGGCAAACGGGAGTGACGGCTTGCCACCTGACCCAGTGTTAAATGACTACCACACCATACTGCGCGAGTTGCATTGGCAGAACTCAGTGGTCGATACAGTCTCTCACGTGAACCGCACCTGGAGCGGCATTCACATGGCCGGACCTTATGTGTGGCATCCGCCAAGCTACTGGTTCGGCGAAAAGTATGGCCCGGCACGAGGCTCTTCCGCCGAAGAGGGAGACAACGAAGTCATTCCTCCCATGGAGAGCCTGAAAAAATTTATCCCCGCCGACAAACTCTGGCCTATTAACGACACGTGGTATTTCCACGCCGGAGCAAATGAAGGCAACAGTACACTCGAAAACGTCAAGAAAGTGCTGGACGCACGCTATGGTCCTTCATCGAGTGCGGAAGACTTTTCGAAAAAGGCCCAGCTGGCCGCATATGAAGACTCCCGAGCCAAGTACGAGTCGTACGCGACGCATTGGCCGAATCGAAAGATGACGATCAACTGGATGCTGAACAATCACTGGCCATCATTTTTTGGTCACCTTTTTGACTACTACTTCAAGCAAGGCGGGGGATACTTTGGCGCGAAGAAGGGGCTTCAGCCGGTCAGTGTCGTCTGGGACTACTACGCGACCGGCGACCGCAGCAAGGCGCACCTCTACGTCGTGAATCAGCACGAGCCGTTGAACAACGTGAACGTCACCGTGCGTTTCTACAATCTCGACGGAGTCCAGAAGCACATCGTGGAAGCTAAGAATCTGAATGTGCCGGCAAACTCGTCCGTCGAAGCTCTGACCGTCCCTCGAGTGTCGGGGTTGAGCTCAGTCTATTTTGTGCGCTGTCAAATGACCGATGAAACCGGCAGAGTTCTTGCCGACAACATTTACTGGGAGTCGCCGAGTGGGGATGACGTCGGCCCACCGAGCAATGACAGCCAGTTTCAGGTCAAATGGGCGCAATTGGAGGACCTTTCAGCTTTGAACAAGATGCCTGCAGCGCAGGTGACGATTGCGGGGACGTACGAGCAAGTGAATGGCGAGACCCTTGTCCACATCAAGCTGTCAAACAATTCGCAGCACGTTGCGTTCTTCTTGCGCGCCGAAATCACGAGTGATGTCAATGGGGGCGAGGTTGTCCCGATTCGCTATGATGACAACTACATCACGATATTTCCACACGAGAGCCGCGCGATCGAAGCCGCCGTCGACTCTTCTTTAATACCAGGAAACAAGCTCTACGTAAGAGTGGAAGGTTACGATGTATCGCCGCAGACGGTGCCATTCACGGAAGTGAGAAAATGACAGCAACTTATTCATCACCGCTGGATTTTCCTGCGATCTGGGAGGCCTTGTTCGCGATTAGACGGTAACCATGCTCTTGTGCCTTACTTTGCACTTTCCGCAGCAGCCGCATAGCTTTCGCCGACTTGCCCGGCCCCAACTGAATCTCAGCCAACGCGAGTTGCGCTTCCAGCTGAAACCCGAGATATCCAGATCTACTTGCATTCGCGATAGTTTCGTCAAGAATGTGAATCGCTTCTTCGCGCTTGCCCGCTGCCGCCGTGACCTTCGCTTCTGCGATCGATGCTGTTAAACGAACCGAGAAGTCCTGGCTTTTCGACAGCGGGCCATGAATGGCCGTAATCTCCTTCTGCGCATCGGCGACCTTTCCTTGCAAAAGCAAAATGCGTGTCAGAAGAATATCGGCGTCAATCTCATTATCACGCAGTCCCTCTGTCCGAAACTCGTCGCGAGCTTGCCGGACCGCATTTTCCGTTTCGCTGGCATGTCCTTCTTCGACTTGAAGACTAACGAGAGCCAGTTGCGTTTGTTCTACGTTTCCCTGCTCTCCCATCTTGCTTCTGAGCGCGAGCGCTTCATTGTATTTAGATCGCGCGGCAGTGAAGTCGGCTTCATCGGTGGCAAGTTCTCCCAGACTGAACAGGGCATATGCGACACCGCTCTGGTCGCCGATTTGCTCGGACAATTGCCGGGCCTGCTCATACATCTCGCGGGCGTGTCGCAAATCGCCTTCCCAGTGCAGCACCTCTCCCAAGTTATAGAGAGCGATGCTTGCCCGCTCCTGATCGCCGACCTCGCGGGAAGTCGCAAGCGCTTCGCGCAGGATTCCCTGAGCTTCCTTCAATTCGCCCTGCCGATAAGTACGTGTCGCGATATTGTTCAGCACCGCAGCGGCACTGTGTTTGTCTCCGATCTCACGGAAAATCAGCAGTGCCTCGCGCAGCATTTTCGCAGAACCGGCAAAATCGCCCTGCGCTCCAACCACGTTCGCCAGGTTGTTCAGCGTTGTGGCTGCGCCGCGTTGATTGCCGATCTCGCGCTGCAGTTCCAAGGCGAGACGATGTGAGTTGGCCGCCTCGGTGAAGTTCCCTTGATCGTAGCGAACGATTCCGACCACGGTCAGGGCCCTTGCCATCTCGACTCGTTCGCCGGCCGATTCAGCAATTCGCGTAGCTTCTTCGGCGCTGGCGATCGCATCCTCCAATTTGCCTTGCTCTTCCAACGAGCGTGCTTTCTGGTTGAGCGCGTGTGCCAGAAGCATATTCGCGCCAATTTCGCGGGCCCGACGTGCGGCTGCATCCGCAGCCGATTGTTCTTCCTTATAGGCTCCTTTGAGTTCAAGGACTTCGGCCTCCTGCATGTCGATGCGCACGTCATCGCCGTTGGGCGGAGGCTGTCGCCGAAGAGTCGTCAGGGTAGCCAACGCTTCATCCGCGTTACGAGCACTTTTCTGCGCTGCCGCGAGACGCAGACCATACTCAAGGTTGTCGGGGAAGAACTCAAAGAGTGTGCGGTAGCTCTCGACCGCCTTGTCCCATTTGCGATTCAGTTCCCAGTCGCGGCCTTCAATCCACAGGCTCTCTTCATGCGACAGTCCAGAGGAAAGCTCGCGGGCCTTCTTCGATTCGTCGCGCGCGTTGCTGTCATAGCCCATCATGGCCCACGCATCCGCCAGGGCAAGGTGCCCAAGAGCATAGTTAGGATCGGCTGCGACCGCGCGCTGCAGCAAATCGCGGGCGCCCATGGCATCAGCGACGCGCAGTCTCGCCAGTCCCTTGGAATAAAGCCGCACCGCATTTGGACTCGATGGCAACGAGGCCCGCACCAGTACTGCTTCGGTTGGAGTGACATCGGCAAGCGCCAACCTCCGCCGCAGCTCCGCACCCGCACGCGTAGCAAGATCATCCAGATCGCTTTGTCCGCCTTTTTCTGACACCGTGGCCGTGATCTCACCGGTTCGGGTGTCTTGTAGCCAAAGGTCGAGCCGAATCTGCGCCTCCGGCGCGCTACCCTGATCGAGGTACGAGCCGAGCACCACATAGTCGCTCCCCAAATACTCGCGAAGATGAGTGAGAGTATCGCGGGCCAAAGTCTGCTTGCCGGTTAGCCGGAGATCGGCGCTGGCGCGCGCGACATTTTCCCCAGGAAAGGTGCGCAGCTTGCCGCCAGCAGTCAGCTCTGCCGTCAGCATTTCCGGCAGAGCTGTCGCAACCCACTCGGTATCGGTGCGTCCAGATAGATTGTGGAACGGGAGCACAGCGACTGAAGGTCGTCTGACGATGGACTGCGTAGTCACCGTCTCGTTTGCGCCGGGACGAAACCGGTGGCTGATTCTCCAGGCGAGGATTGCGCCGAACGCGACGATGATTGCGAGTGCGAGTGTGACCAGAAGTTGCCTGCGTCTGGAATTCCATACGAGGCCCGACTTCTTGTCGCTGCGCAGTGCATCCGCGACTTCATCTCCAGTTTGAAAACGGTCGCTCGGATCACGCGCCAAACATCGGAGAATGACGGACTCCCAGCGCCGATCGAGAGTTGGAACCACGATGCGCGGCGGAGGTGGATCTTCTTTTACGCGCCGTACAGCCATCGAAAGCGGAGTCCCGGCGTCGAAGGCCCGAGTGCCCGTCACCATCTGATACAGGACCAATCCCAGCGAATAAACGTCGGAGGCAGGCTTGAGTTCTTTCCCTTCCACCTGCTCGGGCGACATATAAGCCGGCGTACCCAGCATTTCTCCCGGCCCGGTAACCGGATGCGCCACACTGGCGTCTTTGTCCGAACGCAGGGCAAGTCCGAAATCCGTTACTACCGCCCGAATCCCCTTCGCGGTTGGAACCAGCAACACATTGCCGGGCTTGAAATCTCGGTGCAGAACGCCCACCGCATGTGCGGCCCCCAGACCTGACGCCATCTGCAGCGCGATCGGCGCAGCTTCTTCCACACTCAGGCGGGCTTTGCTCTGCATTAACTCCGCCAGCGTTTGGCCCTCCAGCAATTCCATCGCGACGAAAACGACACTCGCGCCTGATCCGGTGCCGGAGTGCCGAAACAGATCGTAGATCCTGCACACATTGGGATGAGTAACTTTGCGGGCGAGATGAACTTCGCGCTTGAAGCGCTCCAGCGTTCGCGCATCATTGACCAGTTCGCTGCGAATCGACTTGAGGGCCACGCGCTCGCGCAAGTCAAGATCTTCAGCCTCGTAGACCTCTCCCATGCCGCCGCGCGCAATGAATCGCGAGATGCGGAACCGCTCTGCAACCACATCTCCCGGAGAGAAGGACTGACCTTGACTTCTCGCCCTGACTGCAGAAACTTCCGCTAGCACCGGTTTTGACAGGAAGCCACCAGATTCGACATGGTGCGCCAGCAAGCGCTCGACTTCTTGCCGAATCGCAGAATCCTGCGTCGCCCCGGCCAAAAATGCGCTTCGTTCCGTAGGGGTCTTCTCGAGAGCCAGATCAAACAGCTGTTTGACGTTCGCCCATTGTTGCGGCGTCAAATCCATAGCGCTCTTTCAGGTCGGCGTAGAGCCACGCCTTGGCAACATTCCAGTCCCGCTTGACCGTCTTGGGGGAGACGTCCAGCACTTGGGCCGCTTCTTCAACGGTCAATCCGCCAAAGAAACGCAATTCGACAACTCGGGCTTGCCTAGGATCAATCTTGGCCAGACGATTGAGACAATCGTCCAGTGCCAGCAGTTCGTCCCCGCGCTGCTCCGCGACGACGATGGCTTCATCGAGCGACACGATCTTCTGCTCGCCGCCTCGCTTTTGCCGCAGGTGCCCGCGCGCATGATCGATGAGAATGCGACGCATCAATTGTGCCGCGATCCCAAAGAAATGCGCCCGGCTCTGCCAGTTTACTGCGCGCTGCTCGACCAGCTTCAAGTAGGCCTCGTTGACCAGGGCCGTTGCCTGAAGCGTATGGTCGACGCGCTCACGCCGCATGTAGCTGGCAGCCAGCCTGCGCAACTCGTCGTATACCAGCGGGATCAGCTTCGAGCCGGCATGCTCGTCTCCCCGCGTGAGGGCAGAAAGCAGCAGCGTCACATCCTGTGCCTCGGCCATGGCGGGTAATTTTACTGCATTTTGGCGAGCGCGAATGGAATTCGCTCCCACCAAAGCTCCTAATTCCTGACGAAAACAGGTTTCAAGCTGGTCCTACCCCACGTGATGGATACCGTTCACGAGCAGCCGGTCCTGGCGCTGAAAACCGCGACCGCTGGCCGTTGCCCCATGATGGCCCCTTTTTCGCCTCTGTGTCGCGTTACTGGATGAGAACAAAATCGGGCTGAGGTGGACCGCAAAGCCCGTCACTTTCAGGGAGAGCTTATGAAATCCAATCACAAAACATGGACCATCTCAGCTGTGATCCTCACTTTTGCTGCTATAGTGTCATGGCACTGGCGCTCGCAGATTCATTCGTCGCCACCGCATGCGAATCCCGAGCAGCATACTTCCCTTCCGCAATTGGCAGAAGAGTATGGACGGCTCCCACTCAGCTTCGAAGCCAACCAGGGCCAGACCGCACCCCAGGTCAAATTCCTCACCCGTGAACCCGGCTACACGTTGTTCTTGACGGGCGATGAAGCGGTTCTCGCCCTGCAGATGCCATCAACCGGCCGCAAGCAACTTACTCCAACTCGAGCATCGAAGAATGCCATCCGCCGGCGTGTTCACTCTCAGTCTCCTGAGGCGGCCCTGCGCATGAAACTGGTCAACGCGAACGCTGCATCCAAAGTTGCTGGCAAAGAGAAGACGTTAGGCCAAAGCAACTACTTCCTGGGATCTGATCGCGGCAAATGGCGTTCGAATGTCGCCACATATTCGCGCGTGCAGTATGAAGATGTGTATCCCGGCATCGACCTCGTCTACTACGGCAATCGCTCCGGACGCCTGGAGCACGATTTCGTCGTAAAGCCGGGTGCCGATCCGAGCCGCATTGCGCTCGCAATCGATGGTGCGGTTCGCCTCAGCCTGGGCCGCAATGGCGATCTGAACATCATGATTAACGGACAAACCGTTACCATGCAGCGACCCGTGATCTATCAGGAACTGGCGGGACGCCGCGAAATGGTCGCGGGCAGCTATCGGCTCACTGCGGGAAATCGACTGAGCTTTGAGATTCCTTCTTACGACCACACAAGAAATCTGGTGATCGATCCCGTACTGATCTATTCCACTTTCCTCGGTGGTGGAAACGGCGTGCCCATCCAAGGCGCAAATGCGATTGCAGTGGATGCCGCCGGCAATGCTTACGTCACCGGCCACACCGAAACCACCGACTTTCCCACCACGGCCGGTTCATTTCAGCCCACCTGCGATGTCGGCGGAGGCTGCAGCGCGGTTTTCGTTACCAAGCTGAACCCCTCTGGTTCAGGCCTCGTGTACTCGACCTACATTGGCGGCAGCCTGTATGACGAAGGTTTCGGCATCGCCGTCGACAGCGTGGGCAACGCTTATGTCGCCGGAAAGGCCGAATCGCAAGACTTCCCTACGACCCTCGGCGCATTCCAAACCAAGTATCCAGGCGAGATCACCAGCGCAGCTTTCATCGCCAAGCTGAATCCAACAGGCTCTAGGTTGGTCTACTCGACCTATCTCGGCGGCAGCGGCGGCGGACTCTGCTATCTGGCGAACGGATCGCAAGACGACTTGGCGCGCGGCATTGCCATTGACGCTAGCGGAAATGCTTACGTCACCGGCTGCACCGATTCTGCAAACTTCCCGACGACTTCCGGGGCTTTTGAACGAACCTGCAAAGGATGCAGAGGCCACGGCGATGCATTCGTCACCAAATTGAACGCAACCGGAACCGCATTGGTCTATTCGACCTTCCTGGGTGGAAGCGGCCTCGACGTAGGCTACAGCATCGCGGTAGACGCTTCCGGCAACGCGTACGTAGGCGGCTCGGCGACCTCCGCCGACTTCCCAGTGATACCCGGGTCGTTTCAAACGACAAAAGTTGCGGGCGGACAAGTTGGCTTCATCACCAAGCTGAATCCGGCCGGCTCCGGCCTGGTTTATTCGACATTCCTTGGCGGCAGCACCGTCGATCTGATCTACGCCCTCGCCTTGGACAAATCGCTGAACGTCTACGCGACTGGCTATGCCTCCTCGACCGATTTCCCCACCACCTCCGGTGCGTTTCAACGAGTCTGCAAAGACTGTGCCAACGATTTTTCGGGCTTTGTGACGAAACTAAATTCTACCGGCAAGACGGTGGCGTATTCGACTTACCTGGGTGGAAGCGGCAATGACCTCGGTTCAAGTATTGCAGTGGATGCGTTAGGCGATGCTTTTGTCACCGGCCAGACCGCATCCCCAGATTTTCCCGTCGTCACTGGCGCACTTCAGACAACTTGCCATGATTGCAGCGTGACGATCGGAAGTTACGCTGCTTATCTCACTGAGGTGAATCCCACCGGTACGGCCCTGAAATATTCCACATTCATGGGCGGCAGCAAGACTGACTGGGGAATGGGTGTTACGCTCGATGCGGCCGGAAACGTTTATCTTGTTGGCGCAACGGGCTCGTCGGACTTCCCCATCACTAAAGGAGCATTCAATGTTTCCTGCAAAGGATGCGCCTCGTTTGGCACCGACGCCTTCATTGCAAAGTTCGGCTTCGCTCCGCCGACGACGGCGACCGTTTCGCCGACCTCGCTGACCTTCACGAGCCAGGCAATTGGGACCACCAGCGCGGCCCAGACCGTCACTCTGACCAACACCGGCACATCTCCGCTGGAAGTTCTCTCGATTTCGTTCAGCGGCACGAACGCGAGCGATTTTGTCCAGACGAATACCTGCGGAGCACCCGTCGCCGTGGGAAAGGCCTGCACCATCAGTGTGAGTTTCAAACCGACAGGCGACAATTCACGGATCGCAACGTTGAACATCTCCGACAACACCCCAAACAGTCCACAAAAGGTTAGCCTGAGCGGAACCGGCACAGGAACGGTACTAGCCGGCGCCAAGCTGAATCCCACGAGCTTGAGCTTCGGGCTGCTGGGTGTCGGTTCGGTCAGCGCGTTTCAGACTGCTACCTTGACCAATACCGGAACTGCTTCGCTGAACATCAGCAGCATCAAGATGACTGGGGCGGACCCAACTCAGTTTGCCGGAACTACGTCGTGCACAACCACGCTGGCTGCCGGCGCAAACTGCTCGATTAAGGTCCAATTCAAACCGACGATCGGAGGCCCGCAAACCGCCGCAGTCACCATCGTCGACAGTGCCAGTAACAGCCCGCAAGTACTTAGTCTGAGCGGAAGCGCTGCCGGACCGGGTGCATTGTTCTCACCGACCAGCCTGACGTTTTCCGCGCAGACGGTAGGAACCACGAGCGCAATCAAGACCGTCAAGCTGACCAACAATGGCACATCCGTACTCATGATCAGCGCTGCCGGATTTACCGGAGCCGATCCTCAAGACTTCACCGGAACCACAACCTGCACCAGCACGCTGGCTGCCGGCGCGAGCTGCACCTTCAGCCTGCAGTTCAAACCTACAGCCTCCGGAACGCGAACCGCGTCCCTGGAGGTCGCGGACAACACCGGCACCGGCGCACAACTCATACCGCTAACCGCCACAGGGAACTAGTCGGGCTCCGGCAAAAGTTCGAAAAATAAGCCCCAACTGTTGGACGGTTGGGGCTTGCTTCATTGTTGGCGTTCGCCGTTTGGCGGAGCAGGCTTGCCGACGTATCTTCCGAATTCAGCGCGGCACGATGACCAATGCGTCTTTCGGCACGGCGTCCAACGTCGCTTTGTCGATGTTGAGATGCGCCAGTACCAATTCCGGCGGCGTATGGGTGAGCCACTCGGATAGTGAAAGATCCTGATAGTAGCTGCTCTTGAACATCTCCAAGAAGCGCAGGTCGGTGTCGCCCATATTCTCGATGTAGTGCGGCAGCGTCTGCTGCACGTAGCCAACATCGCCTGCTTCGAAGTCTGCGGTACGCGCTCGACCGCCCGTCGCAAAAATCGTCATCCTCGCTTTGCCGCCAATGTAGTATTGCCATTCGTCCGCATTCGGATGCCAGTGCAACTCCCGCATTCCTCCGGGATGGACGGTGACGATGGCGGCCGCAATCGTGGTCGAGGCCTTAAAGATGCTCGAGTCGATCACGCGAACTTCCCCGCCCTTGGTGCGGTGAGTCAGCGGCTGCTGCGACAGAAGAAAAGCAAAGTCTGCCTCTGAGGGTCCCAGGGCACCGGCCGCGGCATTTCTGTCCGCGGCGAGTGGCGGCGGAACTTCCGACTGAAAGATGAACAGCTCTTTGGACGATATTTTCTCCAGAACCTGCCGCGACACGCCGAAATTTTTCGCCAGCACTTCTCTGGGAGTATGCGCCATCCATTCAGAGAGCAGGACAGTGGCGTACTCGGAAAAATTTCCGTCATCGAATACCAGCAGAAATTCCGCGCCGTCAGGAGCAAGACCCTGAATCGAATGCGGGATCCCGGTGGGGAAGTACCAGAGATCGCCTTCCTTCACATCGGCGACAAAACTTTTTCCTTTGGCATCAATGGCTGTGATGCGGGCGTTCCCATAAAGCATGATCGCCCACTCGGCCGCCGCGTGCCAGTGCAACTCACGAATCCCCCCCGCGGTGAGCCGCATGTCAACCCCGGCAATCGACTTTGCGATCGGTAGCTCGCGCACCGTGACCTCGCGCGACCAGCCTCCGTCGTACGCGCGCTTGTGGGAAAGCGAAAACGGATATTTGAATACTGGCACCGATCCCGCATCAGTAGGAGGCGGAAAATTAGTGCTGGGATTCTGCGTATCCAAAGCCGCGTTGGTAGGGCCAGGATCGCTCCGCGCCCTGTCGTAGCCCGGCTTTGCATCTTGTTGGGCCTGCGCTGCTGCTGCGGCCGAGAGTACGCCAGCCGCGGCGAGCGCCGCTGAACCCGAACTCAGGAAGTTGCGTCGTGATAGCTTGTCGCGGTCCTGGTTGGAATCAGATTTCAATTTTGAATCAGAGCACACTTCTATTGTTGTTGGATCAGTCATGAGTCACTGGAAATATAAGGTGCGCACTCCCTCCCCATCAAGTGACTATCTCGCGCACCGGATCAGCATCACGACGCTTCAGTCCCCGTTTTCATTCAGAAGAAGCTGACCGTCTTGCTCTCCCCTTCAGAAACTGAACCGTAACGAGAACTGCTGCACACGGGACACTGTCAGCGGTTGGTGAAATACTCCCAGGGCGGTGCCATCTGCTGACCCGTTATCCAGTGAGGTCGAAGTGTTGTCATCGAAACGCACAGAATTGGTGACGTTGAAGACCTCCCAGGCAAACTTGAGGTCCATACCCTCGCGGACCTTCCACGCCTTCGCTAAACCCGCATCGATTCCGAAATATCCGGGACCGCGGAGATTATTTCGGCTGCCAGCCTCGCCGGGATAGGGGAAGCGAATCGGGCTGAGGGTGCTGAAGACCTGAGCTGCCATGGCATCTCTTTCAGCGTCGGGAAAAACCTGCGGTGGTCGAAAAGGCCCCGCCTCAGTGCCACGGAAGACACCGGTCGAAATGTGCCCGGTTTGCACCATGTTGGTCTGGAACGCGAAATTGTTGGTGAACCCCTGGGTGTCGAGGAGGCTGAATGGTAGTCCACTCGTCCAGCGCGCCAAGCCGGAAAACTGCCAGCCGCCGATAATCGCATCAACAACCGGATTTGCCGATCCGCCGAATTCCTTTCCCTTCCCAAACGGCAGTTGATAAACCCAGTCTGTGGTGATGAGATGGCGCGTGTCGAAGTCCGAGGGCGCACGGTTCAAACGCGGATTCCAAGAGTTCTGGATAAAGCTTAGCGATGTACTGGGGCTTATGGCATTAGCTGGCGTTGTCGTTGAAGTCGTGCCCTGCACGTTGGTCCGTTCGGTGTCGGAGCCCAGATCAAGCGACTTGGACAGAGTGTAACTAAAGTCGACCTGCAAGCCGTGCGCCATGGGATGACGCACGATAAATTGGCCCGCGTTATAGCTGCTGGTACCGATGGATGCCCACGCGAACAGCGACGAGAACTGAGGATCCCAATACGGCAGCGGTGTCCCGAGTCCACCCGCCGAAACCGGGCAAGCAGGTGTCACACCTCCATTCGCAACCCCGCTGCAAATCAGGCCCAGGCGAAAAGGCGCGCCGACCTCGCGTCCCGGTCGTCCAGCCCAACTAAAGCAGGAAGGTTGCGCGCAGCCGAGATCGCCAGTGTAGATGTTCTGTGTGGCACTAAATCCACCTGCCGCTGCCGTGGGAAAGAGATCTTCGAAGTATGCAATCGGCGCAATCTTGGCAGTTGGATCTTCACCATGCGTGATCGCAAATTGGGACATCATACGCGCGGCGGTGAAGTAATCCATCCCCGATTTTGGATCCACCAGATCGGTGGGTTCAGCCAGGTCGAGTTGCTGCAGCAGATGTCTGCCAAACCTTCCGACGTATGCGGCCTCGACAGTCCATCCCCCGCCGACCTGTCGCTGCATTGAAAAGTCGGTCGCAATCGAGTAAGGCGTTTTCAGATGATCGTCGATTCCATCCGAGTTAAAAGTAAACCCGCCATTGAAAGGATCGGCTGACGGCGAGTCCGGATAAGTAACGGTCGTTGGCACCGCGGGGAGCGCGTTCGCCGGCACGGCATTCCGTCCGGTATAGCGCGGCACATTGTCAGGAGTAAAGATGTTGGAGGGAGCCGCCTCCGTGCTGGTCAGACCAAACGAGCCGAATTGAGAGAAGCTGTCTACAATTCCCTCTCCGAAATGGTCGTAGTAGATTCCAGCTCCGGCGCGAATTGAGGTTTTTCCGTCCGGCGAATAGGCAACGGCAAAGCGCGGGGCGATATCGGCCTTGTTCATATTCCAGAACGGCTTGCCCCCACGGCTCTGGCCCGATGGGGCGAAAGCAAACGCCGGTTGGTCCCCGAGGCCCTGCGCGGCGGCAATGCTGCGATTCAAAAACCATTGATGCAAATCGATGTTCGGCTGTACCTGCTGGCCGTTCACTTCGTATGGCACCTGCAGTAACGTGTGGCGGAAGCCATAGGTGATCGTGAGATTCGGCCGGACGCGCCAGGAGTCCTGCACGTAGTACTCGAACTCGTTGGCCTTGAAACTCCTGGGAATTGATGTTCCAGTCGGCAGCAGATTTGCAGCCGTGCTGTTCGTCACCCTGTACGTGTTGTGTACGTTGATGGTTGAGAGTAATCCAGCAATTGCTGTCACCGCGTTGTCATAGCTCGCCCCAAAAGTAGGGTTGACGTTAGGGAAGCCGAATGCTCCGGGGTCGAAACTCTGTCCGCTATTGGCAATCTGAGCATTACTGATGTTGGCCGAGCCTGTGGTCGCCGAATTGAAAGACACGCTGTTGGAAACGGTGTTGTTGTGAATTAGCCGGTAGTTTGCGCCGAACGAAAGGGTGTGTTTGCCTTTGGTCCAAGCAATATCGTCGACAAAATTGTGCACCGGAACGTTGAGCAGCGTGGTGTCGTTTTCAGCCGTAAGTGGACTGATGCCGACAAAATCGGCAAAGGAATTGTTTCCAGCGCCGATAACGTTGAGCGCCTGCCGAATGTACCCGTAGCGGAAATTGTTGATCAGGGTGTTGCTTATCGTCCAAGAGTCTCCCACAGCCACACCCTTCGATGTGGTCACTTGAGAAGAGCTCGGTGGAGTTCCCGGAAACTCCGGCAGGCCTGAAACTCGGTCGCCCTGCAGGTTTGCCCGCACGAACAGGCGCTGACGCTCGCTCTTCTGGTAATCGATTTTCGCAATGTAAGTGTTCAGCCGGATCGGATTGGGAGCTGAGAAAGTGAAACCCCCAGTGTTAAAGCCATCTCCTCCGGAGGAGTTCACACTTGGGTATGCATTCAAAGTAGCTAGCGCGGCGGGATCGATTCCGTGTCCCGGACAGGGCCCGTTCACCGGCGCGCAATTGGGATCCATCTTGGCGATGTCAGCCGGGGTCAGAGTTTCAATGCCACCTGCGGGACATCCGGCGCTGCCCGTGCAGTCATAACTCAGATTGCCCGCCTTGAAAGACGCGGTTGGCACGGTCAGACTCTCCTGCTGATTTTCCTGCGTCTTTTGGCCTTCGTAGTTCACGAAGAAGAACAACTTGTCCTTCATGATCGGCCCGCCGAACGTCCCTCCGAAGGTATTACGAATCAACTGTCCGGGCTTGTTGGGCAGACCGTTTGACACTTCGGCGGCCTTGTTAAACCAGTCGTTCGCCAAGCCGAAACTGCTCCGGTTGTATTCATAAAGGCTGCCGTGGAAGCTGTTGGTCCCGCTTTTAGTCACCAATGTCACTTGAGCCCCCGACGAGCGACCCGCGTCCGCATTGGTGTTCGTTGTCGTCACACGAAACTCTTCGACCGAGTCCAGAGTAGACCGCAGCACGCCGGTGAAGGCGTATCCTTGCCGTTGGTCGTTATTATCAAGCCCATCAAGCGTGACATTCGCTTGATCTGAGCGAGCCCCGGCGACGGCTCCGCTCCGGCTATCTAGGTCCGGTTTCGTCACTCGATCATTCAGATACAGAACCCCCGGCTGCAAACTCAGCAGATCAGGTACGTTCCGCCCTTCTATAGGCAGCGCCTGAATCGTCGAATTGGCGACCGCGTTCCCGATCGTTGCGTCGGTCGTATTCACCGTTTGCGCAATATCGCTCACTTCGACGGTTTCTCTGATCTCTTGAACCGTCATGGCGAAGTTGATCGTCGCCGGCTGGCTGACCAGCAGCTCCGCCGCCTTGGCCTGCTTACCGAAACCTGATTTCGACACCGTGATCTTGTACTGACCCGGAGGAATCTGCGGAAACTCGTAGGCGCCGCTCGCGTCCGTCGTAATGGAAGTGTGGAATCCAGTCGTCGGATTCTCCAAAAGCACATCCGCTCCCGAGAGCACGGCCCCAGAAGGATCGGTCACCGTGCCGCGCAACGACGTGAGACCGGTCTGGGACCACGCGAGAATGGAACAACTCAACACGATGAGCAAGGCAAGTGCTAGCGATTTCCGGTGAGTCATAAGCGGTCTCCTGCAACTAAGTGTGCAACGATGCCGTGCGCTGAAAGTGGTCCCCACTTTCAAAACGAAGACAGGGAATGCTTAGAAGAATTGCGGAAGCTTACTACAAGTCGGGAGGCTAGAAAAGACTGAGCCAAGCCGTCAAGAAAAAAAATGTATTCCGCGCAAAAAGCCTTAGCGAGGCGGGTTCTGGACCAAACCACGCGCCCAGTGTTATGTGGCTTTCAGCTGCTCCTGAACGGCGCGATAAGCCTGATCGATGGCAACATTCGTATAGGCGCTGGCACCCGCATCCGAATTGGCGATCGAGATCCGGCCAAACTGCTTTCGTCCAATCACGCACGCCCGCTCTTCCGGAGCCCACGCTGGATCTGATAGCGAATCGTACTCATACGCGTAACCGTGGGCCCAGCGATTGACCGTAATGGCGGCGATGTCGCGGGCGGAATCGAACCCCCCGGACGAGAGCATCCGATTCAACTGATCCCGAATATTGCGTTCGAAAGTCGAAAATGGCGTCGAGATCAGTTCGAATCTCCCCATTCGATACTGATCTTTCCGCGGCAACCCAGGCTGACACGGAGTCCGCAGCATGAAGAGCACGATCGGTTCTTGTGGGGTTTTCGGAAATTGATACGAGCCCAGGCTCACCGGGAAGTCGAGCATAGTAAAACAGTGATAACTGCCTGGTGAGATGATTTGCCGAATACCAAGCTGCTGAAAAGCCCTCCAGTTGCGGATCGCCACGTGCGTATAGATGAATGGCTCTTTGACACCATAGTGCAGAGCCTCCTTTTGCTTCTCCGGCAATTCAGGACAAACATACGGAATCATCATGTTGTAGCAGGCCAGAATGCAGGCTTTTCCCCGAACGCTCTGCAGTTTTCCGCCTTGCACATATGTCACTTCCACTCCCGTCGAGGTTCCAGCCGCACCGATCTGCTGCGCCCGGACTACGGTCGAGTTCAGCCGAATTCGCGTGGAAGAAGACGGATGATCAAGCCTGTCGTAATCCGCTCGAGCGGTGACTACGTCCTCCATCGTGTGCCCCGGAATACTTCCCGGCACAAGTGAGCGAACCAGCAAACGGGCAATCGAAGCGTTCCCGTCAGGGAAATGGAAAATATAAGGCTCTTCCTTGTCTTCGTCCTTGCCTTCCTCCAGACCCAAGCCATCGAAACCGGCATACTGGTAGCCGCCGTAGTCGTCAGGATTTCGATAACAGGCCATCGCCGAAATCGCATCGATGCCGACCGCAAACAAATCGTGAGTATAGCTTTGGAAGAACGGCAGCACCGCAGGATCGGCCTTGCAAATATCGGTCAAGAATTGGGCATAGCTGATTTTGGCCAAACGTGCGCGCTTCTCTTCGCGTGTGAGTCCCGGCAGGTAATCTTTTTTCTCGGTGTAGAGGCGGGCGATTTCCTGTCGCACCTTCTCCGAGAGCGGCGCCTTGGCGATGAACTCCGGCCACGCGAGCGTTCCCATGCCGGGCACCAGGCGATCTTCGCCGAAGCTTTCCTTGTCGAAAAAGCAGCCTGTGCCAAGACGAGAATAAAGCTTCTGATCGTAAGCCTTGTAGAAAACCTTCGTTTCGATTCCTAGCTCTCTGAGCAGTTCTTTTGAGGTCTCGCTATAGGCAGAGGGACTCTCAATCGATTGTGTGCCGCCGTTGCTCAACAGCAGCTGCTTTCCCACGCGAAATTCATTGCGCCGCGCGTGCCCGCCAAAGTCATCATGGTTGTCAATGATCAGAATGCGAGCTTTCGGGCCAGCTTGCTTACGATAGAAATAAGCCGCCGCCAACCCGCTGATCCCGCCACCAGCCACGACCAGGTCGTAACTCTCGTGTGTGTCCTGCGGATTTCCCGCGCTGTCCCAAAACGTTCCGTCGCGCAAAGAATGGGCAACATCGAAGGACCCGTCTTGGCTTCCACGCAGACCGGTCAAGGCCGGTGGATAGAATTCGCCGGCGTGGTCTGTTTTTTGTGAAATTTTTCCGGTCGCTGATAAACCTGCAAAACCAACGTAGCCGAGTGTCCCAATCCCCACCGCCGCGCCGTTGAGGAAATCGCGGCGCGTGATGCGGCGCGCCATGCCGAGTTCGCGATCACGAGTGCTCTCGCTCATTGGATCTCCATTGGCTCTGGCTCGGCTGCACCGTCGGCGCGCGGATCTGAAGCAGCGAAGTTCGTCTTCGTCTTCGAGTTGTGCAGCACTGCCTGGCCGCGGCCCATCAGCGCGGAATATTCCTTGCGCAGCACCAGATCGTGCCCCTTCTGCCGCAGTTGCGTTTGCACTTCCGCCGCGACTCGCGATTCAATGAGCACGGTACAGTTGATCGGGCCGTCAGTATCGGGGATCGTGAAGCGCGGAGCCGAAAGTGCGGCTTGGATGTTCCAGCCATAGTCCGCCACATTCGATACAAATTGCGCATGCGCCAGCGGCTGATTCGAGCCGCCCATGATTCCGAAGCCGATGTGCTCGTCGCCGCGCTCCATGAATGCGGGAATAATCGTGTGAAATGGCCGTTTGTGCGGGGCGAGCGCGTTCGGATGTTGCGGGTCGAGCACGAAGAGCCCGCCACGATCCTGGAGAAGAAATCCTTTGCCTTGCACCGCAACTCCCGACCCAAAGTAGTCGTACACACTTTGGATCAGGGAGGCGATGTTGCCTTCTTTGTCGACGACCGACAAATATGTCGTGTCGCTCTTTGCCGGCGTGCCGCTGGTTGCTGCGCAGTTCGCTTTGTCCGGATTGATCAACCTTGCGCGCTGCTCCGCGTAGTCCTTGGAAAGCAAGCCATGCACCGGAACTTTGGCGAAGCGCGGATCGGCGTTGTACCGATAGAGATCCGAATACGCCAGCTTCA
Organism: Candidatus Sulfotelmatobacter sp.; assembly: GCA_035710725.1. Classification (GTDB taxonomy): domain Bacteria; phylum Acidobacteriota; class Terriglobia; order Terriglobales; family Acidobacteriaceae; genus Sulfotelmatobacter. The sequence goes on along the minus strand of DASTCY010000022.1, from coordinate 52,574 downwards.
TGGCCTCGATCTTTTTGTGCAACTCGGCTGTGTCCTGCGGACTCTGCTTGTCCGCTGGCGACGTCGCCATCATGTTCAGCATCTCCAGCGCAGCCATTCCCTGGCCGTTCGGAGGAAGCTCGTAGACCTTCCAACCGCGGTAATCAATCGAAATCGGCTCAACCCACTCAGCCGAGAATTCCGCCAGGTCGGCGGCCTGCATGGTCCCACCGAGCGCGCTTGATGTCTTCAGGATGGCTTGAGCAATCTCACCCTGATAGAAATCGCGCGGGCCTTTGTCTGCGAGTTGCCGTAACGTCTTCGCCAGATCTGGATTTGCGAATTTCTCTCCAACTTCCGGCGGCTTGCCGTGAGGGAGATAAATCCGCTGCGCTTCGTCCGTCTGTTTCAGCCGCTTCTGCCCGATGGCCCAAAAATCATGAATGATTTCGGGAACGTTGTAGCCGTTTTCCGCATAGTAGACGGCGGGCACAAAAAGTGTATTCCATGGCAATTTTCCGAAACGCTCATGCGCTTTTGCCCAGCCCTCCACAGCTCCAGGTACTGTCACGCTGTAAATGCCCGCTTCCGGCATCGACGACATTCCTTTGCTCTTCAAGAAATCTATCGTCAGACCTTGAGGCGCCCAGCCGCTGGAATTCAGTCCATAGAGCTTGCCTGTTTTTGCGTCCCAATAAATAAGAAACAGATCCCCGCCGATGCCGTTCATCATGGGTTCCGTGACGCCCAAAACGGCGTTGGCCGCAATTGCCGCGTCGATCGCTGAGCCTCCGCGAGCCAGAATCTGCGCGCCCGCCTGCGAGGCCAAAACGTGGCTCGTGGCGACGATCCCGCGATCTGCAACGACCATCGAACGCCCATAAGAGCGATCCTGCGCATAGGAGAAGTGCAACGAGGCCATCAAAAATATGATTGGCAGAATTGAGCGCCGCATCCAGGATCTCCGGCGAGTGGCTTGCACACAGAGTCTGTGCTGCCCGAGCAGATTACTATAACTTAGGAAGGTTAGAAAACTGCAGTCGCGATGATTGAGTTCCCCTCTTTATGCTCTGTCATCCTAAGTGAAGCGAAGGCCCCCGGTGCCAGTTGGCTCCAGCAGCAGCTTCGCAAGGAATTCCTTCCACTGCCTCCGCTCGCCCGCTTTGCTTCGCAGATTTAATCAGAAGCTTCCCTAAGCGACATCAGGCAGCACGGTTCGAGCCACGCGCATGCGCCGCGCCGACCAGCTTCTCTTTTCTTTGTTCATGCGGTCGTTCAAGTGCAAGATGAACTGCGCCGCCGTTCCTGCAATGCCCTCGCGGTGTGGGACGTGATAGAAGGGCCGCTTCAACTCCGGATGCTCGGCGATATATTCGCGAATCTCATCCATCGTTTTGCCGGTCGATTTCAAGCACTTTTCGAACTCGGCTTTGGCCTTGACTTTGGCCTCGCCTAACGCCATCTGCACACGGCTGTGCGCATTGACTTCGCCTTCACCCGACGTTTCGACAGGAAGAAAAATCATGTCTTTGAACTTGTTGATGACCGCCGACTGCACGCCGTCGGATTGCGAAGACGGCATGCATCCGAACGGCTTCAGCGCCAGCACCATGTGGCAGAGATGATGGACAGTGTAATAAATATTTTTTCCAACTTCGAGATGGCCCTCGCCTCCGCGCAGAAACTGATTGTAGAAAGGATGCGCCAGGGCCGCTAACTCCTTCTGCGGAACCAGGTGGTGCGTAAGTCCGCCCAGATTCCTGGCCATCCGGTGATAAAGACTGGTGAATATCCAATTGCCGACCGCAATACCCATCAGCTTCTTGCGCAATTTCAAATCGTTGGCCAGATGCTTTTTCAGTTCCCACCACTGCGGGCTCGGATACGGACGATTTACCGGCCATTTCGCCTTGGCGTGCGCTTTCGCCTGATAAATCAAATACGTGATCCAGGTCGCGATGGGCTCGACCAGCACCTGCGCGCCTTCTCTCTCGAGAAACTCGAACATGTGATAGTTGCCGTCGCCTTCGGTGAGCTGGGCCCAGAACTCTCCCGTGATCTTCACCACCGGCTTCACCTTGGTGCGATCGACCTCGATGCTATCCATTCGCTCGCGAGCCGCTCGAAGAGCGTCGAGATAATCTTTGCCCCAAAGATGCTCGTGGACTTTGCCGATCAGAGTAGCCGTGCTGTGCAGCTTTTTGCTGCGTTTTAATGCTGGCTTTGTCCACTTCGGCGCCCACTCGTCAACTTCGAACGCATGGCGATTTTTCAGGTCCTCGCACAATGCGTCTACGGTTTCCCGAAACACTCGGTCGGTCTCACCGGGATTCACTTCAAATGGGCGAATCTGGTACACCAAGTCATTGATAACATCGCCCATCTGGATCGCATTCAGCGCGTTCAGCCGAAAATCAGTGGAGAACTCCAGGCCCGGCTGCCCCGAGGCCGCCTTGATTCCATCATTATCCTTGAACAAAAGCACCCGGAAGCCGTCGAATCCGGCATTCTTCAGCGCAAAACGGTACTCGGCCTCATACATGCCGAAGCGGCACGGACCGCACGATCCGGCAGTAAAAAAGACGTAGTTGTCCAGAATCTCTTGGCGCGACACACCTTCCTTTTCCAGAAACTGCAGGTACTGCACCAGGTTCCCCACCGTGAAATACGTGGGATTGCATTGCCCGTTGTTGCCAAATTCCTTGCCGGTCTGGAAGGCAGGCACGTCGGGCACGGGCAGCTTTTCGCAGCGATATCCTGCTCCGTGAAAAATAGCGCGAATCAGATCTTCGTGCTTCCAGGTGAATCCACCGAAAAGGATGGTGACGCGGCTGCGCTCCGCCGCGGTGAACGGGCGTTCCACCGGCCGATGAAAGTGGTCAGTGGCATCAAGGCCGGCAATCTTGCGCAGTCGAATGCGCTCGGCGTCGAGCCGTTTCTTAATTTCCCGATCGTTTTCGATTTGCACAAGATTGGTTGTCATCGCCGCCCTTCCGGTTCACTGGGGCATGGTTATAGCAAAATGAAGATGCCGTTTCAATCGGAAAACCACTGAGTGTCATAGGAGTTATTTGTTTTTTGTCGCCGTTGCTGGCGGATTAAGTAACTGACTCGAGACACTGAATCACTGCGGAAAAATTCATTGTTGCAACCTGCGCCTCGCATACAGTATTCTCGCCAGCGACGCGAGAATCCTCGTGTTGCGCAACACGGAGGCAACGATGAAAGCGCTCCTGGTTCAGTGCCCTGCTACCTCGCCTTGGGTACCCAGACGGCAGTGGGAACCTCCTTCCGTAGCGCTGGCCACAATCGCCGCTCAAATCGATAACCACGACGTCAAAGTGCTCGACCTATGCCCGGTTCGCAAGCGTGCCGTGCCGCTCCTGATGGAAACGCTGCGCAATGAACGCCCCGACGTTGTCGGTTTTTCGGGCATGGCATTTCAGTACGATTGCAATCTGCGGCTGGCTTACCTGGCCAAAACGCTCGATCCGCGCGTCCGCACCGTTCTCGGCGGCTATCATGCTACGCTCTCTTACGACGAAATCGATGGATCACCCGGTGCCGAGTACTGGGACTTCATGATCCGCGGCGAAGGCGACTTTAGTTTCGGTGAATTGCTTGATTCGCTGGATGCGCAGGGCCGAGGCATGGACAAGGTGCTTGGCCTTTCCTACCGCACCGAAGGCCGCCAGTTTCAGCACAACGCTCCGCGTCCGCTCGAAGACGTGACCAAAATCCGGATGCCGGCCCGAGACAAGCGTCTGATCAACGATTTCCACATGTATTTTCGACGCGCTGATGTAATCGAGACCTCCCGCGGTTGCCTCTTCCAGTGCAATTTCTGCAGTATTCATCAGATGTACGGCAGCACGATCCGGCAGTTCCCGCTCGAACGCGTCATGGCCGATATCGAAGACGCATACAGCCGGGGCGCCCGCCATATCTTCTGCACGGATGACAACATCACCCAGAGCATGGATCGCTTCGAGCAGCTCATCGACGCCATCATCAGCCTCAAGCTGAAGAACCTGCGATTTACGACCCAAGCCACGGTTGCCGGCTTCTCGCAACGGCCGCACGTCATCAAGAAACTGGGTCAGGCGGGATTCATTCATGTTTTTCTGGGAATCGAGAACGCCTCCACCAAGAATCTGCGGGCCATGAAGAAGCCCAACACGCTTCCTGCCATCAAAAAAGCCGTGGCCGAGTTGCAGAAAGAAAAAATCATTGTGATCGCCGGATTGATCAACGGCTTGCCCACCGACGATCCCGAGAGCATGCGCGAGAATTATCGCTTCATCAAGGAACAGGGCGTCACCAGCGTGATGGATCAGATCATGACGCCGTATCCAAAAACTCCTCTGCGCGACGAGATGGTTCGCGCCGGACTGGTGCGCAACTTCTCCGATGTGCGCTGGTACGATGGCTACTTCAGCAACGTGCGCACTTCGACCATGTCTCCGGAAGAGTTGAGTTTTGCTCGCTGGAAAATCCGACGAGAGATCATCGGCATGTGGCGTCCCACCAAGGGCGACTGGAAGTACTTCAAAGGCTATTCGTACCTTTGGATGTTTGGCCTGCGCTACATCATCTGGATCAATGAACGAATGCTGGAGCTGCTCTTCGGCATTGAAGGACGGTACAAACTGCAGCTACGGCATTTTCTGCAGCTCAACAATTTCAAAATCGATGTCCCCGGTTTGGAGCGGAAGGAAACTTACCATCCAATCTACGGAACTTCGGATGATCCATTTCTCGATACGCGGTGGTCGCTTTTGAAAAAGCGGTTGAAATTTTCCTGGCGGAAGCTGCTCGCGATTGGCTCCGCGAAGGAAACGAAAGTCGCTGAAGCCGCCCCAGAACGGCCCCCCGCCCGAACCGAACAGCCTGTGTTTCAACCGGCATCCGGAAAAGCGATGGTGGCGATAGCTCCGCAAAAAGGCCCATAACCGATTGCCCGCGATGCGAATCCTGCTACTACGGCCCTGCCCCGACGATCTTCGATTCGGGCTCGCGCCTTTCTTCCAAACCGAGCCTCTCGGCCTGATGTATGTCGCGGCCGCGTTGCGCTCTCGCGGCCATCAAGTGCAGCTTGCCGACATGCGCTTCGAGCGCAGGAGGATCGCTGAAATTCTGCGGCAGTGGCAGCCCAATCTGGTGGCCATCTCGTGCCTTCACATTCTGGAAGTCCCTGCCGCGCTCCGGCTCGCTGAACAGACCAAAGCTTGCGATCCTGGAACTTTTGTTGTCATCGGCGGCCATGCCGTTTCAGCCTACCCCGCGGCGCTGGAAGGCAACACGTCCATCGACGCGATCGGAATCGGAGAAGGCGAAAGCCTGATGCCGGATCTAGCCGATACGCTAGCTACTGGCCGCCCTCTCCATGATGTCCCCTCGCTACTCCTGTCCGATGACGACGGCAGCTTCCACCCGACATCTCCCGCGCCCTTGAAGCGAGTCGATTTCGCGCACGCACCGCTTCCCGACCGCTCGGTCGTTTCCAAATATCAAAAGCATTACTGTTGCGTGAACTACATGCCGGTGTGGACCATGGAAACCGCCCGCGGCTGCTCCTATCGCTGCAACTTCTGTTCCGTCTGGCAGCTCTATAAGCGGACTTATCGTTGCCATACCATCGCCGACGTGCGCGCGGACTTCGAATCGACCGGCCGCAATCTTTTTATGGTCGACGACTTGTTCTGGGCCGATCAGGCGCGCAGCGAAGAACTCGGCCGCGCGCTGCTCCAGTCCAGGGAACGCAAGAACTGGATGCTGGTTCAAACCCGCGCCGACCTGGTCACGCAGAATCCCGATCTATTGAAGCTCTGGCGCCCATTGGCCCGGAACTTCGATATTTTCTTTGGCCTCGAGTCCCATACCAACTCCGGCCTCCAATCCTTGCGCAAGGAAGCCCAGGTCGACAACTCGATTGACGCAGTCCACCTCGCGCGCGAACTTGGCTTTGGGATCACTTGCAATTTCATCATCGACCCCGATTTCACCGAGGCGGATTTCGTCGGTCTGTGGGATTTTCTTGATGAACATCAGCTCTATCGCGTGGGCTTCACGATTCTTACGCCGCTGCCCGGCACATATTTTTTCCAGCAGAGCAAGCACCGCATTGAGGTCTTCGACTGGAGCCACTACGACCTTCATCACTTGCTTTGGCAACCGCGCTTAGGACTCGAACGCTTTTTTGAGCTCTATTGCGAGACCTGGCGGCGCAGCGTGCTCAACATCGCGGGAAAGAAGAAGTGGTGGCAGTGGCTGAAAGAAGTACGAGTGCGTGACATCCCGCGCCTGGCACAGATTCTGGCTCGTACGCAGGGAATGATGGACCCGCAAGCGTACCTGAATCAGACCAAAATTGTGGCTAAACAATCCGAACCAGTTGCCGAGAATGTCGCGATCGGAGCCTAGGGAAGCTCTGATCAAGTTCCCCTCTTTCGTTGTGTCATCCTGAGCGTAGCGAAGGACCCCATGCAAGTCGGCCCCAGCGGCGGCTTCGCGAGGAGTTTCTTCCGCTGCCTCCGCTCGCTCCGTTTTGCTTCGCACACTTAATTAAGTTTCCCTAGCTCGGCAAGTCCGTTTTCAGACTCAACGATCCTCAGGATCTCGCCGCCTCTGCCGGCAATTGGATCTGCACCAGTTCCGGCAGCGGTTGCTCCTTCAGCACCATCTCGCGATAAAGCCTCATCATGCGAGCATTCTCTTCGTCACGTTTCGCTCGCGCGCGCAGTTTCTCTTCGCGTGTGTTTTTCGCAATGCCGAGCGAGTCGAGATCGTGTTGCTCTTCGTCGGTGACGATATCGTCTTTTACGATCAGGTGGTGTTCGGTGCTGCCCAGCGCCACGCTTTTGCCGCCGGCGAAGATCTGATGCCGGCCATGCTCTTCATACCACTTCGTCAGGGTGGCCGTCATGTGCATCTTCTCAATAATCTTTCGCCAGCCTACTCCAGTGTTGTAGGCGCAGAACGAAATCTCGCCTTCCTGCGTAGCGTAAGGAATGATGCATTGTTCCGTCCGCCGGAAGTCGTAATTGAACAAGTCCTGGAACCACATCCCGGCGATGAACAGCAGGTTCCAACGTTCGCGGCGGCGGCGCATGATGTCATCAAACGTGCGTTCCGCCGAGACATCTCCGTAATCGCGGCCTGTGGCGCCGAGCCCCTTGTCTAACTTCTTCAGAAAGTCATAAAAGTGAAAATAGGTGGGCGTCTTGAATGGATCAAAGTTGCGCATCAGCGCCAGCGCTAGTCCCGCAATCGAAATCCACTTGCCGCGGGCCCAATCGTTGATCTTCGCCACATCCTTGGCGAACTGATCGGCATTGAGGAAGGCAGTCACCGGCACCGCTTCCCGCGTGTGCTTGTCGACCATCACCGCCATGCCGATCCCACAGTTCGGATGACATCCGCAGCTTACGTGTCCCCACGCCGCGCTCGGCCCGTGCACCAGGTCGGCCCAGTCGGAAAACGTGCTCAAGAATGACAGTGGAAACCAGTCGCGCGCCGGCTCGCCGATATTCAATTGATTCTTGACGTCGTGTGCCAGGTGAGACAGCGTATAGCGCTGGGCGATGCGTCGCTCATCGGTGATCTCTTCATCGCGCCCGGTGAACGAAACCGGCTGGAACGATACCAACGCAATCTTGTCCGGATTATCAAGCGCAAACCGCACCACCCGCCCGACCTGCTCGTTATTGATTCCATTGACAACGGTCGTGACCAGCACAATCTCCACGCCATTGGAATGCAGGTTCTCAATCGCACGCAGTTTTACGTCGAATAGGTTTCCGACATTACGGTGTGAATTCGCAGCATTGCCTACACCGTCAAACTGCAAGTAGACGTAGCGCAGTCCTGCTTCCATGGCCTGGCGAGCGAACTCGGGGCTCTTAGCGAACTCAATGCCATTGGTCGCGGCCTGTACGCTGTCGTAGCCCAGTTCCCGCGCATAACGAATCGCATCGAGGAAATATGGCGACAAGGTCGGCTCGCCGCCCGAGAACTGCACTGACATCTGCCGCCGCGGCTTGATGGATATAGCGTTGTCAAGCAGGGTCTTGATTTCTTCCCATGTCAGCTCGTGCACAAACCCCACTTGATTCGCATCCATGAAGCAGGGATCGCACATCATGTTGCAGCGGTTTGTCAGGTCGATCGTCAGCACCGAGCCGCGCCCGTGCCGGATTCGGCTCGAGCCATGATCGTGCAGCGTGTCGTCATTGTGGGCGGCAATATCTCGGCCCGGGAATGTCTCTTCCAGGTGCCGGAAGAAATCCGTATCGATCGCCATCACGTCTTCGAAATGTCCGTGCCGGGGACAATCTTTCACCATCAAGATCTTGCCATCGCGCTCAATGATCTGCGCCTCGATCTCGCCCGGTTTCTCTTCGACCAGTACGCGGTAATCCTGTTTGCCGTCGAGAATCTGTTGTCGAATTTCGGGCACGCAGCGAGGACACAGCGAATCCGTCTCGCGCGGCCAACCCAAGGGCGGCTTCGATTTCTGATACGACTTCAGAAGAGGCTTGTCGGACCACTGCGGGATGAACGAAGCATTTTCCGGAATGCGCTCATTCGCAAACTCGAACAACTTCCACATTCCATTCGCAGCGAGCGATGCCGCCTTTTCCAGACATCTAATCGTTTTGTGAACTAGCATTCTGCTCCGGTCGTCCTCTGAACTCAACCTTGCGGCACATGCGCGGAATCCAACAATTTTATAACCGCTGATTCACTTGGGAAAATAGACTTTCGAGAAACCGGCTGGCGGAGTCTTCTTCGGATCACCCAAAAGCGTTCTTTCGCTCTTTGGTTCACCATGGCGACAATCAGGCGCCCGCTCCCGCAGTGGCTGGTATCGTGCTTGAGACAATCTCTTCGACGCCGTGTAACGGCCGATTCTGCAGAACACTATACATATCCACCAGGTCGCGGTCGGTGTAACCATTCTGCCTCAGGATGTCCAGCGACTTTTCGAGATGCCGTTTGTTGTGCATGCCGAATTCCCGATGATAGGTGAGGACATGCTCCAGCATTTCGCGCCGCGGAAACGTGTTCGTGCCCTTCGGCAGATCGTGATACGAGAGTGTACCATCCGCTAAAAAGGCGCTCGCATCCCATCCTGCCTCGGCCGCCTGCTCCACCACCTCGCACCCTTCGTATCCCCGCAGGCAGAAATGATAGGGCAGCAGTGACGGCATGTGTAAACTACCAACATAGTCGAGCGTCGACTGCGCTTCTTCACTGGTCTCCGTCGGAAAGCCATACATCGTGTTCACATTCACGACCAACCCGCGGTCTTGCGAGTGATTGATGATCTCGGCAGCCCGCTCCAGGTTCATGTTCTTCTTCACAAGCTTTTGGATACGCGGACTCCCAGACTCTATGGCGTAGGTCACCCATACCGTGCCCGCATCCGCCATTAGGTCCACCAGTTCATGTGTCATGATGTCCGCACGCAGCCCGTTGACGAAATAGAGCCGCCAATCCACTCCGAGTTGAATGATCTTGCGAAACACCGCCTCGGTTCGCGCACGACTCAGATTGAATATGTCATCCACGAAGTAGAAGTCTGAGATGTCGTGATCGCGAAACAACTGTTCCATCTCGGTCACAACGTTTTCCGCAGAACGCAGGCGGGCCGACTTACCGGCAAATGTATTGCAATAGGTACACAAGAAAGGGCAGCCGCGGCTAGTCAGCATCACTCCTTGTCGCCTGTAGTTGTACGCGTAGCTTAGATGCTGCTCGTACTTTCGAAGATCGATCAGGCCATAATTCGGAAACGGCAGATCGTCGAGATTGTCGCCAACTTCGCCGTCACCCAGGTCGACGAACCCATCACCTTCGCGGAGCACGAGGCCATTCGCCGCTGTCCCAGCCAGCAGCCGCGAAAATGCTATCTCACCCTCGCCTACAACCAGCAGATCAATCTCCGGGATCGCCTTCAGAAGATTTGCCCGCTTCGCCGTGGCTATAGGACCACCCCCAACGATTGGAACTCCAAGCGCCGCCTTCGCCAAACGAGCGACCCGGCCCATCTCATCTTCGAACAAGCTAATGCTGCGGATACCAACCACGTCCGGGTTAATTTCTTGGATCTTTGAGATCAGTTCCTCGTCGCTCTTGGCGTCGAGCGAGGTCTCGAGAACGTCAATTTGCAGATCGGGATGATGCTTCTGCGCGCTGCTGGCAACGTACAGCAGTCCGATGGGAGGGATGTGCACCTCGGGCGCAACCCGGCTTCCGATCCATCGCCGCTGATCGTTCGCCTCGATCAGCAGCAGTCGACGGCAACTTGCCAGCTTGTCCAGGATTTCGCTTTGCGGCCTTTTCGGCGGCAAACCGATGATATTCAGCACCTTGTCGCCCCCAGGAACTCACTTCGGGCGGTCGTTCGGAGCAAACGGCGCGCCCCAGCGTCGCCAATCGGCATACTCTATCAGTTTCCGCAAACCCGTCACAATAGATTTTCAGTGTCTGATTCTAGCCCAGTCATAACTTTGGTCCGGGCAATACCCGCGCCTGTCGCGGGAAAAAGCGCCATTCCGCACGCAAACTCATTCCGCCATTCGGCTCATCGCCCACTCGACCAAGCCAGGAAAATGCTGATACAGCCTGACCGGGATTTGCATGGTCCAAGGCACGATGACCTCGCGCTTCTGCTTCAAATAGCCGTGCAGTGTGGCTTTGGCCACCCGGTCAGCCGTAATCCCGCGAACCGAGCTCGGTCGCACCCGCCGCTTCACCGTTCCAACGACTTCGTTTTCACCAAAGCCAGTTCGGACATATCCAGGACAAACCGTGAGCACATGAATGCCTTCTTTCTTCAATTCGACCCGCGCCGCTTTGCCGATCGCATTCAGCGCGAATTTCGTCGCGCTGTAACCCGCGTGAAACGGCAAAGGAATGTGCCCAGCCACGCTTGAAATGTTAATGATAGTCCCCCCACCCTGCTGCAGCATTACCGGAATCACCGCCTGCATGGCCATGACCGCGCCAAAAAAATTCGTGTCGAACATCCCTTGGAAGGCCGTCATATCCATGGCGGCCACAGAATCGAGCAGGCCCAGGCCCGCGTTGTTGATCCAAATGTCGACGCGCTGAAAGTGATGTAGCGTAAGTCCGACTACCCGGTCGATTTCCTCGCGATGCCGAACATCGCAGGTCATGGCGACCGTGTGATCGGCGTGTCCGATTCGCGCCCGCGCCGCTTCCACGCGCCCTGCGTCGCGTGACAGCATGATGACGGAGGCGCCCTGCTCGGCAAACACCTTGCCGATAGCTTCACCGATTCCCATCGACGCGCCCGTCACCACCACGACCCTGCCGGTCAATTCGTTCTCAGAAGAGGGCATGGCGGCGTTGTATTCCGCCCGCCTGTCGAAGTCAAGTCTCAGGCGTGGGTCGCCGGCGTACAATCAATGGTCCGCCCTCATGTCTTTCCGGGAGACTGCTCGAACACCTTGCTTCCACTGTTTCCGCTGGACGTCGTTCTGTTTCCCGGTTCTCCGCTGCCCTTGCACATTTTCGAGCCGCGCTATAAAGAAATGATCGGCGAATGTCTCACAAACAACGCCGTATTCGGCGTGGTTCGGGCGGTCGAGAACGGTTTCGCCAGCGTCGGCTGCACGGCAGAAATTCTGACGGTCACCAAGAAATATGACGATGGACGGATGGATATCATCACCGAGGGACGCGGCCGCTTCGAAGTCCTGGAACTCAATCGCGAGCGCTCGTTCCTGCAGGCGGAAGTCGTCATGCTCGAAGCTGATTCCGAAGCGGCGCCTGCCGAAAGCCGCAAACGCGCGATTGAATTGCACGCGGACATCCTCTCCATCGCCGGTGCAGTGCAAGACGTTTCGACCGCAGCCCCTGAGACCCTTTCTTTCCACCTCGCGGCATCTCTGCCGCTCGATTTGGACTTCAAACAAACCCTGCTCGCGCTTCATTCGGAAGGCGAACGCATCTCCACCCTGATTTCCTATCTGGAAGCTCTCCTTCCCAAGGTGCAACGTGCTTCGCGCGCCCGACAAGTCGCCGGCGGCAATGGCCATGCGCATTAACCCTTCCGCCGGCCCATTCCCAACGCGCGTATAATCGTGAACAACGTTTTGCCCCTGGGGGTTCCTTTCGCCATGAGTCTTCCGCGCACCCTTTCCGAATTGCGCCACAGTCCTTTCACCGAACAACGATTGCGTACGCGGCGCGTGAAAGACGAATTGCGCGAGAACCTCTCGGCCCGCCTGCGCAAGAGCGGCGACGATCCGGTATTCGCCGGCATCGTCGGCTACGACGACACCGTTGTTCCCCAAATCGTGAACGCCATTCTGTCGCGCCACAATTTCATTCTGCTCGGTCTGCGCGGCCAGGCGAAAAGCCGCATCCTGCGCGCGCTTACGGCGCATCTCGATCCGCATATGCCTTACATTGCTGGCTGCGAGATTCACGACAATCCGTACGCACCGATCTGCCGGCGCTGCCGCGAGGAAGTTGCCCGCCTGGGCGATGAAACTCCCATTGCCTATCTTTCGCCGGACGATCGCTATGTGGAAAAACTCGCAACCCCAGACGTCACCATCGCCGATCTCATCGGCGACATCGACCCCATCAAAGCCGCTCGCGGAGGCCACGAACTGTCCAGCGAACTCACGGTTCATTACGGCCTTCTTCCCCGCGCCAATCGCGGAATTTTTGCCATCAACGAACTCCCCGACCTCGCCGGCAAAATTCAGGTCGGACTGTTCAACATCATGCAGGAAGGCGACGTGCAGATTAAGGGATATCCCATCCGTCTGCCGCTCGATGTTGCGCTCGTTTTCACCGCCAACCCCGAGGACTACACGGCCCGCGGAAAAATCATTACGCCGCTCAAAGACCGCATCGGATCCGAGATTCGCACACACTATCCAGCCACCGTCGAAGAAGGAATCACCATCACCGCGCAGGAGGCTTGGACCCGCCGAAACGGAAACGCGCAGCATCTTCCCAAGTACGTCCAAGAGGTGATCGAGCGCATCGCCTTCAGCGCCCGCGAAGATAAACGCGTCGATAAGCGCAGCGGCGTGAGTCAGCGCCTGCCCATCACGGCAATGGAGAACGTCGTCTCCAACGCCGAGCGCCGCGCGATTCGCAATGACGAGAAGCTGGTCGTGCCGCGCATCAGCGACGTCTATGCCGCGCTGCCCGCGATCACCGGCAAGCTCGAACTGGAGTACGAAGGCGAGATGAAGGGCGCGGACTTCGTCGGACGCGAACTGATCCGCGCTGCAATCGCCAAGACCTATGACGAATACTTCACCGGCGCGAATATGCAGCAGGTCGTGCAGTGGTTCGATCTGGGCGGCGAGATTCAGCTTTCCGACTCCGTCCCCGCCGCCGAAGCGCTCGAAAACCTGAAAGAGATTCAAGGACTGATCGATAAGTTCGGACCGCTGGGCATCTCGCTGAAAGAAAGTTGCGAGCAGCAAGTATCGGCGGCTGAGTTCATCCTGGAAGGTCTGCATGCGCACAAGCGCATCGGACGCAGCGAAGAGCGCGTCTTCAAAGCCGGCGAGAAGAAGCCCGAACCACCAGCGCGCGAAAAGTCGTTCGAGATTGAGGACCGGCCTTACCGGCAGAGAAGACAATTTAACTAGAACCATCGTCGGTCGTCGGCCCTTGCTCCTGGTCAATTGGGTGTCATCCTGAGCGCAGCCGTTTTTCAGGCGGAGCGAAGGATCTCCCAAAGCACGAACTTCAAGGTTTTCTGAGTCGAGGTTTGGCCGACGACTAACGACCGACGACGCAGTTATGAAACGCATCCGCTACTCCAAATACGTCCCCGACCCCGCCAGCGAAATGAGCATGGAGGACCTGCTCAACGCGCTCTCCGACTATCTGCTGCAGAGCGGCTTCCAGGACAATTTCTGGTACGAGATGCCCGAAGGCGAGCAGACGCTCGACGATCTCAAGCGCGCCATCGAAGAAGCTTTAATGAATGGCGAGATGTTCGATGAAAATCTGCGCGAGCAGATCCAGCAGATGCAGGCCGACGGTCAACTCGATGAACTGATCGAACAGCTGATCGAGCGCATGCAGCAGGAAGACTACATCTCCATCGATCAGCCCCACGATCCCTCGCGTCAGTCGAGCGTCGGCGGGCAGGTCGGCCAGGCACAGCAGCAGACGCGCTTCGAAATTACCGACAAAAGTCTCGACTTCCTCGGCTTCAAGGCCTTGCGCAATCTGCTCGGGTCGCTGGGCAAATCCAGCTTCGGACGCCATGACACGCGCGACCTTGCCACAGGAATCGAGACCAGCGGATCGGCAAAGACATACGAATTCGGCGACACGCTCAACCTCGACATCACGGCAACGCTTTCGAGCGCGATCCAGCGCGAAGGGCTCAAGCTTCCGCTGAACATCGAGTATTCCGACCTGCAGGTCCATCAGTGCGAATATCAATCTTCGTGCGCGACGGTTCTCATGCTCGACTGCTCGCATTCGATGATTCTGTACGGGGAAGACCGCTTCACACCGGCGAAGAAAGTCGCGATGGCGCTCTCGCACCTGATCAAGACGCAATATCCCGGCGATTCGCTTTCGCTGATTCTGTTTCACGATTCGGCGGAAGAAGTCCCGCTTTCGCAACTCGCGCGCGTGAAAGTGGGGCCCTACTATACGAATACGCGCGAAGGCCTCCGCCTCGCGCAGCGCATCTTGCAGCGCCAGCGCAAGGACATGAAGCAGATCGTCATGATTACCGATGGCAAGCCTTCAGCCCTCACGCTCGAAGATGGACGAATTTACAAAAATGCTTTCGGACTCGATCCGCTGGTGGTGAGTCAGACTCTGGAAGAAGTTTCCAAATGCAAGCGAGCCGGAATTCTGATCAACACCTTCATGCTTGCCTCAGACTATGGATTGGTGCAGTTCGTGCAGAAGGTCACCGAGATGTGCCGCGGCAAAGCCTATTTCACCACTCCCTACACGCTCGGGCAGTACCTGCTGATGGACTACATGTCGCGGAAGACGAAGACAATCCACTGATCCCACGTGGGGCGGGCGCCCTCGCCCGCGGTGCTAGCTCTTCACCAGATCCCCCACCGCCCTCCACGCCTGATTGATCGCCTCATCGGTGTAGGCGTACGCGCCGGCATCGGCATTTGCGATGGCGATCCTGCCATAGGTCTTGCGCGCCACTTCACACGGTGTCTCGCCGCCTTCCAGCCAGAATGAATCGAACAGCGAGTTGTATTCGTAGGCGTAACCGTGCGGCCAGCGATTTACCGTAATGGAATCGATGTCACGCGCCGGATCAAACCCGCCCGCCCCAACCGTGCGCACCAACTGGTCGCGAATATTGCGCTCCATGTCTTCGAAAGGGGTGGTGAAAAGCTCCATCCGTCCGAGCATGTGCTGTTGCCTTGCCGGCTTTCCCGGATGGCACGCCGCCTTCATCATATGAACGACGATCGGCTCATCGGGCTTCTTCGCGCACTCGTATCCGCCCATGCTGACCGGCAGGTCGAGATTCACTCCAGTGTGATAGCAACCGGGGGCATATACCGAACTCACACCCAGTTTTTGGAACGACGTCCAATTGCGGATGGCAACATTGGTATACAGCAGCGGAACTTTTTGCGCTGACGCCAGTGCGTCTCGCTGTTTTTCTGGCAGTTCTTCACAGATATAAGGAATGACCACGTGCCAGCAAGCGAGCACAACCGCGCCCGCTCTCGCGACGCGCAACTTTCCGCCGCGCATGTAGCTGACTTCGACTTCTTTTGCTGTGGCGGCATCACCCACGTGCTTGACACGCACTGCAGTGCTATTCAGCTGAATGCGTACCGTCGAATTCGGATCGTCAAGCTTGGCGTAGTTCGCCTTCGCCATCACGACATCAGTCCACGAATTCCCCGGAATCGCCGCTGGAATCAGTTTGCGCACCAGCAGCCGCGCAATGCTGGCATTGCCATCGGGAAAATGAAAAAAATATTTCTCCGCCTCGGCGTTCGGAATCGCATCGCGATTCATCCCCTTCCCCGGCGTCGGATCCAGCTTCATTCCCGCAAATCCCGGCAGCCCAAGCCCCCAGGCGTCCTGTGCGGAAACTGCATCAATGCCCACGCCGAACAATCCGTGCGGCCGGGCCTGATTCAACTTGATCACGTCTTCGTGTACGTTCGCGACCGTCCTCAGGAAATCCGCATAACTGATGCGGGACATCTTGGCTTTCTTCTCCTCGGAACTGAGCCCCGGAAAATAATCCTGAGGATGTTCGTGCAAGCGAACATAGTCCTGCTTTGCCTGTTCGCTGATGGGAGCGTCGGCCAGAAATTCCTTGCGCAGCCCGGCTGTGCTCTCAAACGGTGTTTCGTCTTCCCCCCCGGCGAGCCAACTGGGATTGACCACCAACCGGTCGCTTCCGAATGTCTCTTTGTCAAAAAAGATTTTCGATCGCAGGCCCTGGGCCCCGTAGAGACTTTTAGCAAGGTACTTGGAATACGACGGCACTTCGATCCCAAGCTCTTCGATCAACCCTTTCGCCACGCGACTATAGGGCGCCGGGCTCTCGATTGAGAACGTACCGCCGAATCCCAGTCGAAACCAGTTGCCAATTCGAAATTCGTTGCGTTTGGCGTGTCCGCCGAAATCGTCATGATTGTCGAGAATCAGAACTCGCGCCTTTTCGCCCGCGGACTTGCGGTAAAAGTGCGCCGCCGACAAGCCGCTGATGCCGCCCCCGACAACGATAAGATCGTAATGTTCCTGGGACTCGGTCGGCTTGGGAGCGGAATCCCAAAAAGTTCCGTCGCGCAAGCTGTGTGCCACTTCGAACGACCCCGGATGGCTCCCACGCAGCCCCGTCAGCTTTGGCGGATAGTAGCCCGGCGTTTTCTCCAGCGGGACATCTTCGGCCGCGATCAGATGCCACGGCATGAGAGCCGCCCCCGCCGTCACCGCCACCCCGTTGATAAAGTCGCGCCGCGTAATCTGGCGGTGCATGCCTAATTCGCGGTCATACTTTTCGCCCACGCTGGTCTCCCCTGTTTTCACGGACCAATTCCGCGCTCTATCGATTCTTCATCACTGATTTCGTTGTGAAGGAACTGGACTGCTACTTCGGCGGCTGCCCCGTATCAGACTTTTTGACGGCCAGTTCCGCGCCTTGAAAACCGATGCGGCTGTGCGTACCGTCGCAGAAAGGCTTGTTCACTGACCCGCCGCACCGGCAAAGCGAAAAGGCGGTCTTGCCGCTGAGGTCGTACGGGGTGCCATTGGCATCGACTAATTCGATTGCGCCCTCCGGCGCCTCCACGCGATAGGGGCCATTGGGTTTTACCGTGATCTTTACTTGCGCCATGAAATGATTCCTCCAACCTTACGGGTTTCCAGTAAGGATTCAAAGATACCACTGGGGACCGGGCCCTGTCTTGGAGACTGTGGCGCCTGGAAGCGAGGATGAAGAGTTCGACCTATTTTGTGTCGGAGGTCGTCGCTTCGCGGTCCTCAGGTGTGGCATACGTCACCGAACTCAAGTGGTGATTAGAATCGATGTGCGCCACGATCAGCAGGCTGCGAATTTCCTCTTGGCCGTAGCTTCGCGGGCGCGATGACACTCGATATCCCGCGATCTGTCCCTGTTCGTAGGTGAAACACTTGCGGATTCGGATGTGTTCGACAACCTTAAGCAGCTTCCACCCGAGCAGAGTTCAAGCTGCGATACAGCTCCAGATGCTCGTCAATCATCTGCTTCGCGCTGAACCGCTCGCGGGCGCGGCCATAGGCCAGATTGGCGTAAGCGCGGCACATTTCGCGGTCCTGGCTCAACTCGCGAATGCACTCCGCCAGACTGCGGGCGTCGTTCGTGCGGAAATACAGGGCCGCATCCCCCCAAATTTCGCGGAATGCGGGCGTGTCGTTCGCGACGATGGCGCAGCGTGAAAACGCCGCGCCCAGTTGGTTCATGCCCAGCGGCTCATAGCGCGCCGTGGCCGCGTAGATCGAAGAACGACTGTACAGCGCCCGTAGTTGCGCTTCGGTCTGCGCTCCCCGAATCACCAAGTTACTTTCATCCGTGGCCACTTTCACATCGGCACGAATCGAAACTTGAGATGCCGGCACGGTTTGGTCGGCTCCCACGATGCAAACTGGAAGCGGATGTACACACTGAGTCAGCAACGTGACTTGCTTGCCGGCATCGATCAGCCGCCCAATTGCCAAAACAGAATCCTCTTTACTGATATAGGGATTGAAGAAAATCGGATTGCGGCCAGGGTAAATCACTTCCTCGTTCTGCCCTCGCCCATACCAGCGGCGAATCTCGGCCAGCATCCACGCCGAAGGCGCAATCAGAGCATCCGCGCCAGAAATTCCCCGCATCACCGTATCCCGGTACCACCGCAACCACGGGCTCAGCCGAGGACGGTAGCCTTCGACCGCTTCCCCCCAAGTGATGACGTCCCCATGGGCCATCACAATTTTTGGGACATCGACGGGAAGATTGCCGTAGCAAAACTGATTCAGGTGCACTACGTCGGGACAAACATCTCGTATCAGATCGACCAGAAATGCAGACGAGACGGGCAGGTCTTCCTGCGCCTCCTGCATCCATTCCAAGCGGAATGCAGTCGGCCTGTAGTCAAGGCCGTAGAGGCTGTCCATCCACGCAGTTTGCTCGGACCAGGGAATCTCGCCAAAGCTCACCAGCGTCACCCGAACCCCTCGCGTGACGAGTCCCGTAACGAGTTCGCGCACGTAGGCCCACGTGCCTGAAATCGTGTCCGCCGTGACCAGAACGTGCACAGAACCTCCGGGGGATTATTGTAGTGCGAAACGGCCCATCCACGAAGGCTTTCCCGCAATTTATCAATGGCAATCTTTCGTCCGAATTTGAACGCAAGAAACGGATTTCTCTGCTTCCGGAAGCCAATGAAAATGGGCCCATGCACAAGACCATTGAACCCACGATCCTGTATTTCGGAACTCCCGTCGCGCTGATTTCGACTCAATGTTCCTGCAGGAACGTAGCGTCATGACGGTAAGGGATATACGATTGTGTCATGACAGCTAAGACGAAGAAAGCAAAGCGGGGAAAGGCGCGGACGTTGCTTCGGCCTCGCCTTGGGGTGGCGCAGCGGTTTACCGCTGCGATTAAGCACTCACAGAATCCAGCGGCTTCAGCCGCTGAGGTGCATCGTCAAGCCCAAGCCCCGGTCTGGCAGAACAGTATCGATAATCTTCCGGTCTTACAGTGGCCTGCGCTTCCAGTTCACTGCGGAGAGAGTGAGCTTGCAACCGATTGTGGCTCTGTCTGAAGCTCCGGGTGATACTTCCACCCCCACAGCCAGTTTGCAGACGCTATCAATGCCGTGACGCACATTAAAAGAAGCTCGCGGCGAGTTAGCCCTGTCATCAGTGCCAGAGATATTAGTATTGCAACGATACTGAGCAAGGGCCCGAACGGGATTCTGAAGGCGTTCGCTGTTGGGCGCAACCTCCGCAGGCGAATCAGGCAGGCACACATTCCCGCGTAGTAAATTACCGTAGCTCCCGCAGCGAGTGCCAAGACGAATTGAAAAGTACCACTCACGGCCAAGACCCATGCAGTGAATGCATAGCTAGTTATGGCGACCGCAGGAGTATGAAACCGTGGATGGATCTTCGCGAACATACGAGGAAAGTCGCCCTGCGTTGCCAGTGAGTAAGCTAAGCGGGAGTCATTTAGCAGATTCGCCGACATGTACCCATAAGTCGCTAGCATGATGGCAATTGACACTACCGTCGCCCCGCTGCTTCGCAGCAAGACGGAAGCGGTCTGCGCCAGAGGCTGCTCGGTACCGTTTGGGCCCACTGTTGCCACAGTAATAAACTGCAGCAATGTGAAGACCCCAGCCGCCGCGATCAACCCAGTCGCCAAGGCAAAAGGAATGGTTCGGCGAGGTTCTCTCACCTCGCCCGTGGGGACCAGCGACTCCTCCCAGCCAGCGTAGGCAAAACCCATTAGCAGAGCGAGGGAGCGCGCCCAATTGGACCATCCTGGCGTCGCTATCTCTGACACGTGGATCATTTGCGGGTGGTGAGTAAAGCGAGCAACGCCAAACCCAATAAGAAGAACCAGCGGTGCCAGCTTTGCCACAGTCATCACATTGCTCAAGTTGGCTCCGCTCCGAACTCCACGGTAATTTGCCGCCGTGGGAATAGCGATCAAGACCGCCATTAGCAATGAACGCTCCCAACTATTGAGCGTCAACGGCAGGAACGGCGTGAGATAGTCGATGAAAACATGGGCGGCGACGGCCAGTGAGCCGACCACGGCGAGCAGGAAGAACCAGGCAATCTGTATCCCCACGAAACGCCCGAAGGCTGTACGGGTGTAAAGATAGGCGCCGCCCGGCTCTGTAAATTGGGACGCAACCTCGGCAACACACGCCATGATGACGGCCATGGCACCAGCCGCAAAAACCATCGCAAATGGGCTGGCTCGGCCGAGGAGACGATTAAGCTCACCGGGCAGAGCGAATATACCGCTACCAATCAGTGAGTTGATGACAACGGCTGTCATCGTCAAGCGTCCGATTGACCGGACAAACGCCATTGTTCACCTCACACGGTGGCGGGAAGCTTAACACGGAAGGAGGTAGGTGGGGGCTGGCACATCTTTTATATAACCGTATATAACCGGGGACGGACGGGTGACCTCCACGGGACGTTCCTCAGTTTTTCGACGAAACTAAAATTGGTCAACGTCCCGTCTGTCCCGAGGTTGGTCCAGGTTGGTCGAGAAGAATCGCCGTGGCACTACCTTTGAGGGCATACTTGTAAAAATCGGACTGTTCCTTTGGTTTCTGTATGCGTTTCGATTTGAATCTCCGACTGAAGAACTATGCTCTTGCGGCATGGAGGTGGTTTCTGTCGTTCATGAAGCGAGACTGGCAACTTTCTGATTACCCACTCTCGATGCGTGAGCACGAGATCGACCCTGATTATGCAGGTACACGACTGAAACAGCACCGATACTCCCTTGCCATCGTGAACTGGTGGGTTATATGCGGCAGCGGGGATAGTAAGCGGGAAGCACTGGAGGAACTGGAAAAGCGGTTTGCAGCCGAAGAGCTCAATAGAGGGAAGGCTGGGAAACCACTCCCTCGACCGGGGACACACGTACCAATCGAGTTTGCTCCCCGCCAACGAGTCGGTGCCCACCCCGAACTTGCTGAAGACTTCACCCGGCGTGTTCTCAATCTCGATTGGGCTTGGATATCCGACGAATCGAGCCTCTGGGATTTCCATTCCTCCGACGACAACGGAGCACTAATTGCGAAGATCAAAGAAGTGTACGGAGTTGACGTGTCGGACATTGAGTCGGCAAGGTTGTCAGAAATCTTGGAACGAATTGCATCAAACAGAGAGAGCGTGCAATGAGTCAAACGTGGAAAGATTCAGCACGGCAATCGACGCATCGAACCGTACTCGAAGTTACCACGAACGACGACGGCACCTATCAAATCGTATTCAACGAGGAAGTTGTCGGCAGCCGCATTCCAGAAGAATGGCTGGACGAGGAACTTTGTGCGAAACGGGGATTCTGCGGAGAAGAACTTGTCGCAATCAAACGTCAACTTCGGGAGTCTGGCAAGTCTGTTGTGTTGCGTTAGGTTCGCATTCCCGATGGTGCTTCAATTGAGATACACTTCGTCGCATGTGGGCTGCTAAGCAAGTTGTGTTGATCTTCGTCGTCGCCGTCGTCAAAATCCTCGCTCAGTCTGCCGCCCGTTTTCCATCCCCAGACGCCACAATGGTGGACGCCAAGCACAAGGAACCGAAGAGTGGAGTCCAAGTAGGGCCGGGAAACACTATTTCGATCCAATCCGGCGTGGGCACCCCGACTACGATCAACGTACTTGCCTTTTCAAGAGACAGCCGATTGATTGCGGCCGGAAAAGATTTTGGGCGGGTCGTCGTTTGGGATGTTGGAAGCCGAAAGTTCTTGTCTGCGGTCGAGACGGGCCAAGGTATTGTTCATGCGGTTGCCTTTTCTGCTGATGGCCAGTTGTTGGCTACAGCAGGAGAGGAAGATCAGTTTAGCCTGAAACTGTGGCACTTGCCGGATGGGAAGTTGGTGCGGAGGTACGCTCTCTTAAACGGATACATACGCTCTGCCGCTTTCAGCCCAACTGGTTCATGGATTGTTGCTTCGGACAATGCCGGAGTAACACATGTGCTCGACAGTGCGAGCGACAAGCAGATCGCTGAACTGAAAGACTCTTATTCTCCCGTCCTGTCTTCGCAAGGGGACATCCTAATGACCGTCAGCAAAGAGAAGTTTATAGTGTGGGCGACTTCTGACTGGACGCAGAAAAGGACGCTGCCCCGCACTCCGATCTATGCGATTCCACTCTCACTGAGCCCTGAGACGGATAGATTTGTCGTCACTTCGTCAGGCGCTTTCCGACTGCTACGTCTTAGCACAGGTGAAATTCTTCCAGATGTCCCAAAGCCGGAACTCCCCAAGTTTAATGGTGCTGCTGGAGGTTTCGCTGCCTTCGGGGGTTCAGGCAACCTCTTTGGCCACAGTGATGATAGGTTATGGGTCTGGAACATTAAAACCTCTCAGACGTGCGTGTCCGATTTGATGTACAGCGAAAGCGGGACACTCACCACTGATGGAGGCATTCTGGCCGGAGCAAAAGACAACTCCATCTTCGCCCAGACCAAATCTGGCGATGGGGTTTGGATTTGGGACACGAAAAGACTAGTGGTCAAGTGCTTTGGCTCTGCGCAATAAAACTAGGTGAATCGAGGATTCTTCGCAGAGTAGCGTGGAAAGACAACAAGCCTTGGCATCATTCCTTGGCTCCAGAAGCTCGGCGACTTAATCAGGCATAGCTAATTTCTTGCTGCCGTCCGAATTCTTGGGCAAATCAATGAATATTTGGGCAAAATGCTCTTATTGTGCAAAGCTGGGGCACCCCAGTTTCATTTGCTATTGGTGGATCGAAGGCCCATGAATACTCAGGGCAGGCTTTCTCGCGCAAAAAGCGCGTGTGAAACGGGGCACCCGCCGCAAGTTCTTCTCCTTGTGGAACTCTCATCCCCCAAATGTCGTGCCACCTGAGATCCCCATTCGACTCTCCATCGCTTCCGCTCAGGGTTCGCTCAGGGCAGGCTCTCCGCCCGCGGCTTCGCCGCCCCCGGCTGAAAGCCGGGGTCTACCTTTAAAACGCGGGACGTTCGAGATGACAGAGTGTATGAAAGGGCGAGGATCTGTTTCTTGTGCGACGAAAAGCGTGGCAGCTCCGTCACTTCAATTTCGCTTTCGCTTCAATTCGCTTCCAGCCGTACGCGCATCTCTCGGGCCAGCGAATCGATGTCGCGGATTTTGTCGGCCGCGGGAACGGGAACGTCCGGCACGGCCATGGCCAGCTCGCAGGAGAGCAGCATGGCCGTAATGGTTTCGCGCATCTCGCTGCGAATCTGCTCCTGAACAACGCGGCGGGCACAGGTTTCTTCGCGCTTACGCCGATGCAGCGCCGAGCGCACCTCGCGAACCAGCCGCTCCATGTTCGTCACCGCAAAATTGACGTAGACGGGAAAGGCGGTGCTCAGGTGCTCCAGAGTGCGGTCGCTTTCTTCCGGTTCAGTTTCCAATAAGAACTGGTCGATGACTGCTGCCGAGTAACTATGCTCTCGCAGCCGAGTAGCCGCTTCCTGCAAGGTTGACGCCCAATGAGTCTGTTTTCCCGTAGCCGCATTCAAAACATCGACGCACTGCTGACCGCGTGCTGAAGGTGTAATAAGTAGAATCATGCCGAATTAGATTGCACGCCGGCAGCCATACCACGCCAATTGAAATTACGGGATTTACCAACCGATGGGTACTGCCCGGCTTCCCGCTTCCGAACCATACCGTGGAATCGGTTCGCATTTGAAACTTGGTCCATCCATTGCCGCCCAGCAAGCCAGCCCGTCCCTACCCTGCTCCTTACCCTCCTTGCACGGCATAGTCCTTGAGCTTGCGGTAAAGAGTGGTCTTGCCGATCCCCAGCAATCGCGCCGCTTGCAGCTTGTCTCCATTCAGCTCGGCGATGGCGTTCAGAATGGTTTGTTTTTCCAGGAGCGCCATCGGGATGATCTTGCCGTGTCCATTCCCGTTGCTGGGCTCAGGCTCGGGCAAGTTGGCGATCTCGCGTGGCAAATCGGTTGTGCTGATGATCGGGCCGCTGGTGAAGGCGTAGGCTCGTTCCAGGCAGTTTTCCAGCTCGCGGACGTTCCCGGGCCAGTCATAGGCCAACATCGCCTTCATCGCCTCGTCGCTGAGCATCTTTTCCTGCCCGCTGCTGTGGGTCATACGCTCCATAAAATGTGCGATCAGCAGCGGAATATCCTGCCGGCGTTCACGAAGCGCCGGGATCCTCAGGCTAAGGACGTTGAGGCGAAAGTACAGATCGCGCCGAAAGGCGCCTTGCATCACGGCCTGCTCCAGATCGCGGTTGGTAGCCGCGAGTATCCGTATGTTGATCGGCACCCGGCGCGTGCTTCCCACAGGACGAATTTCTTTCTCCTGGATCGCGCGCAGCAACTTTGCCTGCAGGTCGACCGGCAGCTCACCTACTTCATCGAGGAAGATCGTCCCGCCTTCGGCGATGGCCATCAGGCCATCTTTGGCCTGGTTCGCACCGGTGAACGCTCCTTTCACGTAGCCGAACAGTTCGCTCTCGATCAAAGTTGGTACCAGCGAACCGCAGTCGACCGGGATGAACGGCTTGTCGCGGAATGGTCCCGAATAGTGGATCGAGCGCGCTACCATCTCCTTGCCGGTGCCGCTTTCGCCCAGGATCAACACAGGATGTGCGCTGTTCGCCGCTTTGGCGATGATGCGATAGAGCTTCTCCATCTCGGGCGCGCGGCCGATGATTCCGCCGAATCCTTGCTTCGACTTGACCTTTTCGCGGAGCGTGCGGTTTTCCGTCTTCAGCTTCAAGTGGCTGCTCACTCTTTCGAGTAAGAGCTTCAGTTCGTCGAGGCTAAATGGCTTAGTTACGTAGTCATAAGCGCCATTTTTCATCGCCTGCACGGCCGACTGCACGGTCCCGTACCCGGTTACTACGATCACGACCGCATCGGGACGCCGATCTTTGATTCTGTGCAGTGCCTCCAGTCCTCCGGCCCCCGGCAGGCGCAGATCGAGCAGAACGGCATCAACGCTCTGCGACTCCAATAGACGGAAGGCAAGTTCGGCAGAATCTGCCACGAACGTGCTGAAGCCCAACGATTGGGCCACTTCACGGCAGGCTTCGCGGATCGAGCGCTCGTCATCGACAATCAGCAGATTCAAAAAGTTGGCTGGTTGAAATTGCGGCATGGTGGCAATCGGACTTACGGCGACAGACGTCATATACAAATCTTCCTCGTTGGGGGATGTGTACCCGAATTCCAAATCTCCTTGGCTTCCTTCAGCTTCCCTTGATCTCGGGCGGCAGCACGGTTTCCGGAATCAAGGGCAGAAGGACGGTGACCCGCGTCCCCTGCCCCGGTTCACTCTCGACATGGATGATTCCTCCCTGCCGACTCACAATATCGTGGACCGTAGCCAGTCCGAGCCCTGTGCCTTTGCCGACGGCTTTGGTCGTGAAGAACGCTTCAAACAGGTGTTCCCGCGTGCTGGCGTCCATGCCCGTCCCGGTGTCGCTAACGACTGTCATGGCGCAAGGCACCTCCAGTTCCCGTCCTCCGCACAGATGGGTTTCGAGAATTTGGATTTTGCAGTTGCTCGTGGAAATCGTGATTCGGCCACCATGCGGCATCGCGTCTCGCGCGTTGAGGGCGAGATTGAGCAGAATCTGTTGGGCCTGCGTTGGATCCATTCGGACCAATCCCAAATGAGAATCGAGTTGCAGGTCCAATTCGATGTTCTCGCCAATCAGCTTCGCCAACAGATTCCGCATGCCCTCGGCAACCTCGTTCAGGGACATCGGTTGTACGGCAGCTGTTTGCGGGCGCGCCACCGAAAGCAACTGACGCACAAGTCCGGTTGCCTGCATGCCTGCCCCACGGATTTCTTCAGCATATTTCCGCAGGGGATCGCCCTTGCCCAAGCTGCTCGCCAACAGATCGCAATAGAGCAGGACGCCTGTCAGCAGGTTATTGAAGTCATGGGCAATTCCGCCCGCCAGCCGACCCACTGTTTCGAGCCGCTCGGCATTCCGCAAGCGATCCTGAGTTTCGTGCCATTCCGTCCTGTCCTCGGCGAGGATGATCAACGCAGCACCGCCATGCAGGTTGATCTGCGGAATCCGCCACCCCGTCCACCGGATCCACCTCATGCCAACGCTGGCTTTGCTGTCGATCTGGAAGCTGTCTCGTTCATCAAGAGAGAGTTCCCGCATCAGTTCCTCGCAGGCCTCGTGCTGCTCCAGAGCAAGCAAGTCGGTAAATGGTCTGTTTTCGAGCGCGCGATGTGAGAGTCCGCACATGCGTTGCAGAACTGAATTCACCGCTAAGATCATTCCCTGCGTCGTGCATTGAGCGATACCGACTGGGGCCGACCCGAAAATGGAATCCAATTCTGCCGATTCCATGGGCGGTAATGAATGGACTGCGCTCATCAGTTGTATAAATGCCTGCGAATCCCAAATACGGAACCGGAACCCGCGGCTTCTCAGTTTTTGAATTCCCGGATTGCAAACGCCGATGGAGTTTTCTGAGGTTCGAATCCCGAATCCGACCTAACTATAGAGATTTGTCCCAAAACTGCTTAGGACGCCCGTCACGTTGCCCACCAATTATCTGTGGAAAAGTGCGAAATCGATTGATTTCATTGGCGAAAAAGTGTGGGAGAGGTGGGAGAGGGGATAGCGAAGGAAGATTCCTGAATCAAAAATCTTTCTTGCCCTTACGAAGGAGGATTCGATGTTGCGGCTGTTTCCGGGGCGAGGCTTACGCTGACCGCGAGCCGGAACGTGAGGCGGCGTCCTTTATTCAACTGAACCACGCTGGGAATTGATGAGCTTTGGTCATGATTGATTGAAGTCGGCGTGACGGTGATCGGAACCGCTCCGCGCGCAAAAAGACTCGCCGTATGCAACGGGAGACTACGGCCATCGATTCGCATCGAATCCAATGCCAGGCGGACATACCCAACTTCCTGGTTCGCTTCTGAGACTCGTGCCGATTCCACCTGGCCATGAACGCGGGTTCCTGCTCGAACCAGAGTCTGGCCCTCAACCACGACGGGCGTATCGACGATGGCAGTGAACTCAGGAGCGGAATTGCCTCCGACGCTGGAAAGCGCGCTTTCCAGTCGAACGGTCAAAAGCGTACCGGCCGGCAGAATGTTCGAGCGCTCGTCTTTGAATGGGACTAGCGATGCAGCAGACTCCTGGCTGGAATCGTTGGTTCGACGCGCGCCAACATCGGGGCGCGCCGTGTTGTCGGCAGGCGAGTTGGACTCCTGATGAAAGGGCAAATTCGTCGGTTGCGAAGCATGGGTATCGGCGTCAGGAGTTTTCGTGCAGGAAAAGCAGGAAGCGAGCGCCAAGGCTAGTAACGACAAACCAATCCAGTTTCGGTTACACCACGTCATCGCAGTTGTTTAATGAAGAAGCAGGCACGCTGGATACCAGACACCCTCTCATCAAATCAACGACTTGCACATGGCACTTTGGTGGGAAACATGTAGTTTTTGCCCTTTCGTGTTTTTTTGGAAGGAGCTTGCGAGGCCCAGGGTCGGGGTTGAAGCGGGTAGGGAAACTCTGATTAAGTCTGCGAGACCAGCGGAGGCAGTGGAAGAAATTCCTCGCGAAGCCGCTGCTGGGGCCGGCTGGCAGGGGGGTCCTTCGCTTCGCTCAGGACGACAGAGCGTAAAGATGACAGAGCGTAAAGAAGGCGCCCCCGACCGAGATGGCTAGTCCATAATGGCTTTGATTAGTAGTCCCCCGGCAGTCACCCAAAATGGCAGTAGCAAAATCGATGCCAGGGCGGCTCGGCGAAGTCTCGACGATCCAACAATTCCGCAAACTGTTGCTACTACAGCCAGAACCATACCCAGGACCACCCAAATTGCTCCTATATCAGGATGTTCGACGAGCGAGATCCAGAACGGCTCCAGCAGTAACAGCAGCGCAGCCGAGAGTAGCGCCAAAATAGCTCCGATCAACCCGACACGACTTCGTCTTGCCTCATTTCGACTTCCTGTTTCCTCCAGTTCGGAAGCACCGCCGCTCAATAACCAAAGTGAGTAGGCGAACACAAGAAATGGCACTCCAAACAATCCGAGGAGAAACATGAAATCTTTGACGGTACGGGATTCCCCAGGGGTATGTGCGGCCCACAGCGTGTACCCTAGAAACACGAGTGTCGACACGATCAGCGCCGGCTTTCGAAAACTTCGAAGTGATGGATTCATAGAACCATCTCGTTATATGTCTGCTGTCATCATTCCACAATGCCGCATTCTTTCCTAAACGTCTGGCGCGGCACGGAGCGTTTGCCGACGCTTGCTCCATAGGACGCTGCCGCGTATCGTGATATTTCAACCGGTCCATCTCACGGACTAAAATTAGCGGGAATTCCGAGACAGAATGAGTCACGAAAAAGTGCTGATCGTTGAAGACGAAGAGAACGAACGTTCAGGATTGGCGGAGCTCGTCTCCTCCTGGGGTTACCGCGTCGAGACCGCGCGCGACGGCGCCGACGGCCTGGAAAAAGCCACGCAGTGGGCCCCGTCGATCGTAGTTACCGACCTGAAGATGCCGCGATTGGGTGGCATCGAGCTGCTGGGCCGCCTGGCCGAGCAGGCCGAGACCATGGCCGTCGTGCTGGTCACAGCCCAGGGCACCATCGACAGCGCGGTGCAGGCCATGCGCATGGGGGCTTATGACTACATCACGAAGCCGATCGACGTGAATCGGCTGCGCACGATCCTGGCCAATGCCTCTGCCTTGCTGGGAACGCGCGCGGAACTGGAAGCGACGCGGCGAAAACTCCGCGATGCCGGCTCTCTAGGCCGCCTCAGCGGCGCCTCGCGCAAGATGCAGGAAATCTTTCGGCTTATCGAAATGGTCTCGCCCTCGACCGCCTCGGTGCTGATCACGGGGGCGAGTGGTACCGGCAAGGAACTCGTGGCCCGCACCATTCACGAGCTCAGCCCCAGGAAAGACCGCCCCTTTGTGGCGATCAATTGCGCCGCTATTCCTGAGACACTGATCGAAAGCGAGATCTTCGGCCACGAGAAAGGCGCCTTCACCGGGGCGCTCGAGAGACGCACCGGCTGTTTTGAGCTGGCCGAAGGCGGAACTTTGCTGCTCGACGAAATCGGAGAGATGCCCGTCCCGACGCAGGCCAAACTTTTGCGGGTGCTGGAAGATCGCAAACTGCGCCGGTTGGGAAGCAAGGTCGAAACGGCAGTTGACGTTCGCGTGCTTGCTGCCACCAACAAAGTTCCAGAGGAGGCCGTCGCGCACGGCGAGCTACGCAGCGATCTCTACTACCGGCTCAATGTCTTCAATATCCACATGCCGCCGTTGCGCGAGCACAAGGAGGACATCCCTGACCTGGTGCAGTTGCTCCTGCGCGAGATGAGCGAGAAACATGGGCGCAAAGTTACGACTGTGAGCGAAGCCGTGCTGAATCTATTCAACAACTATTCCTGGCCGGGCAATGTCCGTGAGCTGCGCAACACGATCGAAAGGGCGATCATTGTTTGCGAAGGGGCCATGATCGAGAGCAAGCATTTGCCGCCGGGTTTTGGACAAGCGCCACTGCGGACCGGCACCAGCGATCCTGATGCGGTCCGGCTGGGAGTGGGCACCACGGTGGAAGAGGCGGAGAAAATGTTGATCCTAAAGACTCTGGAAGCAACCAGCAACAACAAGACTAGAGCCGCGGAAATTCTCGGCATTAGCCTCAAAACCTTGCATAATAAGCTGAAGGAGTATGGCAGCAGCACTGCTGACGCGACTCCGGCAGAGTAATCTCAACTTGAAGCGGCGATTGAAAGCGGGACCTCGGAGCAAGCTGTTTCTGCCTATCAAGGTCACGCGCAGCTGGAGAGGAAGTGATTCCTGTGGGATTAGCTTGATGGGGTCATCCTGAGCAGGGCCGCTTTTCAGGTAAGAATCATGCGTGGACCGTGCCGCTGCACGCCAGATCCTTCGCCTCGCTGGTAAGTACGCGAGGCTTCAGGATGACGCATTGAAGGGACGGTCCCAACTGGGCCAGCACCCGAATCTGACACGCTTATGATGTTGCGCAAAACTATCATCGTGCTCGCCATCACGCTAATGGTGACCCTGATGATGGCCACATTTTCATATCTGTACATCTCACAGATCCTGCGCCAGCGCATCGCCAGCGCCTACGAGAACGCCACCTATCTGACGCAAACTCTGGCCTACGTGGCACAGAACGACGTACCCGATCTCAGTAGCACCCGGGTGGATACCAACGATCCGCTTGCGATGCGAAAGGCTCTCTCCGACTATTTGCCGACCGATGTCAACCTTCTCAACACGCTTCAGTCCGATGTGGGCAACTGGCCTTTCATCTACGATGCTTCGATCATTGCCAACGACGGTCGCGCGCTGCTGCACACCAACGCGAGTCTGATCGGCAAAACGATTCGTCAGCGCGCCGACTTCCAGTCAGTACTCAAAGAGCATTCATGGGACCAATTGCGATTGGTGTACAACCCGGCAGCAGTGTATGACGTGAGCTATCCGCTGCAGTTGAATGGCGAACCATTCGGCAACATTCGGATTGGTGTCTCCACTGTCTTTCTCAAGAGCGAAATCAATCCTCGCTTGATGCACGCGCTGTACTTTTCCGTCCTTTCCATCGTGGGCTCTCTGTTCTTCGCGGCGGGCATCTCCAATATCGCGCTCGGCCCCCTTCGTCAGATCAGCCGAAGCCTGGACAGCGTGAGTGCGGGCAATGCCGCATCGATCATGGGAGATGAAGCGGCGCACGATGAATATGGACTGGTCACGCTGAAGATCGCCAACCTGGGCCGGCAGATTCGTGACACCAAGGAAATTTTCTCCGCGCTGAAAGACAATGTCGACCAGCTCATGTCGAAACTGCAGGATGGCCTGATGCTGTTTGCGCGCGACTCCCGGGTTGTGCTGGTCAGCGCCCCGGTGGAAGCTTTTCTGGGCCGTCCCCGGGCACAACTGCTGGGACATTCCGTGAAAGAGATCTTCACCCGCGAAACTCTTCTGGGAGCAGTCGTGCTCGATGCCTTCGAGCGCAAGCACGCCATCAGCGAACGCGAATTCCCCGCCGCCGGTGGCAAGCACATTCAGGTTTCACTGGATTTCGTGCAGGAGAAAAACACGCAAATCGGCGCGCTTCTGATCATGCGCGATGCCGAGTCGGCGCGGCGTATCGGCGATGAAATCGAGATGTCACGCCGCCTATCGGCCAGCGGTCGCTTGACCCGCGGTGTGGCACACGAAGTCAAGAATCCGATTAATGCCATCGTGCTTCATCTGCAGCTGCTGCAGAATAAATTGGCGCACACCGAACCCGACGCCAAGCGGCACATGGACATCATCGACAGTGAAATTCGGCGATTGGATCGCGTGGTGCAGACCCTGGTGGACTTCACCCGTCCACGGGACCTGCATCTGGAAGAAATCGACGCCCGCCGTTTGCTCGACGACGTGGTAGTGCTGGCCGCGCCCGACGCCGAACAGCACGGAGTCACGGTCGAGCGTCTGATGCCGGACAAACCGCTGGCAATCAAAGCAGACGTGGACCTGATGAAACAGGCCTTAATGAATGTGGTCTTGAATGGAGTGCAGGCCATGCCGCACGGAGGCTTGTTGACGATCGCTGCCCGTCGCGAGAACGATGTAATCGTAGTTGAAATTGCCGATCATGGCAGCGGCATTCCGCAGGATTTGCACGATAAGATATTCGAACTCTATTTCACGACCAAGAAAGAAGGCAGCGGAATCGGACTGGCGCAGACGTATCAGATCTTGCAGTGGCATTATGGGACGGTGGAGTTCGAATCGGTGGAAGGCGAGGGCACCACGTTCCGCTTTCGCATTCCGATCGTACCTGCCCGCGCCAATGCGGGCCGCGAGGAAGAAGCAGCCGCGTTATCCAACCCCGGGGATTGACTGGAAATCGCATTCGAACACGGACGGACTTCATTCAAAAAAATTGTCGGCGATGATCTTGGTTTCTTGCTTAGTGGCGTAGAATGACGCCATACGCGCCGCCCGTCTCGGGATCCGGTATGAATCTGGCCAAAGTTTTGGCGTTGTGCTTTTTTCTGCTTGTGGGTGCTCCCCTGTGCGTCAGCCAAGACGCCACGCCCAGCAGGCAAGCGCCATCTCCCGCACAAAATCAGCCAAGCGAAAAACCTAAGACTCGAACTTCTGCTCCGCGCTCGAAATCGCATAAGCCGAAAGCCTCCGCCCAATCAACCACTAAGGGCAAAGACCCGAAGGGCAAGAAGAAGAGCACGGCCAAGCACGCAACCGCCGCTAAGAAAACGCCACCGAACATTGTGGACTGCGAGCCCACGGCTGCAAATGCGGCGAGCAGCGCGGAGACTCCCGCCGGTGGATCGCCAACCACGAAACAGCCGGCCACCAATTCCGGCGCACCCTCAGCTGCGTCAAGTGGCAGTACCGATCCAGTTGGGACAGGCGCTTCCAAGGGCGAGCAGGCCACGACGAATTGTCCCCCGTCGAAGACGATCATTCGACAGGGCAGCACGACTGACCCTGGAATTCAATTGGTGGGTGGAGCAGGCGGGCGGCAAGCCTCCGATCAAAAAGCCACGACCGACCAATTGCTCACGTCGACGCAGGACAACCTGAATAAAGTTGCAGGTAAGAGCCTCAATTCAGGCCAGCAGGAGATGATCACGCAGATTCAGCAGTTCATGGAGCAGTCAAAAGCCGCGATCGTCGCCGGAGACACTGAACGTGGGCGGACGCTGGCCATGAAGGCGCATCTGCTCTCCGATGAACTGGTGAAACCGTAGCCTCGCCTGGAGTTATTTTCCTTTCGCACGGGCCGCGTTGACCTTGGCCAGCAACTCCTGCGACATTGCCTGGACCGGGCCTTCGATCTTGACTGCTTCGGTGAGAACCTCGCGCGCTTCGGTGGTCCGATTCAGCTTGGCGTAGGCAAATCCAAGCCGATAGAGCACGACGGCATACTGCTGATCATCCTGTCCTTTGAGCAATCCCATCGCCGACTTCAGTTCCGGAATCGCCGCGGTAGTCTTGTCCTGCTTCATGTAGGCGTAACCCAGGGTGGAATGCGCCACGCCCCCGGAAAGCTTGTGCGATTTGTCGGCATCGGCCGCATCCGGCTTCGCAACTTCGAGCGCCTTCTGCGCGTACGTTATCGCTTTCCCCACGCTGCCGGATTTCGCGTCATCCACGTAGAAATTCGCCAGTAACAGCAAAGCAGCCAGCGAATTGGGATTGGCGGTCAGCGTCTTTTCGCCGAAACTCACCAGCCGTGCCGGATCATTCAGCTGCCCGGGGCCAAGAGTGTACATGGCGTAGCTGGATACCTGGTCCTGAAACTTCGACTGCGGGAAAGCCGCAGTGTATTTCTCGATGTAGCCCATCCGATTCTTGGCGTCGGTTTCAGCGGCGATCGCGTTAAAGCCGGAGCTTTCGAGGAAATCGCAACTGCTTTGCGCGCTCGCCTTCTCTTCCGCCAGCTGGCGGGCAAAATCTTCATCGCTCATACCCTCGGGCTTGGCGCGCTTAGCAATGGACGAGCAAACCTCTCCGCCACGCGCTACATAATCCATGAGGCGGGCATTGTCCTTGGCCTGCTGGGCGATGCTCGCGCTCGAAACCAGAATGTCGAGGTTGTGCGGGGAACCAGCAATCGCCTTATCGCCATATTCGAGCGCCTTGGGCAGATTGCCGGCGGCCTGGTAGGACTGCGAAAGCTGCCAATTGCCGTAGGCCACCGCCGCGGGATTGGAAGAAAACTTCTGCACGAAATCGTCGTACATGGCGAGCTTCTTCGGTTGGTCGGTTTCTGCTGAGATTAGCTGCAGATCTTTGTCTTCATCGGTCCCGGCAGCGATTACGATGCGATCGACTTGCGCCAGGGCCTCAACCGCAAACAGGATTGAAATGGTGAGGACGAATCGGGCGGGAAATCGGGAGCGGCGTCCCATGGCTCACCTCCGGCGATCATGAACTGCGGAGCACTTTCCACCGCGCATCGTAGCTCCGATACGGGCTGGGCGCAAGGGCTGCAATCATCAAGTGGGGTTTTGTAGCGCGACGGCTAGAACG
The DNA here is from genome assembly GCA_035710725.1 of Candidatus Sulfotelmatobacter sp. Lineage (GTDB taxonomy): Bacteria > Acidobacteriota > Terriglobia > Terriglobales > Acidobacteriaceae > Sulfotelmatobacter. The sequence continues at coordinate 18,312 of DASTCY010000022.1, read as the reverse complement.
TGGTCGCCACGGTAAAGCGGAACGTCTTGCGCGGCTCACGCAACAGGAAACTTGGGGTAAAGATCGAAGTCGCCTGCTTGAACGTATAGTCTCCTGCCGCCTTGCCTGGTCCCGTCGTGGGGAACATGCTACGGGTAATCGCGATCGGTGGATTCGCTGGCGAATCGAGGCGCAGCGGATTGTACGCCCAATAGATTCGAAAAGGCGCATTGATAACCGGCAAGAACATCTGCAGCTCGAGTCCGGTCGACATGCGGGGCCGCCAGTTGGTCGAGTTCAGCACTTGCAGCAAATTTGACGGTCTCGGACTGAGCACCTTGCCTGGAGTGCAGCCAGTAGCCGTAGTAGAGTCCAGCGTGGGACATCCAAAGAGTGTGCTGATCACCCCTTGATACTGCAGTGACGCAATCTGCAACTGCGACCGGCGAAGAATGGGATCAATGCCCATGTCCACAAAAGGAGCCACCGCGACCGGGCCATAGATCGTGATGCGGTACTCCGTATTGCCTACCAGGCTCAAGTCTCCACCCGGGAACACGATCTGGTCGACGGGAATTGGAACGTTGATGTTGCCACGCCGCGGATTGGTAGGATCCTTCGGCACTGGGTTTCCATCTGGGTTCCTGAGAGGAATCGAGCCTGCGCTAGGCAGGAACGCCACTGGCGAGACGGAGCGAATGTCGAATCCGCGAATGTCGTTCTCGCCGCCCATGTAGGCGCGTTGGAACGGGGGCGCAACCAGCCCGCCGAAGCCGCTGATGAATGACCCCTGCAGGTTGAAGCCGATGGCATTGCGGCCTTTCTGCATCGGATGGAATCTCTTGTACTGGACGATCGGGCGGACCGACTGCACTGTGCCCCCGAGACCGGCGATCTCAGCGCCCAAGGTCATCTGATGGCCGTGGTGCGGCGAGATGCCGCTATCCAGAGTATTGAAGGAAAAGTTGGGGAAGATCTTGCTGGTGATGATTCCAGAAAGCGCGTTCGGGCCGGAGATTCCGCGGAAGGCGATAAATTCGAACAGATTCTTGGAGGCGGAACTCAAGGCCAGCAACGACGAGACATCAAACGAGTACGTGATTCCTACGCGCTTGAACGAACGTCGTAATGGATAGCTGAGCGATGTGGTGAATCCGGCGCTCGATTGCGTGTAGTTTTGCAAGTTTTGCGCGACAGCGGCCGGCAAGTTTGCATTCTGGCCGGTAAGAATCGACAGCTGCCGTGCCTGGTTGTAGCTGATTTTGTTGCCGTATACGCTGAACCCAAACTGCAGAGGGCGGTCGAACATATACGGCTGGGTGAAGCCGAACATGACGCTGCGCGCCAGGTTCCCCAGGCTGAGTTGCACCTGCAGCGTCTCTCCGCGGCCCAGAAAGTTGTTGGTGGTGTAGCTCAGGCCGATGAAGGCGCCCTCGAGTCCGCTTACACCGCCGTTCAGTCCTATGCTGTTCTTTCCCTTCTCATGCACTTTCAGCGTGAGATCGACGAATCCATTTTTTTCGTCGAGGTTTTTGACTGTCGTATTCGGATCATCCGGCTTCAGCTGATCGAAATACGAGAGCTGATTCAGCCGAAGCAGGCTGACCTCCCACAATTGCGAGTTGTACGGAGACCCCTCTTCCAGCGAGAGCTCGCGCCGGATCACTTTGTCGCGCGTGGTCGTGTTTCCCTCAAATTCAATGCGCCGCACGTAGAAGAGCTTGCCTTCATCGACATCGATTTCAAGAAAAGCCAGTTTCTTGTCGTCATCGAAGGTCGTGTTTGGCACGGAGGTGAAGTTGATGTAGCCCAGCTGCCCGTAGGCTTTCCGCAGGTTCTCCAGGCCTTTGGCGACTTTCTCGCGGCTGAAAACGTCGCCATCTTTGATAGGAAACAGATTTCGAAGTGCTGTGACGTTCTGGACTGCTTTGTTGTTCTTGAAGGTGATCTTCCCCAGCCGGTATTTGTCGCCTTCCTCGATCGGCATGGTGATGTCAACAGCCTTGCCGGCACCTTTTTGCAGCAAAGGAATATGCGGGCCTTTGTGCCCGGTGTCGTGGATCTCTGTTTTTGGATCGCTCACGGCGGCTTTAAAGTAGCCGCGGTTCTGGTATTCGGCGCGGACGCGTTCGGTGTCTTCTTCCAACTTGGTGGCGTCGTAGGTTTTGGCGAAGATGTTTTCCAGGAAGATGGAATGCGGTACGCCGATCGGCCGCAGGTTTTTCATGGCCGCGCGCAGGATGCGGCTCTTGATGTTCTTGTTGCCCTCGAACTTGATCTTCCCGACTTTGACCTTCGGACCTTCTTTCACCACAAACGTAATTCCGACTGCAGCCGGGGGAATCTGCCGCACTTCCGTGCGGATCGTGGCGAATTGCCGGCCATGTTCAGAGAGCAGGCCCTTGATTGCGACCTCGGCTTTCTTGATGCGGGTGGGATCGTACTGGCTCTCGACCGACAGTCCGACTTTGGCCTCTTTGAACCGGTCGAGCACGTCGCTGGTCGAGACCGAACTGAGCCCGGTGTAGTTGATCTCGCGGATGGTCGGCTTTTCCTTGACCTGGAAGATGATGCGCCAGCCCTTGGGCGTCTGCTCGCGCAGAACCTTGATATCTTCGAAGTAACCCGTGTTCCACAGGGAGTTGAAGTCGCGCTCCAGGGCGGCGGCATCGTAGACGTCGCCCGCCTTGGTGAAGATGCGTGCCCGGATGGTGTCGGCTGGGATACGGCGGTTCCCCACAACGCTAATCTCGGAAATCAGATCGTTCTGTGCCCAGGCTGGCAGCACGCTAATCAGCAGGAACACGGAGGCCACGACCCAAAATAACGCCACACACCGCCGCACTCGCGGCCAATACCATTGAAATGAGGAGGATGACAGCGGCCGCGCCCGTTCTACAGGCGCGCGTTCGGGCGCAAAAACAGTCTCCGGATGAAAGCGAAAAGGAATCGCTAAGACCTCAGGCTCTGGGGTTTAGGAAAACTGTCATTATACGGTAGAGCGTTGGGACCCGTCGAACTTGAGGCGCATGCGCGTCCCATTTGACGCCTTCGCTGCGCTCAGTCGCCTGAGCACACTTACCTTGACACGGAGCGGTACTTCCGACGGAGCGAAGAATCTCGGCGCGCACCTCCACCACTTAAACCAGACCATTGCGCGCAGTTCGCTGCCGAGCACGCTCTACTTCAACCAAGACGGAATAAAACGTTGCCGAGTTGCCCATGTCGGCAAGTTTTTCTGACGTGAGTGAGTTAATACTCTGAAAGCCTTTGGTCAGTTTGGCCCAGTTGAGGCGAGCGGCCACCACTCCCGCCTGCACGGCGCCATCCACACGCGCTTTGAGGAAAACTTCGCCGCGATCGTTGAAGACGCGAACCTCGTCGCCATCGTTAACACCGCGCGAGCGCGCATCGGCCGGATGCATCTCAAGCAGCCCATGATCTTCCATCGCGTGCACCGACGCAATATTGGAGAAAGTCGAATTCAAAAAATTATCGGACTTGCGGGCCAGCAGCTCCAACGGCCACGATTCCCGCTTCTTGCCGTGTCGCGATTCCTCCGGAGGACGGAATTCCGCCACAGGGTCCAGCCCCTGCGCCTTCAGTGCCTCGTTGTAAAGTGCAGCCTTGCCCGAAGGCGTGCGGAAGTTCCCATTGGCAAAGGGTAGAAAGAAAGGTGTGGCGCGGGCGCCCTCGCCCGCGATGGAGCCAAGATCCGTTCCCTCCTCAAAGCTCATCCTCACATGCGGCTCGCGCTCCAACCGCTGGAGGTCGATTCCCCGCAGCCAAGGATTCGAAGAATCCAAAGCGGCATCGATCAACTGATCCACGCTCTCCCGAAAGCATTCTTCCTCAAAACCCATGCGCTCCGCCAGCGCTCGAAACAAATCGACGTTCGAACGGCATTCCCCTAACGGCTCGATCGCCTGGTTCGAAAGCTGCAGATAGTAATGTCCGTACGCAGTTTGCAGATCGCGATGCTCGAAAAATGTTGTCGCAGGAAGGACGATGTCGGCGTAGTCGGTCGTGTCAGTAAAGAACTGTTCATGCACAACCGTGAACAGATCCGGACGCATCAGCCCGCGAATGACTTCGTTGTGATTGGGACAAACCGCCGCAGGATTCGATCCGTAAACAAACAGCGCCTTGACTGGCGGATCGTCGATGCCGTTCAGTACCTTGCCCAGTTCGACCATGTTGATCGTGCGCGCCTCGCGGCCCAGTGCCTTGTGCATCAGGTCTGAGCGCTTGAGGGCATCTTTATTCAGGCCAAACGAGCCGCTGGTGGATAGCTGCAGCCCACCACCAATCTCTTTCCACGAACCGATCACGCAGGGCAGCATAGCGATGGCACGCGTCGCGGTGCCGCCGCCCTCGGACCTCTGCACGCCGTAGTTCAGTCGGATCATCGATGGCCGGGTCGTGGCATATTCGCGCGCCAGCTTGCGAATGTCGTGGGCCGAAATGCCCGTCCACTGCGCGGCCCGCTCCGGCGGATACTCTTTTACTTTTTCACGAAGTTGCTCAAAGCCGAATGTGTGCTGCGAAACGTAATCGGCATCGTGCAGGTTCTCGCCGATGATGACGTGCATCATGCCCAGCGCCAATGCCGCGTCTGTACCCGGATTGATCGGTAAGTACCAGTCGGCGCACGCCGCGGTTCGCGTTCGATACGGATCGATCACCACCAGCTTCGCGCCATTCCGCCGCGCTTCGGCGATGAACGGCCACAAATGCACATTGTTGCCGTGAATGTTCGCTGCCCACGCGATGATGTAGCGCGAATGAGCGAATTGCTCGGGCTCCGTTCCGAGCTTCACGCCGTAGACCGATTCCAGCCCGGTCTCTCCGGCCATGGAGCAAATTGCGCGATCGAGTTGCGAAGCTCCCAGGCGATGGAAGAATCGGCGGTCCATGGAGGCGCTGTTGAGAGCGCCCAGCGTTCCGCCAAAAGAATAGGGCAGAATCGCTTCGCTCCCGAATTCGCTAATAATTTTTTGGAAACGAGACACAATCTCGTCGAGCGCCTCATCCCAGGAAATCTGCTGCCAGACCGCTTGTGTGGGGACAGCCGCCCTCGGCTGTCCATGCGGAGCGAGGCTCCGCTCAGCGACCGGTCGCTTGGGCGCGATCCGCCGCATCGGATAGAGCACGCGATCCGGCGAATACACGCGATCGAGATACTTCGCGACCTTGGCGCACAGGAATCCGCGCGTCACCGGATGCGCCGGATCACCCTGGATCTTCGTCGCCCGCCCGTCTTCGACGGTGATCAGCACTCCGCACGCATCGGGGCAGTCGTGCGGACACGCCGCATGAACCACTTTCTTCATCGAGGTTCAATTATATGGGACGAAGGCTGTGCGGAGACTGTGTGCCCTTTGGCGAAGTCGCACAAGCTAGTCAGAGCGAGGATCTTGAGTGCTATCGGAATTTTTTGCCAGCTGACACAATCCGGGTTGCGGAGGACCGTGGAATCGGCGACGTTGCTCGAATGCAACTGCGTTTGAACGGCATGAGCAAAAATAATCGTCCGGGCCGAAGTTGGCGTAATAAAATGCTCCGGTGCATTGAGAATCGTGACTACCTCGAAGCGTAAGACGAAAGTGTTCGATCCCAACGCGTTCCTCGCTCATATCGGGCGGGGGAGAAGAATTGTGTCTTTCTCTAAAGGTCGTACCGTCTTCGCTCAAGGCAATTCGTGTGATGCGGTTTTCTACATTCAATCGGGAAAGGTCAAGCTGACTGTCGTCTCCGCGACTGGAAAGGAAGCGACTATCGCCATCCTGAGTGAGGGTGATTTCTTCGGCGAAGATAGTCTCGCCAGCCAGCGTCTGCGTATGGCGACGGTGACCGCCTTGACCGATTGCAACCTCATGCGTATCGAGAAGAATGCGATGTTGCGGGTGCTTCACGCACAACATACATTTTCAGATGTATTCGTAGAGCATCTTTTGTCGAGGAACATCCGCTATCAGGAAGACTTGATTGACCAGCTTTTCAATTCCAGCGAGAAGCGACTAGCCCGCATTCTCCTTATATTTGCTGGGTTCGGAAAAGACGGGATCAGGGAGAAAACGGAAATTCCCAAAGTCAGTCAGGAAACGTTAGCCGAGATGGTCGGCACAACTCGTCCAAGGGTCAACGCCTTCATGAACAAATTCAGGAAGTTGGGTTTCATTGACTACAACGGCGGACTTGAAGTTCACAGTTCGCTCCTCAATGTGGTTCTTCACGAGTGATCTCCCGCTCTATCTGATAGCCTCTTATTTGAGGGTCTATACCTCTCCTCATTCAGGTCTAGCTAAGGCAGCCCATCTGAAGTTTCCCTTCTTAGGTAGCCCCTTTTGATCGGGGGGGTGTCTCCAATTGAACAGCGCGCCCCCCCCCCGACTGGTGTATTTTGTGCAAAATATCCCGCCGAAAGGGGTTCGGCCTGTGGTCACATCATCAAACCAACCGTTGCTCAAAAGGAACTTCTTTGTCCCTCGTGACCGGGCCTCGGACATCACCCAGTCCACGCCGGCGGAAAGCGACCGCTATCAAACTTTGTTCGATCTGGCTCCGGTCGCCGTCTATTCTTGTGACGCTTCTGGGGTGATTCACGATTACAACAGCCGAGCAGCGGAACTGTGGGGCCGCAGACCTGAAGTCGGTGATACAGACGAGCGCTTCTGTGGCTCTTTCAAGATGTATCGCCCGGACGGCAGTTTTATGCCCCACGACCAGTGTCCAATGGGCGATGTTCTGGCAGGCAGAATGCCGGGGATACATGACGCAGAAGTTCATATCGAGCGTCCCGATGGCTCACGGATCGTCGTCATCGTGAACATCGCTCCGCTGAAGGATGAGCATGGAGAAATCATCGGAGCGATCAACTGTTTTTACGATGTCACTGAGCACAAGAAAGCTGAGGAGACACAGCGTCAAAACATAGCCGACCAGCATCAGGCCGAGAAAGCCTTGCGGTTAGCGAACGAAGAACTTGAATCCGATGTGCAAAAGCGCACCGCCTCACTCCGGCGTCTCTCGATCCAACTAATGCATTCGCAGGATGACGAGCGACGAAGAATCGCTCGTAATCTTCATGACAGTCTGGGGCAGCACTTGGCGAGCATCAAGATGAACCTAGATTCGCTGAATTCAGATGCCGCAGAGAAGGACGTTTTGAACGCTGCGCTGAAATCAGTCGAGCAATGTTTATCCGAAACTCGTACCCTGTCATCTCTCTTACATCCTCCGCTACTGGACGAGGTAGGCTTCTCATCTGCGGCTCGCTGGTACACGGATGAATTTGCAAAGCGAAGCGGGATCAAAGCGGAACTGAAATTGCCCGATGAGGGAATCGAGCGACTGCCGGAATCGGTGCGGATTGCTTTGTTCCGCATTTTGCAAGAGAGTCTGACTAACGTTCACCGCCACTCCGGCAGCCCCTCAGTCGAAGTTCGCCTGCAGGTCAATCATCAAGCTGTTCTCACAGTGAGAGACTCTGGACGAGGAATGCCTGCGGAATTGCTGCAAGGGTCCCAGACAAATGGACCGTACTTTGGGGTTGGTCTCAGTGGTATGCGGGAACGGGTCAACGATTTAGGTGGGAATTTTGAAATTCAGTCTAGCGGAAATGGCACGCTCATCACTGCGTCAATTCCTATCGCAGCAGAGACATCGGGTGCAGGAAATAGCCCTGCAAGAAATCGGGTTGCCTAGACCGGCGGATCGCGTTGGACTAGAGAGTCAAGTCTGCATTCGTCTTGCATTCAGCCCGCAAGCGCTCAACTAACGAAACCACCCCGTTCCACTCAAAACCCCGACCCGACACCTTGCCATAACAGTTGGCAGCCCCATCGAAGAGTACGACTGGAAGGTAAGAAATTCGGTCGCGGGACCAGTTGCAGACCCTGAGTTCCTATTTCAATTCCAGCACTTCCTTCTCTTTCGCCTTGCTCATCTCTTCCATCTTCTTAATCTCGTCGTCGGTGAGCTTCTGGATTTCTTCCAGCGAGCGCTTCTCGTCGTCTTCGGTAATCTTTTTGTCCTTGAGTGCTTTCTTGATCGCGTCGTTGCCGTCGCGGCGGATATTGCGCACGGCCGTGCGATGTTCTTCCAGCACTTTGTGCAGGTGCTTCACCATTTCCTGCCGGCGCTCTTGCGTCAGCGCGGGCACGGGCACGCGAATCAGCTTGCCGTCATTCATCGGATTCAGACCCAGCTCCGCCGAACGAATCGCCTTCTCGATCGCTCCCAGTTGCGAGGGATCGAAGGGTTGCACCGTGATCATCTGAGGTTCGGGCGCATGCACCTGCGCCATCTGATTTAAAGGCATCTGCGCGCCGTAGGCATCGACGGTCACGCCGTCGAGCATGTGCACGTTGGCGCGTCCGGTGCGCGTCGCCGCCATCGCCTTGCGGAAATCCTCGACGGCTTTTTCCATACGGGACTTCAGTTGTGTGTAGGTTTCTTTCAGGCCAGGCAGTGCCGCCATTGTGGCAGGAGACATAAGATCAGCTCCAGATCATTGCAGGATCAAAACGAACGATTATAAACCTTCACAACTCCCACTCCTTCCCGGGCATTATGCGCTTCATGAATTCGTCGAACAGTGGCACAGTGAAGGCGGTGTCTCCGTGACTTGGACTCCAGATCATTCCCTTTGCAATCAGGCTGCTCCGTACTGGTCCAAGCGAGGAAACGGCTCGGCCAAGTCGGTCGGCAATATCGCCTGAGCGGTTCGGACCTGCTCCCAGATCAGCCATTGCCCTTAGGTACGTTCGCTCCTTTGGTGTGAGGCGATCAAACCGAACCCTGAAAAAGCTTTCGTCCAAAGCTGCAATCGCATTGCTTGAGGCTGACTCAACGTCCGCCAGGCTGATCGGACTCCGTGTGGCCCGATCCCACGCATGTTTTCCCCACTCTTGCAAAAAGTACGGGTACCCCTTGGTTCTCGCAACAATTGCTGCGACCGCATCAGTTGTGAAATTCACACCTTCATTCTTAGCCGGTTTGACTATCGCCAACTCCGCCTCGGACGCATTCAAAGGGCCGACTGTGGGAAAGTCAAAGAGTCGTTCAGCATAAGATTTGGCATTCCCAGCCATTCCTCGCAGCTGCGGCAATCCCGCTCCAACAACGGTGATCGGCAGTTTCTCTTGCGACCCGCGATGAAGCGCCGCGATGAGCGCGCCAAGTTGATCCTCCCTCACGTACTGCAGTTCGTCTAGGAATAGAACCACCGCCGTTGCTGCTTCTCTGGCTGCAAGCCCTAGTTGTTCGAAGAGGGAACTCAGGTCTATTTCTAGATCGCCATTGTCCGCCAAGCCAGGTTCGGGTGGGTAGTCGAGTCCTACCTCAAGGTCCCCGTACTTAACTTTCAGAGCCTTGGCAAAGCTGGCTAGGGCCCGCAATGCGCGCTGCGCCGCGGTTCTGGCTGCTTCTTTGTGACTAATGCGCAGTAAAGCCTGTCGAATCTGGGGGGCCAATAAGGCCGGTAAGGATTTGTTTTCGGGAGCTTCTGTTCGGACGCCGTAAATACCTTCTGCCTCAGCGTCCCTTCTGATCTGCTCCAGAAGGACGGTCTTGCCAACTCCCCGCAACCCGACCATCAGGACGCTTTTCGTCGGCCTGCCCTCGCGAATTCTAGCCAGAGCCACCCGAAGCTGAGTTCGAAGGCTGTCCCGACCCGCCAACTCTGGCGGCGGCGATCCCGCGCCGGGTGAATACGGATTCTTAACGGGGTCCATTTATAGGCAAATTAGGATAATTATGCTTCGATCATAATATCACTAATTTTGCTATAAATGCTTCTTACGCGCTGACCATCGATCCGATCTTCTCACCGGTCAACACGCGCCGGATGTTTCCGTGTTCGTTGAGATTGAAGACGATAATGGGGAGATTGTTGTCTTTGCAGAGGCTGATGGCGGTCGAGTCCATCACTTTCAGCCCTTGTTTCAGCACATCCATGTAGGTGATGGCGGTAAATTTCTTCGCATCTTTCACCAGCATCGGGTCCGCGTCGTAGATGCCGTCCACCTTCGTGGCTTTGAGGATGGCGTCGGCTTTGATCTCCATGGCGCGAAGCGATGCGGCCGTATCGGTTGAGAAGTAAGGATTGCCCGTGCCGCCGGCGAAGATCACCATGCGGCCCTTTTCCAGATGGCGAATGGCGCGGCGGCGAATGAATGGCTCGGCGACCTGATTCATCTCGATGGCGGACTGCACACGCGTGTAGACGCCCTGCTTCTCCAGTGCGTCCTGCAGGGCAAGCGCATTGATGACGGTGGCCAGCATGCCCATGTGATCGGCCGAGACCCGGTCCATGTCTTTGGCCTGCTGGGCCACGCCGCGAAAGAAATTTCCGCCGCCGACAACGATCGCGACCTGTACGCCGATGCGATGCACATCAGCCAGTTCTGCGGCGATTTCATGGATGCGCTCCTGATCGACGCCAAAACCCTGGTTGGCCGCCAGCGCCTCGCCGGAGAGCTTGAGCAGGACTCGTTTGAAGATTGGTTTGGACATGCTGTGATCAATATACCGCGCGACGCTTGGACTAAAGCCTCGTTTTTATAAGGCTCTGATTCGGAACCGAAGCCGTGCCATACCCGATCGTGCCACAGAGGCTAAAGCCCACGGCAATAGATAATCTTGCACGCGGCCATGAATGGCCGCTCTTCCACGTGATTCGAATGGATCGGCAACGGAAACTAGAATTCAAAATACACGTGGAAGAGCGGCGCTTCAGCGCCGCGAACCTCTCAGAGCCGGGTACGGGCTTTAGCCTCTGAGGTCTGTACGAGTCATCGCTTCCCGAGATGCACAAAAAAAGGCACCCTTCGGGGCGCCCTGACTATTCGCCTTTCGGCTCCGTTGGTTTCGTCACTGCGACCGTCTGGCCCGCGTCGCCCACCTTGAAGCGCGCGAAGCGCCGCACCGTAATGTTCTCGCCCAGCTTGCCGATCTTGCTTGCGATCAGCTGCGAAATCGAGATGGTCTGGTCCTTGATGAAAGGCTGCTCGAGCAGGCAGACCTCCTCGTAGAACTTCTCCATCTTGCCGGCGACCATTTTCTCGGCAATGTGCTGCGGCTTGCCGGAAGCGACGGCCTGCGCCAGGAAAATGTCCTTTTCCCGCGCGAAATCAGCCTCGGTCACGTCTTCCTTGCGCACGTACTTGGGATCGCTGGCCGCAATGTGCATGGCGACATCGTGTACCAGCTCTTTGAAATCGTCGGTACGCGCGACAAAGTCGCTCTCGCAGTTGACTTCGACCAACACACCGATCTTGCCGCCGGCGTGAATGTAGCTCGCGACCGAGCCTTCGCTGGTCACGCGGGCAGACTTCTTGGCTGCGACCGAAACGCCCTTTTTGCGAAGGATCACTACGGCCTGCTCCATGTCGCCTTTGGCTTCGGTGAGAGCCTGCTTACAATCCATCATCGGAGCCCCGGTCTTCTCCCGGAGATCCTTCACCTGCGCTGCGGAAATATTCACTGTCGTAGTACCCATCACGATCCTCTACTTTACACAATTAAACCCGCGCCAGATGCGCACGCGGGTCAGATTCCCAGGGGCTAAAGCCCTTTTCGTTTTGTGCCCCGAAACCAGCACGACTCGAAGTCGTGCCCTTCCCGGTTTATACATCGCTTGCGCAAAAAATTGGGTGTTGCCCAGACTTCACGTCCAAAGTCTAAGCACTGAAACCGGACAGCAGAGCCTGGACGCTCTTAGAACGTCTGATGCTCGACTTCCGTCGTATCCGGAGCGGGCTCCGCAGCTGCAGCTTTCTTGCGCGTGCCGGGACCAAGCACCTCTTCCATGCTGATGTCGTCGGGCTCACCCGCGTACTCCGCTGCGGAGTTTGTCGCATCCTCCGCGCCCTCGGCCGGAGCCTCACTGGGCGCCGCCTCAGCCTGTTGCGCCACGCTCACGCCCGCGGCCAAATCAGCCGCTTGCTTGTCGGTAAGCAGTTGCGCGCCTTCGGCGATAGACTCTGAAATCTTCGACGTGAACAGCCGGATTGCGCGCAGCGCGTCGTCGTTTCCCGGAATCACGTAATCCACTTCGCTGGGATCGCAGTTCGTGTCGACGACTGCGACCACCGGAATGCCCAGCTTGCGCGCCTCGCGCACTGCGATCTGCTCTTTGTTCGAGTCGATGACGAAGATCGCGTCGGGCAGACGGTTCATTTCCTTGATGCCGGCCAGGTTGGCCTGCAAATGCTTGCGCTCGCGTTCGAGCTTAATGACTTCTTTTTTCGGCAGCAGCTCGTAGCGGCCATCGGTGGCCATGTCGTCTAGCTCTTTCAGCCGCTTCACCGATTTCTGCACGGTGACCCAGTTGGTGAGCAGTCCGCCCAGCCAGCGCTGGTTGATGTAGAACGCGCCGCATTTGGTCGCCTCTTCGGCGATGGCGTCCTGCGCCTGGCGCTTGGTTCCAACGAAGAGGACAATCCTCCCGTCGGCCGCCAGGTCCTGCACGAACTTCGACGCCTCTTTGAACATCTTCAGCGTCTTTTGCAGGTCGATGATGTAAATGCCGTTGCGCTCGCCAAAGATGAATTCCTTCATCTTGGGATTCCAGCGCTTGGTCTGATGCCCGAAGTGAACGCCCGCTTCGAGCAACTCCTTCATGGTGATAGTAGCCAACGATCCTCCTATTTAGTCTGCATCGGAAGTCAGTTGTCAGTACCGAGTAGCCGGTACCCAGCAGATCCTGCTGGCTACCGGTTACCGGCGACTGGATACTGCTTGCCGATTGCTATTCCGTCCCCGCGCCGCGAGGCACGGAAGAATTGAACACCCAAAAACCAGCTGTCAGCCTTCAGCTTTCAGCCTAAAACTTGTCATCCTGAGCGGAGCCGCTTTTCAGGCGGAGCTAAGGATCTCGGTCTCCTCGGACCTCGCCGTTCAAGAACAGCCTCGCGCTCCGAACTCGCTACTCGCAACCCGGTACTAGCGCTTCGAGAATTGGAAGCGCTTGCGCGCGCCTTTTTGTCCGTACTTCTTGCGCTCTTTGGCGCGCGAGTCGCGCGAGACCATGCCTTCGCCCTTCAGCTTCTTGCGCAGCTCGGCATTGAATTCCATCAGCGCACGCGCCAGCCCTAATTTCACAGCATCGGCCTGACCGCGGACGCCTCCGCCGAGCACGTTGGCGATCACGTTGAACGACGCCGCCGTATCGGTCGAAGCCAGCGGAGCCTTCGCCGCCGACCGCTGAGCCGGCGTGACGAAATATTCTTCGAACGCGCGGCCGTTGACCTTGAATTCGCCCGATCCCGGACGCAGATAAACCCGGGCGATCGCGGACTTCCGCCGTCCCGTACCGTAGTATTGAACCAATTCAGCCATGCTTCGCTTCTAGCTCCTAGCTCTTAGCTTCTGACTCAAACCAGAATCTATGCTCGATGTCCCACCACGACTTTGCGTCATCCTGAGCGCAGCCGCTCTTCAGGCGGAGCGAAGGATCTCGCGCGTACCAGCAATCCCGGAAGCTGTTCCACGTTCTCGCCTCGTTTGCGAGAGGTGGGATGCTTAAGCTCTCGCTTCCAGCGCGCGCTCTTGCGGTTGCTGCGCCTCGTGCGGATGCTTGTCGCCCTTGTAAATTTTCAACTTCGAAATCATGTGCCGCCCCAGCTTCGTCTTGGGCAGCATGCGCTTTACCGCGTCCTCAATGATTGCTTCGGGACGCCGAGCCGTGCGCTTCTTGAACTCTTCAGTGCGCAATCCGCCAGGATACCCGGTGTAATGCTGATATACCTTCTGCTCGGCTTTCGCGCCGGTCGTCCGCACCTTCTCGGCGTTAATGACGATTACGTGATCGCCGGTGTCGAGAAAGGGCGTGTACCGCGGATTCTCTTTGCCCATCAGGATGCGCGAAACCTGCGAGGCCAGCCGTCCGAGCGTCTGCCCGTTCGCATCCACGACGTACCACTTGCGCACAATTTCCCCCTCTTTGGGGAAATAGGTTGACATCGGAACTCTCCCAGATTGAAAAAAGCTTGCGAAAGAAGACCGCTCTTTGATTTCACCGGCGAAGACGCCAGGCCATCCGGCGGGCAACCACACCACTACCAAAGTCTTTACGATACAGGAGCCTGCAAACGGTTGTCAACGAAGAGTTTGGTGGGAACGTGGAGAGCGGGCGTCGACTAACGTCCCCGCATGGCCTTGCGATATGCGATCACGTTTTTGTTGTGTTCTTCGATCGTGCGGGCAAAGCGATGGTGTCCTTGCGCGTCGGCCACAAAATAGTAGTAGTCGCTTTGCGCCGGATGCATGGCTGCTTCAAGCGCACTTTTTCCAGGATTGCCGATCGGTCCCGGAGGCAATCCGGCATGCCGATAAGTGTTGTACGGCGAGCTGAATTGCATATCAGCATGATGCAAAGCACCTTGGTAGGTTCCCGAGAGCAGCTCTGCATAGATGATGCTAGGGTCGGCATCGAGCGCGATGTTCTTGTTCAGCCGGTTGTAATAGACGCTGGCGACCAGAGGACGCTCTTCGGGGACAGCGGTTTCTTTTTCCACGATCGAGGCCATGATGACAGTGCGCTCGAACACGCTCTGAGGCGGTGGAAAGGGCGGGGTACCAACTTCACTTACCAAGCGTATTCCCCCCGCGTCGTGTACAACCTTGCAGAATTGCTCCGCACTGAGCGGTCCGTCTGGAACGTTAAACGCGCCTGTCAAGCCAATCTGTTGCGCGACAATACGGAATTGACAAACCATCGTTGCGGCCATTTGCTGCATGGTCATCAGGCGTGTGAATTCGTACGTGTCGGGGAATAAATAGCCCTCAAGCGAGCGAGCGCTGGGAGCGATGTCGGAGATCAGTCCAGTATCCGATTGCGCGACTTTCAGGAAGTCTCCAGCAGGCCCGAGCCCTGCCGCTTCAATCGTGCGGGCGATATCGAACATCGTAAAACCTTCGGGGATCACGACAGTATGGAAGTAGACGTCGCCGCGGGCGAGTCGGCGGTGAACATCTTTAATACTTGCGGCCTTCTCGAACCTGTATTCGCCAGCCTTGAGCGAGCGACGGCGATGCAGATAGTGCCAGAGGACGAAGGCCCTTTCGCTGCGAATGACTCCCGCCGATTTGAGCTCGGCGGCGATGCGGTGCGTCGAGTATCCGGGGCGCAGCAGGACAAACGCTGTCTGCGACGGAGCCAGAGGCGTGAACATCGCCCACGCCAGCCAGCCCGCAACAGCCAGCACCGCAAACAGAACGATCCATAACAGACGTCGCACGGCTTCATCATAACGGCTGGAACCACAGTGATACATACCGCTGATGAGCTACTTAGGTACGCAAGTCACGTCAATCTACAGCAGAAAGAACACTTTACAGAATTTCCGGCGCGGTTGACGCCTAAGGCCATCGCCAGCCCGCTTGACCGCTTGGAACGCGGTATACTGAGGGGATTAGGACTTCATCTGACAACGCATGAACCGTAGTAATAGGAGATTCATCTAACAACGCATGAAACGCAGTCTGTCCGGGTGGGTCTTAATTCTTCTTCCTCTGCTGCTTTCGACTACGGGTTGCCTTTTCCGCACACGTCCAGTCGAGCAGGAGTATTCGAAAGCTCCGTTGCTGGAGGCCACTCAGCAGGAGCTGATTTCTGCCGTCAACAATCAGGCCGAGAAGATCCACTCCCTACAAGCCACTGTCGATATTGACACTTCGGCGGGTGGGGCCAAAGAAGGCCACATCACCGACTATAAGGAGATTCGCGGCTATGTGCTGGCCCGCAAGCCTGCCATGCTGCACATGATCGGACTGATGCCGATCGTGCGCACGACGGCTTTTGACATGGTCAGCAACGGCCAGGATTTCAAGCTCTGGATACCGCCCAAGAACCGGTTTGTAGTGGGCAACAACGAGATTCAGACTCTGAAGCCAGACCGGCCGATGGAAAACATTCGTCCGCAGAATATTTATGAGGCGCTGTTGATCCGCCCGATCGACCCGGACCAGGAAATTGCCGTTTTGGAGAGCAGCTACGAAATCCTGCACGATCCCAAGGGTCACGCCATTCTGCAGGACGATTATGAGTTAGTGGTGATTCGCAAAGTTGGCAATAATGACGCGCGGCTCTCGCGCAAGATCGTTTTCAGCCGCACCGACCTTCATCCGACCCGGCAATATATCTATGACGACGAGGGCCGGCTAGTCACCGATGCCCGCTACGCCAGCTACAAGGATTACAATGGCGTCAGCTTTGCCTCCCGCTTGGAAATTTATCGTCCCATGGAAGAGTACGACATCAAGATGAACGTGCTCAAAATGGAGATCAACAAGCCTCTCACGGATGAGCAATTTACGCTGGCGGCGCCGCCGGGCGCGGAGGTAGAGCATCTGGATCGTCCGCAGCCGAATTCGAGTGCGGCCCCGGTGGTGGAAGTGAATCGGAAAAGATAGGGTCAGGAGTCAGCGTTCAGCGTTCAGCAATCAGCGTTCAGCAATCAGCAATCAGCAGTCAGCAGTCAGCGCTCAACAAATTCCCAGTTTGGAAAGCGATGGCAGGTATCAGCCAGGCGAGTGATCGTCTTCATTGAGCTTAAGAACCCGCGGCATTACGATGCATTTCAAAGAGTCTTGTATCGGAGTGCCACAATGAAGGATTTCAGAAACCTCCTGGTTTGGAGGAAAGCACACTTGCTGACGTTAGCTGCCTATGAGGCTACCGCCGTGTTTCCAAAGCCAGAGCTTTATGGCTTGACCAGTCAGATCCGCCGCTCTGCTGCTTCAATTCCGGCCAACATCGCGGAAGGCTGCGGGAAGCGGAGCAATGCCGAGTTCGGAAGATTCCTGGGAATCGCTTCAAGTTCCGCAAGCGAGTTGGAATATCATTTCTTACTTGCTCATGATCTTCATTTTCTCGACGACTCCGTGTATCAGATGTTGAACTATGCAGTGACCGAAGTGAAACGTATGCTGTCAGCCCTCATGCGGAAGGTGGATACAGAACGAGTAAGGGCTGAATGCTGATTGCCGACCGCTGATTGCTTACTTTCCCATGATCAACAAAATGGTAGTGGCGAACCTGGTGCACCGGCCGATCCGGTCGCTGATCAGCATTGTGGCCATCGCGCTTGAGGTCACGCTGATTCTGCTGATTGTCGGGCTGTGCTACGGCATCATGAACGATACCAAGACTCGCAACGCAGGCATCGGCTTTGATGTGATCGTGCAGCCGCCGGGATCTTCCTTCTTCTCGGCGATCAGCGGTGCGCCGGTTTCTGTGAAGGTGGCTGACGTCCTGCGCCGAATGCCCCACGTAAAAGTCGTGAGTCCAGTGGTCTGGCAAATTGCCACCGGGAGCGGAGTCGAGGTCATCGATGGCATCGATATCAATAGCTTCGAGGCGCTTGGTGGACCATTTCGCTATCTGGCCGGGGGTCCATTTCGTGGTCCCGACGATGTGCTGGTCGATGACTACATTGCACGACAGCGCCATGTCAAAGTCGGCGACAGTATGGACATCCTAACTCGGCGCTTCCAAGTATGCGGAATCGTCGAGAATGGGCGGGGCGCACGCAAATTTGTTCCGATGGAAACCATGCAGGAAATGATTGGAGCGCCAGGTAAGGCCTCGGTTTTTTACATGAAGCTGGACGATCCGGCCAACACCGATGCCGTGGTCGAAGCGGTGAAGAAGCAGCCTGGCATGGAGAATTACACCGTCCGATCCATGCAGGAGTATCTGAGCATGATGACGCCGAGCAATCTGCCCGGCTTTCGGCCTTTCATCGGCGTGGTCATTGGGGTGAGTCTGGTCATCGGGTTCCTGGTGATTTTTCAATCGATGTACACCGCCGTGATGGAACGCACGCGGGAGATTGGGATCCTGAAGTCGATTGGCGCGTCGAAGTTCTACATTGTCAGCGTGGTCTTGCGCGAGACCGTTCTGCTGGCCGCCGCGGGGATCGCGGTCGGCATCGCGGTCAGCCTGCTCGCGCGGCTTGGAATCCAGCATCGCTGGCCGCTGGTGCGCATCGATAAGAGCACCGAATGGATCATTCGCGCCACGATCATTGCGATTGTGGGCGCGACCGCAGGCGCGCTATATCCCGCTTACAAAGCGGCGCAAAGAGATCCGATCGACGCGCTGGCGTACGAGTGATAGCGCCGTCGGCTAGCGAGATCCTAAGCCATTCAATCTGAAGTCGCCATCAAATTCGATGTCATCCTGTCTCTAACGACGCTCTGCGTTGTCAAGCGAATTTGATCGAGAACTGTCCGCCGACGCTTTGGATTTTGTAAAAGCGCCATTTCGCTCTCTCAGAAAGCCTTTGACTTTGCAGACCAAAGCTCGTAATTCGACTACAATCT